>JAZNND010000047.1:0-23268 GCA_045580085.1 Eubacteriales bacterium
GAAATCATGGTTGATTTCGAGAGCTTGGTATCAAAACACAATTTCATAGTTTTCATACGGACAGGTATCGAAGTGGTCATAACAGAGTTGCTTGCAACTCCTGCTGACATCGAAATCAGGGTTGATTTCGAAAGTTTGGTACCAAAACACAATTTCATCGTTTTCATACGGACAGGTATCGAAGTGGTCATAACGGCCCTGACTCGAAATCAGGTAATCCTTCACGGGACCGAGGGTTCGAATCCCTCCCTGTCCGCCAAGAAAAACCACAGTCGAATTCGACTGTGGTTTTTCTTTATCCAAGCCGCAGGCTTGGTATATCATCCGACGCAAGTCGGTATATCATCAAGGGCGCGTTGCGCCCTTGTATCTCATCACGCTTTAGCGTGCATCTTTCCTGCGGCTTGATGATATACAACACTTCGTGTTGGTGATATACAATGCTTCGCATTGATGATATCCACGCCTTCGGCGTGATTTTTCAGCGAAGCGACGCCGAGTTGTAGGGGGACAAGCACACGCCCTGATGGCAAGCATATCGCCGCGCGATAAACTTTTGATTTTGTTTTGTTGTCTTTTTCTTCACTTCTTCCTTTTTCTATTAAGTAGAGGTTTCGCTTGCTTTTGTTTTATATATTATTTTTGCGGTACTCCGTAGGAGAAATGCCGAATTCACTCTTGAAGATACGGCTGAAATAAAGCGCATCCGCATAGCCACAGGCTGCGGCAATCTCGCTCACAGGAAGATGAGTGGCGCAAAGCAGGTCACAAGCGGAATGGAGCCTTATGCTTCGTTGATACTCCACGGGCGTTTTGCTGATATAGCGCTTAAAGAGATAGGAAAAACGGCTTCTTGAATAGCCCGAAAGCCTTGCAAGTTCGGCAAGCGTAAAGTCCTGATCGTAATTTCGCGTGACATGGTCGAGAACGGCGGAAATACCCGACGGGCAGAACGGGTTGTCGGCACGGCAGACAAGATCCGAAACGCAGTACAAAAGTTCAATTACCGAGGCACAGGCATACTTACGCGTTTGCTCGTGATGAAAGCGCTGAATGAGTGAAAAGAAAAGTTCTGTCAACTGTTGATCGGGTGCAAGAGGATATATGCCGCTTGAAAGTTCACATGAGGATAAGATTTCCTCTACGGCTGTACCCGAAAAATGCACCCATAACGACTTACATTCATGGGGAAAGATATATTTCTGCGGCTCGCCCGGCGCGTAAAGGATCACGCCGCCCGCAGACAGACGATATTCCGTGCCGTTATGATAGGCAACGCATTCGCCGTCGGTAATTAAGAGCAACTGATAATCCTGCCAGCCCTCGCTCCGCGTGACGGTAAATCCGTCCTTGCGTGTTTGGGGACTGCAATTATTCACCTCTAAATATTTGTTTGACACTACGTTTACCGCACGCGGGCTTTTACTTTCCTTCATGCTACGCTACACCTCTCTGTTCGATAGCACTATTATAACACAAGTTAGGATTTTTGTCCATATACTTAGGTTTTTTTTCATTGTAAAAAGCACAGCTCTTGTGATACACTTAACCGGAAGGAAGGTGAGAGCATGTTAAGCTCAAAAAGAATACGCGAGGATCTGATCCTTATTTGCGAGACGTACCCAAACGAGCGTATTGTTTTTTGTATGCAGCTCGTTATCGGTAAAGATCGAGCAGCGCTGATTGACGCGGGATATAAGCGAGATGACGCGCTTTTGCCACTCATTCGCACCTTTACCTCTCTTCCCGTAATCCTGCTTTTAACGCACGGCCACACGGACCACGTTGCAAACACATCCTGCTTTGACGAGGTACACATCGGGCGTGAGGACGCACCGATGCTTGGGGGAAAAATCCCCTACATCCCGCTTCATGATGGCGAAAGGTTTGAGCTTGGCGGTACGGTGCTTGAGGCGTATGCGCTCCCCGGACATTCGGACGGCGCCTTTTGCTTTCTGTGCAAGGAGAACGGCTACGCCCTGACGGGAGATATCGTCAACCGCGAGACATGGCTATGCTGGGACTCCTGCGCAAGACCTGCCGCATACGCAAAAAGAGTGGCGGCATTCTATGAGTTGTTAAAGAAAAGCGGCATAACCGTGCTCCTTGAAGGGCATACCGCCGAGCCGCTTTCCTCCGATTTGTGTGCTGACATGATAAAGGCACTGGAAGAGATTGAGGCGGGCAGTGTCCTAACGGACAAGGCGCATCACACGGAGCACGGAAAAATCAAAAATCAACATTCTTATGGGAAATCCACTATCATATATGACAAGGAGAGTTTACAAAAATGAGCAAAGGATTTAAAATCACACCCGAAAGTATCCCGAATGACGGCATCATGTTCGTAGATCACGAAAAAGACTACCGCAGCGGTCACATGGGACATGCATTGGTGGAATATGCGGAGAATTCTCTTCTCGCATTTTACAGCAACTGCTCTGCGGCGATTGAGCGCGGTCACACAGGCTACGGCTGGATGGAATACAAGCGCACGACTGACGGCGGCAAGAGTTGGAGCGAGCCGATGAAACTTGACTATTCTTACCGTTGCTTTATCGACGGTGTCTGCAATATCAGTTGTGAAAAGGCGGTCGCCACCGACGACGGCACCATCGTCCTCTTTTGCTTGCGCAACAAAAAACTTATGCGTTGGGAGCCTTATCTTGAGCCTGCTGTTTTAAGGAGTTTTGACGGCGGCAAAAGTTGGACAGAGGCAAAACTTATTACTGATTATCGCGGGCGTGTGATGGATGTGATTGTCAAGGACGGTGCAATCTACGCCCTGATGTTTTGCAACGATGCCGAGATCTTTTGGACTGGCAACCTTCCCGAGCATCTTTATCGCCTTTTCGTCAGTCACGACAACGGTGAAAGTTTTGAGGAGTTAAGCGTTCTTCCCTTTGAAACACTTGGCAGACATTACGGAGCCATGGAACTTCTGCCCGATGGCGGTCTTATCGTTTACAATTATAACCTTAACGACGAATACCACTCGGATTACTGCATCAGTTATGATATGGGCAAAACGTGGGGCAAGCCGTCAAGGGCGTTTTTTGCCAAGCGTCTGCGCAATCCGCAGATGTGTCGGCTCGGCGATACTTATTTTATGCACGGACGCTCGGGTAATGAAACGAACGAGCTACCCTTCCACTTTGTTCTTTACACCTCACGCGACGGTATCACGTGGGACGAGGGTAACTACATGAGGTTGACCCCACCGAAGGGCAACGGAACGATGGCATACTACTCCAACAACTGCGTAACGGGTCGCTTCGGCGGTAAGCAACGCATCTTGATCCAAGCTTCCGACCCATACGATGACGGACGAGTGAACATCAAGCATTGGTGGATCGATCTCTCGGATGACTAAAACCGAAATAATCGCCCAACTTATCGGCATTTTCGGAATACTCTCGCTCTTCGTGATGTATCAGCAGTCAAGCCGTACGAAATATCTTGCCTTTAAGATTTTATCCGATGTGATCTGGGCGGCACATTATCTTCTTTTGGGGGCGATCGGAGGCGCGATCCCCAACGCGGTTGGCATCGTGCGCGAACTTACCTTCCTAAAGGAACCGAAAAAGCGATATGCAAGACGCATTCTCGCGGCAATGTTTATCACCGTCAACGCAAGCCTTGCGATCTATCTTGCCGATTCTCTCATTCAACTCATGCCTATTTGCGCGTCAGCACTCGTCACAGTCTCCTTAACCTTTCGAAAAACAAAGAGCATCCGGCTTTTGACCGTTCCGATCTGCCTTACCTTTCTTATTTACGATCTGCTTGTTGGTTCGTGGTCAGGGGCGATCAACGAGGTCGTATCCTTGTTCTCGATGATATCCAAACTCATCCGTGAACATTGCAGTCAAAAAAACTAAATCTGTAGCCGTTCAAGATGTTCTGCCCAAAACAGAAAAAACTTCGACTCTCATCCTTCGATGAAGATGAAGCCGAGGTTTTTTCATTCGTATGGCGGACAGGGAGGGTTCGCATTCCCCGCCCGAAGTGACGAGCTCAAAACGGTATTTCGCCGTTTTGAGCGAAGGAAAGCCCAAAGCAAGAAGCGAGTGGAGCCGAGCAGGCGCAGGCGACAACTCGCGACTATGCGACGGCGTGTAAGAGGGAGCTTGCTCACCGGGCGCAGGGCGCGGGAATCCCCGTAGGGTACCCCTCTCGCCAAAAGGAACTAAAACAAACACCGTTTTAGTTCCTTTTCCTTTTTCACTCTTCACTTTTCACTAATAAAGTCGTTTTACGTCCCACTCCCTCCCTCTCCGCCCAAAAATGTCTTTTATCGACGGTCTTTTTTCCAAAAGACTTGAAATATTGACGCTTCTGTAGTATAATATTATTAACAAAAATCAAACGGAGGAAATTATGAAACAGTACGATGTAGCGGCATATATATGGCCTTCCTATACCGGGGATGAGCCTCGAGCGAGGATTTTCTGGGAGGAAGGGTACGGCGAATGGCAAACGGTAAAAAAGATGACTCCAAAATTCGAAGGGCATCTTTGGCCGCGCAAGCCACTTTGGGGATATGTGAACGAGGCAGATCCTTACGTCATGGAAATGGAGATCGAGGCGGCGGCAAATCATGGCGTCAACGTATTTATTTACGATTGGTATTGGTATGATAACAAACCCTTTTTAGAGCAATGCCTCGACAACGGGTTTCTTAAGGCAAGAAACAATCATAAAATGAAGTTCTATCTTATGTGGGCGAATCACACCGCCGATACCATGTGGGATAAGAGAAATTCCGATCTCAGAATTCCCGTATGGGATGGAGCTGTAGACAGAAAAACATTTGATTACATTGTAGAGCAAACGATAGAAAAGTATTTTTCGCACCCTTGTTACTACAAGATTGACGGAAAACCCGTTTATATGATTTTCGACATTCCCAATTTTGTGCGCGGTCTTGGCGGCATCGAAGAAGCAAAGAGCGCGCTTGAATGGTTCAGAGCCAAAACGGTTGAAGCAGGATTTCCCGGACTTGAGTTACAGCTATGCGTCAAAGGCAATAAAAAAATGGAGCAGCTTGTCACCGATACACAAACGGTGATTGATGTAGCAAATACACTCGGCTTTGACAGCGGCGCACTTTATCAATATCGAGACTTCACCGCAACCAACCGTTCTTATCTCGATATTTTTGCAGATGCCATTCGAGAATACGAAAAAATGGCAAGCCGTTTAAATTTCCCCGTGTATCCTCACGTTTCGGTGGGATGGGATTCTAATCCCAGATATCATTGCTTCCGCGATGACGTTTGCACGGATAACACACCCGAAAACGTACAAAAGGCGTTTGCTTATGCCAAAGAATACATTGACGCGCATCCCGCTTTGCCGGCACCCTTGATTACGGTCAATTCTTGGAACGAATGGACCGAAACAAGTTATTTAGAGCCCGATGATATATACGGTTACGGATATTTGGAAGCTATAAAAAAAGTATTCACCGAAGGCTAAACTTGTTAAAATATCGTTTTACACTCCCCTTTTGCAATGCGGGGGCTGGTTCTTTGCAAAGTTGCAAAGCAACTTTTAGAGCCAGCCCGCAACTCTATTCGCCTGTGTCAGTGATATGCGCTACACGAATGCAGGCGAATAGAATGTCACGTTGAGCGAAGCGGATTTATTTTCTCTCTTTAATGTTTCTTTTTACGCCAATCGCCTTTGTCCAGATTTTCACCGCGACGTACGGCACAAACGGCATCCGTCATCATGGCATAGTGATCTCGAACGCCTTCCGAGGTTGCTTTGTAATTGGCGGCACGATCGGCACGGATCCCCAAGCTGTCTGCACTTTGCACCGCATCGATATTGGCGGCAAGGAAGAGAAACTCCCAACCGTTTTCTTTTTGCCGCTTTTGAATCTCCGTCTTTACAGCATCGGCACTGTAGATATGGCTGGCATTCTCCATGCCGTCGGTGGTGATGACAAAGACCGTGTGCGCAGGCACATCCTCGGGGCGGGCATATTTATGGATATTTCCGATATGATGCATAGCACCTCCAATCGCATCAAGCAACGCGGTGCAACCGCCGACACGGTAATCCGACTCGCGCATGGGTTCTATTTTTTCAATGGGCAAACGGTCGTGCAACACCTCGGTTGTACTGTCAAAGAGAACCGTGGAGACATAAGCCTTGCCCTCCTCGTTTTTCTGCTTTTCAAGCATTGCGTTGAAGCCACCGACGGTATCCTTTTCGAGTCCATGCATCGAGCCGCTTCGATCAATGATGAATACAATTTCCGTTACATTGTTCTTCATAAGAAAAACCTCCTTTTGTTCTGTGTCTCTACTTTAGCACAGAAAAAAGGAGGTTTGGTCGCTTTACAAGCGACTTTTACGAACAGCCGAGTGTAACCTGATCGAACTGATACAAGACTTCATTGACATCAAAAATACTTTCATAATTTCCCGTTGTGAGAAAATACTCAATGATCACATCGAATTTATAGCTTTTAGAAAGTGCCAAACCGACGGTGCGAAGCAAATGCGCCGTTTCGTCAAGTGTCAAGCGCAAAGCAATCGCGAAAGAAACCGCGGTGATCTTGCTCGGTTTATAATTACGATTGCATTTGATCTTCGAAAATGTCTTTTTATCCACATTTGCGCGTTTGTAGCACTCCACGTCGGTCAAGCCTTTTTGATCGATATAGAAAAAAAGTGTTTCGGCAAAACCTTTATCCATATGCGCGAGCATATGATCCAATGATTCGCTTTGCGCCTCTTTGAAAATTCTCTTGCGATTCGGCTCGAGCGCATCGGCAGAAGAAGAGAACCTGAGCACTGAAGGAAAGGACGGCGGCACCGCTTCATAGTTATCATCGATAAAAGCCGCAATATCGCTGTAAAGCGTTTTGCTGATGGCATAAGAGGTTTTATCGAAAACAACGAGATAGACCAGCATATCATGATTTTTCAAGAATCGCTCGATCTCACTGACGGCAACTCTCAGCACCCGGTCCTTCGGGTAGCCATAGCATCCGGAACTAATCAAAGGAAAGGCAATGCTTGCAAGTGTGTTTTCGCGTGCCAAAGAAAGCGCGGAGGCATAGCAAGAGCGAAGCTGCGCTTCCTCCCCTTGATGACCGCCCTGCCAAAAGGGACCAACCGTATGGATCACGTATCGGGAAGGCAAACCGAAAGCGGGGGTGATCTTTGCCTCTCCGACTCGAAGAGAGCCGATTGCCGCACACGCGTCGAGAAGCTCTTTTCCCGCCGCGCAATGGATGGCAGCATCCGTGCCGCCGCCCGGCAAAAGGTTCGTGTTTGTCGGATTGACGATGGCATCGCAAGAAAGGCGCGTGATATCTTCCCGAATCATGCGTATTGGCATCTTTGCATTCCTTTCTTTCGTTGCTTATCTTTCTTTTAAAGAGCGATCCTTCAAAATACGCGAAGCGATATAAAAATCCACCGCCATGCGTTTTTCCTCAGGAACAAAATAATAAATCTCTTTACCCTCATATATTTCAAAATCTTCACCCGCACCAAAAAGCAATCGATAAATCTTTTCCATCGGAAAATGTTTTTCCACTGTCTTTCCGTCCTCGGTGCCACGGTAAGTGAGCCCCGATACATTTAAAACACAAACGCCCTCGCCCGATACACGAAGCATGGTTTTTCCGTCCAAAGAAGCGTGTTTTAAAACAACGGGAGAGGAAAGCGCAAAATCGCTGTTATCCGCGATTCGTCTCTCCATATCCGCCTCAGCATAATGATACCAAGCCGCGAAATCGGAAAAAGGCTCCGCGTTCTCAAAAGCATAGCGATCGGTCAATACACCAAGCTTTCCGCACTTTTCGCAAAAGAGGGTTTTATTCTTTGCCTTAATTGTATATTTTCCTTTACATTTCGGGCAAATTGACAGAATATTCTCCAGCCCCTGCGCCAACTTTTTCGAACGATAGTGAATATGGGGCATGGTTTTGAGCCACTCAAGTTCATCGAATGTGAGGACGTTTTCCACACGTTGCCCAATCTCCTCCGCGGTCATGGCGGCAATCTCTTCCGCCGAAAGAAGGGGTTCAAGCACTGCTTCGACATATGAACCGCGGCGCATTTTATCGCCCCACTTGGGTTTGGCAAGATAGGCACCCGAAATTTTCACGGTATATACGGGAACACCAAGCTTTTGGAGAAAGGTATATGTTCCCTCTTGGATATCCTCAAATTCCCCCACCGTTGACAGCCTTGCTTCCGGCATCATGGCAAGCACGCCGCCCTTTTTGATGACACGCATACTGTTCTTGACGCTTTCCAAATCCATATCGAACATGCTCTTGGGATAGCAACCGACACTTCGGATCAAATTACCAAGCGATTTATGGTAAAAATAGAGCCGCGCTACGGGGAAATTAGGACTGTATTTGCGAATCAAGGTTCCGACATAAGCAAAATCAACAAACGATTCATGATTACAAAGCACGACACACGGTGTCTGTAATGCGCCCGCGCGATTGATATATTTTACCTTGACACCCTTGAAAAAGAAAATAATGCGGCTGATGACATAAAACAAGTCAAGAATACGGTGATTATAGGAACGGACCACGGTTTTGGAGGAATAAGGTTCTTTCTTTTCCTCGATATAACGGTTGATCTTAGCGACAATCCGCTTCTTTTGACAAAACAAAACGATAAGCAAAATTACAAGCACTGCAAAAACCGCCAAGGCGATAATCCAACTGAATGCAATCGCAACATGACCAAGAGCGACACCGATGCAAACGGAAGGAAACGCGCCAAGCATGGTAACGATAATATAACGCGGATATTTCATGCGCACAGCGGAAGCGGTCAAACAGATCAAGCCGTACGGAATGGCAGGAAGAAAATACAGGATAAAGATCACAAGCGTCACTCTTTTGGAGGTGCTGAGAGCATGTACATCAAAGCCCAATTTTTCATCGATATAGCCGTCAAGCTTTCTCGCATAGATCTTATAGAGAATATAAAGGACGGTATTGCCGAGCAAAACACCTACCATACAACACAAAAGCCCAATGGGAAAGCCAAATGCGATACCGGATGCCACCTGTACGGGTTCTGCCGGTAAAAAAGCGAAAATGACTTGCAACATAGCAAGGATTGTGACGGTAATATGACCTTTATAACCAAGCCCGGAGAGAACCTCTTGTACCTCTTCCGATTCAAGAGACGGATCAAAAAGCTTTTTTAAAACGAGAATGTTTTCGCCCGAAAACAAAAACAGCGTCAAGCCGATCGCCGAAGCAATCAAAAACAGGGTAGAAGCGATCCACAAACCCTTATTCTTTTTCTTAGTCATAGCGTCTCCCTTCTAAAAAAGTCTATGTTGCTTTACAAATTTTATTCTAATCTCATATCTCCGTCTTTGATCCATCCAATGCGATGAAGGATGAGATAGAACGCATAGGAAAGAACGGCGGGAAGCACAAAACAAATGAGTGCAAGCCCAATCCAATCCCAGGCTGTAACCGCATGAGGATATGCGCCGCCAAACCAACCGAGAATAATGCCGATAGGACCGAGAAGTCCGCAAGTACCCATGCCGGAATTGATGGCGGCACCGTACATACGCAGTTCAAACACACAGCTGGCAAGAGGTCCTGTGATCATAGACGCGAGCGTCGCGGGGATCCAAATACGGATATTTTTAATGATATTCGGCATTTGAAGCATACTGGTACCGATGCCTTGCGAAACTAAGCCGCCCCATTTGTTATCACGGAAGGAAATCACAGCAAAACCGACCATCTGTGCACAACATCCCGCAACGGCGGCACCACCCGCGAGGGCAAGCCCTTCACTGCCGCCTAATCCCGCACCCGAAAGACATAAAGCAGCACAAATAGCGGCAGAAGAAATAGGAAGTGTCAAGGCGATACCAATCACCGCCGAAACGATTACGCCCATAACGAAAGGATGTTGGAGCATAGACCAACCGATAAACTTTCCTACAAATCCGACAAGCGTTCCGATGTGCCCCGCAAGAAGCAGGGAAAGACCGCCGCCCACGAAAACAGTGACAAAGGGAGTGACGAGAATATCGACTTTGGTTTCTTTTGAAACTGCCTTACCGAATTCCACCGCGACGATGGTGATCAAAAGAACCGCCAAAGGACCTCCGGCTTTTCCAAGGTCGTTGGCGATCATACCCACAAGAGCCGAAGAATACATCACGAAGGGCGGAGCCTTCAATGCATACGCGATAGCAACCGCCATAGCGCACCCTGCAGCCTTAGCACCGTAAGAACCGATGGTGGCAAAGAACGAAAGCCCGGGAATAAGCCCGATCGCATTAAAAATCGTAGCAATTAACAGCGAACCGAAAAGACCGAGTGCCATGGCCCCCATGGCATCGATGCCGTACCTTTTGGCAGAGAATTCAATGTTTTTTCTTTTCAAAAATTCTTTCATTTTACAACGCCTTTCCGGAGATTTATTCTTCCCTATTCTATCACTTTTCGTTTTTTCTGTCAAGCATTCGATCTGCTTTTGATAATGATTCCGGTTCGCAATTGGCAATATGCACTATTCGAGTGAAATGTTTTTTGTTTTTTTGTCTAAAACACACAATTGTTTTACAAAAACCTCTTTACAAGAGAAAAAATATTTGCTATAATGAAAGAGAAAAGTACCCAGTTACGCTGAAGTTTCAAAATTAAACGCAAAGGAGATGCCTATTTATGCTTTGGCGAAGTGCCGATATCCGTATTTTTACCAACGCCGAATACCAAAAGGCTTACGCACTCTTAGACGAGATCAAGCGCACCCGTGTAGAAAAAATTCGTCAACGCAAAGACAAAATGCGCACCGTCTTTGCCGATTTTTTAGCACGTCAATTGCTTGCGGAAGCGTTACATCTTTCTCCGAGCGAAATCACTTTTACCTATACCCCTTTCGGGAAACCGCTTCTTTCGGACGGTTCTTATCATTTTAACATCAGCCACAGCGAAGACATGGTTGTCGCTTGCGTAAGTGAAACGCCCGTTGGTATTGACATTGAGAAAATAAACGATGTTAACCCTAAAATCGCCATGCGATTTTTTGCACCCGCCGAGCTTTTGTACCTCTTCGGTCACGAGCCCAAGGATGCCGATCTTGAAAAAGTTCTGTCACCCGATGCGCGTTTGCGTTTTTTTGAGATTTGGACAGCGAAGGAAGCTTTTCTCAAATGCACGGGAGAAGGCATGACGCACGTCAAAAACGTTGATACCACGCTTCTTTCTTTTAAGCGGCATCTGTTACCGGAGGATTACATCGTTACCATCTATCAAGAATAAAGAACGGCGGTCTCGTTTCGAGACCGCCGTCACTGTTTTCAATTAACCTTTTGCTTTTTCTTTCATGCTTGCGGCAACGTCTTCAAAGGTATCAACAACCTCTTTGTCGGGAGCTGCGGTGAGCAGGCTGACAACGAAAATTGCCAAAGCAGAAACGAGGAATGCGGGGAGAAGCTCATAAATGTTCCATGCGCCGCCGAGAGGACGGATGAGGAACTTCCAGATAAATACCATAGCGGCACCGGAAACCATACCGGCGAGCGCACCCCATTTGTTGGTGCGTTTCCAAAAGAGTGCAAAAAGAACGAGAGCACCGAAGGTGGCACCGAAGCCCGCCCATGCAAACTCAACGATACGGAAAACGGAGCTATCGGGATTCCATGCGAAATAAACACCCGCAACGGTAATCACAAGTACCGTACCGCGCGCAAGCCACATCTGCGCTTTATTGCCCATGTTCTTGAAGAAGAAACGCTTAGCAATGTTCTCCGAGAAGGAAGAACCGGCGGCAAGCATCTGAGAGTCGGCGGTAGACATGGTGGAAGCGAGAATACCGGAAATGATGAGGCCTGCAATGATAGCGGCAAAAGAATCAAGGTTAGCGATACCGTCCGCCATGTAGATAATGATACGCTCAGAGTCAAAGCCCGCACCGAGCAAACCGTTATTTTTCGCATAAGTGAAGCCAATTACACCAATGCCGATGGCAATAGCGGTAGAGAAAAGCATCCAAACGCTGGCAACGCGGCGAGAGATTTTAAGCTTGGAATCATCCTCAATCGCCATAAAGCGCAAAAGGATGTGAGGCATACCGAAATAACCAAGACCCCAAGCAAGCGTGGAAACGATGGGAAGGAAGCCATAGGATCCGTCGGTTCCCGTAAGACTAAAATAATTGGGGATTTTCGAAACGTTATCAGCAACTACGTCAAGACCGCCCACGTTCTCAACACCGAAGCAAATAACGATGAAGAGGGCGACCGTCATGACGATTGACTGGATAAAGTCGGTCGTGGATGCGGCAAGGAAACCACCGAGAACGGTGTACGCGGCAACGACCAAAGCACCAACGATGAGAGCCGTGTGATAGTCTACGCCAAAGAGAGAATTGAAGAGCTTACCGATTGCCGAAAATCCGGACGCGGTATAAGGCACAAAGAAGATGATAATAATCACCGCAGAAATGGCGCAGAGAATACCTGCCTTATCCCCAAAACGGTCCGAGAAGAAATCGGGGAGGGTATTGGAATTGGTCTTAGCGGTATAACGGCGCAATCTCTTGGCAACAATAAGCCAGTTGAGATAAGTACCGATAAAAAGACCCGCAACCGTCCAAAACGCCTCGGCAAAGCCGGTGGTATTTCCCAAATAGCCGGTGAGAAGCGCAACACCGGGAAGGCCCATCAAAAGCCAAGAGGACATGTCCGAAGCCTCCGCACTCATTGCGGTGACATAGGGACCGAGTTTTCTGCCGCCAAGATAAAAATCGTCGGAGCTCTTGTTTTTCTTGGAGCAAAGAAATCCAATGTACACGACCATCCCGAGGTAAATGATGATCGCGAGAAGCATCATTGTAAATTTCATAATGTTTCCTTTCTTTTGTGTTCATAATAAATCTTTTATATTATACCACATTCATACAAAAAAAGCAAGTTGTTTCAACAAACTCCTTTCCTCTTTTTTAGTATTTTTTTCACAATCTTTCTTGTTGACAGATATCGCCGGGCGTGCTATACTGTTTAAAGGCAGACAAATGCCGCATTATTTTCGGAAAGGAGCTTGACAGCATGGAAAACGCAGGCGATATACGCGCGAAAGAACCTCCTTTATGTCACACGGTCATTTTCCTGTTGTCGGGTGACTAAGGTTTTTTACGTGTGTTCCTCGTCAAAAAAGTCAAAAGGAGGACACTATGGAAAACGATATTTTTTTATTTACGGAGGCGGCGGAAAACACCGCCGCTGTGCTGACGGAGCTGTTAGAGAAAAAACGCTTCTCCGATGCCAAGGAGATACTCACCCCTCTCCCCCCTGCCGATATCGGCGTTTTATGGGATGAGATTGATCCGAACTATTCTCCCCTTCTCTACCGCATTTTGCCCAAAGAGAAAGCGGCAGAGGTCTTTGTCGAAATGAGTGCAGAAGTCCAAGAGCGTCTGATTTCTTGCTTCTCCGACCGAGAATTGAAGGAAATGCTCGAAGAGCTTTATGTGGACGACACCGTCGATATCATTGAAGAGATGCCCGCCTCTGTCGTCGCACGGATTTTGCGCAACTCTTCCGCCGCCTCACGCGCCGAGATCAATTCGCTTTTGCGCTATCCCAAGGACAGCGCGGGAAGTTTGATGACCACGGAATTCGTGCGTTTGGGGAAGGGCATGACGGTCAAAGAAGCCTTTGATACCATCCGCCGCGACGCCATCGACAAAGAAACGGTCTATAACTGTTACGTCACAAACGAAAAACGCATCTTGGAGGGTATCGTTTCGGTCAAATCCCTGCTCATCTCTCCCATGGATGCCATCATCGGCGATATCATGGAGCAAAACGTCATCTTCGCGGAAACTCTGACCGATAAAGAGGATGTAGCCAAAATGTTCGATCACTACGATTTTTTGGCACTTCCCGTTACGGACACCGAGAAGAGACTGGTCGGTATCATCACGGTAGACGACGCTATCGATGTTTTGCAAGAAGAGGCAGAAGAGGACTTTACCAAAATGGCGGCGATCACGCCGAACGAGACACCCTACTTAAAAACAAATGTGCTCACGGTATTTAAAAGCCGTATTCCCTGGCTCTTGCTACTCATGCTCTCGGCAACCTTTACCGGTCTTATCATCACGGGCTTTGAGACAGCTCTTGCCTCCTGCGTTGTTCTGACGGCATTTATTCCCATGCTGATGGGCACGGGAGGAAACTCCGGCAGCCAATCCTCTGTAACGGTCATTCGTGGGCTTTCCATCGGCGAGATCGCATACCGCGACACATGGCGCGTTTTGCTCAAAGAGCTTTCGGTCGCATGTCTTTGCGCCATCGCCCTCGGCACGGTTGCCTTTGGAAAAATCCTCTTGGTTGATCGCTTGTTGCTTGCCAATCCCGCCGTTACGGTCTCGGTTGCCTTAACCGTCTCCTTAACGCTTGCGGTCACGGTCATATGCGCCAAGATCATCGGAGCACTTTTACCGATTCTCGCCAAACGCTTGCATCTCGATCCCGCCGTTATGGCAAGCCCTTTCATCACCACCATTGTGGATGCGGTATCCTTGCTCGTCTACTTTGCCGTAGCGAGTTCTTTGCTTCCTCTTTAAAAACATTTCGAAAAAAACTTGACTTTTCTTGCAAAAAGAAGTATAATATCCTAAAGGCTGTGAAGCGAAGGAGTAACTCTCGTGTTCGGTACAGAGAACGGACGGTTGGTGAAAGTCCGTGCGAAAAGGGAGCGAAGGTCGTCGCTGAGCTGCGGCTTTGCCGCCGTGATCCCACGTTACGGGCAATAAGGCAGTGCTATGGCACTGTGAATCAGGTGGTACCGCGTTTATAACGCCCTGAACATTCGGGGCGTTTTGTTTTTTTGAAAAGGAGCTAAGTTTGAAAATAAATTTTCAAACCCGCCTTTTATGGCTTCTATGCCGTAGCGCATGGCAAAAATTTGCCGCAGGCAAACCACCGCAAAAGGCAACTTTGCACAGAAAGGAATGGTCTATATGAAAATATCCGTCATCGGTTGCGGCAGATGGGGTTCGTTCCTTGCTTGGTATCTTTCCGGCATCGGAGCAAATGTAAAAATGTACGGCCGCGAAGAAAGCAAAACCTTTCAAGCACTGCGCGCAAACCGTCAAAATGAATATGTTACGCTCTCGCAAGAGGTGAGCTTCACCTCTTCTCTTGAGGAGGCAATTTCCTTTGCCGAAACCGTTGTTATATCCGTGGGCACGCAACAGCTTGCCGCCGTTGCGGCACAGATCGCCCAAACCCAAACGTATCGCGAAAAAGAATACATTCTTTGCATGAAAGGCATTGAAACCGAAACCGGCAGACGCTTGTCCGAGATTCTCACGGATGCCTTGGGCAAGGATGTCCGCTTTGCCGCATGGGTAGGCCCCGGGCATGCGGAGGATTTCACGCGCGGCATTCCGAATTGCATGTTGCTTGTTTCCCCCGATCTTGCCTTTGCCAAAGAGCTTTCCGCACGCTTTACCTCTCCCCTCATTCGTTTTTACAGTTCCTCCGATCTCATCGGATGCGAAGTAGGCGCGGCGGCAAAAAATGTGATCGGCATCGCCGCAGGCATTTTAGACGGCATCGGCGCACCATCCTTAAAAGGGGCACTGATGGCAAGAGGTCCGCGTGAAATTGCACGGCTTGCCGCTGCCATGGGCGGTGATGAGAGAAGCATTTTTGGACTTTGCCACCTCGGAGACTATGAGGCAACCCTCTTCTCTCCCCATTCACACAACCGCTTTTACGGCGAATGCTTTGCTAAAGGCGGCTCTTACGACAAGCTTGCCGAGGGTGTATACACCGTCAAAGCACTGATGCTTCTCAAAGAAAAATACGGTGTTTCTCTCCCCATCTCGACCGCCATATACCGCGCCATTTACGAAGGGGCGGATATTGAAACCGAGATGTCAAACCTTTTTCTGCGCGCGCTGAAAGAGGAATTTTAAGAGTTAAATAAAGTTTGCTATAGAAAGGTAACGTCATGAAAAAAGAATTACCCAAAACCTATGCCCCGAGAGAATTCGAGGACAGAATCTATCAAAACTGGTGCGACAAGGGCTATTTTATGCCCGATGCCGATCCATCCAAGCCCGCCTTTTCGGTGGTCATTCCTCCTCCGAACGTCACCGGTCAGCTCCACATGGGGCACGCACTGGATGAAACCTTGCAAGACATTTTGGTCCGCACCAAGCGCATGCAAGGCTACAGCACCCTTTGGGTGCCCGGCACCGACCATGCCGGTATCGCAACCCAGATCAAGGTAGAAGAGAATCTCCGTGTCAACGAAGGTCTTACCCGTTACGATCTTGGCAGAGAAAAATTTCTTGACCGCGTTTGGGATTGGAAAAAGCAATACGGCAGCCGCATCATCAGCCAGCTCAAAAAACTCGGCGCGTCCTGCGATTGGAGCCGTGAGCGTTTCACCATGGATGAGGGCTGTTCGCGTGCTGTCCGTGAGGTTTTCGTCAACCTTTACAAAAAAGGCTTGATTTACCGCGGTTTCCGCATCATTAACTGGTGCCCCAACTGCCGCACGGCACTTTCGGATGCCGAGGTAGAATACGGAGAGCAGGCAGGTCATTTTTGGCATATCCGCTATCCCATCAAGGGCAGTGACCAATATCTGACCATCGCCACCACGCGCCCCGAAACACTGTTGGGCGATACCGCCGTTGCCGTCAATCCCGAGGACGAAAGATATACCGATCTGATCGGCAAAATGCTCATTTTGCCTCTTGTCGGCAGAGAAATTCCGATCGTTGCGGACGAATATGTGGAAAAAGACTTCGGTACGGGCTGTGTCAAGATCACTCCCGCGCACGATCCCAACGACTTTGAGGTCGGCAAACGCCATGATCTGCCCGTGATCCGTGTGATGAATGACGATGCTACCATCAACGAAAACGGCGGCAAGTATGAAGGCATGGACCGTTACGCCGCCAGAGAAGCGATCGTCAAGGACTTGGAAGAGGGCGGTTATCTTGTTAAGGTAGAGGATTATGCGCACAATGTCGGCACTTGCTACCGTTGTAAGACTACGGTAGAGCCTTTGACCTCCGACCAGTGGTTTGTAAAGATGCAACCTCTTGCCAAGCCCGCTTTGGATGTGGTACTGGAGGGCAAAGTCAAATTCGAACCCGAACGCTTCACCAAAACCTATACCAACTGGATGGAAAATGTGCACGACTGGTGCATCTCCCGTCAGCTTTGGTGGGGGCACAGAATCCCCGCCTTCTATTGCGACGCTTGCGGCGAGATGACAGTCAGCAAAGAGGATATCGATGTTTGTCCCAAATGCGGAAATCCCGTCCGTCAAGAAGAGGACGTGCTTGACACCTGGTTCTCTTCCGCACTCTGGCCTTTCTCCACAATGGGATGGCCCGACAAGACCGCCGATCTTGCTCGCTACTATCCGACGAGCGTGCTGGTTACAGGATACGACATTATCTTCTTCTGGGTTGCCCGCATGATCTTTTCGGGCATGGAGCACATGGGTGAGAAACCTTTCGATACCGTCTTTATTCACGGTCTTGTGCGCGATGCGCAAGGCAGAAAAATGTCGAAATCACTCGGCAACGGTATCGATCCGCTGGAAGTCATTGAGGAATACGGTGCCGATGCGCTTCGTTTCGCGCTGGCAACGGGCAACGCCCCCGGCAACGATATGCGTTTCTCGAACGAAAAGATCGAATCGGCAAGAAACTTTGCCAACAAGCTTTGGAACGCTTCCCGCTTTGTTTTGATGAACATGGAGGGAGACGAGGCATACGGGTTGCCCCCTGTCTCGGAAATGACAACCGAGGACAAATGGATCCTTTCCCGCTTCAACAAACTGGCGCGCGAGGTGCGTGAAAACATTGATCGCTACGAGCTGGGTGTTGCTTTGGCTTCGATCTATGATTTCTCTTGGGACGTTTACTGCGACTGGTATATTGAGCTTTGCAAGAGCCGTCTGTATGACAAAGGCTCCGCTACCGCAAAGACCGCCATCCGCGTTCTCTCCTATGTTCTCGTTGAAACGCTTAAGCTTTTGCATCCCTATATGCCTTTCATCACCGAAGAGATCTACAGTGCGCTTCCCCATAAAGAAGAGAGCATCATGATCAGCGAATATCCCGCGTACAGCGAGGACAGATGCTTCCCGGCGGAAGAAGAAGCAATCGATCGCGTTATCGATGCTATTCGTGCCATCCGCACCCGCCGTGCCGAAATGAATGTGCTTCCCTCTCGCAAGACCAAGCTCTATATCGTTTCGAAATACGCAGATACCTTCCGCGATGCCAAAGGCTTCTTTGAGAAGCTTGCTTCTGCTTCTGAGGTGTTCTTCCCCGACTCTTATGAAGATGAGGGTTCGGTTTCGATCGTTACCGACGCCGCCACCGTCTACATTCCTCTCGCCGACATGATTGATTTTGAGAAGGAAAAGGCACGTTTGACGAAAGAACTCGAAAAGACAGAAGGCGAAATTAAGCGTCTTGCCGGAAAGCTCTCCAACGAAGGCTTCCTTGCCAAAGCACCCGAAGCAGTCGTTCAAATGGAAAAAGAAAAGCTCGCCAAGTACGAGGCAACCAAAGAATCTCTCCTTTCCGAGCTCAAAAAATTGGGTTGATTTATCCGCGATCTAAAAGGGGGCTAGCTCATTAAGAGCTAGCCCGTCTTGCTTTATTTTAGCAAAGCCAATACCTGTATATTGACAGGCGACACGGTATAGAGCACAGCGTTATCGCATCGTAAAACGGAAGCATCCGAAAGACTCTCATCAAAAGCACCGTCCGACAGCTCCTTAAGCGTTTCAATTCTCGCAGAAAGATGCGCGGCAAGCATGAGCGCATCGTATTCGCTCGGCAAGACGGCATAAAGAATCTCACATAGCACCTCATCATCCGTACCAAGATACATTACCCACGGAAAAGACATCCCATCCTCAAAAAAAATACTGCGTAATGCATCGGGCAAATATCCCGTTTCCCACTCTTTCGCTTCACTTTGGTACCAAATTCCAACAGGCAGTGAAAGAGAATCGGCATTTCTTTGAAAATCCGCGGTGCTTTTTGACTCAGTGCAAGCACACAAACCCATAAGCAAGGCAAAAAGTAAGCATAGGACGAAAAAGCGGCGCATAATATTTCCTTTCTTTTTTATTTCATTCTATGCGCATACCCTGCGCAGGCAGAACAAAATCACAAAAAGGGTTGCTTTTTTACACCCCTCGTGTTAAAATAAAAACAGTCTGCAAAGTCACAGTTATAGGCATATTACCCGAAAAACTGACTTAGCACAGAAAGGCACATGGATAGCAATGGAAAACACCTCAAAATACTATACGGCGCAAGATGCTGTGTCGGTGGTACCGCTAAAAGAATACGATATTCGACAAGCACGGGAAGCTTTGGAAGCACTGCTTTCTCCCATCGGCGGACTTGCCTTCATTACAAACGGTATGTGTGTAGGCATTAAGGTCAATCTGGTTTCCGCTATGGCGCCCGAAAAAGCAGGAACCACGCACCCTACTCTTCTTTCCGCGCTTTGCGAGATGATAACGGAAAGGGGAGCAACAGTAGTCCTCGGTGACAGCCCCGGTGGGCTTTATAACAATGCGTTTGTTGGCAGAGTTTATTCCGTTTCCGGCATGACATCGGTCAAAAACGCTTCGCTTAACCGTGATTTTTCTCAAAAAGAAGCGAATTTCCCGGAAGGTAAGGTGTTGCATCATTTCACATACACCGCATATCTTGACCATGTGGATGTCATCATCAATTTCGCCAAGCTCAAAAGCCACGGTATGATGGGCATGTCGGCGGCGGCGAAAAACATGTTCGGCACCATCCCCGGCATCATTAAACCCGAATATCATTATCGCTTTCCGAAGTACGAGGATTTCGCGGATATGCTCTTAGACCTCGATGAATATTTTCATCCTATTCTCTCCATCATTGATGCCGTGGTCGGCATGGAAGGAAACGGTCCCACAGCGGGTACACCGCGTGAGATCGGGTGCCTTTTGGCTTCTCACTCTCCCCATACGCTTGACGCCGTTGCCGCCAAGATATTAGGCTTTTCACCGCAAGAAATCCCCACTCTCGAAGCCGCCATGCGCCGCGGGCTTTTACCGAAAAATACGGATGATATTACGGTGTTTGGCGAGATCGAGCCTTTGTGTGTAAAAGACTTTGAGAGAGTTGTCGAGCGTCGCTCGCTCCGCTTTACCGGGGACGGCAAGAAACCTCTCAAGCGTTTCTTCGGCACCGTTGCCGGAAAAATCCTTCAAACCCGTCCAAAGCTCAAAAAAGATCTTTGTATCGGTTGCGGTATTTGCCGCGATATTTGCCCCGCGCATGCCATTGTCATCGAAAAAAAGAAAGCAAAAATCAACAAAAGCACATGTATCCGTTGCTTTTGCTGTCAAGAGTTTTGCCCCAAAAGTGCGATGAAGGTATATCGCACGCCCATAGCCAATTTATTTCATCACGAAAAGAAATAACGGTTTTATCATCCCGAAACGTCCCCCCCTATTTATGATTATGAAAGACTCTCAATTAAAAATTTTTACCGAAAACATTGAGCCGGAGGCTCAAAATCAAATTTACGAACTGTTAGCGCAAGCTCCGTTTGCGGGTAAACAAATTCGCATCATGCCCGACGTGCATTACGGCACAGGATGTGTGGTCGGTTTCACCGCTGAGCTTGGCGATAAGATCATCCCCAATGTACTCGGTGTCGATCTCGGTTGCGGTATGCTCACGGTAGAGCTCGGCAAGATTGCCGTCGATCTTCCCGCACTCGACGATCTGATCAAACGCCGCATCCCCTTCGGTTCGGCGCATCGCAAAGAACGGCATGCCGAGGATTTGATCCGACGACTGCGCTGTTTTCCGCACTTAAACGATTTAGATCGGGTATACGGTGCACTCGGCACGCTCGGCGGCGGCAACCATTTTATCGAGATTGACGGGGATGAGGAAGGCAACAAATACCTCATTATCCACTCGGGATCACGCAATTTAGGTCTGCAAGTTGCCAAGCACTATCAAAAAAGAGCTGTGGAAGAATGCAAAAATGCCGCCAGAGAAGCGCGAGAGCGCGTCATAGCAGAGCTCTCAGCCGCCAAACGCCCCGAAGACATGCCCGATGCCATTGCGCGCGTCAACGCTAAATATGCCTATAAAACAAAAATCCCCGCAGATTTTTGCTATCTTGAGGGGGCTTCGATGGCAGACTATATGCACGACTTGATGCTCGCACAAACTTTTGCTTCCGAGAACAGAAAGAAAATGGCGGAGGAGATTTTAAAATTTTTACGCGTTTTCAAATACACTTCTTTTGAAACGGTACATAATTTTATCGATAAAGACGGTATCATACGCAAGGGTTCTATTCCGGCGCACGAAGGGCAAAAGGTGCTCATTCCCATGAATATGCGCGACGGTTGCATCATTGCCGTAGGCAAAGGAACCGCGGATTGGAATTTTTCCGCCCCCCACGGTGCGGGCAGACTTTGCCGCCGAAGCGAAGCCAAAGAACTCTTTACCGTCGAAGAATACGAACAGGCCATGGAAGGCATTTATTCCTCCACTGTAAATGCTTCTACACTGGATGAGTCTCCCATGGTATATAAGCCCATGGAGGAAATTATACGTCTCATCTCTCCCACAGTGGATGTCATCAAGGTCATCAAACCCATATACAATTTCAAAGCATCCGATTGAGAAAGGAAGATAAAAATGCAAACGACACTTTACATGTTGACCGAAACCAGCAAATTTATGATGTCTTTTGTTTTAGTAACTGAGAAAAACAACTGCATCGTAATCGACGGCGGACGTCCCCTCGACATGCCGCTTCTGAAGGAATATGTCAACGGCAGACACATCTCGGCATGGATCCTCACCCATGCGCATGGGGATCATATCTCCGGCTTTGTAGATGAAATGGAAAAGAACAGTTGCGCCGACTTTGACATCGAAAAGATCTATTATCATTTTCCGAACTACGATGCACTAATCGGCAAGCGCGATGTGCCGGACTATGCCTACTTAAAGGCGGAATTAAACGGCTCACTTCCCGCTTTCAACCGTGTAGTAGACAAATTCCGCAGCAAGGCACACGTGGTTGAACAAGGAGAGAGCATTCAAATTGACGAGGTCAAGATTGATTTTCTGTATACCTACCACGACGGCATTTACGCCAATTTGATGAACGACTCCTCCCTAGTCTTTAAAGTGACCACACCCAGAAAATCGGTGCTCTTCCTCGGCGACCTCGGTCCCGACTCGGGCGATATTCTCTACCGCGAGTCAAGACACCTCTTAAAAGCCGATATCGTACAGATGGCACACCACGGTCACATGAACTGCTCGATGGAAGTCTATGCCGCCATCCGCCCCGAAGCTTGCCTCTGGTGCGCACAGCACTGGCTGTACAACGAGCCCGAAGTACCTTCTTATCTCGCGGATGTCGATAAACTGCGCAAAATGTGGCGCATTCGCATGTACGGCACCGCCGTTACACGCGAGTGGATGGATATCCTCGGTGTAAAAAAGCATTATGTCACCGGTGACGGAACCCAAACCATTTTGCTCTAAAAGCCGACTCGGTAGATGAATTTCATGATTTCTTCACATATTTCATATTTTTCCTTCACATAGCATATATAAAATAGAAATGCGATTTGAATCGACATCATAAAAGGATGCCCTTGCAGTCGGCTAAATGAAAACATGAAACATGAAAGTCCAAAAGAAAAAATAAAAAGAGTTGCCAAAACGGTTTTTCAGTTTATTGTCAATCCCAGACTCTTGTTTTGCTTTGCGCTCGCCTGGCTCATCACCAACGGCTGGTCCTATATTCTTTTAGGGTTGGGTGCTTATCACGAGATCGAATGGATGATGGCGGTATCGGGGGCTTATTTGGCATTCATCTGGCTTCCCTTTACCCCGGAGAAAATCCTAACGCTCGCTATATCCATCGGGCTTTTGCACATCATCTTTCCGCACGATAAAAAGACGCTGGGGCTTTTGAAAGAGCTTTTGGCAAAGCAGAAAAAGAAAAAAGAAACACCTTCCGAGGATGCGGAAGATGCAGAAAAAGCAAATAAAAAAGATCCTTGAAACAAAACGGGCTAGCTCATTATGATATAATCCCCTTAGAGTATACACTCGAAAAAACAAAAAAGTTTTCGAGAATACTTTAAGGGGATTTTTTATGTATAAATACGATTATGCATTCAAGAAGAAAATAGTAGAGATACACAAACGA
>JAZNND010000048.1:0-47551 GCA_045580085.1 Eubacteriales bacterium
CCTTGGCTCACAGAACGACATGGCTACGATCCGACTTGAGCTAGCTCTTAATGAGCTAGCTCTATTTTTTTATGGTTTTCTTTTTTGGATGAGATCTTTGATGATCTCACCTGCCATGATCAAACCCATCACAGAGGGGACAAAACTGCAAGAGGAGGGAAGCGGTTTTCCGCTTTCTGCATCGGTATAGAGTGCAGGACGCGGCTCTTCTTCGGAATAAACCACCTTAACGCCGCGAATGCCTTCTCTGCGAAGTTTGGTGCGCATGACGCGTGCCAAGGGGCACACGCGGGTTTTCTCAATGTCGGCTACGCGAAAGGCGGTGGCATCGGTTTTATTGCCTGCTCCCATGGCAGAGATGACCGGTATATTGGCATTTTTCGCCGCCTTAATGATGGCGATCTTGGCACTGATGGTATCAATGGCATCTGCCACGTAATCAAAGGAAGAAAAATCAAAAGTCGATATATTTTCGGGTAAAACAAAGGTCGGATGCACAAAAACCGAAGTGCGCGGTTCAATATCCAAGATGTGTGCGCGCGCAACATCTACCTTGTGTTGCCCCACGGTGCTTTTTAAAGCGTATAGCTGGCGGTTTAAGTTGCTCTCACTGTAGGTGTCACGGTCTATGAGGGTTAAGGTTCCAACACCCATGCGCGCCAAGGCTTCCACCAGATAGGAACCGACGCCGCCCAAACCGAATACGGCAACATGCGAGGCACGCAAAATGTCGGTTGTGCCTTCGCCGAACAACCATTCGCTTCGGCTGTATTGCTCTTCTGTCATTTTAGTGATTAAGCCTTTCTGTGCAAAATAATCTTTCGCGGTAAAAAACGCCAAAGGAGAAATTTTGGGTTTACATGCTGATTTGTCTCTTTAAAAATGTTTTTAAAAGGGCAAAAACAGTTTTACCGTCCTCCCATTCATCCCGTTCAATACATGCTATGGCATCTTTCAAGGGCATACGTACTGTCATAAGATTTTCATCTTCATCGGGATGTGTATCGCCAAAGGTAAGATCCTCGGCGAGATAGCAATAGATTTTTTCGGTTAAAATAGCAGGAGAACCAAGATAAACACCGAGAGAAGAAAATTTGCCTGCTACCGCACCGATTTCTTCGGAAAGCTCGCGCTTTGCCGCGGTTTCGGGATCGGTATCGCTTTCTTCAAGCTTGCCTGCCGGGATTTCGAGCGTGGTGCGCCCTATGGCATAGCGGTATTGCCGTACAAGATAAACATGATCTTCGTTATCCAGTGCGACAACGGCTACGGCACCGCGATGCTTGGCGTATTCTCTGACGGATGTTTTACCGTTTGGCAAGGCGATCTCATCGCGGAAAACGCGTAAAACTTTGCCTTCGAACTTCTCTTCGGAGGATATTTTTGTTTCTTTGAAAGCGGTTTCATCAATGATTGGTTTCATGAATAATATTTTTCCTCTTTTGGTAAACAGTTGAATGGATTTTTATGGTAAAAAAGATTGTCAAGATGGTAAAGTGTAGAAAATGAAAAAAATGAGAAAATAAGTTTTCAACATGCAAAATGTTGAAACTGTTGAAAACTTAGCCCTTTTTTCCACAAAAAAGCCAGATTTTTCAAGGATAGACTATTTTTGAACCGGTAGTTTTCCCTGTTTTCAACATTCGACATGTGGAAAACTCTATTTTTTGATTTCTGTGCGAATTGCACAACTTTCCCTTTAATTGGTATTTTGTTCCGAAAAAAGGCAACCATTAAATGGGGAAAAAAGCTGAAAAATGAACCAAAAGCGGAAAACTTAAAAATGGAACAAAAGGAAGAAGATGCATAAAAACACGGGAAAAATGACTGCGTATTCGTTTTAGTTTTTTCGTCCTTTTTTGTTTGAAAAACGAACGGTGGCTTTGGGCGTTTCCTTCTTGTTTCCGCCTGCTGTTTTGGGGCCGACGGGAGTGCGGCTTTTTTGTACGCCGCGAGAAGGTTTTTTCTTTTTGTCGATATAACGGCCGCCAAAAGTATTCGTTTTGCGGTCCGCAGGCGCGGCCGCTTTTTTGGCAGGTGCTTGATCACGCGCGGCACGGACCAAACAATCGGGAGAGTCTCCGATCAGGTCCTCACGGTGCGCATAGCGCAAAGCTTCTCGTACCAGATGGGCATTTTGCGGTTTGGAATACTGCAAGAGGGCACGTTGCATTTGTTTTTCTTTGTAATCGGTTGTTACGTATATCTTTTTTCCGCTGAGGGGATCTAAGCCGGTATAGTACATAACGGTGGAAACCGTACCGGGTGTGGGATAAAAGTCTTGCACTTGCTCGGGAGCATAGCCGCATTTTTTGAGCCATTGCGCCAGGCGCACTGCCTCTGCCATGGTAGAGCCAGGATGGCTGGACATGAGATAGGGCACAAGATATTGCTCTAAACCGCATTTTTCGGACAAACGGAAAAATTCTTTGCGAAATGCCTCATAGACATGAATGTTCGGTTTGCCCATCGCCGCGAGCACGCCTGCCGAGCAATGCTCGGGTGCGACCTTCAACTGACCGCTGACATGGTGTGATACCAGTTGTTCAAAGAAGGAAGGATCCTTGTCTTGAAGCAGGTAGTCGAAGCGAATACCGGAACGGACGAATACGCGTTTGACACCCGGCAAAGCTTCTATATCCCGCAGTATGGCGGCATATTCGGAGTGATCAACACGCAGATTTTTACAAGGCGTGGGCGCAAGACATTTTCTGCCGGGGCAAACACCTTCGGTCAGTTGTTTTTCACACGCCGCTTCTCGGAAATTGGCGGTGGGACCTCCGACATCATGAATATAGCCTTTGAAATCGGGAAGAGCTATAATCTTTTTGGCTTCTTCGATTACGCTCTCGGCACTGCGCGAACGAACCTCACGTCCTTGGTGAAAGGCGATGGCGCAGAAATTGCAGGCACCGAAGCAGCCGCGGTTGTGGGCAATCGAGAATTTTACCTCGCTGATGGCGGGCACGCCGCCTTCTTTGTCGTAATCGGGATGATAGTCGCGCGCAAAGGGAAGGGCGTATACCTTATCAAGCTCTTCGCGGGAAAGGGGAGGCATGGGCGGATTTTGCACCAGCATTTTTTCACCGTAAAATTCTACGATGGCTTTGCCGCGGATGGAATCGGTATTGCGGTATTGGGTGGCAAAGGCTTTGGCATAGGCTTCTTTATCTGCCTTTAATTCGTCATAATCGCAGGTTTCTATGGCATCAAAATGTATTTTTTCACCTTTTTTGGCGAGATATACGCAACCGCGTACATCGCGGATTTTACGCACGGGAATGCCTTTATCCAACAGTTCCGCAAGGCGGCGCAAAATGTTTTCACCCATGCCATAGGTTAAAATATCCGCACGGCTGTCCACCAAAACGGATCTGCGCATTTTGTCATCCCAATAGTCATAGTGTGCAAAGCGTCGTAACGACGCTTCCAAACCGCCTATGATGATCGGAATATCTCCAAAAGCCTCACGGATGCGATTGCAGTAAACAATGACCGCGCGATCGGGACGAAGCCCCATTTTTCCGCCGGGAGAGTAGTAGTCATAGGTGCGCTTCTTTTTTGCGACGGTGTAGTGCGCTACCATAGAATCGATGTTCCCGGAAGTGACGAGAAAACCGAGTCTTGGTTTTCCAAAGCGGCGGAAGTCCTCAGTGCTTCGGAAATCGGGCTGTGCCAAAATAGCAACGCGATAGCCCTCTGCCTCCAAAACACGAGAAATGATAGAGACGCCAAAAGAAGGGTGATCCACATAGGCGTCTCCCGTGACGTATACAAAATCGACCTCGCTCCAACCCCTTTGACGGACATCCTCCGCCGTGACGGGCAGAAAGGCTTCTCTTGGCGGTCTTTGTGCCGTTTGCATGCACCCTTCTCCTTTCGGTATCAGTTAAGTGTAAATGTGGCGAGTTCGACCTCGGTTTGCGAGCTGTTTTTCATGTCGCGAAGCTGGGCTTTTCCGCTTTCGATCTCGCTATCACCGAGAATCAGCGTATAATCTGCGCCAAGCTTATTGGCGTATTTCATTTGTGCCTTGAGACTTCTGCCCACAAGGTCGCACTCGGCATAGATGCCCTCACGGCGTAAACGTTCCGTAATGGAGAGCGCGGCGGTAACTGCTTTTTCACCCAAGGAAGCGATATAAAGCTTGGGGCATACGGGAGCGATATTGGCGAGAGAGGCTTGCTCCAGTGCCATGATCACGCGCGTGATGCCCATGCCAAATCCGATGCCGGACAGGGCAGGACCGCCGAGAGATTCAACAAGTCCGTCGTATCTGCCGCCGCCGCACACGGTGCTTTGTGCCGCAATTCCTTCCGCAATAAACTCAAAAACAGTACGCGTATAATAATCCAAACCGCGCACGATGGAAGGATCTACGGTGTATTCGATGCCCATAGCATCCAAATGCGATTTAAGAGTATCAAAATGCGCTTGGCAGTCGGGGCAAAGATGTTCAATGGTCTTAGGTGCTTCTTTGGCAATGGCAGAGCAGATGGGGCTCTTGCAATCCAAAAGGCGCAGGGGATTTTTATGCAGTCTACCCTTGCAGGTGTCGCAAAGTTCTTCCGTATGGGCAGAGAAGTGGTCGGTCAATGCCTTTTTAAAGGCGGGACGGCAATTCTTGCAGCCGATGGAGTTTAGGTGCAAGCGCACATTGGTAAGTCCCAGGCGGCGCAAAACAGCGGCGGCGAGAGAGATCACAGAGGCATCTGCGGCAGGCGTTTCACTGCCAAACATTTCGGTGCCGAATTGGAAGAACTCGCGTGTTCTGCCTGCTTGCGGCTTTTCATGACGGAAACAGCTCATAATATAGTAGTATTTTTGCGGCATGGTGTCGCCGTATTTGCCGTTTTCGATAAAGGCGCGTACCACACCTGCGGTTCCCTCGGGGCGAAGCGTGATACTGTCCTCACCGTCAAGGAATGTATACATTTCTTTTTGCACTACGTCGGTGGTGTCGCCCACGCCGCGCACAAAGAGTTCTGTCAGCTCAAAAGTGGGAAGGCGGATCTCGCCAAAACCGTATTTTTCCGCTTCTTCACGCATGATGCCTTCAATATAGCGGAATAAGGGAGTTTCGTTCGGCAAAATATCCATGGTGCCTTTTATTTTCTGAATCATTGTTTTATCCTTTCTTTTCGGTATCCTCATGCTCGATAAGTTCGGCCGCATCCGACAGAAGCTCTTCGATACGAGGGTAGTTTTCAGTCAAGTACAGCGCACCGAGCAGTGCTTCAAACCCCGTTGCGGTACGGTATTCGGCATAGCTGGCATGCTTGGGGGCTTTGAGCCCTTTGTGATTATAAGCGCGGCGGAAAATATCCTTTTCCTCCTCGGTAAGCCTTTCTTCTATACGGTGAAAGATGATAGCTTGGTGGGGGGCGGTAACAAAGGAGAGGGAAAGGCGGTTGAGGTCGCCTGCATGCGAGATCCCTTTTTTGACCAAGAGATTTCTGATGTAAAGCGAAAATACCGCATCTCCGAGATAAGCGAGTGCCTCGGAAGAGGGAAGATCGTGCATATTCATATCAGCGAAGCAGCACGTCTTTGTTTGTGCCGTAGAAAATATCGTCTTTGCCCGCGATCATGGAGAGAAATTCTTCAAAACGATCCCACGTATCGGCAATGTCAAACTCGTAAGCGTGCCCCCAAATGTAAAAGATTTGAGGTTTATCGGGCTTCAGCGCGATAAATTTTTCGCCTAAAGCAAACATTTCATCCATGGAACGGTGATGGTATACGGTTGGTTTGAATTCGAAAAGGTTGTCTTGCAGATCGAAAGAGGCGTTCGAAACGGTTGTGCGGCAATATTTAACGCCCGTATGTGCGCGAAGGAGCTCGGCAATATGGCTGTTGAAGTTAACACCGCCGCCGGGATAGGCGAACCCGGTCACTTCATATCCGACAATATCGGAAAGCGCAAGGCGATCCTCTTCCACTTGGCGGATGATTTCTTTTTCGTCCTCTACAAATGTAAGGGTGGGGTGGGTTAAGGTGTGCGCCGCAATTTCGTGACCGGCATAAATGTGCGGAACATCTGCGGGAGAGACTTTGGAATGATTGACGAGAACGCCGTCCGGCTTTAAGGTTGCCGTTTGTCCCAAAAGTCCGGAATTGATATTGAAGGTTGCCTTTAAACCGTATTTGTTGAAAAGCTCGGTAAGACGAATATCTTGGGTAACGCCGTCATCGTAGCTGAAGGTAACGGCTTTCATTTTTCCGTTGAACATGCTATGCTCCTTTTCGGTTGTATTTATCTCATCTATTTTATCATAAAAACGCGGCCTTTGCAACAGAAAGTGCAGTTTTTCTTTCAAAAATATATAAAAATACAGTTTTTAAAAGGTGTTTTTCAAAGGATACCAAAAAAATAGGAAAATTTTTCGTCATTTTACAAAAACTCTTGCAATGCGACAAAGAAATGTGCTATAATACACATATGAATCCTTGCGTTCGCAAGTCTTCGAGCGTCGTGCCGACGCTCACGCTTCGTAGGACGAAGCGATGTTCCTTGCACCGCGGCGTAAAAATGCCCTGTACTTTAATCAAAGTGATATCTATAAAGGAAAAAACGATATGTCTCAATATGCTTATATTGGTGAGAATCTTGCGCGAGTACGCGAAAAATGCGCACAAGTGGCGCAAAGACTTGGGGTGGATGTCCCAAAGTTGCTTGCCGTGACTAAAAGTGCTACCGCGGAAGAGGTCGAGAGCCTTGTTCGCGAACACGGACAAGCCATGATTGCCGAAAACCGCACCTCGCTTTTTTGTGAGCGTTATGATTTGTTCTCGGATGCAGAACGTCCCGAAATGCATTTGATCGGACAGCTTCAGACCAACAAGGTTAAGTACATAGCGGGCAAGGCCGCGCTGATTCATTCTCTTGATTCCGAACGTCTTGCCGCCGAAATTGAAAAACAAGCGGCAAAACGGAATATCCGCATGCGTGTTTTGATTGAGATCAACAGCGCGAAGGAAGAGGCAAAAGGCGGCATTTTTCCGGAAGATGCCGAACGCTTTGCCGAAGCTTTGCTTGCTTACCCTCATATCACACTTGCGGGTGTGATGACAATGGGCCCTGTGCTTGATGAAAGCGAAGCATACCGTCCTTATTTCAGAGAAACGGCGAATATTTTTTCCCGTTTGAAGGAAAAGGGCTATTTAGAGAAAGATGCCGTGCTTTCCATGGGTATGAGTGGAAGCTATGCGGTTGCCGTAGAGGAAGGTGCTACGATGATTCGCGTTGGCAGAGGCTTGTTTCTCAAAAACAACGGTTAATAACTGAAAGGTGGATATAGAACATGAATTTTTTTGGAAAGAAAAACACACCCTTTGATGTAGAAAACGATTTTTATGATGCACCCTTGGAAACTGCGAGCACACCCTTGGAAGAGGTGAGCGAGCCTGCCGCGACCGAGACTTCTTCCAAAGTCTCTGCCGCAAGTGCTTTGGGCATCGGCGGCGGCAGTATTCAGCTGAAGGTATTCCGCCCCGAGCGTTATGATGAGGTGGGCGACATTGCCGAGAAGCTTTTGGAACATTGCACGGTTGTTCTCAACTTGGAGCTTGTAAACAAGGATGTTTGCATGCGCATGCTTGATTTTCTTTCGGGTGTTGCATTTGCCATCGGTGGTCAGATCCGTCGCATCAATGCAACGACCTATATTGTTACTCCCAGCAATGTAGATATCAGTGACTCTGAGGTCGTTTCTACCGACGCGGAAGGATAAGACGTGGTTTTCCTGTATTTTTTGGCAATAGCGGTTCGAACTTTTTTGAGCCTTTTAAGCATGTGTATGCTGTTGCGGGCTGTGCTTTCTTGGTTCATCATGGGCGACAGCAGTCCTCTCATGATGGCATTGCATTTGGTAACAGAGCCCTTTATTGCCCCGGTTCGATTGCTTCTTTCGCGCAGCCGTCTTTTGAGTGAGATGCCGATTGATCTTTCTTTTTTGATCGTTTTTCTGCTCATTTCCATTCTGGAGTCGGCATTGCCCATACCCGTTCTTTGATGGAGGAGTCCATGTCTAAAATCAAACCCTTATGGAAGCGTTTGAGTTATGTGGCGATCATTGTGTTTGGCATTCTTTTGGATCAGCTGACAAAAATGCTCGCTGTCAAATACTTAAAGCCGATCGCTTCCGTCCCTTTGTGGAAGAATGTTTTGCATTTAACCTATGTAGAAAACCGCGGTGCCGCGTTCGGTATGTTGGCGGATCATCGATGGGTGTTTATGCTTTTTTCGAGTGTTGCCATTGTGGCACTTGCCTTTTATCTCTTTTGGGATCGTTCTTACCTTTCCGATAAAGGCGAGGATGGCAGATACCCTGCCATATTTTACCCGACAGGTCTTTCTCTTGCTGCAATTGTTGCCGGCGGGATCGGCAATATGATCGACCGTATTTTGTACGGCTATGTTGTGGATTTTGTGGATTTTACTCTAATTAATTTTGCCGTCTTTAATGTGGCGGACATCTTTGTGACAGTGGGGGCTTTTGCGCTTGCCGCGTCCATGCTTTTGCCGCTGTTTTTGGGTAAGAAAAAAGAAGAGGAAAAAACGAAGTAAGCCATCTCTTTCGGAGGAATGACGTGGAATTTACTGTAAATGAACAAGAAAACGGCGAAAGACTCGATGTTTTCGTTGCCGCCGCCGCGAATGCTTCGCGGTCTCAGGCTGCCAAATGGATCGAGGATGGCGCCGTTCTTTTGAATGGAAAGACTTCCAATAAAAAAATGCGTGTGGCAAAGGGCGATCAAGTATCTCTTGCTTTGCCGGAGCCGGAACCGTCCGAGGCACTTCCCGAAAATATCCCTTTGGATATCGTGTATGAGGATGAATGCCTTTTGGTGATCAACAAGCCGTCGGGAATGGTGGTACATCCTGCCGCAGGCAACCCGACGGGAACGCTCGTCAATGCGCTTTTATACCATTGTGGCGATTCGCTTTCCGGTATCGGCGGCGTTTTGCGCCCCGGTATTGTGCACCGTATTGACAAGGATACAAGCGGTCTGCTTGTGGTTGCCAAAACCGACAGCGCGCACCGTGCTCTTGCTGCCCAGTTAGAGGATCATAGCCTTTACCGTGAATATCATGCGCTTGTGACGGGTGGCATGAAAAATGAGGAGGGAACCGTTTCTCTTCCCATTGGCAGACATCCGGTGGATCGAAAAAAAATGGCGGTTATCCGCGACGGTATTCACAGTGCCAAGGAAGCGGTCACTCATTATACCGTGCTTGCGCGATACGGAAGCGTCAGTTATTTGAAGCTTCGCCTCGAAACCGGGCGTACCCATCAAATCCGTGTGCACATGGCGGCATTGGGGCATCCGTTGCTCGGTGATACCGTTTACGGAGGCGGAAATACGCCTTTTGAAAAAAAACATGCCCGTCTGTTCGACGGGCAGGCGCTTCACGCGAAGAGTATTTCTTTTGTACATCCCCAAAGCGGCGAAAGGGTAAGTTTTACCGTGCCGTTGCCGCAGAACTTTTCGGAATTGATCCGAATCCTTGAAAATGCAAATGATTAGTTGTCATTTTTAACATTTTTGACATCCGATTTCTTCTTAGAAGGAAGCTGAGCCACCACAACTGCGGTGAAAACAAGAATGCAACCGGCACTTTGAATGGCGTTTTTGGTTTCGTTCAAGAAGAGAATGCCGAATAACGCACCAAAGACAGATTCGAGAGACAGGACGATGGAAGCCACCGTGACGTCAACGTGCTTTTGCCCGACGATCTGCGCTGTGTAAGCAACACCGCTGGAGAAGATCGTCAGATAAAGAATCGGAAGTGCGGCGGCAAGGATATCGGAAAGGGCGGGACGGTCCACAATCAACATGATGGGCAAGAAGATAATGCCTGCCGTGAAAACTTGAATACAAGAAAGACGAATACCGTCGCTGTTTGGCGAGAAGTGGTCGATAATAACGATATGTACCGCAAATATGACCGCACCGATCAACACTAGAATATCGCTGAGTGCAAAGCGGAAACCGCTTTTAAAAATAGCGGAGAAGAAACCGCCGATGCCGCTTTCGGTGAATACGATGTTGGCACTCAAAAAATAAAATCCGATGAGTGCTCCCACAACACAGCACCAAACGCGCACGGAGGGAAATTTGCCGCGCAAAAGACCGATCAAGGGTACAAAGACCATGTAAAGCGAAGTGATAAACGCCGCAGTTCCCGTATCGGTCTCCCCAGCGATGCCGAGGGATTGCAGGGTAGATGCCGTGCCGAGGGCAATACCGCAAAGAATGCCCCCGATCAACTCCGGCTTTTTGATATCAATGCGGAATTTCCCTTCTTTCTTGGAAAAAAGGCGGCGATCGGTTTTTCTGTCAAAAAGCATGATGATGGGAATCAAAAAGAAACCTGCCGCAATGTTGCGCACACAACTGAGCGTGTAAGAGCCTACATGCGAAAGAGCCATATCCTGCGTTGTAAATCCGAAGCCCCAGAGAAGCGCGGCAAGCAAGAGGAGCCCTATACCGAAGAGGGAAGTTTTTGTTTTCATGCGGATGAAATCCTTTCTGTGAAAATCACCTTTGCGGCGAAAAATAAAAATGCCGAATTTGAATTTTTTGCCCGCTTGGGAAAGCAGTTAAAAAATTAAACAATACGGAGCATAAAAGAAGAAAAAAATTACTTTTTTTCTCTTTAAAGAGCGCGAATGTGCCGAAAAGTAAAAATCCCACACTTTCGTGCAGGATTTTGGTGGAGACAACTGGACTCGAACCAGTGACCCCTTGCATGTCAAGCAAGTACTCTAACCAACTGAGCTATGCCTCCGTTATGTACGAATGAGAGCATGTCTGGTGGAGACAATAGGACTCGAACCTATGACCCCTTGCATGTGAAGCAAGTGCTCTAACCAACTGAGCTATGCCTCCATTCGGTACCTTGATATTATAGCATATAGTTTTGAAAAAAGCAATAGTTTTTTTAAAAAAAGGAAGAGAGTTTTTTATGTTTTTCGATAGCCGTGAGGAAAAGCTGTATCTTTCCGTCCTTGAGGCGGTAAAGATGGCATACAGCCGTGCGTGCGTTTCGGTTTCGGAACCGTGGCAAGAGGGGGCAATGCGGATAGAGCATGCCTTTGCCGTGCGTACCGATCCCCCTACCGAGCCAAAGCAGGGCGATGCCGTTCTTTTCTCACGCTTTTTTGATATCGGAGATATCAAGACCGAGCTCTTTGCCTACGCTGTGCCGACGTATGAAGAAGGCAGACTGAGAAGCTTAACTTTTCGCACGGAAATAGCGTATTCTCCCGATGAAATGCCTGAGGATGATCTTCGTTTTTTGAGGGGATATGCCTTTACGGTTTTGGCGCTGACGGGCGAAGAGGGGGATGCGGAACTTATTTTTGAAATAAAAAGCATTCCTTTTGACAAAAGCGTTACTTTACATGAGAAACCGACACGCGCGGCAGCACGCCGCTTTTTGAGCCGAGTGGCCGAGGCACTTCGCGCCGACGCTGAGCGTGAGATTGAGCGCGTGGTGCTTCGCTTGCCTACATTTTCGGCGGTTCCTTTCCCTTACGGAGAGGCGCGCGGCGGTCAAAAAAACATGATTGGTGCCGTCTATTCCGCCGCAAAGCATGCGCAAACACTTTTTGCCGTTGCTCCTACGGGCACGGGCAAAACGATGGCAACCCTCTTTCCCGCCGTGCGCGCACTGGGAAAACGGTACGTCGAAAAGGTTTTCTATTTTACCCCCAAAAATACATCGGCACTTGCCGCCTTAGAGGCGTGTGAGCATTTGCGTGCGCATGGCGCACAGTTGCGTGCTGTGCACATCGGCGCCAAAGAACGTCTTTGCCGCGGCAGAAGAGAAAAGGACACCTGCTACGGCTGTGAAAAAATGAGGGGCATGAAAAAGAGAGAGGCGGAGGCGATAGAAGCTCTTCTCTCGGCGGACAAAGCTGCCATAACCGAGGAAGATATCGTGAGTGCCGCCGCAACTTATGATATTTGTCCGCACGAGCTTGCTTTGGATTATAGCTTTTATGCCGATGTGATTGTCGGTGATTATAATTATTTGTTTGATCAGGGGGCTTATCTGCGCCGCTATTTTGATATGGGTGGAGAATACTTGTTTCTCATCGATGAGGCTCATAATTTACCGGACCGTGCCCGTGAGATGTATTCGGGTGAGTTGACGTATGAGATGCTGAAAACGCTGGTCTCGCTTCTCACTTCTTCCGCAAGGCTGACGGAGATCGCCAAAAAACTCGAGTCGCTTTATGTAAAGACGGTGGATGACTTGCTTAAAGACGAGCTTCGCGAGGATGAAAACGGAATGCCCGTGGGCTTTTTCTCTACCGGAAGAATACCTTCCGCGCTTCTTAGTGCACTCTCAAAGTCAACCGAGATTCTTTTGCGCGAGGTGCGTCCGCGCGGCGGTGCGGAGGATGAGGCGACTAAGCTTTTGCGGAAAACGGTTTATGAGTTGGCTTATCTTTTGAAAAAGCTTGATGCTTATGATGAGCACTTCATCACATATGCACAGCGCGAAGGCGAAGCTCGCACCCTTCGGTTTTATTGCATCGATCCGTCGCACATGATTTCAGAACGCTTGGACAAAGGGAAAAGTACGGTTTTCTTTTCCGCAACGCTCTCTCCCATTGATTATTACCGTTCCGTTTTGTGCGGCAAGCGGAGCTCTTTGAAGCTTGAGGTTCCGTCTCCTTTTGATGTGGGCGCGGTATGCACCGCCGTGGTGGAACATATTTCCGTGCGCGCCGCGGCAAGAGAAGATACTTTGCCGGAGCTTGTCAGAACCGTTATCGCCGCTATGCGTCCGAGACGGGGCAATTATCTTGTTTTCTGTCCTTCGTTTGCGTATCTTGAACGTGTCGCTGAGACTTTTTCAAAGCTCAGCCCCAAAACCCCCACTGTCGTGCAAAAACGGCATATGTCGTCTTCGGAACGGGAAAAATTCCTTGACAGCTTTAAGGCCGAGCGAGAGGGATATTTTGTCGGCTTTGCCGTAACGGGAGGTATTTATTCCGAGAGTGTGGATTTGGTAGGAAAAAGGCTCATCGGTACGGTGATCATCGGTATGGGTTTGCCGCAGGTTTCTGCGGAACGGGAGGTTATCGCTTCTTATTATCAAGATATCTCGGAGGAAGGTCAAGAATTCGCCTATCTTTATCCCGCGTTGAACCGCATCATGCAGGCGGCTGGGCGAGTAATCCGTACGGAAGAAGACCGCGGCGTGATCGTTCTGATTGATGACCGCTTCCGTGATCCCATTTGTAAAAAGATTTTTCCGCCTACTTGGAAGCATTTGAAATATGTAAACGACAGAGGTGCGCTGACTTCTCATATCGCAAGATTTTGGGAAAATGTGGATTTGGATAATAAATAAACGGGTAAAGTGATAATAAAACTTTGCATTTTGCGCGTTTTTGATAAAATCCCGACATTTTGTGCCATCCGTGTCATAAAATGCCGCGTGGCTGAGTTAATGACTCAGCCACGTTTTTTATTTATGATATTTTTTGCCGGCTAAGATGGTGAAGGAACGGTAAATGGCTTCCGCCAACACCACTCTCACCAATTGATGCGGAAAGGTCAATCGCGAAAAGGAAAGCTTAAGATCGGCTTTTGCCTTGACGCGTGCGGAAAGACCATAGGATGAACCGATGATAAAGCAAAGCTTTCCCGTGCGGCTTTCCGCGTCGCCGATGGCTTTGGCGAGCTCTTCGCTTGAGAGCATTTTGCCTTCAATGCAAAGTGCTACGGTGTAAGCATCCTTGGGGATCTTTGCGAGAATTTTGTCACCTTCCGCTTCCAGTGCCGAAGCAACGGCACTCTCGGATTCATCTTGCAATCTTTCCTCTTTTAGATTGAACTCTTCCCATTTGGCAAAGGCACCGATGCGCTTTTTGTATTCATCCAGTGCTTCGGAAAGATATTTTTCTTTTAATGTACCAACGGTAATCAGTGTGCACTGTGTCATAGTGTTTTTTACGAAATTCCCAAGAACGAAGCAATACTGCTCAACGCGCCGGCGATGCCATCACCGAAGAAAAGATAGATCATATCAAAGAGAATGGTGAAGCACAAAGGAAAGAGAATGGTTAAAAGCCATTTGCTTTTCTTTTTTCTTTCATCTCTTTGAGAAAGAAATTCCTCCTTTTGCGCCTGACTCCATGCAAGCGGCAGATCGCTTAATGTGAGACGTTCTCTGGAAAAACCGCGGTTGTAAACGACATATCCGATGGCGGCGGCAGCCGTTATGGCGTAATAAAGCCAAAACACCCATAAATATCCGCGCTTCATGACGAAATAACAATAAAGTCCGAATATCACTGCCGTATTGAAAAGAAGGATGAGGGCGAGGCGCAAGGGGAAAGGTTTCTTTTCGGTTCCGCTGACGGGTAGATCGTTTCTCATGGCGTTCCTTTCTGCTGAAATGATCGGGATCAGGCGTTTTTCAGTGCGGCTCTCTTGGCTGCCTGCGCTTTTTTGCGCGTGGGCGTGTCGAGAATGGTTTTACGGAGGCGAATGGATTTGGGAGTTACCTCGATAAGCTCGTCCTCCGCGATAAACTCAATGGCCTCTTCCAACGACATTTGGATGGGGGTGATCAGGGTTAACGCCTCGTCCGCACCTTTGGAACGGATGGCGGTCAGATGCTTTTCATCGCAAACATTGACTTCGATATCGCCGGGTTTGGGGTTTTCGCCAACGATCATGCCCTCATAAACGGGAGTTGCGGCACCGACAAAAAGAGGTCCGCGGTCTTGTGCGTGGAATAAGCCGTAAGAGGTTGTCTTTCCTTGCTTGCTGGCAACCAATGAACCGGTAAAGCGAACGGCGATTTCGCCCTTGAAGGGGGCATAGCTGTCGAAGGTGCTGTTCATAATGCCTTCGCCGCGCGTTGCGGTCATAAATTCCGAACGGTAACCGAAAAGACAACGGGAAGGAATGATATATTCCAGTCTTTGACGGTTGCCTCTGAGCTGCATGTCCAAAAGCTCGCCCTTACGCGCGCCGAGCTTCTCCATAACCGTTCCCATGTATTCTTCGGGAACGTCGATTTCTACACGCTCCATAGGTTCACAACGCACGCCGTCAATCTCTTTGAAGAGAACGCGAGGAGTGGAACAGGCGAGCTCATAGCCTTCGCGGCGCATGTTCTCAATGAGAATGGAAAGGTGCATTTCACCTCTGCCCGCTACGTTGAAGGAATCGGTGGTTTCACCGTCCGAAACGCGCAATGAAACATCGCGTAAAAGCTCTCTGTAAAGGCGGTCACGCAAATGGCGCGAGGTGACAAATTTGCCTTCGGTTCCCGCAAAAGGAGAGTTGTTGACCGAGAAGGTCATCTCAAGCGTCGGCTCGGAAACCTTGACAAATTCAAGGGGCTCAACGCAAGAGGTGGCGCACACCGTGTCGCCGATGTTGATGTCTTCGGCACCCGAGAAACAAATGATGTCGCCCACGTTTGCTTCCGTTACGGGGACACGAGTAAGACCGTCGAACTGATAAATGGAAACCACTTTTGCCTTGTGTGTGGGTTCGTCGGGCTTGTGATAGTTGCAAATGGCGATCTCTTGATTCTGCTTGAGCGAACCGCGCTCAATGCGACCAATGCCGATACGGCCGACATACTCGTTATAGTCAATGGAGGAAACCAGCATTTGCAGGTTGCCGTTTTCGTCTCCCTCCGGTGCCGGGATATAGTTCAAAATGGTATCTAACAAAGGAATCAAGTCACTGCCTGCCTCATCGGGCGAAACGGAGGCGGTGCCGGCTCTGCCCGAGCAGAAGAGCATGGGGGAATCGAGCTGTTCGTCGGTGGCGTTGAGGTCGATCAAAAGCTCAAGAACTTCATCAATGACCTCATAAATACGGGCGTCCGGTTTATCGATCTTGTTGACCACAACGATCACGCGATGATTGAGAGACAATGCCTTCTCAAGAACAAAACGGGTTTGGGGCATGGGGCCTTCTGCCGCATCAACAAGCAGAATAACACCGTTTACCATTTTTAAAATACGTTCTACTTCTCCACCGAAATCGGCGTGACCGGGGGTGTCGATGACATTGATCTTGACATCTTTGTAATGAATAGCGGTATTCTTGGCAAGAATGGTAATGCCGCGCTCACGCTCAAGGTCGTTGGAGTCCATAACGCGATCCTCTGTGGCTTGGTTTTCACGGTAAATACCGCCTTGACGGAGCATTTCGTCAACCAAGGTTGTTTTGCCGTGGTCAACATGGGCGATGATCGCAATGTTTCTCAAATCGTTTCTTTTCAAAGCTTTATCCTCTTATTCGTCTGAATTTTGTTTACTTATAACCAATTTAGTATACCATATCTTTGGGATAATTACAATTATTTTTTCGAATATTTTTCTTTTTTTACAGAATATACAATATTTCTCCTGTGATAAATTGTATTTTGCTTGATTTTTCAAAACACCTCTGCTATAATAAAGAAGAGAAAAATCTTTTTTGGAAAGGGAACGAACATGCATACAGTTTTCGGCATATCCTTTGGTGATTTTCCTACCCTCGGCACCGATGTTCGCCAGATGTCTTTGGCGCGCGCGGCGGGCTTTGAGGCGACCGAGCTTTCCCTCGGCGGTGAAAATTTTGAAGGACGTATGGAAGCCGCGAAGGCGGCAGGGGTGGCAGTTTCATCCGTTCGCCTACCTCCCGATTATGCCAATTTGATCTGGGAAGATTCGTCGCTTTGGGAGCAATTGCACACCCTTTATTCCGGGTGCCTGAGCGCGGCGGTCAGCTATGGGTTTCACAGTGTGCATATGACCGTTTCTACGGGAGTGCGTCCGCCCGTTATTACACAAAAGGGGTTGGAAAACCTCCGCACTTTCGCCAAGGAAGCCGAGACGGCAGGCGTTCACCTTTTGCTTGAAAACACCGAGAGTATGGAGCATTTTGAGATGGCGGTGCGCAATATCTGCTTGGGGTATCACGGTGTGGCTTTCCGTCCTTCGATCGCTTTCTTTTCGACAGGAAGCTCTGCCGTACCAAGCTATGCGCGTGCACATGTAAAGGCAGTTGTGTTTGACGACTATGTGCATGGAAAAGACGGATACATCCCTTTTGACGGAGAAACAGATTTTGCGCCTTTCGCCGCCTCGCTTGCCCAAAATCCCTATCACGGTGTGTTTTTGGCGCGTCTCAACGCCACGCGCGGCTCGTATGTAGGTATGCGCTATGAATCTTTCGCCGCGCGTGCGTATGAAAATTTGGCGAAAATATCGCGTATGTGCCGCGATGAGGAGGGCGTAATCTGATGAATACATGCTATATTGTCGGTGCCGCACCGAGTTGTGCCGCCTTTACCCCCGACGAAAACGATCTTATCATTGCCGCGGACGGCGGTCATGAAACGCTTCACCGTATGGGTGTTCGCCCACACCTTGTTGTTGGCGACTTTGATTCCTCTGCCTTGCCTGAAGGTGTGGAAACGGTGCGATATCCCTCGGAAAAAGACGATTCCGATACCGTTCTCGCCATCAAAGAGGGAATTGCGCGGGGATATGAGTATTTCTTGCTTTACGGTTGTACCGGCGGACGAGCCGATCATAGCTTTGCAACGGTGCAAACGCTTTATCATATTGCGCGTGAAGGCTTTCACGGTTATTTGGTCGGAGATGGCATGGTGAGCACTGTAATTGTAAATCGTTCTTTGCATTTTGCACCGAAAGGAATCGTGTCTGTTTTTTCTTTGACGGATGAATCTGTGGGTGTGGATATCGAAGGGTTAAAATATACCTTGCACGGTGCTACCCTAACCAACGATATTCCTCTCGGCCTTTCGAACGAAGGGACAGGCGCAAACGCAAAAATTGCGGTTCAAAAAGGCGCGTTGTACGTGATGTGGGAGGATGACTCCGCGCGTTAACGCTTCTTGCTTTTTACGGAAAGGACAAATAATCATATGCGTGTGCAAAATTTACATACCCATACACATTATTGCGACGGTAAGGATGCTCCCGAGGTGATGGTCCGCCGCGCGATTGAACTTGGATTTTCTTCGCTCGGTTTTTCGGGGCATATTTCTATGCCTATGGAAACCGTTTATGCCATGAGTATGGAAAAAACAGCTGCTTATATCGAAGAGATCAGACAGCTCAAACAGAAATATCGGGATGTGCTTGATATTTATCTCGGCATTGAAAACGATCTTTATTCCGAAGCATCCACAAAGGAATATGACTATGTGATCGGATCGGTGCATTATGTGAAAAAGAACGGCGTTCTTCGCGATGTGGATAGCTCTCTTGCATTCACCAAAGCGACGATTGACGAGTTTTACGGTGGCGACGCTTTTGCATATGCCAAAGCGTATTATGAGGGGGTTATGAGCCTTTGTGAAACCAAAAAATTCGATTTTGTCGGGCATTTTGATCTTTTGAATAAGTTTTGCGATAGCGAAGATTTGTTTGATATAGGCTCCGAAAAGTATCAAAAGCTTGCCTTAGAAGCTCTTCATACCGTGAAAGAACGGTGTGATATTTTTGAAGTTAACACGGGTGCGATCTCTCGCGGCTACCGCAAAACCCCCTATCCCGAGCCCTTCCTTCTTCGCGAAATGAAAAAGATCGGCGCATATGTAATCCTTACGTCGGATTGCCATGATGCCCGCTATTTGAATTGCGGTTTTGAGGATGCTTACGACTTGATCCGTTCGTGTGGCTTCAAGTGCCTGCTTTATCGCACTTCAAAGGGTTGGGAAGAAGAGGCACTTTAAGGGGAAATGAAGATTTTATCTTTTTTCGCCCGTCTTTTCTCTTTGGTGACGGTCAACCGTTGCATTGCTTGCCGCGCGACAATCGCACGGCAAGATTTTATGTGTTCTTCCTGTTTGCGGGATTATCGGCAAGAGCGTTTATGGGAATGCGGCATTTGCGGCAGAGGACTTTCGGAATGCACTTGCGTAAATGAATATTTGGAAAAAGCGGCGGTGCATCGCACGGTAAAGCTTTTGCGTTATCAGCCGAACATCCCCGAAGCGGTAGGAAACCGTATTCTCTATCGGCTCAAGCGACACCGTGTTTTCGGTATTCACCGCTTTCTTGCGGCGGAACTTTCCGAAACTGTGCGCCGACAGATCCTTCCCAATGAAACATATGTTGTGACGCATGTGGTTCGAAATCGCCGTCAAAAGAAGAAATACGGCTTTGATCAAAGCGAATGCTTGGCGAGGGCCCTTGCCGATGCGCTTGCTTTGCCGTATGTGGCGGCTTTAAACAGAGAAAAGAAAGCGCATGTGCAGAAAAAGATTTCCGGCGCCGATGCCAGGCGAGAGAATGTAAAAGGTGCTTTTTCTCCCGCACACGGCGTTACTTTGCGTGGAAAACGTGTTTTGCTCGTTGACGATATCATTACAACGGGTGCTTCCGTTGCGGAGTGCGCACGTGTGCTGCGCCGCATGGGCGCAAGAGAGGTCATTGGTGTTTGTGCGGCGATTTCTTACCGTCAGCCCAATATCAAATATGAGCATGATGTAAATTCGAGAGAAAAAATAAACAATTATTTACAAATGGGCTAGCTCATTAAGAGCTAGCCCGTCTCATTTTAGGCTACCAAAGGCGTAAAATGAGGAAATTTTCTTTCAAAGATTTGCGCAGGGTAGCTCATGACTAATGAGCTACCCCCTTTTATGCGTTGATGTAACCAAGATCCGTGTCGCCGATGATTTCTCGGATATAACAGTTTTTGGGATTGCGTTCTTCGTGATACCATTCGGGCGAATAATGGAAATAGCGTAATAAAAAGGCGCGCAGGGTGGTTCCGTGCGTGAAGATGAATAACGTATCTATGCCGTGCTTTTCATAATCGCGGTAAATGGTTCCTAAGAATTGATGAATACGAATGGCAACGTCGTAAGGGCTTTCCCCTTCGGGCGGCTTGGCGTAAAATTTGCCGTAATTGGCGAGTTGGCGGCGGTATTCGGCATGTTCTTTCGGATAGAGTTTTTCCCATTCCTCTTCGGGTACGGCATCAAAAAGACCGTATCGTTGCTCGATGAGTGTGATGTCCTCTCTTACGTCGGCAATGCCGAGCGCGCGGTTAAATTCATCCGCCGTTTCACGCGTACGCGTGAAAGGACTGCGCCAAATGCGAGCGTGCGAAAGATCAATGCCTTTTTCTTCGCAGTAACGCTTGAGAAAAATACCGTTTTCTCTTGCCATTTTTTTGCCGTTTTCGGTCAAGGGAACCAAATGGTCGGGGAGGCGTTTGATGAAGTTTTCTCCGGTGTTGGCAACGGATTCTCCGTGGCGAATCAAAAAAATATGCATATTGCTCCTTTCAGTTGAGCCAAAGTGACTGTAAGAGACGGTCAAGCTTGTCGCAACTCATTTCATCGATATTTTCTAAAAGTCGAATGCCCATGTCTGCGGCTCTTGCGCGCAAATGCTCCGCTTTGGCACCGAGCTTTTCTATTTCGGTGGCAACCAGGACCTTTTTTACATATTTGCCGCCGAATTTTTCGGCGACAGAGCTTAGTTTATAGAGCTCGTCTGTTCCAATGTCTCCGTTTTTGCAAGAGATGAAAATGGGAAGGGTGCCTTTCATGGCGATGATATCGATCTCATTGCGTGTGGGATAAAGATCGCCTTCTTGGGCATCCCAATCGATCATGACACCTACGCGAACATCGGTGTAAAGAGGGTATCCCTCTTCCTTCAATGAAAGCAGTTGTTTGGCGATTTTAAACTCAAGAACCTGACCTGCTATGGTGAGACAGCGTTTGCAACGCGCGTTTTTGAAACGAAAGGACACCGTGCTCTCCCACACAAGGTTTTCGATTAGTCCCACTTCTTGCAACATTTGCATAAAATCGAAGGACAAAGGATGAGCGATCGCTTTTTCGGCTTCTTTTTTGGAAAAGGTGATGGATAGCGGATCGTCCTTACCGTACAAAGCGTCTAATTTTCCGAGCAAATTGGTTTGCGTGTTGTAAAGCCGCGGCGATTTTTCCACCGCGTGCCACAGCTGATCCGTATCGATCAGAAAATCGGGCTTTATCTGCCCGTCGGCACTGTAGAGTGCTTCGGACATATCATAAATTGATCTTCCGCCGTGAAGTCGAATGTTTTCTTTGGCGGAAAGAGAAATGCGCGGCAAATGCTCAAGCGTTGCGCCCGAAAGGGCATCTTGGGTGATGCCGGTGTTTAAATTGAATCTGTAGGCGCGGATTTTGTCGGGATAGCGTTCTGATAAAATGCCCACGGCAACCAAAAAAAGATCTTCTCCGCCGGTTAAGTCAAAAACACAATCTTCATTTTTTGCGATGATCTCGGTTAAAATAGATAGGATGTTTTGCAGTTTGTTTTTATTGACACCTTTGTAAGAAAGTGCGGTATTGATGTTTCTTTCCGCCAAAACGGCGCGGTAAAGAGCAAGGCTCTTTTCCATCAAATGACGGTTGTCGCCCACATAGATTACCTTTTCGGGTGCGTGGAGAAGTGCGCCCGTAATATTTTCCGTGGCGGATTGATCGAAAAATTCAATAACGGTCATACTGTATGCTTCCTCGTATAAATAAAGCCGATTTTCGGTAAGTTTTTTCTGCTTTCAGTATAGCACAAAACGAAAAGAATGTAAAGCCTTTTCTCCTTGGATGTTCACACAGGGGCGGCATACCGTTGTTTGAATGCTTGCGGTGTAATGGAGAGGTGTTTTTTATACAGTCGGTAGAAATTGGAGTAGTTGCGGAAGCCGGCTTCCAAGGAAGCTTCCTTGACGGAATACCCTTTTTTCAAGAGCTCATTGCAGAAGATGAGCCGCTTTAAGATCACATATTCCCAAAGAGAAATGCCTGCGCTTTCTTTGAACAAATGCTCCAATCGGAATTTGCTGATAAAAAACAGTTCGGCAATCTTTTCACAGCTTATGTCCTCTGTTAAATGTTCCGAAATGTAACGGATGACGGCGTTTACCGTGGCGTTTTCTTCCTTGGCGGTGGGCTGTTCTTGTAAGATGGCTGAAGCAAGAGCAGACAAGAGCGTAACGATTTTGCATAAGCACAGCGCGCGGTTTTTTTGGGCGAGCGAAAGAATTTCTTCAAGGAGTCTGTCAATACCAAGTTTTGCAACAAGATAAGACGGAATCACATTGTTTTCCGCCGCCGTGCGTTCGGTGAAAGCTCGAAAGAGTGAGATATCGGCAAACGGAAAGGCGGAGGACAAAGCGGGATTTATGTATAGAGAGATGCGTTCGTGAAAGCTGTCTTGGGGGATATCACATAGATGGATTTCGCGGGGATGAATGATGACCGCATCTCCCGAATGAATGGCATATTTTTTTCCTTCTACTTTTAAAGTGCCGCAGGTATGTTTGAAATAACTGACGGTGAAGGCGGAGTCATAGTGCAAAGCATGTCCTTCTGCGTTTGCGTTATAGGTGCCGCATCCGTAAAAAACACTGTAATAAGGGTTTTCTTCCGCGCATGTTTTTTGATATACCATTTTGAACCGCCCCTTTTGCACAAGATATCTTTTGACAACATTGTACAACAAATTGGCAAAATTGTCAATTGTATATTGAATATTGGAGTGATAAAATGAAAAAAACTGCTTCTTTGAAAGGAATGGCGTATATGGTAACGTTTTTGATCGCCCGTCACGGCTATAGCGAGGGAAATAAAGAAAAGCGTTTTTCCGGTCAAATGGATGTTCCGTTGGATGCGGTTGGACACGCGCAAGCGGAATCCATTAAGGATTATGTGTTGGGACATTATAAAGTAGATGCGATATATGCCAGCGATCTGATTCGCGCGTTTGATACCGCTAAACCTTTAGCCGATGCGCTGGGGCTTTCGGTGGTGACGGAACCGCTTTTGCGCGAGGTGGATGTCGGCTTGTGGCAGGGAAGATTGATTGAAGATGTGAAAAGAGACGATCCCTTTTTGTTTGAAGCCTACAAGACCTCCCCCGGTATCTTTCGATTCCCTCACGGAGAGGGGTATATCGATGTGATGCGGCGTGCCTCTGGGGCTCTGTCGCGCTTGGCAAAAGAAAATGACGGCAAAACCGTCTTTATCGCCACCCACGGCGGCGTTGTTCGCAATTTGCGTGCGGTGTGGGGCGGTGTTTCTCCCGAACATATCGGAGAGATTCCTCACGTACCCAACGCCTCACTGACGGTAGTCGTGTACGACGGTGAAAAGATAACGCCTCGCCTGGTTGGCTTTTGCGATTTTCTATCGGACCGTACAACGGAGGAAGGGGTAAAATAATGCCGTATCTTTATCTTCTTTTGGCGATTTTCGGTTCTGCGATGCTCAGTGTTATGAGTTCTTTGTTTGGTCGAAAAAACGCCCATGCGTCGCATACGGCAACCTTGTATAATTTGATCGTGACGCTGAGTGCCGCTTTTGCTTGGGGCGTGCTTTATCTCGCAACCCCCGGTTTTGAGCCCGGTGTTCTTATATATTCCGCGATTTACGGTGTTTTTTATGCCATGGCAATGACCGGTATTTTCAAAGCGATCGCAAGCGGTTCGGTTTCTATGACAGGATTTGTCAAACAGCTTTCGCTCATTGCGGTTGCTTTTTGGGGCTTTCTTTTTTGGGAAACCGCCTTTACACTTTTTATCGGTATTGGACTTTTGCTGATTTTTATCGCACTCGTGCTTTGCTTCAAGCCTAATAAAAAAAAGGAGAACACACTTTCTCCTTCTTGGTTCTTTTATGCTTCTCTTTTGCTGGTAGGAAATGCAGGCTGCTCCATCGTGCAAAAGTATCAGCAAGCGGCATTTAACGGAAAATACGGCAACATGTTTATGTTTTTTGCCATCTTATTTGCCGTTGCGGTTTGTTTTATTTTCTACTTAAAGGAAGAAAAAACGGATATTCGTTCGTTCTCTCCGATCTCCTTGCTGTTTCCCGTGATGGGCGGCATCAGCAGTACCGTTTTGAATCTTTTTATTCTTTTGCTCTTGGCAAGTCCTATGTCGGAGTCGGTTATTTTCCCGGGTATTGCCGTGGGCGGTTTGATCCTCACAACACTTTTTTCGGTTGCTGTGTGTAAGGAAAAGCTCCATCCGATCCGTTGGATCGGACTTGGTGTCGGTGCTGTGGCGTTGATATTTTTAAATCTATAATTAAAAAGCAAAATGGGGTTACTTCACCGGTCGTGAAGTAACCCCCGTAGGTCACATTTTGCAAAAAAAGCAACACAACCTACAAGTTTTCTGCGAAAATTTCGGCAGTTTGCACCTTTGGTGGCGCAAATTGCCGCGGGGCTGAGCTAATGACTCAGCTCCTATTTTTAGGCGTTCTTTCTTTTACGATAGGGAAGCGAAACGATCACGCCGATGAGCACAAGAGCAATCCAAGTGAGAATGAGATTTTTCCAACCGATCACGCCGACCGCGTTGGCGAAAATGAGATTGGCAAGTGCCGCTGCCATATAGCTCAAAAAATCTAAAAATCCTGTTGCGGTGGAAACCATTCCCGTATCGCGCAAGCTGGGGCAGTAGACACTCCACAGCATAGATGCCGCACCGTTCGATGCCATGATGGCAAGTACAATGAAAACGATATTGAGCATGGCATACTGCACAAGGTAGGTCAAGGTGAAAAGCACGGCGGAGGCGATGAACATTACAAGAATTGTGAGATCGCGGTTTCTGCCGAGCCGTTCGTAAACAAATACCGATACAAAAGCGGTTAAGGAGATCACAAGTGTCGCACCGGTAAAGATTCCTGCCGCTTGGCTGGAGGAAAAGGTCAAATATTGAGCTAAGTAGGTAGGAAGCCAAAAGATGACCGAGGTGCGGATGACACCGGTCAAAATTGAAATCAAAGAGAACTTAACGATGCTGTGCTCAAAAAGAACCTTGATATTTCCGGCTTTTTTCTCTTTGGGCTTATACTTGCCGTAAGTGATTACGCCGCGTTTTTCAAAAAGACTAAAGAAGAAGAAGGCGATAAGGCTCATGCTTAAAAGCACCAAGCTTGAGACCGTGAATACCGTTTGCCAAGCAAGCAAAGCCGCCAAAAGCCCTGCGGCGGGGGAGCCAAAAAAAGATGCAAAGGTATACCCGAGGCTGCATCTTGTGGCGTGGTGCGGCGTTGTGTTTTCGGATATGATTTTAGCCATAGGCGCATAGATGGTGGAGAGGGAAAAACCGGCGATCGCGTACACGATGCTCGCTACGGTGGGTGTTGCGGTCAGATAAGGGAATATGAAATTCGTGATGGCAGCACCCAAAAGACCGCAAGAGATCATATATTTTGCTTTGACTTTGTCGCCGATCATACCGTTGATCAGTTGACCGAAGGCATAGGCGATGAAATAGAACGAGGACATACTGCCGATCATGACTTCGTCAAAAGCGCCGCTTTCAATGATCTGCGGTGTTACGGCGCCGAGGATGTTACGCACGATGTAAACGGCAAAATAGGAGATCGAACAAAGAGAGCCAAGCACGATGGCGTTCTTGGCTTCAGCAGAAAGCTTCATGACAACACCTCAAAAATCAAGATGACTTCATTATAGCACGCGTCGGGACAAAAAGCAAGGTAAAATCGAGATAAAATCAAATGTTTTGAATTCGTTCCAAGTATTCCTTGGGAGAGACACCGAGCGTCTGTTTAAAAATCGTAGAAAAGTAAAGTGGATCGGAAAAACCGGATAAAAGTGCTACGTTTTTGATGGAGTCAAGCCCATGATCGAAAAGCGATATCGCGTATTTTAAGCGAAGCATGCGGAGATATTCGGTGTAAGACGTTCCTGTTTTTTCTTTGAAGGTATGAGATAGGTATTTGGCGTTATAATTCAGCTTTTCTGCGATAAAGGAGAGGGCGAGGGTGGGATCGTTGAAATTTTCTTCGGAAAAGGCGGTGATTTTTTGAATCAAATCATCTTTTTCATGGCAGCTTTTTTGCAAACGCGAGAAGGTATAAAGAAGCATGCTTTCCGCCGCAAGGTCAATGTTTTCCGCCGAAGCGTGCAATAAACTCTCGCGCCAAAGCGGCAGTAAGCTGTCTAAACCGTTTACGGATCGGTTGCCTTTATGAATGCCGAAACGGCGGAAGAGTTCTTCCGCACGTCCGCCGCCGAAGGTGATATAAATATATTCGCATGAACTTTCCGCTTTTACGGAATATCTTTCTCCTTGAAAGACGAAGCAGAGCGTTCCCGTATGAAAAGGAAGAGAAATTTGATCGATCTGGAACACGCCTTCTCCGCGCGCGATGAGAATGGCACGGTGCAAAGTGATGGCATGGGGTGTTTCCATGATTTCTGTTTCGAATACGAAATTTTCTGTTTTCAGGTTTTCCGATACCGAGCTTTCGATGAATTTGCACATATTTTTATTTTTCATAAGGCACCTCTCTTATAGTTACAGTATAGCGTCTGTTTTTCGAAAAAGCAAGCAAATCAAACTATTTTCTATAAAAACAAAGAATATTTCTATTGATATGGTGCGTAGTAAATGCTATAATGAAGCCGAAAAAGGATAGAATGACTTGAAATATAAATTTATATTTTAAAGGAAAAGGTTTAGAAATGTATTACGCTTTGATTCTACTTTCTGTAGTTATGTTTGGCAGTTGCTTTGCCATGAGCGACATGTATAGAAAAATGCGCGGAAGCAGTTTCAAAATCAGTTTTGAATGTTCTCTCATTGCTGCCGTGCCGAATTTCTTTATTCTTTTTGCCTTGAACGGTTTTCGCTTTGAATGCACACCTTTTTCGCTCATCATGGCGGTGCTTTCGGCACTCAACGGTCTTGCTTTCAGTTTTTGCAGCTTTAAGGCACTCGGAAAGATCAATCTCTCTCTTTACGCGCTCTTTTCGATGCTCGGCGGTATGGCATTGCCTTTTTTGCAAGGGATTATCTTTTACGGCGAAAAGCTGACGGCGGCAAAGATCGTTTGCTTTGTATTTATTGTCGCGGCACTGCTTTTGACGCTTGAAAAGGGTGAAAAGAAGAACGGTACGCTTTATTATGTCGGCGTGTTTGTTTTAAACGGTATGTCAGGCGTGCTCTCTAAAATTTTTACGGCAACAGATCTACCCAAAACGAGCGCGACAGGCTATTCTTTGCTGACGAATATTGCGACACTGATTCTTTCTGCCGCGGTGCTTTTGGTGCTCTTTAAACAGAAAACACCCAAGCACACGCCGCTTTCCGCAGGCATTGCCGCCGCGCGAGGCGTGATCAATCAGCTGGCAAACTTAATCCTCATTCTTTCTTTGGTTCACGTGGATGCGTCGGTGCAATATCCGATGGTCACGGGTGGTACGATGATCGTTTCGACGCTCATCGCCTTCTTGGATAAAAACAGAAAACCTTCGAAAAAGGAGATTTTGTCGGTTTCTCTCGCGTTTCTCGGAACGCTTGCGCTATTTGTGATCCCACTATAAAATATATATTTTGGAGGTCTTTATGAAAAAATTGAAGATCGGTCTTTTCGGTGCAGGTGTGCGCGGAAGATCCCTCGTGCCTTCTTTCATGCTTTTGGGGTGTGAAATCGTGGCAGTTTGTGATTTTCGCCCCGAATGCTTGCAAGAAATCAAAAAAACAGTCGGCGAAGACGTGGCGTATTATGACAGTTTTGATGCGTTTATCGAACATAAAATGGATGCGGTCATTCTTGCCAACTATTTTCATGAACATGCGCCCTATGCGATTCGTTTGATGGAAAAGGGAATTCATATCTTTTCCGAATGCATCAGCAACGGCACGATGGGAGAGGGCGTAGCTTTGGCACGTGCGTGGGATAAAAATCCCGTTGTTTATATGCTTGCCGAAAACTACCCCCAAATGATTTTTAACCGTGAGATCAAGCGCGTATGCGATGAAGGTACACTTGGCAAGTTGATGTACGCGGAAGGGGAATACAATCATCCCGGTTCACCGGGCGATGTTGACTTTATGAAGGCCTATAACTATTTTCCCGAGCATTGGCGCAACTATCTGCCGCGAACCTATTATATCACCCACTCGCTCGGCCCGATTATGTATGCGACGGGCGCAACCCCCAAACGCGTTACGGCGTTTTCTATCTATGCGCCGAACTTCTCGGATTTTCCCACTGCGAGCAGAAACGGTGACCGTGCCGCCGTCATCACCACACAAAATGACGATGGATCGGTTTTCCGCATCACGGGATGCGCCGCATACGGCGCACATCACAATGCTTATCGTGTTTGCGGCTTGAACGGTCAAATCGAAAACCTGCGCGGCATGGGTAACAAGGTTATGCTTCGTTATAACGCATGGTCGAAGCCTGAGGATAAAGAAACCGATAATCTTTATGAACCCGAATGGAATGATAAAGATGAACAGATGATCAAAACAAGCGGTCACGGCGGCGGCGATTTCCTCACTGTGCGGATGTTTGTTGAGTGTGTTTCGGAGGGCAAACAGCCCCCGCATCCGTTCAATCTTTACTCCGCCATCAACATGTCCTCGGTCGGTATTTTGGCGCACAGATCCATGCTTGAGGGCGGTGTGCCTTACGATATCCCCGATTTCCGCACCGAAGAGGCACGAAAACAGTATGAAAATGACTTTTTAACTCCTTTCGTCGGCCAAAACGGCGAGAAGCCGACTTTGCCTTGTTGCTCGAGCGAGGAGTATGCTCCCACCGAAACGCAATTAGAACTTTTCAAAAAAGAAGTTATGGGTATCAAAGATTAAAAAGCAAACGGGTTGTCTTCGATGACAGCCCGTTTTTATATTTGGTGTCGCTTTCGGTATTCGCCCGGTGTACAGCCCACAATCGCGCGAAAGGTGCTTATGAAATGCGAAGAACTTCCGAAGCCTGTTTTATAACAAACCTCTGTGGTGTTTTCCCCGCCAAGAAGCATTTCTTTGGCGGCGGCGATTTTTTTGTGGATGAGATATTGCTTAAGCCCCGTATGCACGGTGTGTGAGAATGCGGTTGATAAATAAGAAGGATGCACATGAAAATGCGCGGCGATCTCATGTACCCCCGAAAGCGTGAGGCAGTTGTCTTGGATATACCTTAACACCTCTGCGATCAGCCCTGAAGAAACCGTTTCTTTGGGTTGCGATGTTTTGCTTTGGTTCAAAAGTTCCAAAAAATACAAAAGATCTGCAAAAGCGGTGTACTTAACAGGATAAAAGCGAATTCGTTCACTGATGGAGGTGAGCAGGCGAAGCATTTCATGACGTTCTTTTTCGTCCGAGTGAATGATTCGTTCTCCCTTTTTTGCATGAAGAAAACGGTCCAGCGGTTTTGCCGCGCTCTGCGGCAAAAAGGAAAAGGCGGAAAGGGGAATTTGCACGTAAAAACGTTCGTATTCCGTGGCGTTGCGAATCACGGCGCGGTGCAATTCGTTGGGAAGTGTAAAAATAATGTCTCCCGATTTTAATCGGTGGTAGGTGTTTTCTACCAAAAAATCCACATCGCCCGAAACATAGATATAGATCTCAAGCGATTCGTGCATGTGATAACTGCTGTCGGAGGGGATTTCTTTTGTTTTGGCGTGACTGAAAAAAAGGGGCATGTCTTTGTGGATGCCGATGTCGGTATCGAAAATTTTAATCTCTTCCATTTTGCGATCACGCCTTTCATTTTACCTTATAAAAATGATATTTTAAGCAATAAAATTGATATACATTTCGTTTTTCTTATGCTACGATAATACTGTACCACATTTTAAAGCAAAAAGCAAGTAAAAAAACGGTTTTGCTAAGAGGATTAAGCACTTTTCAGAAAGGAATAGACATAAAATGAAAGAAATTTCGGTTATGTTCGTCGGTGTCGGAGGATTCGGTGCCGTAAATTTGAAAAATTTACTCGCAACAGGCCGCGAGGATTACAAGATTGTTGCCACGGTAGATCCTTTTGCTGAAGCACCGCTTGCTTGTCCGCATTTTAAAGAAATTGCTGATGTATACCGTGCGGGAATTTTACCTGAGCTCGCCGTGATTTCAACCCCCATCGCTTTTCATACGCCACAAATATGCGAATGTCTTTCTCACGGTACGAATGTGATGTGTGAAAAGCCCGTAACGGGTGATATCGCCGATCTTCCTCTTTTGGAGGAGGCGGAAAAGCGTTCGGGGTGTTTTGTTGCCATTGGATATCAATGGTCCTACAGTAGGGCTATCCAAGAGCTGAAACAGGATATCTTAAAAGGGCTTTACGGAAAACCGCAAATGCTCAAAACCATGGTTTTGTGGCCGCGCGATATTGCCTATTTTACCCGTTCCAGTGGTTGGGCGGGGCGTATTTCCTATGGCGGCAGAAAAATACTTGACAGTGTGATCAACAATGCCACGGCGCATTATTTGCACAATATTCTTTATTTGCTGGGGGAAAGCGTTGAGCGCGCGGTGTCTGCTTCGCAAATAAAGGCAACGCTTTTGCGAGTCAACGATATTGAGACCTTCGATACCGTAACGGCAGCATTTTCTTTGCCCGAAGGTGCGAAAGGCTTTTTCGTTGCTTCACATGCTTCTGAGCACGCAAGTGAGCCGGTATTCCTTTACCGCTTTGAGAAGGGAAGTGTGGTATTTGATGAAAACTCTCCCCATATCATCGGTACATGCTCGGACGGCACCGTTAAGGATTACGGCGATCCCTTTGCCGAGCCCGCAAACAAAATCTGCGCATGCCTTGACATGATTAAAAACGGAGAAAAAACACCGCTTTGCGGCATCTCTGCCGCATCCAAACAAGCTCTTTTTGTAGCGAAATTGCACGAAAGTTGCGCTGTCAAGCCAATAAGTCCCGCCCTTGTCTGCCGCACGGAAGAAAAACTTTATGTACCCACGCTTGGGGAGGCATTGCGCTCTTGCTATGAGAAGGAAGAGCTTTTGAGCGAAAGCCGTTTCTTTGCGGAATAAGGAGGGAGCGTTTATGATATCCGAACAGCTTTTATCTTATCCTGCCCTTCCCCAAAAAGCAGTCCGCGAGGGTGAATTTCGCTTTGCCGCGGTGGGGCTTGCGCATGGGCATATTTACGGGATATGTGACGGATTGCTCTCTGCCGGTGCCACACTTGATTGGGTGTACGAAGAGGATTCCGCGCTGTTAGAGCCCTTCAAAGCAAGGTTCCCATGGGTGCGCGTGGCGCGCTCTTACGAGGAAATTTTGGAGGACCGTTCCTTAAAAATGGTCGCTTCCGCCGCTATCCCGTCCGAGCGTTGCTCCATCGGTATAAAAGCCATGGAAAGCGGCATGGATTATTTGTGCGATAAAGCACCCTTTGTCACCATGGAGGCACTTGCCGCTGCGCGCGATGCAGTAAAGCGAACGGGGAAAAAATATGCCGTCTTTTACAGCGAACGTTTGGGCAGTGAGTCGGGCGAATACGCAGGGCTCTTGATCGATCGCGGTGTGATCGGTGATGTCATCAATGTCATAGGGCTTGGTCCTCATAAACATCACATCAGCCCTCGTGCGCCTTGGTTTTATCAAAGAAAAACATCGGGTGGCATATTGATTGACATCGGAAGCCATCAATTTGAGCAGTTTTTGCATTATACCAAAAATAAAAGCGCACGCATTGACAGCGCGCGCATCGCCAATTATGCCAACCGTGAACACCCCGAATTTGACGATTTCGGAGATTGCAGTCTAACGGGTGAAAACGGTGCCACGGGATATTTCCGGACCGATTGGTTCACGCCCAATTCTTTCCCTGCGTTCGGAGACGGGCGCACCGTGATCCTTGGCACGGAAGGCTATATTGAGCTTCGTAAATATCACGATGTTTCGTCCTCTGGCTCAAATACTGTTTTAATCAGCAATCATGAGGGGACAGAGTGCCGTTCCGTGACGGGAAAAATCGGATTTCCGTTTTTTGCGAAGCTGATCCGTGACTGTCTTGACCGCACCGAAAACGCCATGACGCAAGAGCACACCTTCGCCGCCGCCGAGCTTGCCGTACGCGCTCAGCTTTGCGCTGTGGATCTCACACCCCGTGGTGAAAAGGGGATGCTTCGCCGGTCGTAAGGCATTGGAAAACAGTTGCTTTTCTGCCCTTATTAATACATCCTGCAAATTTGCACCTTTTGCGGTGCAAATTGCTGTGGGGGTGAGTGATTGACTCACCCCCCCTTGTTTTTTATGGCCTCTGTGCCGTGAGTGTGGCTACCGCAAAAGGCAAGCCGGCACAGAAAAAATGTTTATAACGATACATAGAAAAATTAAGGGTAGAAGAAAACGCCGAAGCCGTAACCGGTCATGCCCCCTTTTTTTATATGCTCAATATAGGCACGGCGCAAAGAAGTATCGGAGGGCAGACGCGTAAGATTTTTTTCATCCGTGTCGAAAATGCGCCAAAGGTCATCGGCGTGCTTCAACACTCCCGAACTTATGATGTCGAAACGGGACATAAAGCGGGAAATGTTTGATTTTTCCGACAGAATATACTTATTTTCGGGATATAAAAGCCAAGAGTGGCAGACGAACGCAACGTCTTCTTTCAGCTCTTTTCGGAAAAAAGAATAGGCTTGCGCGAATGCGGCATCACAGCTTGCCTTGTCCAGCGGTTCACCGCTACCCGGAATATGGACATTGATAACCAAGCTTTCGGGAGATAAAACATGCCCGTTTTTTTCGTAAGTGTGGCGGAAAGGGATGATTTCGAATTGTAAGCGTCCGAATGCAAAGCGTGTCAGATTGAAAAAGCCTGTAAACCAATCCGCCACAAAGCTCCCGATGATGCCTTTTACGGCTTTGCATTCACGCAATTTATAGCGCAAATCAAGCATGGAGGCATCAAAGAGAGATTCCGAAAGACCGCGCTCGGCATACAGTTTTTTCGTGTGTTTTGAAAGACAAATAAAGATTAAAAGTTCTGCTGTATAAAGATGGATGCCTGCTTTTTTTGCGGCTTCATCCGTCAAATGAAGAAGTTCTTCGTAATCGCAGTTTTGATTTTTTTCATAAAGGGCAAGTGCTTTTTGCCAAAGGATGCTTGCTTCGGCATTAGAGATGATGGAATTATATGCTTGGGTTAAAAAAGCGGCATCATTCGGATCATACGAAAAACGTTCGAAAAAATCGTTTAGATATTGTTTCATGGGTGTAGCCTCCTCGATGAACATGATTGTAAATTAAAAATGAGACACCGAAATCAGTATAGCATATTGTTTGAGGTTTGGCAATAGAAATTTACACATAGATTATTAGTCAGCAAATAAAACATATTTCGAGCTTGGCAGTTGACAAAGTGTGAGATATGTGGTAAAATAAAGGGAAATTTAAATGCCTTTTGGAAAGGTTCATAATGATACTTGATTTTTCTTTTTTTCTGACAAGCATATTGCTCGGTGTGGGACTGGCTATGGATGCGTTTTCGGTTTCACTTGCCAACGGTTTGCACGAGCCCTGCATGAAGGTGCATAAAATGTGCGGCATTGCAGGCATCTTTGCCGCTTTTCAGTTTGCTATGCCGTTGATCGGATGGATTTGCGTTTGCACCGTAGCGCGATTGTTCGGTGCTTTTGAAAAATGCATTCCTTGGATTGCTTTGGCACTGCTTGGATACATCGGTGGGAAAATGCTCTATGAGGGCATTCGAAATAAAGACTGCGGCTGCGAAAAGCCGGCACTCGGCATCGCTTCGCTTTTGATACAAGGCGTCGCAACCTCTATTGATGCGCTTTCGGTGGGTTTCACCATCGCAAGCTATCGGTGGCAGGAAGCACTTCTCGCTTGCGCATTGATTGGGTGTGTCACATTTTTGATCTGCCTTATAGGCATTGCCATTGGCAAGCGCGCGGGTGTTTGCCTTGCGGGGAAAGCGGGTATTTTCGGTGGTGCGATCCTCATATGCATCGGGCTTGAAATTTTTATTACAAGCTTTTTCTAATCAAATGAATGTATCGATTTGCACCTTTTCAGCGTAAAACACAATGGGCTGTCTTTTGTGAGACAGCCCATTTTTGATTGAAAAAGTATAATTTTTAGTGGGGAAAGCTTGGCTTTTAGTATGTGATATATTTTTCTCGACGGGCTACAACCTCGGCGATCTTGTGATAATCGTTTGTTAAGATCACATCTATGCCCATGTCAAGGTATTCTTCGGTTTCTTTTACATCGTCCGACCAAAATACATTGCAAATGATACCGTTTTCATGTGCCTTTTGGACCATTTGTGCGTTGAAATATCCTTTGAAGAGCTGAAGTTTTTTGCATCCGTACTTGATGGCACGCTCCACGATTTCCCATTTGCCGTCTCCGCCGCCGCAACAACGGAGAAAGGTCGGGTATTCTTTTTGCAAGCGTTCGAGAAGCGCGTCCTCCCCCGACATAAAGTAAACATACTTTTCACAGTCGTATTTTTGAATGAGGCGAACCACCTTATCCAAGTATTCGGGCTTTTCTCCTGCGGTTTTGAGATGAATGTTCATCACGCAGTGGCATGCGAATTTTTTTAGAATCTCCTCAAAAGTGGGAATCTTCATGCCACGGAATGCCTCTCCTCTTTTTTCGCCGAAATCAAGTTTTTTTAGCTCTTCCAGTGTGTATTCCCAAACCTTGCCCGTGCCGTTCGATACACGCTCAAGCGTCGGATCGTGAATGGAGACGACTTCTCCGTCTTTGGTGAACCAAAGATCAAACTCGATTTCTTCCGCACCCATCGCTACGGCGGCACCGAAGGCGGGAAGGCTGTTTTCGGGTGCTATCGAATTGAATCCGCGATGTGCGCAAACGCGCGGATAGGGCATGATCTCATCGTGGCGGACGATGGCACTGCCTGCGGGGCGGTATTTCCAAGGGCGACGGCCTTTTTCAATGTATTCGTAATGTGCGGCGAGAGGGTTTCCGAATCCCGCGGGTTTATAATACTTGGCATGGGGATCGATGTCAACAGTGGCGAGCCCTACTTGGCTCTTCAAGTGCACTAAAATTTCTCCCGTGGGTGCGACCACCATGGATGCACCGCCGATGTCCGAATTTTCATCCATGGAGACGGAGGAACGGATTACGTACGAGTTGGTATTGTAAGCGAGATTTTGTGACATGATCTCCAGTGCACGGTGTGTATCGCTTCGTTGATGAGAACAGCCGATGACAAAATCAAGCTTTTGCCTTGCCAGGTTGGCGAAAGCCTCGTAAAAATAGAAGTCATAACAGGTTAAAAATCCAAAGCGCAGCCCTTCCATCTCGACTACGGTAGGCTCGGAAAAGCTAAAGGAATAATCGCTGTCAAGACGGAGTTGGGTTACTTCTCCCGGTGTCAAGTGTTGTTTGAAGTATTTCCCCGCAATATTGCCTTCGCGATCAAAGGCGTAGGTGGTATTGCGCAGTTTGCCATCCACGCGTGAACGCGCGTTGACAAAGATCATGGCGTGGCATCTTTTGGCGGTTTCATGAACCTTATCAAGAATTCTTTGGGTGAATTTTTCGCTTGAGTACTCACTTTTTTCTTTGGAGTCTGCTAAGCAGGGAATGTCGCAAGATTCGGGCAAAACAATGAGATCCATGCTGTCATCACACTGCTCGAGCAGTTTTAACTGATCTTCAAAATAGCAGTCGGACAGAGAATAATCCGTGGAATAAGCCGGTTGTATGATGCAAATTTTCATGTGAACCATCCTTTCAGACAGAAGTGTAATTTGCTTGGCGGTTAAAAATATTGAGAGCAATATTCGGATACGGGATCAAAGTTGGTTCGCCTTTGAGCGAGAAGCCATTCGATGAGATCGGTATTGCGGTAGGCGTAGTCAATTCCGTCGTTATGCCCCATACCCTCTAATAGAATCAGCTTGGCATTTCCGCCGTTTGCGTTTACGGCATTGACCAAGAGCTCTGAATATATGGGCGGCACCGAGGTGTCCTTTGTGCCGTGAAAGGTGTATACGGGCGTTGTGAGCAGATTCGAAGCGCGCCACGACATACCACCGCCCGCAACGGGCGCGATACCGGAGAAAAAGGATGGATAGGTTTTGCCCATCATCCACGTGCCGAAACCGCCCATGCTGGATCCTGTGATACCGATTCTGTCATTCGGGATCTCAAACTCTTTCACGATACAGTCGATTAAAAGCTTGACTTTTTCTACTACGTTATCCCAAACATAAGCGGCAGGGCATTGCGGGCAAAGCACTATGGCGGGAATTTCTTTTCCCTCATGGATCAGTTTGGGAATGCCGTGGCGGTATAGGTGCGAGATTTCGGTTCCGCGTTCTCCCGCACCGTGCAGATATACCAGTAAGGGGAGATCTTTTGTGCAGTCGGGGAAAAAGAGCTTATAGTTCATTCCGAATGCGTTTTTGTTATAAAAACTGTCTCGTATGTTCATCTTGATTGCCATCGCCTTTCCTATATGGATTTATCAGAAATTTGAAATCGGACTTTCCATTAATTGTACCATACTGTTCCGTGTTTTTCAAGAGAAAAATACGCTTTTTGAAAAAATCGGGCTGTCAAAAGACAGCCCGAAAACAATAGATTTACCACTCGATTAAAAGAACCGAGTTATTTTCGATCTCGCTCACAGCGAAAGACCAGGAAAGAAGGCGTTCGTTATCGATCGCATGATAGCGCGCCGAAGAAAGGTCGGCTCCTTCGATAATGAGAGGCTGCTTTTTGCCTGTAAGATTGGAAATAAGCAATGCGTGGTGATCACCGTTGGTTGCGGCAAGGGCATAGAGCTCTTCGGTGTCGCACGAGAGAGAAACCTGTTTGCCCAGCTTATAAAGCGCATTAAAGGCGACCAAGCTGTAATATCCGTGGATGGGCTTGTGCGTGATAGGGTTGAAGAGAGGGCAATAGGGCGCGTTTACCGTGCGCATATCATAAATACAGCAAAGTGAGGGATGACCGTATTGCATGGAGATCATCACAGCCGCAAGCTCTGCCGCATGATGCCCTGTGCCAAGCTCCTCGGCGTAAGGATCCCATTCGTTTAAATGGGTTTCGAGATCGCCGTAACCGAGTTTGACAAGCTCTTCATGAAGCCATGCATCCATCTTGATAATTTGGGCGGTAGGTGAATAAGAATGCCAAGAGAAGAAATCTATGGGTGTTCCGTTTTCTTTGGTAAAGGTGAAGAAGGCGCGGAAGAACTCAATCATGTATTTGCCCCATTCGGACTGTTGTTCGGGTGCTTGGATTGCCGCACAAAAGCCGCAAGAGCCATAGGCACCGATCTTTAAATGGGGGAAGCATCCCTTTAGATGTTTGGCAACGACATCGTAGAAGGCGTAGTAATCCTCCTTCGTACCACTCCAAAGCGCGGGATTGTCGGGCTCGCACCAAATTTCCCAATAGGTAATCTTGTAGTGGAAACCGTCCGCCCATCCTTCGGTATAGTGGCGAATGATATGCTCGGCAATACGTGCCCACTTGGCATAATCTTCGGGCGGCGCGATCCAATAGGATTTTACGTACGCGGCGTTTTCAATGGTAACTCCGAGGCGGTAGTAGGGCTCGACTTTGGCTTTTGCGAGCTGTGCGAGCAAAAGATCGGTGAAGGTGAAATCATAGGATGCGGGATCGTTTTCATCCGCGGAAAAATCACGGAAGATATTGGGGATATCCACATACTTACCGTTTCCGAACGCACCGCCGACATCGTGCAAACGGGAGTATGGAATACCTGCCTCGGTCAGGTAATGAAAAAAGGTATCATTTGCTTGCGAAGTTACAGGGGGCTGACCGCCCGCATGCATGGGTTTTATCGGATTTTCAGAGGTGTTCAAATTCAGTTTTATGACTGCCATAATGTTTTCTTCCTTTCTTTTTATCGACAGGTGTAGGTTAAAAATGCCTCAATTGCCGTTTTCATGCCGTCCTCGTCAATCATAAAGGTGTTTTTATGCGAGGGACCGGTACAGCCTTTTTCCTCGTTGCGTGTGCCGAAACGGAAAATAAATCCTTTTCCGCGCGCCAAAATCCAGCCGAAGTCCTCGGAACTCATGCGCGCCGGTACGCGGCCAATGGTCATGCCCGCTTCTTTTACAGTCTTTTCGAAGAGAAGCGAAGCATTTTCGTCGTTGTGTACAGGGACGGTACTCATCGTCCAGTTTACCTCGCACCGTCCGCCAAATTTTTTGGCAATACCGTCGCAAATTTCTTTGACACGCTTTTCCACGCGTGCGGCAAAATCCATGTCATAAAAGCGGAAAGAGATATCCATTTCGCAACGGTCGGGGATAACATTGTGCGCCGTTCCGCCCGAGAGTCTGCCGTTGCACCAAATGTAAGGTGTGTTTTCGCCAGCCTCTTCTTTCACGGCTTTTTTCATGGTTTCATAGGCCTCAACACCCATTAAAACGGCATCTACGCCGTTTTGCGGAAACGCCGCATGGGAGGTTTTTCCAAAGAAGGTGATGGAAAGCGGAACACATGCCGCCATATAATCGCCCGGGCAGATCACGAGCTCTCCAACAGGAACGGTATTGTCGCAATGGGTACAGACGGCTTCGCTGACACCGTCCATGACACCGTTGTCCATCATCATTTTAGCACCGCTGACGGCACTTTCCTCGGCGGGCTGGAAAATAAGACGCACGCGCCTTGTAAGCTCTTGTTCGTGCTCTTTCAAATACTTTGCGACCGCAAGAAGGATGGCGGTGTGTGAATCGTGACCGCAAGCATGCATCTTGCCTTTAATCTTGGATTTGAATGGCAGATCGTTGATCTCTTCAACGGGAAGCGCGTCCATATCGGCACGAAGAAGAAGGAGCTCGTCGCCTTTTCCAATCTCGGCAACTACACTGCATGTGCCGTAGGCGTGAGAGGGAGTATATCCCATTTTGGTCAGTTCTTCCGTCACAAGAGCCGTTGTTTTCGGTAGTTCAAAACCCACTTCCGGATGTTCGTGAATCGTGCGTCGGATTTTGACCGCGTAATCAAAAAGCTCATTTATGTTTGAAATCTTCATTGCATTTGCTCCTTGAACATACGGTTGATGTGATCGATCATGATGCGAATCATCATATCGCCGCCCTCGTGGCCGACGTTGCCGCTTGCCACATAAGCACTGTAATGACCGCCTTTTTCTGCCTTTTCGGTGGGAAGATATCCGCCTCTGCCGCAGGAAAGCTGCATGATAAAGGTCTGCTCGGCATAGCTCCTTGCTTTTAGGCGATTGCCGTAATCAAGAAAAAGCTCGAAGGGACATGTAACAAGTGCGATATCGCCAAGGCGAATGATGTGCACTTCGGCATTGTAGGTTTCCTTGCATTGCTGTTCGCGATAACGGTTGATTGCGCCGGCGTGCACATACATTTTTGCGATGTTTTCAAAATTGTAGATGCCGCGCTTTGCCTCGTCCGCAAGCGCGCGCAGTGCTGCGTCCGCTTCTCTGTATTCGGTTGGATTGACCTTGCGCAACGGCAGATCAAGTGAGAGGATCTCGTGGCAAAAAACAGCGTCATCCTTGAGCTCCGATACCTCTTCCAAAACCGAAAGAATTTCATTTGCCACGCGCTTGCCGGCTCTTGTACAGCCCGAAATATCGTACATCGAAGGATCGGCTTTGCGTTTCAGGGGATTGGGACGCTTAATGTTGGGATCTTTGATGGGCGTTTCGGGAATCACCCATCGCACCAAATCTCTCGGGCATTGATCGCCTGCCGCGCCGCAAAGCGGCAGAAAGAAAATATCCTCGCCGAGCTTTTCGCGGATGATGGCCTTGGCTCTGCCCCAATAGTCTGCCGAAATGAGGTCTCTTTGTCCGAGAATCTGCGCGGGACAAGCGATGTTCGGCACAATGCCGATCAGCTTTTTATTCTCATCATACACATAAAGAAGCTCCACGCCGGAATCGTTTCCGCCCTCAAGAGCGACAAAATTCGCCGTGTTGGCATCGCCCCACATGGCGGCAGAACCGTCATCATAAGTCACCCGGCGGCACATGCCGACAGCGGCTCTTCCGAACTCATTGGCGATATAGGCGCTTTTGCGTGCTTCCCATGCGCGCACAGCCGCCAACGCGATCTTATCGGTGACAAGCTCGGTGGATTCGATGGGCGTCATAACGTTTTCGTCGGGTTCTGCGGTGGCTTGATAAAAGGTCCCGTCCATATATTCTTGAATGATAAGAAACGGCGGATTGACACTGATGTTGGTGTCAGGATCGCCAAAGGTGTGCGAAGAGTGCGTATGGGTGGCACCGATGATGACTTTTTTAGGATCAATCTTGCCACCGAGGGCAACGAATTTTTTGCGTGCAAGCTCGATTAAGAAGGGCTGCGTTTCGCCGATGTCGGCGGAGACGATGATTGCTTGCGCACCGTCTGACTCGATTGCCATTGCGGTAGCTGTGAGGGGAGATTCGATCACATCCGAAATTCTTTCGTAAAATTGACCTGCCAAGGCTATTTTTTTGCCGGGAAGGATGCTTTCCTCGGCAAAGCCGATCAAAAGATTACTCATAACGGTTCCTTTCCTTCCGTTTTATTTTGTGCCGAAAGCTTTTTTCATTCTTTCGAGTGCTTCTTCGATTTTTTCGTAGGTTGCGGCATAGCAGATGCGGATATATCCTTCGCCGCCGTCTCCAAAGGCAGAACCGGGGGCGGTAACCACATGCGTTTTTTCAAGAATGTATTCCGCCGTCTGCTCGCTTGTCATGCCAAAGCCTGTGATATTTGGAAATACGTAAAACGCCCCCTTTGGGGAAAGGCAGGAGAATCCCTTGATGCTGTTAAGCCCTTCTACGATGAGATGGCGGTTTTTGTCGTAGTATTTCACCATTTCGGCAACGTCGGCATCGCCTTTGTAAATTGCCTCGACCGCACCCTTTTGCATGGGCTCGGGAATGCTTGCGATCATGTTTTCTTGCAATTTGATGAGAGATTCCGTAATGCGTTCATTCGCACAGATATAGCCGACACGGAAGCCCGTCATGGCGAAGGTTTTTGAAAAGCTGTTGATGGTTAACACATAGTCCTCAATGCCGGGGATGGAGGCAAGGCTCTTTTGCTCAAAACCGTCATATACCAGCTTTTCGTACGGTTCGTCGGAAATCACGAAGATCTTATGCTTTTTCACAAGCTCCGCGATGCCCAAGAGATCTTCATAGTCTAAAACTCCACCCGTGGGATTGGAGGGTGAGTTGATAATGATGAGCTTGGTTTTTTCGGTGATCAAGGGCTCAATGACATCCGCTGTCATTTTAAAATCGTTGTTCTCATCCACTTTGGCGTAAACGGCAACACCGTTTACCATATCAATCTGACCTTTGTAGTCGGGCCAGTTGGGGCCTTGCAGGATAACCTCATCTCCGGGGTTAACGAGTGCCACCATCGCAAGCATGAGTGCTTGCGTCGCACCTCCCGTAACAAGCAGATTCTTGTCGGGATCGCATGTAATGCCGTTCTCTTTTTTGAGCTTGTAGGCAATGGCATCGCGAAGAGGCTTGATGCCTGCGTTGGGGGTATATTTGGTTTCACCCGCACGGAGGGATTTAATTGCTGCCTCAATCACGTAATCGGGAGTAAGGAAACCCGGCTCGCCCAAGGTAAGATTGATGGAATCGGGATATTTTTTAGCAAGCTCAAACATGCGTCTGACACCGGAGGGTAACGCATTTTGTGCCGCATGGCTCAATAAGATGGGAGATGGTTGATTCATACTGTGTTCAATCCTTTCCGTAGAAATCGGTTTATTTCTCCATGTTCGGTAAAACAGTGGGGGTGAATTTGTGTTCGATGAGAGAGAGCATGGTTTGGCTCTTCATTACACCCTTTTGCTTTTTCAAAAATAAGAGTTTATTTTCCAAGCTTTCCACGCTCGCAGCGCATGCTTTTATGATATAGTCGTATTCACCCGTTACCGCATAGCACTCCAAAACATCCTCGTCGTTGTCAATGCATTTTAACAGGTTTTCTACGGCATCTCCGTATTGTATTGCCAGCAAAATATATGCCATAACAGGTTTTTCTACCGCTTTGGCATCCGTCAAGATGGTTGCTTGTTTAACAGTACCGCTTTCTTTTAGTTTGGCAATGCGCTTGTTGACTGCCGGCACAGAAAGCCCGACTGCCGTGCCGATATCCGTAGATGTGGTATGCGCGTTTTTAGATAATATTTTGATGATTTTTTTATCGATTGCGTCCATAACTATGACAGATCCTTTCTGTGCAAACGGCATTTTGCGGCGGTTAGTTTTTGATAAAGAGAGTTCTTTATAAATAATTCTATCATTTTGCATTTTGCTCGTCAAGGGTTTTGCGGAAAGCGGAGCAAAAGTAATGTTTTGAGAGAATAAAACTTAAAAACGCTCGAAGTATTTATCAAAAAACAATGAGTTTGTGTACAAGAAAAAACAAAGCTCCTCTTTTGGCGTTACATCCGCAAAAAGAGGGGCGTAAAAATTATTCTTCAAAACAGTCGTATGACTCAAGTACACATTTCCCGAGCTCATATAAATATCGCTCAGCGGCGCACCGAAGGGCGAGAGGCGCGGATAAAAGGCGGCTTTCGCCGGCATATTGCCGTTTCTTTTCCGGCGGAGTGAAAAACGAGCCGACTTCAAAGGTGAAATAACCGTTATAACCGATGTCGCTTAACCCCTTCATCACGGAATCCATATTCATTGTGCCGAAGAAGGGAGCGAGGTGTGAATCGTGTTCTCCCATGTTGTCTTGAATGTGAAGGGCGCACAGATGTTTGCCGAGCTTGGCGATCTCTTCGTGCTGCGGCATTTCTTGCAAATTCGCATGCCCTACATCCCAAATTGCATGGCAAAGCGGATGGCTGATGTATTCAATGAGCGCAAGAAGGTCCGTTGCGTTATCCACCCAATAAACCCCTTCGCGGTGCATTTTGTTGAAGTTTTCCACCAAAATCCGAATACCGTATTTTTCGGCACGCTCCAAAATAGGGGTGAAGAATTTTTTGTTTTCGGCAAAGGTTTCTTCCACCGAAAGCCCGAATGCATAGCCCGAATGTACAACGAGATTTTGTATGCCCCATGCCGCACAAGCATCCACGCAGCGCACCGTGTCGGCGATAAATGCCGCGTTGTCCGCATCGATCGGTTTTCCCATCGGTGCATGCGCTTGTACGAGGCGAATGCCGATGCGATCGGCGGCTTTTCTTATCTCTTCAAAATACGCTTCGGGATGCGCACCGTAGATTCCGCTTTTTCTGCTATAGTCGACGCTGAAAGAATAATCGGCAAAGCGAAATCCCGCCTTTCGGATGTATGCCAATGCCTCGGCTTGTGAGTCCGTGTAGTTTTTAAAATCGCTTGTTGTGGTTGCTAATTTCATTTCTTGCTTTTCCTTTTTGTGATGTTTTTATTTTAACACAGCTTTTTTGAAAAAGCAAGCAGGACTATCGGCTTTTTAATAGTAAATAACGTAATTTACCGCAGCACCGTTGGCTTTGCAAAGTTGGTAAAAATAGCCCGTATCATTCTCTCGGTATTTTTGCTCCACAAGTGAATTATCTTTGCCAATGACCGTGTTCCCATAATATACGTAGGAGTTTCCGACGATGAGGACGTTCTTGCCGTCAAGTGGGTGTGCCATTCCTTGATTTTCTTTATCGCTTTTGCCGCCTGCGGATATTATATCATGATTGTTTGGTATAATCAAATATATATTTCATTATCGGATAAATAAGCAAAAGGTTATGGAAGGGAAATAAAACGGAACTTGCGGATCAGTATATTTATAAAATTTACGAGGAGAAAAGTTTTTCCGTGGTAGCGAAAATGCTTTATGTTTCTCAGCCTGCTCTCAGTGCCATGGTGTCAAAGCAGGAGAAACGGTAGGCTTTCTTCCCAATTATACCCTATATCAATAGTACGGCAACCCTTGGAAGAAGTCTCCGTCAGAGAATGATTATGACCTTCGCCAAAGAAAAGCCCGTTCTCATCAAAGCAAGCGCGGTACTTCTCCTCCCGGTGTTTTGCCCTATCAAGAAGATAAGCATCACCAAAGCAACGATAACCGAGGGCAAACATCGCCGCCGCCCCCGCATAGTAATTGATAACGGGAGCAAACTCATCGTTGAGGAGGGGGCGGTCATATGTATCACAAGTTTTCTTTTTATGGAAGAAGAAGTTACGTATTCGCACGGAAAAATAAAATTCGAAAACGCGCCGAAAGGGGATCGGCGTTATTCCTTGGATAGAGGGTAATCCTTGGGAGATACGCCTGTTGCTTTCTTGAACACGCGGGAGAAATACAGTCCGTCGTAGTACCCACACGCGGTGGCGATTTGCGAAATGGAAAGGCAAAGCTCACGACGCCTTTGCAAAAGCCTCTTGGCATTTTCTATTCGCAAGTAGGTCAGGTATTCCGAGGGAGTCATGCCATAAATCGCCCGAAATCGGCGGCGGATATGATCCTTTTGATACCCTGTGGCGGCAAGGATGTCCGCAAGGGATAGTTCCGGATCCTGATACCCTGCAAGCAAGCGTCTGCGCACCTCCGCTGCTATGGGATCGCCGTTCTCTGCGGCATTCTTTTCCCCTAAGAGCTCTAAGATTAAGCGATATAAAAGAGAAAGGGCAGTATCGTTTTTGTCCACTTCGCTAAAACGGTGCACAAGAACCGTTATCAATTGAAGAAGGATTCCTCCCACATCATCGCGGAACAAAAGAGCTTTCTCTGCCGCATCACCGTGAAAGGAAATCGGCTCGTCGCTCCAAAAATAAAACTCCTTAAACTTGTCGTCTGTGCACCTGTGGTGAACGGCCTTTGGCGGAATCACCAGAATGCTGCCGTGGCGCATTTCAAATTTCTGATTGCCGACCGCAATCACACCTTCTCCCTCCAAGGCATAAATGATTTCGTAGGTGAGATGTGAGTGAGGGGCGTTAGACTTGCTGTTGGTCCCTGCAAGAAGAAGTGACATAAGATCCCCCTTTTTCTTTTCTAATTGAGCTACCGACCTCATTATAACGTAAAAAGTCTTTTTTGTCCATATTTTATAGCCACTTTTTTCTGTTGTTTTACGGATTTTTTTTGCTATAATTGTGCTCGGTCATGTGCGGAGAGGGAGAGCCTTTTTCGTATCGACTTAAATTCAAAAAAGCGAGGAAACTGTATGCAGAAGGACCTCACGAAGGGACCGGTGCTTCGAACCCTGATCCTCTTCTCCATCCCCTTGATCATTACAAATTTAGTGTCGACCTTATTTCACGCCGCCGATGTCATGGTGCTTTCCTTGATGTCGGGAGGTGCCGCCGTGGCGGCGGTAGGTGCCTGCGGCCCTCTTACTACCCTTTTGGTTACCCTTTTCAACGGCTTTGCCACCGGTGCCAATGTGATCGTAGCGCGTAAGATGGGCGCTAAAGACGAGGAGGGCGTGCGCCGAACCGTGGGCACCGCCATGATTCTTGGGCTTTCTTCAGGAATTATTTTGGCGGTAGTCGCATTGATCTTTTCTCGACAGTTTCTCATCTGGATGAACTGCCAAAAAGATGTTTTGGATATGGCGACCTGTTATATGCAGATCTATTTTCTCGGTATGCCCGCCACCATGCTCTACAGCTTCGTGGCCGCTGTTCTGCGTGCCTCGGGAGACAGCGTGCGCCCCATGGCCTATATGCTTCTCTCGGGCACGGTAAATGTGGGACTTAATGTTCTGTTCGTGGGGGCGTTCGATCTTTCGGTGGCGGGAGTCGCCATTGCCACGACGCTCTCAAACCTTCTCTCCGTGATCCTTGGGCTTTTTGCCCTGATCCGAAGTCGGGGGCCTTGCAAGATCGTTGGAACGCATCTTCGCTTCCGCTTGGCGGAATTTCTCGCTATGCTCCGCATTGCCGTCCCTTCAGCACTGGGTGCTTTCTTTTTCTTCATCAGCAACATTTTTATTTCCGCCACTGTCAATGCCATGAGCACCGACGCCATGACCGCCAACGCCATCTCGGGGCAATTTGACGGCGTGATCTATACTGTGGGGGCTGCCATTGCCGTAGCCACGATGAATATGATAGGACAAAGCCACGGAGCAAAGGATCTCAAGCGGATCAAAAAGGCCTTCGGCATCGGTGTTCTATATGTCACGGTGGTGAGTCTAGCCCTTGGCGTGCTCTTTGTGCTTTTCTCGGAACCGCTGCTCTATATACTCACCGATAGCACCAACGTGGTGGCTATCGCCAAGGAACGCATGACCTTGCTTTGCCTCACCTATTTCATCACAAGTATTATGGAGGTGTTTTCTTTCTCCCTTCGCACTCTACATCGTCAAAATGCCGTGATGGCGGTGTCCGGCATCTGCGGTCTTGGTATCCGTTCGTTATGGACATTTTTCGTCTTTCCTCTCGCACCCTCCCTTTCTATGCTGTACGCCTCTTATGCCGTCAGCGCGGGGGTGGCGATCCTTTGCTATCTCTTCCTCGCCCGCGCCACTCTCCGTCGTTTGAAGGCAGACTTCGCCAAAACCTCAAAAAAAGAAAAACCGGTAGAGGTAAAGGCTTGATTTTGCAATCATTTCTTTACATAAAAGCGGATATGTTTTTCCATATTCATTTTTATGAACGTTCCTTTTTGTGCAAAGTTGCCTTTTGAGGCGATTTGCCTACGGTAAATCTGTGCCATACTCTACGGCACAGAAGCCACAAAAGGCGGGGTATGCGGCAAAAAACGCAGTGCGCTGTACAAACGGCTACAATTCCGTTTGTGCGAAGCACAACATCATTGATGCGAAGCATCACATCATTGGGCGAAAGCCCACATCATTTGCGATTTGTCGCAACCTCGTTCATTTGTGCCGCAAGCGGCAATGATGTTGAGCTGACGCTCAAATGATGTTGTACCTATCGGCACAAATGAAAAAATCATGAAAGCAAATGCTTTCAGGATTTTTTTGCGCAAAGGCTACGAAAAAGATATTTTTCGAGAGTTACCACTAGGATTCGAACTCAAACGGATTAAGTTAAATCAAGAGAAGTAAATCCCAAATCATTCAGCTTTCTTTGGAATGCGTAAAATTTCGAATGTTGCTTACTATACGGTTCCCAACGGATTTTTTGCAAAAAGCGTGTCCATGCCGTTTTCTTCAATGGGATATAAAATCTTGTATGATGTATGGGCGTAAAAAATTCAAAGAACGGAAAGCATCTGCCGCCAATGCATTTTAAATGTCCTGCGCGTTGCTCGGGTGTGATGCCTTGTGCGAGATCATAGTTTTTAGCACATTCATTGAGATTTATTTTTTGAATTTCTCCATCTCCGGTTTTATAAACAATCTCCTCGGAGGTTATCTCGATAATATTATCAAACGATATTTTGATTACCGTAGCTTTATCCTCGATGTGATACGCTTCTTGGATTTCTTTATAAAAATTCTCCCAAGTCATATTTCCACCGCCTTTTTGAAATTAGTATAGCATAAAATCACGAAGATTTCAAGCACTTCGCACCAAATCACGGCATAGCCGTGGATATCATCAATTCCGTAGGAATTGCATATCATCAATGCGAAGCATTGTATATCATCAAGCCGCAGGGAGATCCAGCCCCAAAGGGGCTGATGAGATTCAAGGGCGCACGCGCCCTTGATGATAAACGCGGATCGCCGTCAAACGCACCATAAGCAAGGATGTGAGCATGTTCAAACGAGCTTACCCAAACGTACCACTGTTTCTTCTCCCTATGATACAAAAGAACGGAAGCAAGATAGCCACGCCAAAAACCGTCA
>JAZNND010000049.1:0-65714 GCA_045580085.1 Eubacteriales bacterium
GCAGTTCGGCAAACTTGGAAGCGTGCTCTGCTTCTTCGTAAGCGGCTTTTTCCCAATACATACCGATCTCGGGATAGCCTTCGCGGAAAGCAACACGAGCCATAGCGAGGTACATACCAACCTCACAGCACTCGCCGTTGAAGTTCGCACGCAAGCCCTCGATGATCTCTTCGGGAACGCCTGCCAGTGCGCCAACCTCATGCTCGGTAGCGTAGTTCAATTCGTCTTCAACAACTTCGATGAATTTTTCGCCGGGTGCCTTGCAAAGAGGGCACTTGTCGGGACGCTCATCGGATACAACGATTTCACCGCAAATAGTACATTTCCATTTTTTCATAACATTAAAGCTCCTTATATGTTGAAATTTTTTTGTGAACTTAGGATGGTCTTTCGCCATCTGACGGTCTTATTATAGCGATTTTTGGTGCGTTTGTATGTGACCGAGTCACGAAAACAAAATTTTTTTAGAATTTTTTTGTCGCCTCTTGTCTTTTGCACCGAAAGAAAGTATAATGAAAGCAGAAAGCGAAAGGAGTATGGATGATGGCAAATAAAATAATTCCCGGTATGGGATTTCACCATATCGGACTCAAAGCGAAGGATCTTGAAAAATCGTTGCGCTTTTACGAGGCACTCGGGCTTCGCGAGATCGTACGGTGGGGAGAGGGCGAAAAGGAAATTGTCATGCTTGATCTTGGCGATGGCGGACGCATCGAGCTTTTCGCCAACGGTGGTGATGAATTCGCGGAAAACGGAAAATGGGTACATTTTGCCGTTTGTGTTGAGGATGTGGATGCGGCTTATGAGCTTGCACTTCAAAACGGCGCTTTGCCGCATATCGCACCCAAAACTGTGCCCCTCGATTCCCGCCCCGAAAAGATTTCGATCCGCATCGCGTTCGTCAAAGGACCTGACGGAGAACAGCTTGAATTTTTCAAGCAGGTCTGATTTTATGCGTGCCTGTCGCTTTTATGCGCAGGCGCGCTTTTATTTTTCTTTTTTTGCTCTAAATAGCGTTTATGCCCTTCAATGCCTTCCTTCGTGACGGGTTTGATCCATTTTCCGCTTCGGAATCTCCAAAGGCACAGCGCAGCTTTGGGCCAGTCTTCGCAAATACAAACAAGGAGAACGACCAATAAAAACGATGCTCCGAGATGAGACGCCAAGAGGGCGGTGGGAATAGCAAATGCCCAAAGCGAACCGATGTCAAACACGGTTGCCGCCAGGGTATCTCCTCCCGATCGGAAGACACCGACGATTTGCACATAGGGAATGTTTCGGATGGGAAGCTCCAAACTGTAAATCAGGATCATGCCCGCCGCTGTTGCAAGCGTGATGGCAGGGAGTGTTCCGCTGAGGTTGAAGAAGGCGAGAATGGGAGAACGCAACGCGATCAGAAGCCCACCGACGAACACCGAGAAAAGCGGAATGATCAATGAAAAACGCTTTGCGTCGCGTACGGCGTTTTCCGTTTCTCCCGCGCCGATGCTTTTTCCGATGCTGACACAGCAAGCGGCACCGAGACCTTGCACGAACGCAAAAGCAATGCTCTCACAATTTTTAAAGATGGTTACGCCGCCGTACTCGTCTTTGCCGAGATTGGCATAGATGAGCGCAACAGTCCATGTGCCGAGCCCCCACAAGCCTTCGTTGCAGATTACGGGAATCATCCGTTTTAAAACCGCAGTCAATTCCTTTTTGGTAAAGCGGAAAAAAGCGGCGGGAAGCGCACGGATTGCCGTTTTACGCATCACGGACAGTACGATCAAAAGAATCGGACCGAGCCATGCCGAGATGACGGTTGCGACAGCGGCACCCGTAACGCCCATGGCGGGAATGGCACCGAGCCCAAAGATAAAAATATAGTTGAGCGCTGCGTTAGCGACGGTTGTGATACCCGATACCGCCATCGGCAGATTTACACATTCCGTGGAGCGAAGGGTAGCCGATACCACGCTGTTGAGCATGATGGCGGGATAGGACCAGATGGCAACGGATAAATATGCCGCACCGACCGAAACGATCGTGGGATCCTGGTTGAACAAGGATATGACAAAAGGAGCAGATACGAGAGGTATGATGAGGATGGGGAGCATGATCACGCATGAAACAAGAAGTGCGATTCCCGTTACGCGGTGAATGCCCGGCATGTCTCTGACGCCCCAGTATTGAGCGAGAAAGACCGAGGCACCCGAGGAAACGCCGAACATAAAGATGTTTAACAACCATGCCCATTGCCCTGCCATACCCACTGCGGAAAGCTCGGTACCGCCCAACTGACTGACCATGGCGGTATCAATCAAGGCGAAAGAGGATATTAAAATGTTCTGAATTGCTATGGGGAGCGCAAGTCTTAGGCAGGAACGCCAAAAGGGGGCGTCTCCGAGATAGCGTGTTATTTTTGTTTTTACCATTTTTGCAAGAAGGGGAGAGAGCAAAACGCTCTCTCCGATGTTTTTTAAAATGTTACTTTAGCGACTCTGACTACATAGCTTGTGCCGTAAGGATAGCCGGTGCAGTTTACGGTCAGCTCGCCGTTTTCTTGGCGGAATTCCAGCTTTTCGCCGTCATCGAGCCATTCAATGCTCTTGACCTTGCCTTCGATGCCGCGGAATACCTTGTCTCCGCATCCGCCGCCCGCAACGGTAACGTTGGCATCGCCGCGGCGGGAGAGGTTGTGTACAAAGAGGAATACTTCGCCTTTTTCATTTTTAAGGCCGAAGTTCTTGTAATCGCCCTCAATACCGCAGGGAACGGTATCATAAATGGCTTCGCCGAATACACGGAGCCATCCGCCGATGGCTTTCAGCGTTTCCTTTTGCAAAGGATCGAGCAAGCCTTGTTCGCGCGGACCGATGTTAAGCAGATAGTTGGCACCGACACGGCGGCAGTGGCAAAGCGTTTCAATCAGCGCAGAGGTGGACTTGCAGTTGAAGTCGCCCGCACCGTAGCCCCAGTGGTCGTTGATCGTTTCACACATTTCGCATGCAACATATTTCGGCATGCCTTCGCGGTTCAAGGGCTCGGGGCGGCCTTGCTCAAAGGTGACACTGTCGATCTCGGGATTGCCGAATGCACCTCTGGCGGAAAGACCGGTGTTGTTGACGATGATGGCATCGGGTTGGTAGTGGCGGATGGTGGCATAGAGTTCATCCTCTTTCCAGTCTGCGTCCTTTTTGGACCAGTTACCGTCAAACCAAAGACCGCCGATTTTGCCGTAGTTTGCGCAGAGAACCTCTACGGATTTGCGCAAATACTCGAGATACTCGTCAAAGTTTTCGTTGAAGGACTTGACATACCAGTCAAGCGTGGTGTGATAGAAAAAGGGAATAATGCCTTCCTCGTTGCACGCGTCCACATATTCACGGATCAAGTCGCGCCCTGCGGGGGAGTGGGGGGCATCAAAATCCGAAAGCCCCTTGGTGTCGTAGAGAGAAAAGCCCTCGTGATGGCGTGTGGTCAGCACGATATATTTGGCACCTGCCGCTTTGGCGGTACGGGCTATATCTTTGGCGTCAAAATCTTCGGCGGTGAAGGTGTCAAAGAGTTTGTTATATTCTTCATCCGGAATTCCTTCGATGTACTTTGCCCATTCGCCTTTTCCTCTTTGAGAATAAAGACCGAAATGAATGAACATGCCGAAGCCGAGCTTTTCAAAATCACGGATGTACTTTTTTGGTGTAGGTGTCATGATGATACTCCTTTATGCTTTTTTTCTACCAAAAGGTGATAGATGGTCGCTAACTGTTTATCGGTGAGACGTGCGTATTCTTTTAGGTAAGAGGCTGCCTTCTCTCGCAAGCTCTTGCCGGGCAGAGCTTGAAACTTTTCCACGAATTCCATAAATTTTGGGTAATTTCTTGATCTGGTACCCCAGATGGAAAGGCTGGTAAATTCATATTCAAAAATTAAGTCCGCATAGCTCATACCGAGAAACGCACCCAAAACGAAAGCAAAGGTACCGGTGCGGTCAGCACCGCCCCAGCAATGATAGTAAATGGGGTAGTTTTTCGGATTGGCAAAAACGCGATAAAAACGGTTGATGGCTTTGATCTGCTTGCGGTCGAAAACCTCTTCGTAAGGAACGGAAGGAACAAAAACGCGTTGCATCCCGACAAGCTCGCTTGTGGGGAAGTCTACCTTGCCGATGGCTTCTCCGCGCATGTCAAGATCCGTGCGCATGCCCACGCGGCGAAGCTCTTGCACGCCCTCGGGCGAAAGATGCATATGGAGTTCAAATTCGCCGCCGCGATAGACAAGACCTTGGCGAATGGTGCCCTCTTCTACCGTATAGCCGCCCATATCGCGCACGTTGGAAACGGCATCGATTTTTAGGCAACGGGGAAGAGCAAGCTCTGTTTGAAAAGAGGAAACCGAACTTCGCTTTCCTTCCTTTTGTACGCACCAAAAGTAGGATGTGCCGACTTTGAGGTTATATATTTCATGCGTTGTCTCTTTGGTCATATATACCCAAGGTTCACGCATATCGGCGGATTCGGATATGAGAAGATAGTAATAAGCGTCTACCGCCTTTTCTTCTTCGCCAAGAATCTCTTCCCATGAGAAAACGGCGGGAAGAGGAAGCGAACGGTCGCATCCTTCTTTTTCAAGAGCGTACCATTTGAAGGTTAAAGCACCGTCCATGGCGGCGCGGCGGTCTTCTTCCGCGATAAATGCTTTTTGAATGGAGGTTTGCAAGGTCACGGTCGCGCCTTCAAGCGGCGTTTTTAATTTGATCATAGCAGCTTCCTTTACTGATTCTTTCCGAGTGCCAAGGCACGGCGGAATAATTCGGTGGCATCGTTGTAATTCTTTTCGGCTCGGTCCGCACCGAAAAATGCGTTCGTGGGAGAAGGCTTACGGATGCAAAGGATCGTGTTTTCGGGTAAGGACGATATGCCGGCTCTTTGACCGAAAGCGGTTTTGGAAAGCTGAACCCCGTAGGGCGTGCTCTTGCCGTTTTTATCGCGTGCGTAAATATCGTCTCCCCAATCGGCGATTTCGGGAAGAATATCGGTCACCGCGACAAAACCGTTTTCTTGGTTCACCATATGGAAAAGGTGGGGCGAGACCAAGAAGACCGTCAAATTCCCTGCTTGGACTTCATCGAGGTACATTTCTTGGTTTTTAAGGGAATGATTCATGCTGTAGCTGATGTCCGAGGATGTCATGTCTTTGTATTGCTCGGAATCGGGAGAAATGTTCTCATCCACCCAATAGGAAACGAGGTTGACGGTTTTCTTACCGTCTCCCGTACGGTCGAAACCCAAATCGGCAAAGGCTGCCTCAATATCCAAAATGGTTTGCTTATTGTTGAGGTTATAGGGACCGGCGTAAAGAACCTCGTAATCATAATCGTCTTTTTTGCACATCTGCAAGGAACAAATCAATATCACAACCACAAGAAACAAGGCTATGATGGAGTGCCATTTATAGTGATACCAATAGTTTTCGAGTTTTTTGAAAAAAGGGGAAGAAACTTTGATTTCCCCCACGGTTTGCTTTTCTTCTTCCAAAACACATCTCCTTTTTATAAAAGCGAGGATAGGAAACAATCCAAGAGTATTGTAGCACAATTCCCTTATTCCGTCAAGGGTTTTCGCCGTTTTTCAAAAAGTAAAAATACAAGGGTAATATGCGTGGTATTCCAAACTGAATATTTTATTTTTGTCCGCAGATGGAGTGCTTACAAAGAGAAAAGAGCAGAGACCGTAAAAATTCTCTGCTCTTTCTTATGGTTTTTACATATGTTCTTTTATGAACGCGGCAATCTCGCGTGCGAGTACGAGGTGTCCCTCGGGATTGGGGTGGCAACCGTCGATGGTATGCTTTTTCCAGAAAAAATTGCTTTTCTCGTGAAGATTTAAAACGGGGAAACCGTATTTTTCAGCCACATGCGCGACGGCGTCGGAGTAGTCGCCGAGAACATGACCGTTGAAGTTTTCTTCGGATGTGTCATGCTCCGAGGACTGATGCCAGTCTTCTCCTCCCGCAAAATTTCCGATGCCGTGATGGCGGTAGGGTGTGACAAACAGAACACGGATATCCTTGTATACGGTTCGACAGCTTTCACAAATGTTACAAAGTGCTGTATAAAAATAGTCGGTGCCGTCGTTTTCTCCCTTCGGGAAAATGGGGCGGTCGCTCCAAAAATAATCATTGGTACCGCCGAAAACAATGGCGATGTCCGCCCCTTTGATGAGAGGGAGACGATCGATAAAGGCGTTTTTATCCGTTCTGTTAAGCCCTGCGCGGGCGACAAGTGTTCCCGTAATGCCGAGATTGATTTCCTCGGCTTGGAGCATATTCGCAACAAGAGTAGCAAAGCGTTCTTTTTTGTCGGTAAGACCGTAACCGAGCGTGATGCTGTCTCCCAAAAACGCGATTTTCATTTTATAACCGTTCCTTTCTTACCCCATGCAAAGCAAAAGTACCGCGACAGTACCCGAAGCAAGCCCAAGCCACTGCTTGAGCGTGAGACGCTCGCGAAAGAGAAGAAAAGCGGAAAGTGTTGTTAAAATCAACCCGCCTCCATTGACCAATGGGAAAAATACCGCACTGTCCATAGCACCCGAAAGGTAAAGATTGAGTTTGTTGTTGAGCGCGACGCAAACGCCGCCCACAACCATCATAGCCCACGGCAGGGCGCGAATCAGCCACGACACATTTTGTGTGCTTTCTTGAGGGGGTTCTTTTCTCTTTAAGAAGAGTGCCATCATAGCAGAATACAGGAAGGAAACGGCGAAGGCAATCACGAGAAAAGCGTTGAGTTCTTCCTTATAAGAAGAGGACTGATGCCATTTTTGCATGACACCGATGCCGCCCGTGCAAAGAAAGGCGATAGCGCAAAACAAAAGCCAACGGAAAGAGGCTTTGCGCTTTTCGGTGTCACCGCTATTCTCAACCGAGAGAATCAAGCAAACGACCATGAAAAGAATACCGATGATTTGCCATGCGCTGATATTCTCATGCCAGATCAATGCACCGGAAAGCGTGGGAATCAGCATGGAGAGGGACGTGATCACGGTGGTATACGCCCATGGTCCGTTTTCCATGGCTTCGAGTGTGGTAATTTGTTGCACGGCGGTGACGATGCCGAATACGATACCTAAGATCAAGGTAAAAGCAGAGATCGAAGAGATTCCGCCCCAAAGAAACAAAACAAGTGCCGCCATAACGGAGGTCGTTGCGTTGTAGATATGACGGGCGGATCCCACACCGCCATAGCGTTCGGTATAAAACTTGCGGATGATACCGCCGATGAGGGCGGCGATCATAGAAACGGTTAATGAAATCGGAATGTTCATGCTTTTTTCTCCTTGCACTTGACTTTTTGATCACAATGCATTATAATTATAGCACGATAAAATTTGCATTTCTATGAGAAAGCAATCAAAAAATATAGAAAATCGTTCATTTGGAGATGCCATGGTTCACTTGCCTATTTTAAACCGCACAGCAACGCTTTGCGATACGAGCTATGTGGTCAGCTATCACACCGACTATCTTTTGCCGGACGATGAGAGACTGGACGAATCGCACATCCACGGTTGTTACGAGATCTATTTCAATTTGTCGGGTGATGTTTCTTTTCTTGTCAACAATCATCTTTATGCCATCGAAAGCGGTGATATCATCGTCACACGTCCGGGGGACGTACACCTTTGCATTTTGAACAAGGCATGTGTGCACGAGCATTATTGCTTGTGGATCGATGCGGCGGCAGGTTCTGCCATAGCGGATCTTTTCGCAAGAGCTTTTCAAGATGTGTGCTATTCGCTGAAGGGGAAAAAAGAACGAGCCGCGAATCTGTTCAAGCAGCTTTATGAGGGAGAAAATTCGACACTCAAGGACACTGCCATTCTTCTCTCACTTCTCTTCTTTTTGGAAGAGCAAGGAGAACAGCATATAGATGCAGATGCGCATGCTATGCCTGCCGAAATGCAAACAATAGTTGACGATATTAATGAAAAATTTGCGGATATTCGATATATTGAAGATATCCTTGCCCGTTATTACGTTAGCCAGGCAACTTTGAACCGTTGGTTCCGAAAATACATGCATCTGTCTCCCAAGGAGTTTTTGGAAGCGAAGAAGCTTTCCTATGCCAAAGGGCTTTTGGCAAGCGGCGCAAGTGTGATTGATGCGTGCACAAAGTCCGGGTTCAACGACTGCTCTCATTTTATTTCGGTTTTTAAAAAACGGTTTGGAGAAACTCCTTTTCGGTATAAATGCAGACATAAATAAAAAACGGATTTGCCCTCAAAGAGCAAACCCGTTTTTTTTATTTAATCAATCGGTTTCATGGTGGGGAACAGCAGTACGTCGCGGATGGAGGCACTGTCGGTCAACAGCATGACGAGACGGTCGATACCGAATCCGAGACCGCCCGTGGGAGGCATGCCGTATTCAAGTGCCGTTACGAAGTCGTAGTCTACTTCGCTCTTGGAGGAGGGATCTTCTGCGTGCTTAGCGGCAACCTGCTTTTCAAAGCGTTCTTTTTGGTCAATGGGATCGTTGAGCTCGGAGAAAGCGTTGCCAAATTCCGTTGCGTTGATGAAATACTCAAAACGCTCGGTGAAAGCGGGATCTTCGGGCTTTCTCTTGGCGAGAGGGCTGTTCTCAACAGGGTAGTCATAAATAAAGGTAGGCTGAATGAGGTGCTCTTCTACGAAAGCATCGAAGAATTCTACAAGCACCGTACCCTTGGTGGCTCCCTCGGGAACCTCTACGTGATGCTCCTTAGCGCAAGCGCGGGCATCTTCGTCGGTTGCCCAGTCATTGAAATCACAACCGGAATACTTCTTGACAGCTTCGACCATGGTAAGTCTTTCCCATTTGCCCATATCGATCTCGTTGCCTTGATAGGTGATGACGGTGGAGCCGCAGATGGTTTTCGTGAGCTTGCTGTACATATCTTCTACAAGATCCATCATGCCCTTGTAATCGGTATAGGCTTGATAGAGCTCAATGGTGGTAAATTCGGGGTTGTGCTTGGGATCCATGCCCTCGTTGCGGAAAATTCTTCCGACTTCGTATACACGATTCATACCACCCACGATGAGACGCTTTAAGTAAAGCTCGGTCTCAATACGCAGATACATGTCCATATCCAGCGTGTTATGGTGGGTAGCGAAGGAGCGTGCCGATGCGCCGATTTCCAGCGGAACGAGAATAGGCGTGTCTACTTCAAGGAAGCCTTTTTCGTCAAGATAAGAACGAAGCTCTTTCAGAATGCGGGAACGCTTGATAAAGGTTTCTTTTACTTCGGGATTGACGATAAGGTCAACGTATCTTTGGCGGTAGCGGGTTTCGGTATCTTTCAGTCCGTGAAATTTTTCGGGAAGAGGCAAAAGGGATTTTGCGAGAAGTTTGATCGCTTTTGCATGAACCGATACTTCGCCTGTCTGGGTACGGAATACAAAGCCTTCGATGCCGATGATATCGCCGATGTCCCATTTCTTGAAATCGGCATAATCCTCTTCGCCCACCTCATCGCGGCGGACATAGAGTTGAATTTGACCTTCGCCGTCGTAAAGATGAACGAAGGAAGCCTTGCCCATGATGCGGCGGCTCATCATTCTGCCTGCGAGACGAACGGTTTTTTCTTCGTAATTGTCAAAATCGGAAATAATATCGGGTGCCTTTGCTGTGACGTCGTAACCTGTTACGGTGAAGGGATTCTTGCCGTTTTCCACAAGCGCGGTAAGCTTATCACGGCGCACCTGAAGCTCCGAGGTAGCGTTAAGCTTGATTTCTTCTGCCATTTTTATAAAGTCCTTTCTTATGCACCTGCGCGGCGAACATTCTTGACAACAAGCGAGATGATCTTGCCGTTAGGAAGCTCGATGGATACCTTTTCTCCCGATTGAGTGCCGAGAAGTCCGGCACCGATTGCGGATTGGTCGGAAATTTTGCCGGCAAGAGGATCTGCCTCATAAGAGCCGACGATATGATAGGTCTTCTTAACCTTGGTTTCGGTGTTTTCTACTTCCACGATTGAGCCGACGGAAACGCGGGTGTGGTCAATCTCGGATTCGTCGATGACGTGAGCGACCGCGATCATTTCCTCAAGTTCGTGAATGCGCATTTCGATCTTGGCTTCTTCGTTCTTTGCCTCATCGTATTCGCTGTTCTCAGAAAGGTCTCCGTAGCTTCTTGCCTTGGCTACCTCTTCTTTAATCTCGTTGCGGCGAACGTTTTTGAGTTCATTCAGCTCCTTTAACAGTGCATCGTAACCCGCTTGGGTATAATTCTTTGCTTCAGCCATGATAATTCTCCCTTATGATAATGTTTTTAATTTTGATTGGTACCGTCATCGGAACCGATTACGGTGGTATCTGTCGGCGGTGCGAACAGATCGGTTTCTTTTCTTCTTCTGGTCAGAACCCAAACAAAGAAAGCGGTAAGCGATACGGCGGCAAACGCAAGAATGCCGAACAGAGTCCAGAAGAAAGCATCGCTTTTAAAGAAGGGAACCTTTTCTTGATAAGGAACGCCCTCTTGCTGATTTAAGAAAGAAACGGCAGCCAACAGCTGGTTGTCGATCTCTTCCGTCAGCTTGTAGAAGTTCAAAGCGGCAGCCTCTTCGGAGAGCTCCGTGATCACGTTTGGCGTGATACCGACGCCTTCATAATTGGAAGTTTTTGCCGTATGATAACGGAAGGTGGAAATGTTGACGATGGCTTCACGGAAGAGGGTGGTATTTAAACCTTCGTATGCGTAGTAGTCGGTCATATAAAAACCGCTTTGCCCGGTTCCTTTGCCATAGGTTTTTGTACCAAAGGAGGTAGCAACCCCGAAATCCATTAAGCAGGATGTGAAAAGCTCGCCTGCAGAAGCGGTAAACTCATTGCAAAGAACGGCAATGGGTGCTTTAATTTCGTGGTTTTTAGCATCCTTATAAAGCTTCTCGAGCGTATCGTTTCCGTCGATATAATCAAAAAGCGAACGGTAGGTGACGGTTTCGTCTTTGTATTGCATATGGAGCAAGGGAAGATCCGTATCGTCGGGGAGGATATATTCGAGAACTGCGAGCACGGAATCCAAGCGGCCGCCCGGATTGTTTCTGACATCGAATATATACTTTTCCGCGCCGGATTTTCCGAGAGACTCATAGGCGTTTTTGAATTGGCCGAATGTGCCCTCGTCGAACTGTGAAATGCGGATATAGCCGATTTTACCGTCTGCGGCAGAAAGCATACGGTATTCTACCGTATATTCCGTCAGCTTTTCGCGTGTTAAAGTGTAAGTGTTATAGCTTTCACCGCGTTTAAAGGTGATATCTACGGTCGTTCCGGTCTCACCGCGAATCAGGTTGATGGCAGCGGAATAGCCGATTGTGGCAAAGTCTTCGCCGTTGACGGCGGTGATGATATCGCCGGGCAACACCCCTGCTTTTGCCGCGGGGGAGTCGGGCGTAACACCCAAAACCTCGGCATATCCGTCATCAAGCAAGGTAACCGTAACGCCGATGCCGCTGTATTCGGCGGCGTTGTCCGCTTCGTATTCGGCAAAGGTTTCTTCATTGTAATAGCTGGCATAGGTATCGCCGACCATACGCATGTAGGCGTAGATGACCGCATCCGTTACCATTTCGGTGTCGGTCAGCTTATCCAGGTAAAATGCAGTAGGGAAAAAGTCCGCGATCTCGTCTGCCAAATCCGCCATAGAGGTATAGGTTCCCACGTAATTTTTTTCGTAAAGATCGTCCACAATGGCGAGCAGATAGCCATGCGCGGTATAAGCTCTCAGATAAGCGGCATCTAGGAAAAGCTTGTCGATATAAGCATCCATATCGATGTCGTTGCCCGCCTCGTCCTTGAGCACGGTATCGTTTGCGAGATACTCGGAAGCTTCCACTTCCAGTTCGTCCGCTTTTGCATCAAAAGCGGAGTCCAGTGCTGCCCAAATGAGATCGCCGCGCGTGCTTAAGCCCGGATGGAGATTCGTGTTTGCGGCAGAGAGAGGAAGTGATGAAAGTACGGAAAGCAGAACAAGAAGAATAACGGCGAGGCTGACGGCTTTTGTTTTGCGTTTGATAAACATCGCTCGATTCTCCTCGAATATCAGAACTTAGTGGGCTTGTTGATAAGATATTTCTTAACCATAAGCGCGACTTTGAAGGTGATTGCCTGGTCAAAGTTGCGAAGGTCAAGCCCTGTGATTTTGCGAATCTTTTCGAGGCGGTATACCAGCGTGTTGCGGTGCACAAAAAGATTGCGGGAGGTTTCGGAGACGTTTAGATTGTACTCAAAGAAACGCTGAACCGTGTCAAGCGTGTCTCTGTCAAGCGATTCGAGCGATCCTTTTTTGAAAACCTCTTGCAAAAACGCTTCACAAAGAGTGGTGGGAAGCTGATAGATCAATCTTCCGATGCCGAGATTGTCATAACTTATGATATTCTTCTCGGTGTCAAATACCTTGCCCACTTCAAGTGCCACGCGGGCTTCTTTGTAAGCGCGTGCAAGATCCTTGAGCCCCGTTACCATGGAAGAAACACCGATGGCAACCTTGGAATAGAACTCTGTGGAAAGCGTTTGAGAGATGCTCTTGGCAAGCTCTTCGATGTCTTCTGCCTCTTCGTTCGCCGACACTTCCTTGACAAGCACAATGTCTTGCTCGCTGATGTTGATGACATAATCGGCGTTCCTGTCGGGGAACATATCTTGGATGATCTCAAAGGGAAGCATATCGGTGTGGTTATAGAACTTAATCAAAAAGACCACACGGCAGGAGTCGTTGTCGAAATGGAGCTCCTTGCTCTTGATAAAGATATCGCTTTGCAGTATGTTGTCCAGCATTACATTCTTAATAAAGGATGCCTTATCATACTTTTCATCATACAGATTTTTGATGCTTCCGAGTGAAACGGCAAGCACCGAGGAAAGCTCCTCCGCCTTCTTATCTTCGCCTTCTACGAAAACAAAGCAATCGGATTTGCCGCTGCCCGTGACCAAAAAACGGTAAGTATAGCCATTTTGCTGGAGCGCATTCGAGGTGAACACGAGCTCCTCTTTTACACCGGATACCATTTCTCCGATGCGTTTCATATCGCTTGAAGCGATGATCATGCCGTTTTCATCAATGACACCTACCACACGAGAGATGGTATCCTTCATCTGATGAATGACACTCTGAAACAAACGGTTAGCCATAAAAAACTCCTTCTTTTGCATGAAGCAATTTGTCATATTGCACTATATTATAGCGGATATTTTGTTATTTTTCAATAGGTAAAATGAAATTTTTTATTAAAACTGACTAAAAAATTTGTTTATTTTTTGATTATTTTCGAAAAAACACAAAAATGGTTTTTTATGGGTTATAATTCGTATAAACAAGAGAGCGCGGAGAGGGCATAGATGGGGGCTGTCTCACAGCGCAAAATTCGCTTGCCGAGCCCTGTCATGGCAAGACCTGCCGCAGCTGCCGCTTCGGCTTCTTTGGCGGAAAAGCCGCCTTCGCTTCCCACAACCAAAGCGATTTCTTTTAAATCGGGACACGAGGCACAGATCTCTTTCAAAGACCTCGTGCCGTCGCCCTCGTAGCAGAACAGGCACAGCGGATAATGGCTTGCCTCGCGGAGCATGTCCTCGAACTGTATGGGAGTATGAACTTGCGGCAAAAGCGAACGGCCGCATTGCTTGGCGGCTTCGGCGGCGATCTTGTTTTGACGTTCGGCGATATGGGCAATTTTGTCGGCTTTGGGGCGTTTGATACAGCGTTCGCTTTCAAACGGTGTGATCTCGGCAACACCAAGCTCTACTGCTTTTTGAATGATAAATTCCAATTTGTCGGCTTTGGGGTAAGCTTGAAAAAGATGGATGCGAACGGGGGATTCATTTTCGGACGGAAAGCTTTCAAGCACGGTGGCTTTTACGGTTTCACCGTCAAGCATATCCAAACGGCAGATATGCGTTTGCCCTTTCATATCACATACCGTGACCGTTTCCCCTGCCGCCATGCGCAACGCAAAGGAAATGTGGTGAGCGTCACTGCCTTCAATGGTGACCGTTTCTCCCGAAAAACCGCTGTCGGGCACAAAAAATCTCGGCATAAAAGCACCTTGCCTTAAAATGGCATCCTTTCACTGGGGTGGAGTATAAAAGCAATCAAATTTTCTGCGCCAAAAGTGCGAACCAATCGCGCTCTTCCATTTCGCGCACAAGGCGGAAACCATAGCGGGGCAGAGCTTCCTTGACTGCGTCGACGCGCATGCCGACGATGCCGGAAAGAATCACCTTGGCGTCTTTCTTCATGTAGGCACCGAGATCGGGCAAAAGTTTTAGAATAATGTCAGCTACGATGTTGGCAAGAACAAAATCATAGCCGCCGCCTTGGGTATCGACGTTGGATAAGAGGTCGGACACATCGCAGTATACGTTGTCAGCTCCGTCGGCGGCGATGTTTTCCCTTGCCACGCGCACAGCCATCGGATCGATATCATAAGCATAACATTCTTTTGCGCCGAGTTTCGAAGCGCAAAGAGCCAAAATGCCGCTTCCCGTTCCCACATCCAAGACTCTTTCTCCGCCGTGAATCTCTTCTTGCATCATTTCCATGACGAGTCTGGTCGTTTCATGTGTGCCGGTGCCGAATGCCATTCCGGGATCCATGCGAATGATGCTTTCGCCTTCCTTGGGGGTATATTCTTCCCATGCGGGGACGATGGTTACTTTACCAAGCGGAATGGGATGATAGTATTTTTTCCAAACATGCGCCCAATCCTCCTCGCACATGCTCTCGGTTTCGATCTCGGCATGCAATCCGAGCGTATCGATGCGCTCACGCAAAAAGGCGATCGCTTCGGGAATGCTTCTTTCTGCCGAAAGAAATACAGAAACAACAGCGCGGGTTTTGTCGGCGTTTAAAATCGATTCGTCGATCAAGGCACCGTACATGCCGTCGGTGGTAATATCACTGTAATCCTCAATCATAATCCCGTTATCGATCATGCTCATCACAGCGGCAAGGGTTTCCGCTTCGTCGTGCTTTCCGACCAGTGAAAGCTTGATCCATTCGTTTGCCTGACTCATTTTATTTTTTTCCTTTCTGTTTGGGCAAGATCGAGCGCAAGCTGTGCTCTTAATGCCTCTATACTTTCAAACTGTTTTTCATCGCGCAATCTGCGTATAAAGGAAACGGCAAGTTCTTTGCCGTACAGATCGCCCGAAAAATGCGGAATGTGGGTTTCCATGCGTCTTTCCCCCTTTTTCTCTGCCGTGGGGCGAAAGCCTATGTCGGTCAAAGCGGCATAGATCATCCCATCGATGAGAACACGGGTTTCATACACTCCGTTTTTGGGTAAAAGCTCATTCGGTTTCATGTTGGCGGTGGGAAAACCGATGGTGCGCCCAAGGGCTTTGCCGCGGTCCACAACGGCTTTTACGGTGTAGGGCTTGCCCAAAAGACGCGCGGCATCCTCTACCGCCCCTTGTTCAAGAAGGTTTCTCACACGGGTAGCGGAGACTGCCTCTCCGCCTTGCTTTACGGGATCGAGCACGATGCTTTCGGGAAGATGCTCTTGCAAAAAAGCAGCGTCTCCGACCGCATTTTTTCCAAAACGAAAATTAAAACCGCATACAGCCGCGCTTGCATGGCAAATATTCTTAAGGATGCTTTCGATAAAATCTTCGGGAGAAAGCTCTTTGAGTGCCCCGAAATCGGCGGTGAATACCACTTCAATGCCGTGCAGTGCAAAGCGAGAAAGCCGTTCTTCGAGCGAGAGAAGCCTTTCGCCCGTTTTGTGCGGTGCGTCCGTAAAGGTGAAAACGGCGGGGATGAGTTTCTTTTCTTTTGCGAACGCAACCGTTTTTTTCAACAGTGCGGTGTGCGCAATGTGCACTCCGTCAAAAAAACCGAGTGCCGTCACGGTGGCTTTTTCATACGGTTGACACGGCAGTTTTAAAATTTCCATAACGGCTCCTTTCCGGTTTGTTTATCCCATCTATTATATATGAGTTGTGAAAAAAAGTCAATCCTTTTTGCAAGAAAGAGCCGCTTTTCGCGATTGACAAGCGGAGATTCTTGTGGTACAATAAAAAAGATAAAATAAAGAAAGGTGAATATCATGCATCTGAACACAAGTCGCACCTTCCGTATCGGACTTGCTTTTATGTCCATTTCGCTCTTTTGGCAGTTCTACGACCAAGTCATCCCCTATATGCTCGAATATTCCTTCGGCGCACGTATGGAGGAGATTTTCGGTGTCGGCACACGCACGGTTGTGACCAACACCATCATGTCGTTTGATAATATCTTGGCTTTGTTTATGTTGCCCTTGTTCGGGGCTTTGTCGGACAGAGTGAAGTCGCCGCTTGGTAAGCGTACCCCTTTTATCCTTTTCGGAACGGCGGGGGCGGTCAGCTGCTTGGTATTCTTAGGGCTTTTTGAAAGTGCAGATGCCTTTTGGCCCTTTTTCATCGCCCTTTTCTTGCTTCTCCTTTTTATGGGCACCTATCGCTCCCCCGCGGTTGCCTTGATGCCCGATTTGACACCCAAGCCGCTTCGCAGCCGCGCCAATGCCATCATCAATGTGATGGGTACCGTCGGTGCCGGCATTTCCTTGCTTGCGGTGATGCTGCTGGTGAAAAAAGAGACTATGCCGAACGGTGAAAGCGCCCCCATTGAAAACACCAATTATTTGCCGCTTATCCTGGCGGTTGCCGCCGGTATGCTTCTTCCCATCGTTATTTTCCTCTTAACCGTACGCGAAAATACCCTTGCCGCTTTCGTGCCCAAGGAAGAAAACGAAGAGGAGAGCGCGGATAACGGCGAAAAGTTACCCCGCCCCATGCTTATTTCTCTTCTTTTGATCCTCTTTTCCGTCTTTTTCTGGTTTATGGCATATAACGGAGCCACCACGGCTCTTTCCCGCTATTGCCAAGAGGTTTTGGGGCTTGGGTTGGGTAAATCCTCCGGTTTTGTGATGGTCGCGCTCATTGTTGCCACGGTAAGCTACATTCCCGTCGGTATTCTTTCCTCTCGTCTCGGCAGAAAAAAGATGATTCTCACGGGTGTCGTGCTTTTGTTCGCAGGCTTTCTTTCCGCCTCTTTCATTACGGCGGATGTTTATGCCAAGATTCCATTTATTCTTTATGTCGTTTTTGCCGTGGTCGGTGTCGGATGGGCATCCATCAATGTCAATTCCTTTCCGATGGTTGTGGAAATCAGCAAAACGGGCAGTATCGGACGGTATACGGGATACTATTATACCTTTTCAATGGCGGCGCAGGTCTTTACCCCCATTTTGTCGGGTGTTTTGATTGCGAATGTCGGTTATCGCGTTGTATTCCCGTATGCGACGGTCTTTACCGTGCTTGCCTTCGTTACTATGCTGTTTGTACGGCACGGTGACGTTCGCCCCGACCGCAAAAGCCTTCTTGAAAATCTTGATGTAGGAGATGATTAAACCGTGAAAGCTCTCTTTTGGGTGATTTTTGCGCTCGCATGCTTGATTCTTATTTATTTGTTCCTTTTGACACCGCGCCGCCGCCGTAAGGAGGCGGAACCCTTTATGCAGTCTTCCTATGCGCATCGCGGTCTTTGGGGAAAAGAGGCACCCGAAAACAGTCTTGCCGCTTTTCGCCTTGCTGTGGAAGCGGGTGTCGGCATCGAGCTTGACGTTCAGCTTTCTTCCGACGGAGAGGTTATGGTTTTTCACGATGAAAATCTTTTACGCATGACGGGTGTAGACGCTTCTCTTTACGAAAAAGATGCCGCTTTTTTGAAATCGCTTTCTCTGGGCAAGTGCACCGAAACCATTCCTACTTTTAAAGAAGTCCTCACGCTTATCGACGGCAAGGTGCCGCTTTTGGTCGAGATCAAGAGCGATCACGCGTGGCAAGCGGTTTGCGAAAAGACTGCCGCACTTTTGGACGGGTATCACGGCGCGTATATGGTCGAATCCTTTCACCCTTTTGCCGTGGCGTGGTTTCGCAAAAACCGTCCCGACACGGTGCGCGGACAGCTTTCCGCACGGCTATGGAAAGAAAAACACTTGCGCACGCCTTCTCATTTGATTGTGCAAAGTCTTTTGCTGAACTTTTATGCGCGTCCCGATTTTATCGCGTACGATGTCAATGATCGCCGTTCTTTTTCCTTTTGTCTTACACGGCTTATCTTCCGCCCCTATAGTGTGGCATGGACGGTGAAGGACGCAAAAGATTTCCAAAATGCGCACGGTTTTGACAGCGTGATCTTTGAAGAGGGCGCGCTTGCCGATGTGCAAAAAAAGAAAGAAAAAGGTAAAAACAAATGACACTTGAACTCGTTGCCACCTGCCTTTTCGGACTTGAACATTTGCTTGGGGAAGAAATCGATGCCTTGGGCTTTGACCGCGTTTCGACCATAGACGGCAGAGTAACCTTTCGCACCGACGAAGAGGGAATCGCACGTGCCAACATCGGTTTGCGGTTTGCCGAGCGTGTCTATATTCGCATGGGCGGATTTCGCGCCGAGACTTTCGACGAGCTTTTTGAAGGAACGCGCGCGTTGCCTTGGGAAATGTGGGTTGGCAAAAACGATTGCTTTCCGGTCAAGGGGCACGCCATTCGTTCCCGTCTCTTTTCGGTGCCGGATTGTCAAAAGATCGTCAAAAAGGCCATCGTGAGCCGTCTGTCGCAAAAATACGGGCTTTCTTGGTTCGAAGAAAGCGGTGTGAAGTACCAAATTGAATTTTTCATTTTAAAGGATGAGGCGACCTTGATGATCGATACCTCGGGCACTCCTCTTCACAAAAGAGGATACCGTCCCGTTGCCAATGAAGCTCCCATCCGTGAAACGCTTGCCGCCGCTATCGCCGCCATTTCTCGCCCGAGAGACAATGTTCTTTTTTGGGATCCGCTTTGCGGCTCCGGTACCATTGCCATTGAGGGTGCCATGCTCGCGCGCCGTATCGCGCCGGGCAAAAACCGTTCGTTTGCCGCCGAAGCTTTTCCGAATATTCCGCATGCTGTTTTTTCTCTTGCCAGAGAAGAGGCAGTGGCGGCAGAACTTTCGGGCGATTTCGAGGCGTATGCCAGCGATATTGATCCCGAAACGGTTGAAATCGCCCGTGCGAATGTTGCCCGCGCGGGACTTTCGGACACCGTCAAAGTTTTCGAGGCGGACGCAAGGTGTATCTCTGCCGAGGGCAGGCGGGGAACGATCGTCACCAACCCTCCTTACGGCGAAAGACTTATGACCAAAAATGAAGCGGAGGAGCTTTATCGCGAACTTGGAAAACATTTCCGTTCTCTCGCTCCGTGGCAGGTCTATATCATCACCTCGGACGCTTCTTTCGAACGTTTTTACGGCAAGCGCGCCGATCGCGTGCGCAAGCTTTATAACGGCATGATACCGGCATATTTATATCAGTATTTTAAAAACTGAAAGGACAAGCTATGCTTTCGGCTTTTCTGTTCGCGCTTTCCGCCATTGCTCCCATTTTGCTTTATATGGGGATCGGTTATTTTCTTCGCCTCGTGTATATCAAGGACGACGCCTTTTGGAAACGGCTTAACGGTTTGATCTTCCGTGTGTTTCTTTCGGTGCTTTTGTTTGTCAATGTTTACGATGTGGAGAGTTTTTCCGATATTGATTTCCGCGGTCTTGCGCTGATCGTTTTTGTTGTTTTTTCCCTGATTGCTTTGGGTGCTCTTACCTCTTTTTTCGTCAAAAAAAGAGAAAAAAAGAGCGTGATTTGGCAGGTTACATACCGTTCTAATTATGCCGTTGTCGGCATCCCACTTGCCGAGTCCATCGGCGGTTCGAGCGCGGTCACTTTTGCATCCCTTGTTTCGGCGGTTACGATTCCCATTTATAATACTTTCTCCGTTTTTATGCTTTCTTTCTTTGCGCACGATAAGGAACATAAGCAAAAAATAGGGCATACGATTTTGTCGGTTTTTAAAAATCCGCTTATTTTAGGTGTTTTGGCGGGACTTTTGGCACTCGGCATTCGTGCTTTGTTGCCTACCGACGCGTACGGAGTGCCTGTTTTTTCCCTCAAAGAGGATCTTGCTCCTATCTATACGGTTTTGTCGGCAATAGCAAAAGCATCCTCGCCTCTTGCGCTGATTGTGTTGGGGGCACGCTTTGATTTTGCGGCGTTGCGCCGCAGTTTCGGCGTTCTTTCTTACGGCACTTTTTTACGTATAGTGCTTTCGCCCATCTTGGCTCTCGGTATCGGTATTTTGGCGGATAAGCTCGGTATTGTTTCCGTTGGCAGTGCACAATATGCCACATTGGTCGCCATCGGCGGTACCCCCGTTGCCGTTTCAAGCGCAGTTATGGTCAGTGTGAGCTTGGAGGTGACGAATCGCTTGCCACGGGGCTTGTGGCTTCCACCAGCCTGTTTTCTATGGTGACGCTGACCTTTATTATTACATTCTTACGCTCTTTTGGATTGATATGAGGTATAACAACCCTTTTTTTGCCGCATACTTGTAAAAAAGTGTGCGGCTTTTTTTGCCGCCTTACGCAGAAAGGAATAGCTACTTTATGCAAATACTTTCCCCAAGCTATGAGGAAAATCTGACTTATTTCAAACACCTTCTGAAACCGGGGCAGAATTTTGATATCATTTGCCGTGAAATGCATATCGGTGCGGAGAATGTTGCCTTCTTTTACGTTGACGGTTTCACCAAGGACGAGGTGCTTTTAAAGCTTTTTCAGTATTTCATCGGACTGAAAGAAATCGAAAAAGGGAAAAACGCCGCTTTGCATTTTGCAACCAAGCATATCCCGTATGTCGAGGTGGAGGTCGGTCGCGAAACCGAGCATCTGACAACCATGATCCTTTCGGGCGCGTGTGTGATGCTTGCTGAGAGCTTCGGCGATCAGGCGGTTGTGATGGATACCCGTACCTATCCCGCCCGTATGACGGAAGAACCGAACGATGACCGCGTGATGCAGGGGGCGCATGACGGTTTTGTGGAGACTTTGATTTTTAATACCGCCTTAATCCGTCGCCGCTTGCGTGATCCGCGCCTTTCCATGCGCTATATCAATATGGGGGGCTCTTCACGTACCGATGTGGTTATTTGTTATATGGAGGGAAAAGCCGATGCCAAATACGTCAAATGGCTGGAAGGCAAGATTGCTTCCGTGCGCCCCGCCTCCTTGACGCTCGGTGCGCAAAGCCTTGCGGAAGCTCTTATTCCGCGGCGATGGTTCAATCCCTTTCCTAAGATACGTTACATCGGACGCCCCGATGCCGCCGCCGCGGAGCTTGTGGAGGGGAGGGTGCTTGTTCTTTGCGACACCTCGCCGCAGGTGATGGTTTTGCCGACAGCCATCTTTGACTTTATGCAAGAAACAGACGATTTTTACCTACCTCCCATCACGGGATGTTATATGCGCCTTTTGCGCCATGCGATTTTCGCGCTCGCGCTTTTCTTTATTCCCACTTGGTATATGCTTCTCGGTTATCCCGATGTTCTCCCCGATTTTTTAGCCCCCCTCGTGCCCAAAAACGCGGGTATGTTGCCGCTTCTTTTACAGCTCTATCTTGCCGAGTTTGCCGTAGACGGGTTAAAGCTTGCCTCAATGAATACCCCCGATATGCTGACCAATTCTTTGAGCGTGATCGGCGGTCTTATTCTCGGAGAATTTGCCGTGGAGATCGGCTGGCTTTCCCCCGATGTCATTTTCTATATTGCGTTGGTCGCCATTGCCGGCTTTTCGCAACAGAATCACGAGCTCGGGTACGCCTTTAAGTTCTTGCGCATGATTTGGCTTGCTGTAACAGCCGTGTTCGGCGTGTGGGGCTATCTTGCCTTTTTGCCCGTGATTCCTTTGCTTCTTGTTTGCAATCGCACCGTCAACGGCGGTCAAAGCTATCTCTATCCCCTGATTCCTTTTCATCCCCGCGCCTTTTTGCGTCTCTTCTTGCGCTTGAAAAAGAATGATGTGGAGCGTAGACCATATCCCGATAAATATGAAAAAATGTAAACTTTAGTATGAAGGGGCTGCTTCACGACAAGCGAAGCAGCCCCTTTGATTGTAAACCAAAAATTCAAAAGATGACTTGAAGCCATCAAAGGAAACCGAGTAGGAAAGGTTTCGTGTTTTCAGTTTCATATGAATAAAAATCTTTTCTGTGACGCATTTTACGGTGCGACGGTTTTATCATTTTAAATAAGTCGCCATGGAATCACCGCCGTCCAAAACAGCCATGATCATATAAAGTCTCGGAATATGGAAGGGACCTTTGAAAATATTGCCCTTCAGCGTGGTCGAGGGGGTATTGTCGTAGTGCAAATAACCGTACCATTCTCCGTATGTCTCGTCGAGAAAGAAACGGCGGCAATACGCTTCGGTGTCTTGATAAAGTTTTTGATATTTTTCTTCGCGGAACAGTGTGTAAGCCAGGCGTGCGGCGATCATGGTCTCACATTGCGGCCACCACAGCTTCATATCCCATTCCAGTTGCACCGGCGGTTTTCCCGAAACATCGGTGAATGCAATGATACCGCCGTTTTTTTGATCCCATCCGAGGGGAAGAGTCAGATCAATGATCTTTTTACCTGCTTCTATCGCCTCTCGGTTGTCGGTGAGCAAGCCTTCCGCCATCACAAACCAAGCTGCTTCCATGGAGTGACCGGGATTGACAATTCTGCCTGTCGGGCTGTCCACCCTCTTGCCATCGGTTGAGACGCTCTCAAAAAGTGCCTCATCCGTTAAAAAGCCGCCGTAAAGAATTTCATCTAAGCACTCTTTGGCAATAGCGGCATAGCGATCGGCTTTTTCGGAATCGATCGCGCGCATGGTTTGCGCGGTTGAAAGCATGATCATCACGGGCGAAAGAGCTTTGAGCGCACGGGTTTCGCTGTTGAATTTGGGTGCGGTGGGGCGTGCGCCGGTGAAGCAATCGTAGGCAATATCAAAATATTTGCGAGCCGCTGTCAGCGCCGCGACCTCTCCGCCGGCACGGTAGTATTCGGCGCAACCGATGGCGGCGAAGGTTTCGGAAAAGTAATATCTTCTTTTTTGGATCCCCCTGCCGTCGGCGGTAACGGTGAAATACATTCTGCCGTCGCTGTCCTCGCATTTCGGCAAAAAGGAAAAAAGGCTTTTTGCCGCGTCGAGATAGCGGGGATTCTTTTCAATGAGGTTATATGCTTTGGCAAAGGTCCAGAGTGCGCGCCCTTGAAACCAAACGCTTTTTTCGTCTCCGTATCTCTCCCCTGTCTCATCCAAGCAGGTAAAGATTCCGCCGTTTTCGGTATCCATGGCATGGGTAAGCCAAAACGGTAAAATGTTTTCCGTAAGTTCTTTTCTGTAATTCATATTTATAGCCATTCCTTTCTGTGAGAGGTTGCTTCAAATACGGTGGGGCTTGTCTTTTTGAAAAAAGGTTGAAGATATTGACAAGAGTTGTTCTCTCGTTTATAATTGTAGTGTATTTATCTTTCGATATCTATAAAAATTTTGGCAAAAAATATCACTGTATTGACATTGAGGGCAAAATGTTTAGAGATGAGTTCAAAGAACGCTATACCACCATTCCCTTTGCCATCCATCGAACCTGCTTCGAAACACCTATGCAAGAGATCCTTTCCCATCAGCATAGGGAAATTGAGTTGATTGCCATGGAGGAGGGATGCGCGGATTTTTACATCGACTCCGAGCTTTATAAGGCGAAAGCGGGAGACGTTTTACTCATACCGCCCTATGCGATCCATCGCATTCGAATGAGTGGGGAAGCGGTTAGCTCACATTTGTGTATTTGTTTTGATTTAAAACTGCTTTGCGATGAGGATTTAAAAAACGGGCTTGAAAATTACACGCTCACTGCCCATCCTTTGCTTGAACGTTCGCATCCCGATACGGCTCTTTTGGCACGGTTGATCGAGTCGGCCTTTTCGGCGTGTGAAAAAAGCGAGGCGGGGTGGGAGCTTGCGGCGGTAGGAAGCATGTCTCTTTTCTTCGGTATATTAAAAAAGAACGCGGTTTTTACACCGCGTTTGCAAGATAAAAAAGAAAAAGAGTTTGGGAAGAATACCATGGCGTATATCACCGAACATTTTGCCGATTCCATTACTTCACATACGGCGGCAAAAGCTTTTTTCATGAATCACAGCTATTTCTGCCGCCTGTTTAAGAAAACATTCGGATGCTGTTTTTCGGAGTACATTCTTGCGTACCGCCTTGAAAAGGCAAAGCACTCTTTGGCAGGTACGACTCTTCCCGTTTCACAGATCGCTTCCGCCACAGGCTTTAACAGTTTCAGCTATTTCGGAAAGAAATTCAAGGAAAAATTCGGTCTGTCTCCGTTGAATTACCGAAAGAGCGCGCAGGAACTGTTGCTGAGAAAAGAATAAAAAAGGGGATAGAACCATGAAGATCTTTGCTCCCGAATACTATCGGGATTTTAGATGTATCGCGTCGCGCTGTCGGCATAATTGTTGTATCGGTTGGGAGATCGATATCGACCGCGCGACTATGGAAAAATACCAAGCGCAAACGGGTGCTTTCGGTAAACGCCTGCGGGAAAATATTCGGGTGAGCGAAGGTGTAGCCTCTTTCCGCTTGGATAAGGATGACCGTTGCCCTTTCTTGAATAAAGAAGGGCTTTGCGATATCATTCTTCATAGCGGAGAGGATTCGCTTTCGGAGATTTGTGCCTTACATCCCCGTTACCGCCATTTCTTTTCCGATCGAGTTGAGATTGGGCTTGGCATCGCTTGCGAGGAGGCATGCCGCTTGCTTTTGCAGCATAAAGAACCGCTTTCTCTCGTTTTAATCGGGGAAGACGGCGAGAGGGAAGTACCGTGTGATGCTTGGGAGAAAGAAATCCTTGCGCAACGGGAAGATTTGCTTCGCATGGCACAAGATCGCAGTATGGCTCTTTCTTCGCGTATGCGGGCAATTTTAAAGACTTGCGGTGTTTCTCTTTTTGCTCGAAGCTATGCCGAATGGGCGGATTTTTATCGCTCGCTTGAAAGGCTTGACGGCGCATGGGATACCTGCCTTGACCGTTTGGCAAACGGGATAGACCTGCCCGACGGCTTTAACGAATGCGAAGGCGAACAGCTTTTGTCCTATTTCCTTTTGCGCCATATTCCGGACGCTTTTGATGCGGAGGATCTTGCTTGCCGAGCCGCATTTGCCGTGCACGCCTGTTCCGTGATTCTTGCTTTGGCTTATGTCGGCGTTTTTGACATGGCAGAGGTCGCGCGCCTTTATTCCTCCGAAATTGAATATTCCGAGGAAAACACCGAAGCAATTTTGGATGAAATATCTCGGTTTATGTAAAAAAATGTTTACATCGGTTCTTTTTTTCGAAAGGCGGTCGGCGTCATGCCTGTTTGCGCGTGAAAACAGGCGGCGAAGTAGCTGTAGCTTTGAAAACCGCAAGACTCGGCAATTTCTTCCAACGGTGTTTCAGTGCTTTCCAAAAGGAATTTGGCTTGCTCAATGCGCACGCGCGTCAGTTTTTCAATAAAACTTAGACCAAACGCGCGCCTGACAAGGCGCGATGCTTGTCTGGAAGAGACGCGCAACGCCAAAGCAAGATCGTCTAATGTCACTTTTTCGGGGTATTTATGCCGCAAGAACCGTTCAATTTGGTTGCGGAAATAACTGCTGTGCCTCAGTTCCTCCGATGGAAAGACGGCGGATGTATCTATTTGGCTTAAACGGATGATGTCCGTTAAAAGAAGTCCGCACACCGCCCTGACGCAATCATAGTATCCCTGCTTTTTTTCTTTCAGTTCAAGCCGTAAGCGTTCAAGGTGCGGCTGTAAAATTCCTTCGCTGTCATGAAGCAGACGAATTTTCGATAAGAGAGAGAGCATAGCGATATGCCCTCTTTTTTCTTCCGCCCCTGCGCTTTTGGAAAGCGGTTTGAGGGAAAAGCGTAAGCTGTACCGCGCCGTTTGATCGGCGAGCGTAGAGGCGGACTGATGATGGTATTCACCGGGCTTTAAAAGCAAAAGATCTTTGGCGGTATAAGGATAACATACTCCTTCTATTTCTTGGATGCCGTGTCCCGTGTCGGTGTAAAACAGTTCATAATCGCTGTGGTCGTGCGGAAAAGAGGCGCATGCTTGCCCTTTTAAATACAGGTTTTCATATACAAAAAAAGAAACGGATACCATTCCCACCTTGACAGGAAATTCCAAGGCGAACGGGAGTTTGTTTTCTTCCATGCCGAACCCTTCTTTCGCATTTTTTTCTATTTTATACCTTTTTTCTCATAAATGCAATAGCGAAAGCCATAATTTAAATATTAGGACACATTTTGAACAAAGAGGTCGTTTTTTTATATTTACTTTTTCTTCTTTCGATGATACAATGCAAGAAGAAAAACAAAACCGAAAGGAATACACATTATGAAATTTACCGGAGTTATGCCCGCCATCATTACCCCTATCAATAAGGAAGGAAAGCTCAATGTCACCGCGCTTGAAAAGCTCGTTAACGACTTGATCGCGCAAGGTGCCGACGGTTTCTATGTTTGCGGTGCTACAGGTGAGGGACTTACCATCAATAAAGATTTGCACAAAGCAATGACGCGTGAGACCATTCGCATCGTCGGCGGCAGAGTGCCGAACATCGTGCATGTTGCCAGAATGAATTTCGATGAGATGATCGAGCTTGCCAAGTATGCGGAAGCAGAGGGTGCCGATGCCATTTCCGCCGTTCCTCCGCTGTTCTACAAATACAGCGATGACGGTATCTATGATTACTACAAAGCCCTTTGCGATTCTGTCAAGATTCCCGTTGTCATCTATAACAACCCCAACACCGGCGTTTCCTTTGGCGCGGATCTTTTGGAGCGTTTGTTCTCCATTCCCAACCTTACCTCCATTAAATGGACCAACTATGATTTCTTTTCCGTTCTTCAGCTCAAAGCGCGCGTACCCGACGCAAACGTCATCAACGGCCCCGATGAAATGGTTGCCATGGGCCTTATGGCAGGGTGCGACGCTTGCATCGGTACCACCTACAACTTCCAGCTTCCCCTCATCAAGTCCATCTACGACGCATTCCGCGCCGGCAAGATCGACGAGGCAAGAGCCCTTCAAACCAAAGCGGATAAAATTATCGCCGCGCTCTGCTCGAAAAACGTTATCATGGGCACCAAGGCAGTCCTTGCACGTATGGGCTATGATGTAAACTATGCGGTGTTCCCCATGCATCTGATTGAGGGAGACGAGGAAGAGGCGTACATTCAAAATCTCCGCAAGGCAGGCCTTGAGATCTGATGCAATATTACCTTCTTTTGGCACTCAGTTGCCTTTTCGGCGGTGTGCGCCTCGGGTTCAATAAGCTCTATGTCAACAAGTACGGCTCAACGCTGAAAAGTGCCCTTTGGTTTCTCTTTCTTTGCTGCGGTGCCTTCTTTGTGATGATGCTTTGTATTCAAAGAACGCTTGCTTTCTCCGTCTTTTCGGTGATACTCGCGCTCATCTTCGCCGTAATCAATGTCGGATGCACCCTCTTCGGGTTTGCTACGCTTGCCATCGGAAACGTTGCGACCTATAACCTGGTGCTCATGCTCGGCGGTATGCTTGTGCCCTTCCTTTACGGTGTTACCTTAGGCGGCGAACCTGTCACCCTCCCCAAGGCTATTTGTATGTTGCTCATCACCGCCGCCCTCGTGGTTGGCATGGAGCGTAAAGCGGGCGAAAAGTCCTCGAAAAAAGCATGGATTTATTACGGATTGCTCTTTACCCTTAACGGCTTGGCTTGCATCGTGCTCAGCATTCACCAAACGCTACCTACGCCCTTTGGAGCTACCGCGGTAGATACTACCTCCTTTACCATGCTTTACATGATCTTCACCTCGCTTTTGGCACTTTGTGCCTTTGTGGTGATTCGCTTGAAGAACGGCAAAGAGAAAACCGCGGTCAAAAGAGGCCCCGATATCGCCCTTTCGGCAGGATACGGCCTCTTTTACGGGCTCGCCAATCTCATAAGTGCTTTCTGCTTGCTTCATATCGAAACCTCCGCCCAGTTTCCCATTCTCACCGGCGGAAGCGTTATCATAGCGGGTGTGGTCGGTCTTTTCTTCAAAGAAAAAATCACGCCGCGCTTCTTAATCGCCGCCTCCCTCGTGATGGTCGGCACACTCCTTCTTCTCCCTTGGGGTGAAATTTTTGCATAAATAAAAAAGAAGCTATTTCAACGCCATTGATTTGCGTTTGAAGTAGCTTTTTTTATTTTATTATTACATTTGTGGTACACTAAAGAACAAACAAGGCTAAAAAAGAAAGGATTTGTTTTTATGTATACCGTTTCAAATGAGATGATTTTATCGTTTAAGCAATGTCTGCTTGAAAATGAACGTGCCACAGCTACTGTGGATAAATATTTGCGAGATGTCAACACTTTCGTGATATGGCTTGCGGGAAGGCTGCTTCATAAATCACTTGTGCTTGATTATAAAAAGTATTTAAGCGAACGCTATGCCGTTCGGAGCGTTAATAGTATACTATCGTCTTTGAACGCCTTCTTTTCATTTCTTAACCGGAATGAGCTTCGCGTGAAGACGCTGAAAGTGCAACGTGAAATTTTTTCGTCTTCCGATAAAGAACTAAGCAAAACAGAATATGAACGTTTGCTTTCTGCCGCTAAATCCAAGAAAAATGAGCGCCTCTATCTTTTGATTCAAACAATTTGCGCTACAGGTATTCGTATTTCCGAGCTTCGCTTTATCACTTGCGAAGCAATCGCAAACGGTTATGCCGATGTTAATAATAAAGGAAAACGCCGCCGCGTTTTTATACCGCGTATGCTGTGCAAAATGCTTGCGGTATATGTCAAAGATCAGAAAATAAAAAAAGGTTCCGTCTTCGTCACTAAAAACGGAAAACCGCTTGATCGTTCCAACGTTTGGAGCGATATGAAAAAGCTTGCCAAGAGTGCACATGTTTCCGCAAGTAAGGTTTTTCCCCATAATCTTCGGCATCTTTTTGCGCGCACCTACTATTCTGTTCAAAAAGATATCGTTCGCCTCGCTGATTTGCTCGGGCACACAAGCATCAACACAACACGCATCTACACAGTTGAAAGCGGTGAAATTCATCGTCGCCATATCGAACGCCTTGGCCTTTTGCGATGTTAACCACATAATAGTGATTATGTGGTAGAATGTTCGAAAATTAAAATAATATGAACAAATTATAGCACTTTAGAAAAGAGAAGTCAACCTTTTTCCCTAAAAAAATCAATTAAAATTTCAAAATTTACATATTAAGCCCCCATATCTTTTTTCGCCATCAAATTTCTGGGATATTGTTTTTGTCATAAAGATATTTTTAATTTTGGCAATACCACATAATCACTATTATGTAGTGTTTTCCGAGAGTGGTTGATTCGAAAATATGAAAATAAGACTTATGTGAATGTGCATCACATTTGCATCAAGGGTATCATATAAAACTCAAAAGGAGAAAAGACATGAAAAAAATTATTTCGGGCTTTCTGGCAGTTTTAATGGCGGTTATGGTTTTTCCGTTTGCCGCATTGCCGTTAGACGCTTCTGCGGCTGAAGCGGACACTGCTTCGCAAAATGCGCGTAGTGCAAATTATGCCGCGCAAGCGACTTCAGCAGAGGGGGAACCGATTGACGTATGGGACGGCACGGTTGCATCCGGTTTTGAGTACGGAAGCGGTACGGAAGAAGATCCTTATATCATCGCCACCGCGGAGCAGTTGGCATATTTATCAAAAATATCTGCTTCTAATTATTGCTGGGACTATTACTCTTTGGCGACCAGCATAGATTTGAATGGAAAAACATGGACTCCAATTCAAAATTTTTGTGGTTTTTTTGAAGGGAATGGCTATACTATTAGAGGCCTTTCTGTTTTAGAACCTATAAACGGAACTGTGGGACTTTTTTCTACTTTGGGTTGCTACCTTCATATCGATGGTGGCAATGCAGGTACTGTAATCCAACCATGCGAGATTAGCAATCTGACGATTGAAATAAGCAGTATTAGAATCGCATATGATTGTTTGGATGTAGGTGGTTTAGTAGGAACAATGTATTGTGGAACGGTGAAAAATGTTTCTGTGTTTGGCGATATAAGCATTAGTAGTACATCTGTAAATGTCGGGGGATTGGTTGGCAACTTTACAATTCCAAGTGATGCGCGTGGCAGTACTTATAGAGATATAATAGATTCTTCTTATTCGGGAAACATTTCTGCAAGTGCAACGGGAAGCAGTGCAGGAGGAATTTGTGGCCTAATTTCCAATGCCAATATGAATACGTGTAGGTCAGCCGGAACTATTCAAGCAGATTGTTCTGGTGGCCTTTGCGGCACAGCTACAGATTGTCTGGTGCTTAATTCGTATTCTAAAGCTACAATATATGGAAGAGGGGGTTTTTCTCCCAAAAGCGGTGGCTTATTTGGGGTAACTGAGAATTCTTATATTAGGAATTGCTATGCTTCAGGAGATATCAATGTTATTGCCGTTTGGGATTCAGTTGTATGGGCAGGCGGGGTGATTGGAGAAAGTAAAAAAGGAAGTGTGGAAAACAGCTTTTCTTTCAATAATTCTGTTTGGGGTGTAATAGAAAGTACAGCACAATCAACGGTCCGTGAAGCGAAAGTGGGAAAATTAATTGGAGACTCTTCCAATACATCCATTTCCTATTCTTATGTAAAAAGTAATACATCAATTCAACGTTCCGGACATCAAGTACATGATAATGGATGCAAGGATGATACGTATAGCCATCCTACCTTGACGACTCCTTCCAATCAAGTGGAAACAGGAACGATTTCTTCTGTTACTAATGCCTTCATTTTCTCCACCCTTGGTTGGGATCGCTCTGTTTGGGCTCTTGACTCGGGCGAGTTGCCGCATTTGAAATGGGAAGATAAGCTTGGTTGCACCACTCGCTTTATCAAGGACGGAAAAGTAATCGGCGTTGAATACAAAGAAGTAGATTACGGCGCAACCTATACGTGCAAAGCCGATCCCATTACCGGATACAACGCCGGAGAAATCAATACCAAGGTCTACGCAGATAATAGTTTTTACACCATTGAATATACACCGAAAAACGATTGCAAATTGACGGTCGTGTGCAAGTCAACTACTACCGATAAAGTAATTGATGAAAAAGTTTTTACAAAAGGTGTATTTGACAAAGATTATACAATTAGTGCCGATCAACTGAATGTTACGGGATATGAACGCGAGAATACCGCTGTCACCGTTACCATGACAGCGACCGAAAAAACGGTGGATGTTTATTTTACGCCGGTTGAGTCCGAGATTATAGTAACGCATGTGTACTATGACAAAGATGGAAACGTAGAAAGCCGCGAAACGGATCCTGTCCGTAAAATAAAATATGATGAGACAGTGACCGTATACCCTCGTACAAGAGAGGGCTACACGACATCGCAGGAGTCAATTGAAATTTCAGGTCAAACGGCATATAACGGCGGAACGCGCAAGTATGAAAGAGAATTTTATTATAATACCAAAATTGTTACATATACGATCAAGTTCGTGGATGAAAACGGCACAGAAATAAGAGAGCATGAAGTAATTGAGCAGATAGAGGGCGAAAGGATTGAGCTTACCGCCGATACTGCGCCAAAAATCGAAGGATATTCTCTTGATGCTGACTCCCTTTTTGCAGAAAAGGCGATGGAGAACACCACGAAAACAATTAGGTATACTCACAATAAATATGACGTTTATATCGAGTACGTGGTGGTGGATTACGATGGTAACGAGGATAAGTTCTGTTCGGATCCTGTAGCAACGGATGTTCCTTACGGTGACACAATAGAGGTTGCTTTAGATGATAAATATAGTAATTTGAACGGCTTTAATGGTAAAATAAAAATTACGCTTAATAAGTCCGAAGTTTTGTATCAAGAAAATGGCGGGCATTATGAGAAAGTGGTGCTGACTGACGAAGGGTGCATTGTTACCGTGGAAACACAGTATGAAGATGATGCCGATGCTACCACAGTATCTAAACCAGAGGTGGTTCACCACGGCGGACAAGTTCTGATTGAGCCTTCTGCCAAAGAGTTTTATACCGTTTATTTGTATGAAAAGCGCGAGAATGGTAGTTTGATTCAAGTAGGGCCTTGCGGCGAAGGCGTTTTGATCACCGATATCCAAAGCAATCGCTATTTTGTGGTGAAATATCAAAGAAATACCATTGCCTCAGGTGTGTGCGGCGATTTTATGCTTTGGACTCTCTATGAGGGAAATAATCTTTTGAAGATTAAGGGTACCGGTGACATGTATGATTATGCACAAGGAGAAGCTCCTTGGTATAATTATGCGGAAGAAATTTATGAGGTTCAAATTGCAGACGGTGCAACCTCCATCGGTTCTTATGCGTTTGACGGATGCGTAAATCTCACCAAGCTTCAAATCGGTGACAGTGTAACGAGTATTGGTTCACGCGCTTTGGAAGGCTGTTCGTCACTCCGCACATTAAGCCTCCCTGCGTCTTTGCAAAAAGTAGGAACCGCAGCCTTTGCCGGTTGTGCTCAATTAGAGGCGTTCACGCTTTCTTCGGATAATACATCGTTCGTATTGGATGGCGGTGCGCTTTATCACCTTGAAAGCAAAGCGCTGATCGCTTATCCGGCATCTCGAACGGGCTCGCTCTTCACGCTTCGAGAAGGGATCGTGGCGATAGCACCCTATGCTTTTTACGGTAATAAAAGAATTTCTTTTTTGAAGATCCCGCAACCTGTTCTCAAGGAGGACGGAAAGCCAACCTTTGAGTCCTTAAAAACCATCGGTGCGTATGCTTTTGCAAACAGCTACTTGAATACACTGGAACTTCCGTCTTCCGTAACGGAAATTGAGGAATATGCTTTTGCCGATGCTTATTGTACGAAGATCATCATTTATGGTGATTTGAGCTCCGTCGGAGACGGTGCTTTCAGTACAAAATGGTACAGCAATTTAAAAATCTATTTCAAGGGCAATGCGCCACTTAGCGTTGGTGAAAAGATTTTCGGCGAAGCCAATGAAAAAATTTGCATCTACTATGCTTCCAATAATACCACTTGGCAAGATCAGATCACATATGATACCGTAGATTTAATGAAATATCCTTACTGGAATGATTATTTGGCATACGGTCACAGTAATATGGCGAGCGTTTCCGTTTATAACAGCGGAAATGAAAGCATATATGCCATTTTCGTCATGTGCGACAAAACTCCGATTGAAGGTGTGAAGGTCTCCTTCGGTTCCGCCGATCCCAAAGTGACGGATGCAGACGGATTTGTATATTTCACCCATACAAGCACAGTCACACAGGTTACTCTATCCGTACAAAAGGAAAATTATTATAGCATATACGACGTTTCATGTACGTACAATTTAAAATCGTTGGGCGTGGATTATATCGATCTTGATACAAATTCCTCCGTCAAAGGAATTTCCAGTTTCGGCAATGATATTGCTAACGATACACAGAGCATCAACAACAAATACGACGGAACCATTCCGATTTTGGTCAAAGGTGACACGGAGTTTGAGATCACAGCCATGCACTTGGTACAATGGGTATACGATGCCCAAAATCCTTCTTCCGAGCCAATCAAGAAGGTTCTTCAAACGGTGAAAGCCGGGGATCGTGATCTGGATGCGGATGGATACTGTTTGTTTAAAGTGGAGGCATCCGCATTTTCCTACAAGAAAAATGAGAATTTGCCGATTGCTGTGGTAATGGAAACAACATCCGGTGAAGAGCCTGTTGTAGAGTTTTTGAACTTAGAGGTTATCTCTGTTTCTTTGGAAATCAGTTTTGATGATTTGTTCGGTGATGCTAAACCGATATCGTTAGGGGACCTCGGACTTGATTTTTTGGGCGGCGTTTCGATTGATCTTGAAGAAGAAACAGAATCAAGCAAGCTGAAGTTTAAAATCGTAAATGATGAAATTTACATTACTTATGATGTGGATTCCGACAAGATCTGGAAAGGTATCGATGCTTTTGAGGATAATGTAATGTCTTTGACAGGTTCCGATCATCGGAAACTCAGCGAAATCGTTGAAAGTGCCAACACGCGCGGCAATCAATTTTTGAAAGAGGCGGCGGAGGGTACGAATAAACGGATGCAAAGGATGGGGGCATCGAGTAAAGTAAACAGCAATTTTTCCATTGAACCTATCTTGAGTGCAGGTATTGCGATCAAACTGACGAATGACGGCATAAGATCAATACGTACGGAAATGAAGCTCGGCGTTGCTTTTGGAGCTGAATGGAATGCTAATATTACGGTTGTATACGTTCCCATCACATTCGGTGCGGAAATAAAGCTTGAGGCATTGGTTGATGTCCCCGATTTGGAGTATGATTTTTCCAAAAAGAAGCTTGGCTTTTCCGACAGCTTTTCGCTTGAACTCGGCGGCTCGGTGAAAGTAAATGCCGGGCTCGGCTTCTCCTATCCCGTTGCTGCGGCACATTTAGGCTTTTATGGCAAATGCAGTGCAAAAGTTGAGATAGCTCTCGGCAAAACAACTTATTTTGAATATTTGATGCTTTCCGGAGAGCTTGGTGTTTATATTAAACTTAAAGTCGGACCGTTTTCAGTCTTGGATGAAGAGTATGCACTTCTAAAAGGAAAATATGAGAAGTGGTATACCGAGAACGGCGTCTTAGTGCCGCGTGAACAGATTATGCTATTATCCGAGGATGATCCGTCAGGTGCTTTTGGAACCTATAATGGCATAGCAATCTATGACCTGTCATCTTACAGTCTTAGAAATTCTACAGCTGAACTCGATCTTGACGATGTGGAATGGGGAGAAGAATTCGGCTTGACGGTGGAAAACAATACCTACGTTTATGCGGAACCGCAAATAATCGATTGCAACGGCATTTACGTGGCAGTATATATGGCACAAGCGGAAGAGCGCGCCGCGGCTGATGCTCAATGCTTGATGTACCGTATATACGATGCGAAAACAGAAACATGGTCGGAAGCTTCTCTCTTGGAAAACGACGGCATGAGCGATTCGACTTTTTCTGCAAAATTCCATAACGGGAAATTGTATATCGCTTATGCGCATGCCAACAAAGTGATTGGTGAAGTTTCCGAAGAGAATGAGACCGAAGCCATCATTGATATGGCGAGAGCGCAAGACATTGCCATTTGTGTTTTGAATCCGCAAACAGGAACGGTGGAGAATATCACTGCTATTTCCTCCGATGATGTTTATGAATTTTTGCCCGTTTTGCAGGAAGTGAACGGAACGCTTTATTTGGCGTGGATGTCGAATGATAAAGCAGATGCCCATTCCGTTTTCGGTATGAACACGAACAACAGTATTTGGGTAAGTACGCTTTCCGGCGGCGCATGGAGTGCACCTAACTGCTTGTTGTCGGATTGCAACCCAATTGCCGAAATGACACTTGGAAGCTATCAAAACCAACCTTACATCGCGATGATCTTGGATGACGATGCCGATTATTATACCTCACTTGACAGGAACGTATATCTTTTAGACACGGAAGGCAATGTGACATTCATCGATTGCGGCGGTATGGGACTTATCTCCTTGCAAAGTGCGGTGGTGGATGGAGAAGAAACATTTGCTTTCCACAGCAAAGGAAATATTCTCTATATGGATTCTAAAGGTGAATTTTCGGCATGGTACAGTGGAGCGCATGGTGCCGGCATTGATTACAAGCTTCTTTCTTTAACGGAAGACATCACCATGCTTTTGTGGAGTGAAGCTTCTTTGGAGAATGAGAAGGGGGAATCCATCTCAAAGGTTTATTTTGTACTGCATGAAGACGGTGGCGAATGGGGAGATGTGAGAGAACTCTTGACGGCATCCCAAAATATGATTTCGTTCGCTGCTACAGCCAACAACGGTGATGTTCAGGTAATCTATGTCTCGGCACTCATTCAGTCAGCTGAAAATGAGCTTATCATGCTTGGAAACATGTATTCCGATTTCTTTGATATGGATTACAGTTTCTTAGTAGAGGCAACGGATTTGGTATACAATTCCGAGGCGAACACGATTTCTTCCAAAGCAACGGTCATTAACACCGGTGTAAAAGAGATCAAACGGCTTGCCGGCATGGTTGCAGTGCTTGATTCTCAAAGCACTGTACGAAAGGTAAAGAAGTATTATCCCATCGGTCTTTATGATGTTAGTATTGGTTACGGTGAAACCGACAGCTGGGATATGACTGCTGTTTTGCATCCGGATTGGGTGCAAAGTGAATGCGAGGTCGTCTTTACTGTTTTTGAGGGAAATGAAGAGGATTATCTTGCATATGTTGAACTTTTGAATCAAGCCATCGAAAACGGCGAAAGTGGCGAAAATATGGGAAGCAGCAGTAGCGGTAGTATCACGGATAAGAATGAAACAAACGGGATGCCGGCAACTGCAAATAATGATTTTTATATCAACGGCGAACATATTATCGTTGGCGAAGCCGAATACTTATCGCTTAAGGTAGGAAAAAGCGGTAATGGGATGATGGGAATGGGTGAAAATGTTTTGAAGGTCTATAAAATCCATGAAGACGGCAAGGAGTTGATTTACAGCGAAAAAATTACGATACATGATGCTCGCCAAATGCAATACTTCTTGGTAGAACTGCAAAAAGATTTTTACAGCGAAACAGATGCAGTTTTCGAATGCGTCATCGAGATTAGCAACACTGAGGATGTTGATTTGAGCAATAATGTAGTGAGCATCCATGCGGAAAAGCCCGAAAATGCGGCACCAACCCTGTACGATAAAACGGCAATCGCGGCTGAGCTTTCGGCGTATTTCGGAACCTTCGATAAATTCAAAGGGGAAGATTTGACTTTGGATATCACCCCCAACGGAAACGGCATATACGGTGTCACGGAGTCGGAGGGCGTGGTTAACAAGGTGGGTACCGTGGAAGAAAACGGGGTTCTCCATGCTACGGTTTCCGCAGAACAGCTTTCTCAGCTGTCTCTCGGTGAGCATGAGCTTCGTTTCCTGTTTAGCACAAAGAACGGCTTTATTGATTGCGTTTTCAATCTCACCGTGATAGATAGCACTCCGATTCCCGTAGAGGGCACCGTTTCGATTCTTGGAACGCCTTCTCGCGGCAATAGGGTAACAGCGGATATATCCGGAGTCAGCACAAAAGAATTGACATATGAATGGATTATCAATGGAGAAGTGCTTTCAACGGAAAGTAGCTATCAGATCACCAATAAAGATCTAGGCAAGGAACTTGTTGTTCGCGTTAGCGGTACCGGTTTTCATCAAGGCACTTTACAAAGCACCCCTGTTTATGTAGAAAAGCTACCGAGAACCTTGGGTGCTTTGAAAATCTCTTCTGCCATGGATTCTTCTGTTTCTTTGAAAAACATGTTCTATGTCGGTGACGGTGAAATCTATTACGGATATTCGCAAGCGAACGATCCTTATGCGGTAACTAATTGGCAAGAGAGTACAAGCTTTGTGCTTCCTGAGGTAGGACAATACTTCTTCTTCGCTAAGGTTGCCGACAGTGCGACGTATCAAGATTCTTATACCGAAGGACTCTCGTATTCGTATCATAATGACAGCGGTCTGACCGTTGCCGGCTCTACCTTGTCCATTCAAAGCGATATTACGATCAATTATTATGTTGATGCTTCCTTCTTGGAAACATATGATAATGTGTATATGGTATTTGCGCACACGAAGCATTTGAATGGTGGTGGAACGATTGATACGTTTGAAACGATTACCAATTATACCATTCGTCAAAGCGGAAAGTATATTGTTTTCTCTTATGAGGGAATTGCCGCAAAAGAGATGGGCGATATGATTCGCGCTGTTGTATATGCGGAAAATGGCGAAACTTTGTATTGCGGTCCCACCGATTATTACAGCGTTTCCGCCTATGCATACAATAGAATTCAAAATTCTGCGGATGAGAAGATGGTGACTTTGGCAATTGATATCTTAAATTACGGAGCGAGTGCACAGATTTACTTTGGATACAATGAAAAGAATCTTGTGAACAGCGAGTTGACACAAGAGCAAAAAGATTACGTAAAAGACGAAGTGCTTGTGGATAATGTTAAAGAATATATTCCCGGTGCGAATGCAAATGTAGTGTTTGCAGGTTCTGCATTGCTCTTGGAGGAAAAAGTAGCCATTAAATACTATTTTAATGCCGAAGAATACCTGAAAACGCATTCGGATTTGAGTGATCTCCAACTTGTGATTACCTTTGCGGACCAAACCGTTGTTATTCAAGGTGATGCCTTCGTTCATTCTGAGAAGAGTATTTATTATGCGGTTCTGGATGAATTGGCAGCAAAGGATATGCGTGTAATATGTCGCGCAACGTTCTATTCCGATTACATGGGTGCGAGTGAGATTGAGCAAAGTGAAACGATGGTTTACAGTGTTGAGTCTTATGCGTACAGCATGCAAAACAGCACAAATGCGAATATGGTATCGCTAGTAAATGCGATGATGATTTACGGTGATGCCGCAAAGGATTATATAGGATAAAAAAGAGGAATGCCGTATACTTGTACGGCATTCCCGAACCTAAAGGAATCTATGTATGATTGAACAAATTGATCTTGGCTTTTTTGAAATCAGCTTATACTATTTTTTTCATGTATTAGGATTTGCCACTGTTGCGGCTTTTAATGTTTGGTATGGTAAGAAATACGGTATCTCGTGGCATAAAGCACTTATCTTTACGGCTATCGTCTACAGTTTGACTTACCTATGGATCCATGTTCAATTTTGGATTGAAACCGGCTTCAAGATTTGGGGCGGTCAAAACATAGTGAGGGGTTTTGTATACGTACCCTTGATAGCTTATCCTATAGCGCGATTAATGAGAATGCAATGGAGAAAAACTTGTGATTTTATTGCGCCGTGTGTTTGCATTGCGCAAGGTGTCAGCCATGTGGGGTGCATTTTCCCGGGGTGTTGTCACGGATATCCGTGGCAATGGGGTATATACAACAACAGCTTGGGCGTGAGAACATTTCCGGTTCAGCTGTTGGAGGCTGCAACGGCGTGGATCATTGTTTTTGTTATTGTCTACCGCGCCTATGAAAAAAAATATGCGTCGGATGGGGTTTCCTATCCTTTGATGCTTTTTCTGTTTGGCAGTACGCGTTTTTTGTGGGAATTTATGAGAGATAATGATAAGATCTTTTTAGGTTGTTCTTCGTTGTCTTTTCATGCACTTTTTATGGCGGCGGTAGGAGGTGCTTTTTTGCTGATCTTGTCTTGTCGAGAGAAGCGAACGGCGAAATTAAACAAAAAACTATGCCGTAGAAAACAAAAAAAGAGAAAATAGAAAAATTCAACCATGCGAAAGGAGGATCTATGAATGGAAAAGTATGAGAAACCGTGGTTTAGTGTGATAGAAATCGCGGTAGAAGATATTATGGTGGTTTCGGGTGGCTCTAAACCACCGGCCACTGAAGAAGACGATGACAATGAGACGGAATTTGATCCTCGTTGACAAACGAAAAGAGACTTTCAGCATCATGCATGAAAGTCTCTTTTCCTTAGTTCTCAATTTGCCTTTTAAACACTCCGAAGGCGGAGGCAATGGGGTAAACGGTTTTGATTTCGTCGGATGTGGCGAGGACAAAGCCGTTTTTTTCTTCCCATGCGGTGCATTCGATCAAATAGCCCGACATATGCCATTCCTTGTGGGTGAAAATGTGGATGCCGCCTTCGGCGGCTATCGCGCCGTCGGCGTGGACACCGAGGGTGTGGGCGAAGGCAAGCGCATCCTCTGCCGAGAGCGTGCCATCGGTGTTCGGGAATTCCCAAAGTCCGCCGAGCAAGCCCTTGGCGGGGCGTTTGTGTAAAACGAATTTTCCTTCTTTTTCATCGGCAATATGAAGAATGAGAACGGTTTTTTTCTCTATTTTTCGCTTGGCTTTTGGGGTTCTGTGAGGAAGAGTGAGGGCTGTGCCGTTTTCGGCGGCTTGGCAAATAGAGCGAAGCGGACAAGAATCGCACAGCGGTGCGCCGTTCGGGAGGCAAAAGCGTTGCCCGATCTCCATCATGCCTTGCGTGACATCCGCTGAGCGATTCTTGGGAAAGGCGGCGGAAAGACGCTCGGTGATTTCTTTTTTGACGGCGGCGTTTAGAATATCTCTTTCGTCTTCAAAAACGCGGGCATAAATGCGAAGCACATTCCCATCCACCGCCGCACGCGGAATACCGAAACAAATGCTTCCGATTGCCGCGGCGGTATATTCTCCCACCCCGGGGAGTGTGAGAAGCTGTTCGTAGCTTTCGGGAAAATGACCGTCATATGTTTGAATGATTTCTTTGGCGGCGCGGTGTAAGTTGCGAGCGCGACTGTAATAACCGAGCCCTTCCCACAGCTTCAAGACGGTTTCTTCTTCTGCCTCGGCTAAAGCGGAAAGTGAGGGCAGCGTGTCTAAAAAACGGTGAAAATAAGGGATGACTGCCTCCACGCGCGTTTGCTGAAGCATGATTTCCGAAAGCCAAACTTTATAGGGAGAGATGTCTTCGCGCCACGGGAGCATACGACCGTTTTGACGGTAAAAATCTGCTATGATTTCTAAGAGTTGTTTGCATTTTTGCATGTTTGTGACCATACCATTCTGTATAATGTGCGTCGGTTTCTTTTCACATCAAAGTATAGCATATTTTTTCTTTTCCGTCAACTGTTCAAAAAACGGAAATGACGCAAAGATGGAAAAAAAGGGTTGCGTAAAATCGAAAAATGTGCTACAATACTTTGTGGTTACAGTGATATGAAAGGAAGGGATTTAAAATGGGCATCATAATTAATGATGATTTTGAGATATATACCAAACACCTATGGCGGCAAGGTATATCCGAGAGTGCCGGTGAGGCACAAGCGCGTTCCTATATTCGCCGTTACGCGAATACGCAGGTGACCGCCATTTTTTTCAATGTGAACGCACAGCTTTCCAGCTCTCCCAGTGAGGTTTTGGAAACCGTCGGTGAAAAATATCTCAAAAAAGAAGTGGACGGTATTCCCGTTGATTTTTCCGATACATTGCATAAAGGATGGTATGATCAGTTTGTTCGAAATGGCCTTGATCTGTATGCCATCTTTGTCGACGAATGCCGCGCGTGCGGTATCTCTCCGTGGCTCTCTTTCCGTCTCAATGATACACATGATAATTTGGAACCCACGGGCGGTTTGCGTCAAAGCAATTTTACTCATACGGCGCGCCGCGATGGCAGAAGCCGTTGCCGTCACAGAGAAGTAACGGGTTATTACGATAACTGCCTTGATTATGCCGTGCCTGCCGTACGCGAGCTTTTTTTGGCGTATGTAAGAGAACAGTTAGACCGTTATGATGTTGACGGAATTGAAATTGATTTTCTGCGAGAGCCTTTTCTTTTCTCGCCGGGGTATGAGGATGAGGGAAGAGAAATCGTAAAAGAAATGATAAAGAAGGTTCGCTCTTATGCAGATGCCGCGGCAGAGATGTACGGGCACCCTGTTCAGCTTTCCGTGCGCACCTTCCGAGATCCCGAAAGTGATTATTACGCAGGTATTGACACGCCAACTTTAGCGCGAGAGGGGATTGTCGATGCCGTTACGGTGTCCTGCCGTTGGGAAAGTACCGACAGCGATATACCGCTTGCACATTGGCGCGCGATTTTGCCCGCCGAGACGCGCTTATCGCTTTCTTCCGAAATGAATTACCGTGCTCCGAACAGAGAAGATGCACGCTGTACCCCTGAGCTTTTGCGCGGACTTGCCAATTATGCACTTTCGGCAGGCGCGGATGATTTTTATATGTTCAATTACTCTTATCTTGCGCTTCCCACAGGGGAAGGTCTGCCGGAATGCCCTAGTGCTGAGCCTTTCTTGGCACTTTTAAATGAGGTCGGCAGTCTTGACACATTGCGTGCGCTCCCGCGCCGCCATGTGCTTACCTATAACGATCTGACCGCATACGGTATGCGCACGCGCCCCACCCTCCCTCTTGAGGTCACGCGCCGCCATGAAAAGTCTGCCGTGCGTCTCTTTACAGGTGAACCGCGCGAAAAAATGTATTTGCTCCTCGATATCGATACCGATGCGGAAAATCTTTCGGTCTATCTCAATGCCGCGCCTGTTCGATATCTTGGCAAGGCAAAGGTGGAAGAGGCATACGCCTCTTGTGCGCTTCATGTTTTTGAGGCAGACTGCCTTCGCCCCGTTACGCAGATGCTTGAAGTCGGTGTCAAAGACGAGGAAAGCTATTTGCTGAAATATGCTGAGCTTTGTACCGAACGTCCCACGCTTGTCTAAAATTTATACTATACAGGAGACTCTTATGGAATTTAATGTTAATCATCCCATTCTGTTTGTGTTTGCCGCCGTGATCATCATAGCGGTGCTCGGTCAGTCTTTCTATTTTCTTTTCCGCGCATGTATGCGCGCGAAGGAACTTGGCATGGATAAAGCCAAAATCAGAAAAACCATAACCTCTGCCGCCATATTTACCGTTGCGCCGGCTGTTTCTATTTTGGTTGGCGTTCTGGTTCTTTCCAAAAAGCTCGGTGTTGCGCTTCCTTGGCTCAGACTTTCCATCATCGGTTCTCTCAGCTATGAAACGGTTGCCGCTGAGACAACCATCGAACAACTTGGTGTGGAAGGCACCGAAGCTATCACGGCATCCGGTTTTGTTACCGTTCTTTGGGTGATGACGCTTGGTATTATTCTCGGACTGGCACTGGTTCCCGTGCTTGCCAAACGCATTCAAAAGGGAATCAAAAAAATGGAAAAAAGGGATAACCGTTGGGGCGAGATCTTCAATAACGCCATGTTTCTCGGCATGATTTCCGCTTTTCTCGGCTATGTTTTTTGCGATGTTTCCACCATCTTCTCAGGCGACGCGTCGGGGCTTATTCCCGTATGCGTTATGGCCGTGTCGGCGTTGATCATGGTCGTGTGCGGTTTGCTCTCCAAAAAGCTCGGTGCCCGCTGGCTGACGGATTATGCCTTGCCCTTCAGCCTCATTGGCGGCATGGCAGCTGCTATTCCGATTACGGCGTGGTTGATTTAAAGATAAGGGAGGAAAAGTAATCATGGATGAAAAGAATATGGAAATAAAAGCGGAAAAATCTTCGGTCGAAAGCACCCCCTATTTGGAAAGCGTACATCGGTCCGGCCGTGCTTGGGGTTTTGTAATCTTGGCTTTGATTTTGGCTTTCCCAATCGCTACTATGATCGTTTTCGGTGCTGCACCCGAATGGGAGGCGTTTTTCAGCGGTCTTGTTGCCATTCTGCCCATGTATTGGGCTGTGGGCTTGGTTGAACTTTTTACTTATGTGCCGATGCTCGGCGCGGGAGGTGCTTACCTTTCTTTTGTAACGGGTAATATCTCTAATCTCAAGCTTCCCTGTGCCTTGGACGCCATGGAGAGAGCCAATGTAAAGGCGAGCACGGAAGAGGGGGAGATCATTTCCACCATCGCCATTGCCACTTCCAGCATTGTAACGACTTTAATTATTTGCGTTGGCGTTATTTTTATTGTACCGCTGACACCTTTGCTCAACGCTCCCATTCTTGCACCTGCTTTTGATATGATTCTGCCTGCGCTTTTTGGCGGTCTTGCGGTAGTGTTTATCTCGAAAAATGCCAAGCTTTCGATCGCTCCCATTGTTTTGATGCTTATTCTTTTTATTTTCGTTCCCGCACTCAACGAAAGTACGGTTGGCATTATGGTTCCCGTTGGCGTGGTCTTTACCATCCTTACGGCGCGTATTCTCTATAAAAAAGGAATTATTTAAAAATGGAAATTTTAGTTTACATTTTAATGGCATTGGCGGTCCTTTTGTTGGCGTTTTTGGGTGTAATTATCGGAAGAGCCCTGGCGTTTCGCCCCCAAAAACAAGTTCCCATTGATGAAAGAGAGATTCACTTTGATCAAGAGAAAAGTTTGGAAAATTTCCGAACGCTCGTGCGTTTCCCCACGATTTCGAATGCCGCCCCCGCCCTTGAGGATGACGGTGCATTTGAGGCGCTCATTGCTGCTTTGCCTTCGCTCTATCCGAATGTATTTGCCCATTGCTCTTTTGATCGCTTGCCCGACCGCGCACTTTTGTTTCGCTTGAAAGGTAAAAAGGGTGGTGAGCCTGCCGTTTTGATGGCGCATTACGACGTAGTGCCCGTCAATGAAAAGGATTGGGAAAAGCCTCCGTTCGATGCCGTTTTGGAGAACGGAGTGATTTGGGGGCGAGGAACACTTGATACCAAGATCACCTTCCACTCGGTTCTTTTTGCCGCCGACACGCTTCTTAAAGACGGTTTTGTTCCCGAAAATGACGTTTATTTCGCCTTTTCGGGCGGAGAAGAGGTCAACGGAAACGGTGCCAAAAATATTGTTTCCTATTTCAAAGAGAATGGTATCACGCCTGCCTTTGTGTTAGACGAGGGCGGAGCCGTTGTAGAAAATGTTTTCCCCGGTGTGAAGATGCCTTGCGGTATGATCGGTATTGCCGAAAAGGGAATGATGAATGTCCGCTACAGCACATCGTCGAACGGCGGTCACGCCTCGGCACCCAAACCTCATACGCCGGTCGGACTTTTATCCCGCGCTTGTACACGCATCGAAAACCACCCTTTCCCTTATCATATTTCAAAACCCGCTTACGCTATGTTCGATACGCTTGGCAGGCATTCAAGCTTTCTTTACCGCGTCATTTTTGCCAACCTCTGGTGTTTTTCTCCCTTGTTGAATAAAATTTGCAAAGCGGGAGGCGGAGAACTCAATGCTCTTTTGCGCACTACGGTTGCCTTCACGCAGATGCAAGGCAGTTCCGCCGCCAATGTAATTCCGCCTGAGGCTTCTATGATCTCCAATATCCGTTTGAATCCCTGCGATAATGCCGAGGAAGCTCTTGCATATCTTCGCAAGACCGTTTCGGATGAAAATGTTAAGATTGAGGCACTTTACGCCATGGATCCGAGTCCTGTCTCACGTATTGATGTTGAAGGGTGGCAAAAGGTTTCCGCCGCTGTCGCTTCCACGTGGAAAGGCTCGATCGTTTCTCCATACTTGATGATGCAATGCTCCGACAGCCGTCATTATGCTGAAATATCCGATCGTGTATACCGCTTTTCGGCAATGGATCTTACCAAAGAAGAACGTGCCACCATTCACGGCAACAACGAGCGCATCCGCGTAGAAACGGCGCACCGTGCAGTTGAATTTTATATCCGTTTGCTCGGCTCTTGCTGAGTTGCTATAACAAAAGGAGGGCTTAGGATGTATCTTGAAAGCTTTCGTCTTCCGTCGCGTGACGATGAGGACGCTTATGTTCTTTCTTATCCCGCAAAGCTTGAAATGCGTTGCTACAGCGATAACGTATATCCTTTTAAGCTGTTTGCGATGAGAGATATGCCGCAGCTCTCTTTTGTGACACCCATTACGCTTTTTTACGGCGGAAACGGTTCCGGAAAAAGCACGCTTCTTAATATCATTGCCGAAAAGTTGGGGCTTGCTCGGGAAGCCGCTTTCAATCGCACTCCGTTTTACGAGGATTACTTGACTCTCTGTTCTTACCGATTGGCGCGCGGTATCCAAACTTTGCCCAAGGGGAGCCGTATCATCACGAGCGATGACGTATTTGACTATCTGCTTGATATTCGCGCCGTCAACGAAGGAATTGATCGCAAGAGAGAAGACCTTTTTCGCGAATATGATGCCTTGACGGAGCTGAAAGACGAGCCTGTGCTCCTAACTTCATTAGATGAGCACGAGTCTTTTAAAAGAATGCTTGAAGCAAAGCGCAAAACAAAATCCGCTTTTGCAACACCGCGTCTCAAAAGAGAATACCGCACACGCTCTAACGGTGAGAGTGCGTTTTTCTACTTCACCGAGCATATCAAAGAGGGGGCACTCTATCTGCTTGATGAGCCTGAAAACAGTCTTTCCGTAGAACTTCAAAAATCGCTTGCGGCTTTCGTGGAGGATTCCGCCCGCTTTTATCGCTGTCAGTTCGTCATTTCCACCCATTCACCTTTTCTTCTTTCTATGAAGGGGGCGCGCGTATATGATCTTGACGCGCTGCCCGTTGCAGAAAAGGAATGGACGGCACTTCCGAATGTTCGTCTTTTTTATGATTTTTTTGAAGCGCACCGAGCATCTTTTGAAAAAAATAAAAAAATGTGAATTTTTTTGTGGAAAAATAGCAAAAACATCTTGATTTTAGTGAGATGATGTGTTAAAATATACCCATCAAATGCGTTTGAGCGAAAAAGAGTAACCGTAATCTTAGTCTCAGAGAACTGTCGGTTGGTGCGAGACAGTGGCGATGGTGCGGCGAATACCTTTCGTGAGCAGTGCACCGAACGGAAACCAGTAGGCTGCAACGGGTGCTCCCGTCACAGAGCAAAAGGGTGAATGCCCTATGAGGTTCGCTTTGCGGATAAAATGAGGTGGTACCACGGGAATTTCTCGTCCTCTGCTTTTTGAAGAAGGACGGGATTTTTTTGTTCCGGCCTTCGGTGAGAAGGCGCATAAAAATTGATACAGCTATGCAATAAGCCTTCTCGAAGTGCGCAGGATGACATCTGCGCATGATGGAGGAAAATGTCATGGACATGTTTGTGAAAATTGCGTTATTGGTTGTGTTCTTTGCCGTGATGATCCTCGTCGGCTTCTATTGCAGACGAGCTGCCAAAGACGTAAACGGTTTTGTGCTCGGCGGGCGAACCGTCGGACCGTGGCTTACGGCGTTTGCATACGGCACTTCGTATTTCTCGGCAGTTATTTTCGTCGGTTATGCAGGTCAGTTTGGTTGGAAATTCGGTATCGCGTCCACTTGGATCGGCATCGGTAACGCGGTGATCGGTTCGCTTCTCGCTTGGGTGATCCTCGGCAGACGTACCCGTTTGATGACACAGCATCTCGGCAGTGCCACCATGCCGGAATTTTTCGGTAAACGCTTTGGAAGCCCGGCCCTTAAGATTGCGGCGTCTGTCATTGTATTTATCTTCTTAATTCCCTATACGGCTTCGCTGTATAACGGTCTTTCCCGTCTCTTCTCCATGGCGTTCCCCGGTATCAGTTACACGGTTTGCGTTATTATCATGGCAATTTTGACGGGTATTTACGTGGTTGCCGGCGGTTATATGGCTACTGCCGTCAATGATTTCATCCAAGGTATTATCATGCTTGGCGGTATTATTGCTGTCATCGCCGTCGTTTTGAACGGGCAGGGCGGCTTTACCGCAGCACTTGAAGGGCTTGCTTCCGTTCACGTAGAAGGCAACGCACCCGGTGCCTTCAATTCCTTCTTCGGCCCCGATCCGCTTTCTCTTCTTTTCGTCGTTATCCTTACCTCTCTGGGTACATGGGGCTTGCCTCAGATGGTGCAGAAATTTTACGCCATCAAGAGCGAAAAAGACATCAATAAAGGTACTATTATTTCCACCCTCTTTGCAGTTGTCGTTGCCGGCGGATGCTACTTCCTCGGCGGCTTTGGCAGACTCTTTACCAATGAGCTGAATGTTACAAACGGTATGCCCGAAGGCGGATATGATGCTATCATTCCCACCATGCTCAGTAACCTGCCCGCTGTCGTGATCGGCGTTGTGATCGTGCTTGTGCTTTCGGCATCCATGTCGACGCTTTCGTCTCTCGTTCTCACCTCATCCTCTACCATGACGCTTGACCTCGTGCGCGGTCATATCGTCAAGAAGATGAGTGATAAGGTTCAGGTTTTGGTTATGCGCATTTTGATCGTTGTTTTCATCGCCATTTCCGCTTTCATTGCTTTGAATAAAGATAAACTCGGTTACATTGCCGATATGATGGGTATTTCTTGGGGTGCGCTGGCAGGCGCATTCCTCGCACCCTTCCTCTACAGCCTCTACTCCAAGCGCATCACCAAGGTTTCCGTATGGGTAAGCTTTGCTGTCGGTGCGGGTGTGATGGTATTCAATATGGTAGCAAGAAATATTTTCCCCGCCATTTTGCAATCCCCCATCAATTGCGGTGTTGTTGTGATGTTGCTCGGGCTTATTCTTGTTCCCATCGTCAGCCTCTTCACACCCAAGCAGAAGAAGGAAGAGGTAGATGAAATGTTTGCTTGTTATGATAAAGAGGTCGTTGTTCCGTCGAAAGAATCGTTGGGCAAATGATCTAAGAATCCCCCGAAAGGAAAAATATTATGCCAATTACGGAAGTTCTCCAAAAAAATGCGGATTTTTATCCCGCCGATGTCAGTTTGGTTGAGATCAATCCCAAGCTTGAAAACCAAACACGCATGACATGGCGCGAGTATTCGCTGATCGAAGCCAATCCCAATGAGGCGTATCGCAATGAGATCACATGGAGTGAGTTCAATCGCCGTGCCAACCGTTTTGCCAATTTTCTTTTGACGCGCGGCATCAAAAAAGGCGATAAGGTTGCCATTCTCTTGATGAACAGCCTTGAATGGCTCCCCATCTATTTCGGTGTACTCAAAACGGGTGCGCTTGCCGTGCCCCTCAATTATCGCTATGCCGCGGATGAGATCAAATATTGCCTTGAGCTTGCGGATGCCGATGTTTTGGTGTTTGGTCCCGAGTTTACAGGACGTGTGGAGGAAATCTGCACACGTGTCGCACGCGTAAAAATGTGGTTATATGTCGGTGAAGATTGCCCCACTTTTGCGGAGAGCTATGATAATCTTGTTTCCTATTGTTCCTCGAAAAGTCCTCGCATCAAGCTGACCGATGACGATGATGCCGCTATTTACTTTTCTTCGGGTACCACCGGTTTCCCGAAAGCCATCATCCATAAGCACAGAAGCTTAATGCATGCCGCCATGACTGAGCAAAATCACCATGGTCAAACCAAGGACGATGTGTTCCTTTGTATCCCCCCTCTCTATCATACCGGTGCCAAGATGCACTGGTTCGGCAGCTTTTTGGTGGGCGGCAAAGCGGTTATTTTAAAGGGCATTAAACCCGAATGGATTCTCCGTGCCGTTTCTGAAGAGAAGTGTTCCATCGTTTGGTTGCTTGTTCCGTGGGCGCAGGATATTCTTGATGCCATTGATCGCGGAGAGATCTCTCTTGCGGATTATGATCTGTCTCAGTGGCGCTTGATGCACATCGGTGCGCAACCCGTTCCTCCCAGTTTGATCAAACGCTGGAAGGCGATATTCCCTCACCACGCCTATGACACCAATTACGGTCTTTCCGAGTCCATCGGTCCCGGTTGTGTACATCTTGGCGTAGAAAACGAACACAAGGTTGGCGCGATCGGCAAAGCCGGTTTTGGTTGGGCGACCGATATTGTGGACGAAAAAGGCAAAACTGTTCCTAAAGGTGAAGTCGGTGAGCTTGCCGTCAAAGGCCCCGGCGTAATGACTGCCTATTACAAGGATGAAAAAGCAACAGCTGAAGTATTGCACGGCGAATGGCTTCATACGGGTGATATGGCGTTTGAAGATGAGGACGGTTTTATTTTCTTGGTAGACCGCAAAAAGGATGTCATCATTTCGGGCGGTGAAAATCTTTATCCCGTGCAGATCGAAAACTTCATCCGCAAGCATGATGCCATAAGCGATGTTGCCGTGATCGGGCTTCCCGATGCGCGCCTTGGTGAAATTGCCGCCGCCATCGTTCAGTTGAAGGAAGGTTATACGCTGACGGAAGAGCAGTTCAATGATTTTTGCATGGAGCTTCCTCGCTATAAGCGTCCTCGCCGCGTGATCTTTGCGGACGTTCCCCGTAATCCCACGGGTAAGATCGAAAAGCCCAAGCTTCGCAAGATCTATTGCGGTGAAAGCGTAGTGGCACAGCAAAATGAAATTAAATGATGTATTTAAACTTTGACAAAAAGGAAATAAGTATATGAAAAAACTTTTACTCGGAAATGCCGCCGTTGCGCGCGGTGCGTACGAAGCGGGAGTGAGAGTGGTCTCCTCTTATCCCGGAACTCCTTCTACGGAGATCACCGAAGAGATCGTTAAATTTGAAGAGGTATACGCCGAATGGGCACCCAACGAAAAGGTCGCCGCAGAGGTTGCCATCGGTGCTTCTATCGGCGGCGCGCGTGCCATGAGCTGTATGAAGCACGTCGGTCTCAATGTGATGGCGGATCCCGTATTCACCGTCAGCTATACCGGCGTGGGCGGAGGATTGGTTCTTTGCGTAGCGGATGATCCCGGCATGCACTCTTCTCAAAACGAGCAGGATTCCCGCCACTACGCCAAGGCGTCTAAGATCATGATGCTTGAGCCTGCAGATTCTTCCGAGTGTAAAGAATTTACCAAAATCGCCTTTGCTCTTTCCGAACAGTTTGATACCCCTGCCTTTATTCGCCTTTCCACTCGCGTATCCCACTCTCAAAGCTTGGTTGCGCTCGGTGAAAGAGAAGAGAAGGATTTGCTTCCCTATGAAAAGAACATCGGCAAGTATGTCATGATGCCCGGTAATGCCATCAAACGTCACGTCGTTGTGGAGGACCGTATCAAAGCCCTTACCGCATTCGCGGAAGAGACGGAACTAAATGCGGTAGAAAACAACGGTTCCCGCATTGGTGTTATCACCGCGGGTATCTCTTACATGTACGCGAAAGAGGCTTTGGGCGAAAAAGCAGATTACTTAAAGCTCGGCATGGTATATCCGCTTCCCGTGGAAAAAATAAAGGCTTTTGCCGCCTCTCATGATGAAATTTACGTGATTGAGGAATTGGATCCTTTCATTGAGGAACATTGCAAAGCACTCGGACTGCAGGTAAAAGGTAAAGAACTCTTTACACTTTTGGGTGAATACACCCCTGCTATGATCAAAAAGGCGGTGCTTGGCGAAAGTGCACCCGATGTATTGCGTGCCGAAGAGCCCATTCCTGTTCGTCCTCCCGTGATGTGCGCGGGATGTCCGCACAGAGGTACCTTCTATGTCTTAAAGAAGCTTGGTTGTGTTGTTTCGGGTGATATCGGATGTTACACGCTCGGTGCAACCATTCCGCTTCAATCTGTGGATACCACCATTTGCATGGGTGCTTCTGTCAGTGCCGCACTCGGCATGGCGAAGGCGAGAGGGATGGAGTTTAATAAAAAGCTGGTCTCCGTGATCGGCGACTCTACCTTTATGCATTCCGGTATTACGGGCCTTGTGGATATTGTTTATAACAAAGGTGCCAATACTGTGATCATTCTTGACAACTCCATCACGGGTATGACAGGGCATCAAAATAACCCTACCACAGGTTATACCATTCGCGGTGAAGAAACCAAGCAGGTCAATCTTGTGGATCTTTGCCACTCTGTAGGCGTAGCTCATGTGGTGGTTGCCGATCCTTTTGATATCAAGAATTTTGAAAAGGTTGTAAAAACCGAACTTGAGAGAGAAGAACCCTCTGTTATTATCGCACAGCGTCCTTGCGCGCTGTTGAAAACCGTCAAATACACCGGTCACTGTGTTATCACTGACAAATGCAAGAATTGCAAAATGTGCATGAAGCTTGGCTGTCCTGCCATCACGGTTAAAAACGGTAAAGTCATGATTGATCCTACGCAGTGCAACGGATGCGGACTTTGCGTGAACGTTTGCCCCTTCGGCGCGATTGAAAAGGAGGAAAACTGATATGACAAAGAATATCATGATCGTCGGTGTAGGCGGCCAAGGCACCCTCCTTGCCAGCCGTATTCTCGGCAATACCGTTATCAGCGAAGGCTATGACGTAAAAGTCTCCGAGGTGCATGGCATGAGCCAGCGCGGTGGAAGTGTTGTTACTTATGTGAAATATGGCGAAAAGGTCTACTCTCCCATCATCGGTGAGGGCGAGGCGGATGTTATTCTTGCGTTTGAGCTTCTCGAGGCTTACAGAGCCCTGCCTTATCTCAAAAAAGGCGGAAAGATCATCGTCAATACTCAAGAAATCGATCCCATGCCTGTCATCACGGGTGTGGCGGCGTATCCCGAAAAGATTGCAGAAAAGATTGCCGCCGCCGCGGATCTTGTAACGGTTGACGCGCTTTCCCTTGCTAAAGAGGCGGGTACCATCAAGGCTGTCAATGTTGTTTTGATCGGCGTTATGGCAAAAGCAAGCGACATTTCTTATGAAAGATGGGTGGAAACACTCAAAACAACTGTTCCCGCAAAATTCCTTGAAGTCAATCTCAAGGCATTTGATCTTGGATATAATCTTTAATAAAGAGGTGAAAAAACATGGCTTTCTGGCAGAAAGAAATTGAAACCATGCCCCGCCCCGCGCTCGAAAAACTGCAGAGCGAACGCCTCGTGTGGCAGGTAAGAAGAATGTATGAAAAGGTGGAGCTTTTTCGCCGCCGTATGGATGAATTGGGGTTGAAGCCCGAAGATATTCATGGCATTGAAGATCTTCACAAGCTTCCGTTCTCCTACAAACAGGACCTCCGTGATTATTACCCCTATGGGCTTTTTGCAACTCCCATGAAGGATATCCGCCGCGTGCATGCCTCCTCGGGTACCACCGGAAAGCAGATTGTTGTCGGTTATACCGATAATGATCTTGAAATGTGGGCGGATTGCTTTGCCCGTATGCTGATCGCCACGGGCGGTGATGAAAACTCCTTCGTTCAGGTTTCTTACGGTCTTGGACTTTTTACAGGCGGCTTCGGTGCGCATGACGGTGCTGTTCGCATTGGCGCAACGGCTATTCCGATCTCTGCCGGAAACACCCAACGCCAGATTCAAACGATGATCGATTTCGGTGCTACCGTTCTTTGTTGCACGCCTTCCTATGCGCTTTATCTCGGTGAGACAATTGCCGAAATGGGCGTGAAGGATCAGCTGAAGCTCAAAGCAGGTATTTTTGGCGCTGAGCCTTGGACCGAAGAGATGCGTGCGCAGATCGAGGAAAAGCTCGGTTTAAAAGCTTACGATATTTACGGCCTTTCCGAGATCATGGGCCCGGGTGTATCTTATGAATGCGACGGGCAGTGCGGTATGCATGTTTGCGAGGACAACTTTATCCCCGAGATCATTGATCCCGATACAGGCGAAGTGCTTCCCGCAGGTGCGCAGGGTGAGCTTGTCTTTACCACGATTACCAAGGAAGGCTTCCCCCTCATCCGTTACCGCACGCGTGATATTTGTTCTCTCAATTACGAGGTTTGTAAGTGCGGAAGAACCCATGTCCGCATGAATAAGCCGCAGGGCAGAACCGACGATATGCTGATCATCCGCGGTGTCAATGTATTCCCCTCTCAGATCGAAGAGGTTCTTCTTAAAGTCGGCGACGGTGTTACGCCCAACTATCAGATCGTGGTGGACCGTGAAAACAATACCGACACCTTCCTTGTTAATGTAGAGATGAGCGAAAGCCTCTTCTCCGACGGCATCAAGGCGATTGAAAAGCTTGAAAAGAACATCACCGAAATGCTTAAGAGTATGCTTGGTATTGCTCCCAAAGTCAAGCTCGTCAATCCCAAGAGCATCGAGCGCAGTGAGGGCAAAGCAAAGCGTGTCATCGATAAGCGTAAGCTGAAATAAGGAGGAAAAAATATGTTTATCAAACAGCTTTCTGTTTTTGTGGAAAATTCCGCCGGCAGTCTGCAACATGTTGTAGATGCTCTCAGTGAAAATCATATCAACATCCGCGCGCTTTCTTTGGCGGATACTTCGGAGTTTGGCATTCTTCGTTTAATTGTTGACAATGAAGAAAAGGCTCTTGCGGCGCTTCGCGGCATCGGTGTGGTCTCAAAGGTCAGCGACGTGATCGCCGTTGCTATGGATGACTGCGCGGGCGGTCTTGCCAATGTTACTCGCTTGATTTCCGAAGCGGGGATCAATATGGAATACAGCTATGCTTTCCTTGGCAGAAAAGAGGGCAGAGCACTGCTTGTCATCAAGGCAACCGATGAAGCACTTGCCGAAAAAGTGCTCCGTGAAAACGGCGTAGCACTTGCTACGGAAGAGGATCTTAAATAATGAAAATCCAGTATCTTGGCACTGCTGCCGCAGAGGGGACTCCGTCCCCTTTTTGCGAGTGTGATGTGTGCGAATATGCGCGAGCGCATGGCGGAAAAAACATTCGCACGCGCACGCAGGCTTTGCTGGACGGCAGACTGTTGATCGATTTCTCTCCCGACACTTTTTTGCACACCTTGCGGGATGGCAGTCGGCTTTGCTATCTTGACGGCTGTCTGATCACCCATCCGCATAGCGATCATTTCGCTCCCAAGGAGCTGTTTTGGTGCGTCAAAAGCGTCGGTATGATGAAAACGCCGAAGAGCTTTCATATTTACGGTTCCGATGACGTAATGGATCAGTTGCGCGCCGAAAAATATGATGTTGACGTGATCGCGCTTGAAAAAGAGGGCGGTGTTACCCTGCATCCCTTGAAGGTTTTTGAGCCGTCAGAGGTGGCAGGTTACCGTGTGACGCCCTTGAAAGCCGACCATCCCACGCGTGAGCCCTTTCTCTATATCATCGAGAAAGGCGGAAAAAGCATGCTTTACGCTACCGATACCGGTATGCTTCCCGAGGTAACATGGGAGTATCTTGCTAAGATTGATACGGTTTTTGATCTCGTTTCGTACGATGCGACGTATCTTTTGCGTGAAGCGGATAACCGCTATCACATGAATTTAAAGGGTAATGCCGAAATGCGCGAACGGCTCGCTTCCATGGGCAGAGTGAGTAAGGACACTAAGCACGTCTTGCTTCATTTTTCCCATAAAGGTACCCTTTCGCATGACGCGCTTGAACCCATCGCCCGAGAAAGAGGGTTTATCCCTGCCTACGACGGGCTTGAAATTGAGTTTTGATGCAAAAAGGGGCTGTCTTTCGTGAGACAGCCCCGGCGTTTTATTCAACAGACAAAAGATATGAATTGTTGTTAAAGCATCTTTTTAACCTTCTCAAGCGCGCCTTTTTCAAGGCGGGAGACTTGTGCTTGTGAGATGCCGATTTCTTCGGCAATCTCCATTTGCGTTTTGCCTCGGTAGAATCGCATAAGAAGAATATGCCGTTCCCGTTCCCCGAGCCGTCGCATGGCTTCTTTTAAGGAAATGTCTTCGATCCAGTCCTCGTCCGTTTCCCCGCCTTCCAATTGATCGATGACAAAAACAGAATCCTCTCCGTCGTTGTATACCGAATCATAGAGAGACACGGGTTCTACGATGGCTTCCAAGGCGTGAGAAACCGCCTTTTTTTCTTCTCCGAGCAGAGTCGCAATCTCCTCCACCGTAGGCTCGGTGCCTTTAGCGTGCGTTAAAGCATCGCGTGCTTGCAGAGCTCTGTAGGCAAGATCTCTGACCGAACGGGAAATGCGGATGGCGTTATTGTCACGCAAATAGCGTTTGACTTCACCGATGATCATGGGTACCGCGTAGGTTGAAAATTGTACGTCAAGATCGGTGTTGAAATTATCCACCGCTTTGATAAGCCCGATGCACCCCACTTGAAAAAGATCGTCAAGGCTTTCCTTTCTGCCTGTGAATCGCTGAATGATGCTGAGCACCAGCCTAAGATTGCCGTATATGAGCTTGTCTCTTGCCTCCTTGTCTCCCTCCTTGACGCGCAAGAGAAGCGCGCGCTTTTCTTCACTCGTTAAAATCGGAAGTTTTGCGGTGTTAACACCGCAAATTTCCACCTTGTTATTGTACATAGCGTTATCCTTTTCGGCAAGGACAATCTTGCGCCGGCGCCGTCCTTACGTTTGTAAGTATTGGCAAAGAAGGAGTTTTCTTATGCAGTTTCAAGGATGGTAAAAGTTTGAAATTGATCGGAAGAGAAAAGAGACCTCTTTCCTCTTGACTTTGCAAGGAAAAAGGTCTATAATAATACTGTTCTACATGCTTTTTGGAGGTATGTCATGAAATTTTCGGTTTCGCTTCCGTGCTTTTTTAAGAACATTCCCTTTGCCGATATGATTCGCCGCGTAGCTTCTCTTGGCTATACTGCGGTGGAGTCGTGGGATATGTCGAAAAGTGAAAACTTGCGGGAGATTCGCCTTGTGTGCGACTCGCTCGGCGTTCGTTTCGTTGCCCTATGTCCGCCCGAGTTTCGGATGAACGATTCCGCCTACAGAGGTGCCTATTTAGATGGGTTAAAGGCAGGGTGCGAAGCGGCATCTATCCTTGGTGCCGATCGGCTGATCACACAAGTCGGTGATGATACGGGCGCACCGCGCGAATTTCAGCATGCGGCAATCCTTGAGACGCTTGAAGGGGCAAAGCCTATTCTCGAAGCTTACGGCAAGACTTTAATGCTTGAGCCTTTGAATACTTATTTCGACCATAAGGGCTATTATTTGGATTCTTCGCGCGAGGGCTTCCGTCTTATCGAAGAGGCTTCGCACCCTCTTATTAAGACTGTATATGACATATATCATATGCAGATTATGGAAGGAAATATCATTCCTACCGTGACGGCAAATTTAGACAAAATCGCGCATTTACATGCCGCGGGACATCCCGGCAGGCATGAAATGCAATTTGGTGAAACAGACTATCGCAACGTTTTTGCCGCCATAGATGAGGCAGGCTATCAAGGCTATTGCGGCCTTGAATACCGCCCTACGCTTGATCCCCTCGAAAGCTTAAAACAAGTAAAAAATATATACGGAAAGTAAAGAAAATGTCATTTAGAGATTTCAAACGCGGTATGCTGCATGGCGTTCCGATTTTTTTAGGGTATCTCGCCGTTTCCTTTTCCTTTGGCATCTTTGCGGTTGGGCAAGGGCTTTCGGTGATTGAAACCGTTTTTATCTCCATGTTTAATTTAACATCGGCCGGGCAACTTGCGGGCGTACCCATTATCGCGGCGGGAGGTTCTTACTTGGAGCTTGCGCTCGGTCAGCTTGTCATCAATTTGCGCTATTCGCTCATGTCGGTGTCCTTATCACAAAAGCTGGATCATACGGTGAAGCTCGGGCACCGCTTTCTCATTGCCTTTGCCAACACCGATGAGGTGTTTGCCGTTTCGGCATCGCAACCGGAGCAGGTTTCGAAAAGCTACATGTACGGACTCATCACGCCTCCCTATCTCGGATGGACGGTGGGCACGCTTCTGGGGGCTTTGGCTGGCACCATTCTCCCCGCTATGGTCATTTCGGCACTCGGTGTTGCTATTTACGGCATGTTTGTTGCCATTGTTGTGCCCGAGATGAAGGCGCATAAAATGACTGCCTTGTGCGTTCTTTTTGCCATTCTTTTGAGCTGTCTTTTCTATTATTTGCCCGTTCTTAATCAAGTTTCAGGCGGTTTCGTTATTATCATTTGCGCGGTGGCGGCAAGTGCTCTTTTTGCCCTTATCGCTCCCATTCCCGTTGAAGGCGAAAAGAAAGGAGGGAATGACGCATGAGCATTCGTCCTATGTTCTTTCTTTATCTTGCGGTGATGGCGGGGGTAACCTATCTTGTCCGCATGCTTCCCCTCGTTTTGATCAAAAAAAAGATAGAAAACCGTTTTTTGCTATCTTTTCTTTACTATATGCCGTACGCTGTTCTTTCTGTGATGACCGTTCCCGCTATTTTTTATGCCACGGAATCCGCTGTGGCGGCGGCTGTCGGGTTCGTTATAGCCATAGCTCTGGCGTATTTCGGCAAAAGTCTCGTCACGGTCGCAGGGATCTCTTGCCTAACCGTCTTTTTAGCCGAACTTGTCATACAGCATTTCTTTTAAAAAATAGGCACGCAAGGTTAACCTTTGCGTGCCTTCTCGTTTTTTATTTTTCTACTCGTGTGATCAAAAGATCAAAGCTCTCTCCCTCAGAAAGATAAATATCCGATGCCGCGGCAAGGCGGTCTTGGCTGTAATTGTTGGGATCAAAAATGCCAACAGTTTTGCAACCGATGCCTTTGGCGGTCTCAAGTGCTACATAAGAGTCTTCGAAAACGCATGTTTCCTCAGGCTCACTTCCGAGTTCTTCCATGGCTTTTAAGTAAATGTCGGGCATGTCCTTGCCCTTTCCGATGTCTGCGCAGGAGAGAATCGTGTCGAAGTAATCCGAAAGCCCATGGCAGGCAAGCGCATGCTTGATATATTTCAGCTCGGTCGCCGAGGCAAGGCAGATCTTGATTCCTTTTGCGCGCAGATCTTCCAAAAATGCTCTCGCTCCCGCTTTGACGGTGGCTTCATGCTCGTAAAAGTCGGCAAGACTGTCGGAAGCAAAGTGGGCTAACTCTTCATATGTGGCGGAAAGCCCATATGCCGTGCGGATTGCTTCCAGTGCTTCTGTGAAAATCATGGTGCGCACACGGCGATCAAGATCTTTGTCATAGTCAAAGTTTTTCTTTCCCAGATACTTTTCGCCGAAAACACGCCAAAAACTTTCCCAATAAAAAAGTGAATCGATAATCGTTCCGTCCATATCAAAAATTGCCGCTTTGATTTTCATTTTAACCAACTTACTTCGCTTAACGAAGTTTTCCTTTCCTTTTTAGTCAACCGATGGATATTTTAGCATAATCAAGGCGAAAAGTCAAGCCGGGATGACATTTCATTTTATTGACATCGCGTGGATTTTGTGTTATAATCTAATATCATCCATGAATCTAATGTCAGAAGGAAGAAATAATCATGAAAAAGAATTTTTTTGATTCCGATTGGGAAAAATATCTGCCGCGCCCTGTGTGCGACGATCATCCCGAGTACGATGTTTTGTATAAAAAAGCGTGGGAGTTGGCGCACGATCATATAAAATTCATTGACGGCATGCCCCAATCCCCTTATATGGATGAGGCGTTTTGCGATACACAGATTTGGATATGGGATACCTGCTTTATGACCTTTTTCTGCAAATATGCGGCAGAGGTCTTTCCCGGTGTTGAAAGCTTGAATAATTTTTATGAGGTTTTGCATGGCGAAGGATCGCTTCCGAAGGTTGTTCCCACCGAAAAAGAGCCCACATGGACGGGGGCTGTTCCCGGTGTGCCCAGAACCATTGATATCCATATTGCGGATAATCCGCCTCTTTTTGCGTGGGCGGAATACGAAAATGCTCTTATCCACGGTGATAAAGAGTATATCAAGACGCTCCTTTATCAGAAGCAAGCCCTCCAAAAGCATTATGAATGGATTGAGTCTCTCAAAACGGCAGTGAAGCCGCGCGGCGTTTTGTTGCCCACCTGCTTGATTCACGAAGAATGCGGTTATAAATGGGAGGGCGGCAGATCCGGTATGGACAACACCCCTCGCGGAAAAACAACCGAAACGGCGCAAGCCGAACGCCCCAATAACCCCGATATGCTCTGGGTTGACGCAATTTGTCAGCAAGCTCTCGCCGCCAAAATGATAGCGAATCTTTTTGATATTGTGGAAGATACGGCAAAATGCGACGCTTGGAACAAAAAATACGCCGAGAAAAAGGCGTTGGTCAACCGTCTTTATTGGGATAAAAATGACGGTTTTTATTACGATATTGACTGCAAAACCCACGAGTTTTATAAAGTTATGACACCGGCATCCTTTTGGGCACTGACGGCAGGTATCGCAAGCGAAGAGCAGGCGAAGGCTATGGCAGCGTATGTTCAGGATGAAAAAACGCTTGGCGGTAACGTACCGCTGCTGTCTCTTTCGAGGAGCGACAGTGATTTTAACGCCAACGGAAAATATTGGCGCGGATCGCTTTGGATGCCGACCGCCTATGCCGCACTGAAGGGGCTCGGAGAATATAAGCTTTACGGTATTGCCCACGAAGCCGCACGGAAAATACTCGACCATATGTTAAAAACCTATCTTGAGTACGAACCGCATACCATTTGGGAGTGTTATGCCCCCGATGCGTGTACCCCTGCCATGCAGGTGGACGGCGAAGAGGTAGTGCGTCCCAATTTTTGCGGATGGTCGGCACTCGGGCCGATATGCGTCTACATCGAGTACCTTTTGGGCTTCCATACCGTCAATGCTTATAAAGGCATTGTCGAATGGGAAAAACCTGTTGGCTTAGAGAAAAAAATCGGCATTTGCAATCTTCGTTTCGGGGATGTCGTCACGGATATCGTAGCGGAAAATGGTGTTTGTACGGTTACCTCCAACCTGCCCTACACCTTAAAAATAAACGGAAAAAGCTTCTCTGTTTTAGAGGGAACCAATCATATTCCTTTGGCTTAATACCGAATGAAAAGCGTGGCTATCGCACAGAGATCGTGCGATAGCCACGAAAACTTTTTAAAGGTATTTTTCAGCGTAAAGCGGCAAGGCGGACGCGTTTGCTTTGGCGGCATATAGCCTGTTGTTATTTTTCGCGCAGGGAACTTCTGTATTTTTGAGGCGAAACTCCTGTCTTTTTCTTAAAGGCATCGCAAAAATAGGAAGGAGAGGAGAAGCCTATCATATTGCCGATTTCGCCCACGGGGATGCTTTCGTCTTCCAACAATTCCTTGGCGTGCTCAATGCGGAGCTTGTTTCTGTATTCAAGGGGGGATGTGCCCGTGATGTCTTTAAACACGCGAAGAAAGTGAAATTTGCTCATTCCGGCAACAGCGGCATATTCTTCCAAGGAGTAGTTTTTATAATATTCACGGTTCATGGATTGCATCACGGGGGTGATGCGGTCCGCGTATTTTTGGATGGGAATGGCGGCGGGGCAGTTGCGGCGTGCGAGACGGGAAAGTAACTCAAAAAACTTCGCCGTGGCAATCTTCTCATAGAAAAGTTCTTTGCGTTCAAGTTCGCCGATGATCTCTTCGAAAAGGTCGCGCAGATACCCGGAATGTCTTCCGTGATAGACGTGAGAAGAAAAAAGACCGAAAAGATCAAAATCCGAAGGAGCAGAGAAGTGCACGTAATAGAACTCAGCCGTTTTATCAAAAAGACAAATGTGTTCTTGTGCCTCGTGCGGTTTAAAAATGATAAAAGAGCCTTCGTCGGCATCGGTTTCGGTTGGTGTATAAAAATGTTCGCATCCTTTTGCAACGTAGAACAAAAGCCAATCCTCTCGCCCTAAGGGGCGGGATATGGTTCTGCCTTGTTTGGCGAAAATGTGTCCCGCACTTTGCACAGAATATTCAAAAAGTCCCCGATCGGTGTCGGAATAGGCATTGAATATCATACCTGACCGTTCCTTTCTTTGGAAAAAAGCTGCCCTTTTTAGAGGACAGCTTTTTGTTTTTACGAGTTCCTTCGTTTTGTTGCAACGATGCTGTCTTTTCGTTTGTCCTCTTCGGGAAGATCATCGAAGCAGACCAAGTTGTGATGCATTTTTCCAAGATTGTTGCGCGATCTTTTGTCCTTGCTTCCGCTGTATACGTAACCCTCGGAGCGCATGTAAGCATTCCAACGGCGGTGCTCCAACACTTCGATAAAAGCAAGTTCACGCTCGGTGAGCGTACCCTCTTCCTTGCCGGCACCGGGAACGTCCAGCTGAACACGGATGGAATTGTGGATAGCGGATGCCATGGAGGAATTATAGTTGTATTCGTATCCCCAGAAGGAAATACGGTCGGGATCTTTCTCCATGTCTTCGGCACTCATATAACGTTCGTGGATCGCCAACGCCTCTTTTTCAAGCTTCGAATCAATGATGATGTCGGCAGAATAGAGTGTGTCACGGTCACCCACAAAATCGATCATATATTCGTCGCCGAACGCGTTTTTTGCGTTTTCAAGCGCTTTTTTGTTCTTGGAGTCGTAAACGACCGCTTGGATGATCGTTTTTTCTTTGGGCAAATGCATACGTTCGAAAAGGGTGCGTAATGCCACCGCGGTTTTGACGTTGAGCTCATCCGAGCCGAGAGACACAAACACGTAAGACACAAGCCCGATCTGCTTTACCTTGTTGATGAAGGTGGAGGTGTCAACATCGATCTTTCCATGAATGTCAATGCGGTATTGCGCTTCGCCGTCCACATAAATGCCGTTGTATGCCTCATCCAAGAGCTCAGGGCAGAGCGCTTCGAATTTTTCTTTAGCGTTCTTGTCTCTATCAAATCCGTTGATTTTGATACGGTATTTGGTGTCGAGCGTTTCCATTTGTCCGAACCAAGAAAGTGCTTTGATCATCTCGCCGCCCTGACCGCCTGTGCCGAGCACCAAAACCGAGATCAGCTTTTCACCGTTGCCGATGTCGATGGCGTTGTCAAACAATGTCTTTCCTTGATTGTAAAGCGTGCGATTAACCAAGGCACGGATATCGTTGACGCGTTTGACAAGAATGCGAGGTCTTTTTTTGCCGTTTTCAGCACATTCTTCACGAATGCCCGATTGAATATTACTGAGCACAAGCTCACCTTCCGCTGTTACGGAGAATACAAACAGTCTTGTGTTTTTGCGGTAACGGTAAGGACCTTCCTTGCGTGTTAAATACAAGGCTTGGGAAATGTTCTCGGAGTCATCCTCGCCTATGGCGAACAAATAGATCTTACTTTCGGGTGCGCGAGGCGGAAGGTGCAAGGAGATAATGTCGTTTTTAAAGCAAATACCGTCAAGCTCCTTGACTTTTTCAATCAGCTCTGCTAACTTTTCCTCCTCTTTTTCGTAAACGTCCGTGAAGAGGAGAAGGGCATTTTTATCTTTTTTACGGATGCTTTGCGCGAGAGAAACGGATTTTTCGTTGAGATCCGAAAAAATGTAGGCATCTGCACCGGGACGGACCAGTACCTTGCGGTATGCTGAGAAATTTTTGAAGAAAGAAAGGATAAAGCCGAAGGTTAAAAGCGGAGCCGCGACGTATAGGATCGCGCCGTGCGCGACAAAGAGCCCTCTGATAAAAGGAACACTGTGATACACGCTCGATTCGACAATGTCAAAATCACTGTCAATGGCAAAGAGTCGAATGGTGTGATGCAAAGCAATCAAAATGGTGTTGCTGATGCTGGCAATGGGAGAACCCCTCAGCCAAAGCTTGGTGCTGTAAATCGGTAAAAAGTAGATAAAAATGGAAAATGCGGTACCGACGAACAAAATTTTGGAAGGTGTGAAAAAACGCCCCGCTTTGTATTTCATGATGGAAAATCGCAATGCGGCGATCACAGAGATCCAAAACAGAAAAAATGAGAAAAAGTAAGCAAATGTTTCCATTGATTTGCATCAATCCTTTCTTATAAACATGAGAACGGTTTTTTGAAAAACATATATTATTTTTGAGCTTTCAGATGCATCATAAAGCTCCATTCATCCTGCCCGTCGGGATGAATAAAAATGCCTTTTTTAAGCTCTTTTCCGGTGTATTCTTTGCCGGAAAGAAGATCGGTGTAGACCAAGTCTTTTTGGGCGGCTTGTAAAGAAAATTGCAAAGCGGAAGCATCGCCTTTGGCTTGTAAAGCCGTGAAAAGTATTTCGTCGTCTTTGACGTAGTAATAGGCGTAGGTGGAGCTTTCGTAGGGAGAAGAGAGCTCGTAATAATCACCGCCTTCGGGCAGGTGCGCGTAGCTCTTGTATTCTTCAATCTGGGCCTTGACGGATGCGCAAAGCGCATCGGAGCATTCCGAAAGATTGAATTCATAGCCAAGCGGTCCCGCCGCCGCCACCGCATAGCGGAAACGAAGCGTGCGAGGCTTGCCTTCGCAGATGTTTTCGCGGTTGGCAACATGGCAACTCATCGTAGGAGCAGGATAACCCATGAGAGAGGCGCACTGTATATCCATGCGCCAAACGGGATCGGTATTGTCGCTCGTCCAAATCTGCTCGCCGTAGTACATCATACCAAGATCGTATCGACCGCCGCCGCCGCTGCAGGTTTCAAGCATGGCGTGGGGAAAAGTCTCTCTGAGCCAAGATAAAAGCTCGTATGTGCCGAGCATAAAGCGGTGCGCAGCCTCAGCTTGCCGTTCTGCGGGCAAGACGGAGGAATAAACATCTGAAAGATGACGGTTGAAATCCCATTTAAAATAATCGATCGGAACTTCGCCGAGCGTCTCGCCCAAGGTTCGTTTAAGATAGGCAAGAACCGCGGGATTGCCCATATCAAGAACCAGTTGGTTTCTTGAGAGGGAAGGATCTACCGACGGTACGGCAAAAGCATACTCCGGATGTGCACGGTAAAGATCGCTGTCGGGGTTGACCATTTCGGGTTCAATCCAAATGCCGAAAGAAAGCCCCATATCTTTCACCTTTTGAACCGTGGAGGCAAGCCCGTTCGGGAATCGTTTCGGATTGATAAACCAATCGCCAAGCCCCGCTGCGTCGTTCACGCGCGCACCAAACCAACCATCGTCCATCACCAGCATTTCAATGCCGTTTTGGCTTGCCGCGCGGGCATAATTGAGAATCAGGGGTTCATTGACGTCGAACCAAGTGCCTTCCCATGTGTTGAGTACGATGGGAGCACGCGCCTCTTTTCTGGGATAAAGAACATAATTCTTTACAAAGCGGTGGGTTTGGCGGCGCATCTCGCCGATGCCGAATGCCGAATAGCACATGGTTGCCTCCGGTGTCTCAAAGCTTTCGCCTTTGGCAAGAAGCCACGAAAAGTTGTGGTCGCCCAGCCCCGAAAGCACGCGCACAGCACGGTAAGGTGTCAACTCTACCGTGTTGGTATACGCGCCGCTATAAATGAGATTGAAGGCGTAAGCGTCGCCCGAGTCCTCGGTTGCGCTATGAGAAACCAAAGCGAAATAAGGGTTCATTTGATGCCCTGAAGCACCTCTGTGGGAGGTCATCACATAATTGCCTTGGCGAAGCGGTGCTCTTTCGATATGACGCTCAAAATAATAAGTGCCGGGAAGGTTGATAAGATCAAATTCGCCTTGGGCGGGGAAATCCACGCAAAGACTCATCACGTTCGAAAGGCGAACGCTTTTTTTGGTCTTGTTCTCATACCGAACCGAACGCACAATGGTGTCGGTATCGGGATAAGCGGAATAGCTTACATAGGCAAAAATACCGGAAAAACGGTCTTTCAAGGTAAGCTCAAGCGTTTCTACCGTCTCATCCGCACGCGCGTGAGGCAGGGAAGAGGAGAGGGGCTTGCCTTTGTATATGCGAGCGCTTAAAAAACGAAAATCGGTTGCCGAAGCTCCCGTTTTGTCCGTAACGCGTATGGCTTCCGCCCGATAATCGCCCGCGCCGTAACCGGGCAGCTCGGCGGGGATAATGTCGTGAGAAAGATGGGCAGGTTTTTCCTTGTCGTTGGGAGAAAAACCGTAGTTGTGCGGATAGGGGGCGATCGGTGCATTTCTCACTTTTCGCCCATAATAAATATGCTCCACTCTTTCTCCGCGAAGCGCACGGAGCGCGTAAAGCGTATGTTCGGTTTCTATGCGGAAAATATGCGTTTTTGCGTTTTTGCGTATCATAAAATACCTCTTGAATAAAGCGGAGATGCGCAATTTGCGCATCTCCGTGAATTGTGCAATTAAACCTTCTTGAAGAGAGGACCGTAAGCGGCGCAAGCGCGATAGTCCTGACCTTCCTTGTCTGCACCGAATGCGTTCCAAGTCGAAGGACGGAAGATCTTCTCGTCGGGAACGTTGTGCATGCAAACAGGAATGCGAAGAATGGAAGCGAGCGTGATCAAATCCGCACCGATGTGACCGTAGGAGATCGCACCGTGGTTAGCACCCCAGTTGTTCATAACCTCGTAAGCGGTCTTGAAGGGGCTACCCTCTTTGCCGTCGCAACGAGGAGCAAACCAGGTACAGGGCCAGGTATAGTCGGTACGTTTCCACAGAGTATCCGATACATCTGTAGGAAGTCCTATCGTCCATCCTTCTGCAATCTGAAGAACCGGTCCCAGTCCTTTAACAAGGTTGAGGCGGATCATGGTTGCAGGCATGGTGGCCGTCGTTTCAAATCTGGAGGAATAGCCGCCGCCACGGAAGTAGCCGTTATCTGCCGGATTCCAGGTAGTGGCTGCCATAATGGCATCCTGATCTTCCTGCGTTATTTCGTACCAGGGCTTCATTACCGCATTTCCAAGTCGGATCGTA
>JAZNND010000050.1:0-7167 GCA_045580085.1 Eubacteriales bacterium
ACCCCGAAGGCGGCGACACTCCCGAAGGCGGCGACAACCCCGAAGGCGGCGACAACCCCGAAGGTGGTGACAACCCCGAAGGCGGCGACAACCCCGAAGGTGGTGACAACCCCGAAGGCGGCGATAAGCCCGAAGAAACTCCTCTCGAAATTTTTGAAAAGCTATCGGAAAGAGAGAAGGCGTTCTACATTCTGCAGTTGGATGAAAATACTTTCCAAGAAATTCTCTCCACAACGCAAACCTTACATATGCAAGCATCCGGCAGCTATCAAGGCGTTCCTTTTGAGATCCTTTTGACCGAGGTCATTCTGCACGGCGGCTTTGACGCTCCCGAAAACTATTTCTACATAGACAGTTCAAAAGCAGATTATTCATTCATGAACGGAGCCATGGGCTTTTCGGTTGACACCAACTGTGGATATGCCGACGGAAAAATGTTCTATTATTCCAACGACGGCGATGCATTGGCAGCCTTTTATTCTTTGATTTCTGCCGAGGACTATGTGGCGCACCAAGCGGCAATGTCCTCCGATGACAGTGGCTTCGGCGACGGAATCACTGATGAGTACTGTGCTACCGTAACCTGCGTGCAAGCACTGGATGGCAGTTGGATTGCTTCGTTCTCCGATTTTACGGCGGAAGGCATCGAGAAGGTGCTGGCTACCTTTGAAGGATTCTCAAGTTTCTTTGAGGTTGAGATCGTAGACGTTGAAGTTAAATTAACGGTAGATGACAATCTTTTACCTCAAAAACTTCATTTTTCCTTTGTTTTTGAAGAGGGTGAAAACGTCCCTGAGTTCACAGTCAGCCTTGAATACAGCAACTATAATCAAACGGAGGCTGCAGAAATTGATTTTAGCGCATATACAGAGGTCGAGGATCTTCGTGCTGTAGATATCGTTAAAAAAGCATTGAGTGATGCCAAAGACGCGCAAGAAATTGATTTTGATTATATAGCAGAAACCTTTTTGACAGACGGAACCAACGAGAGTACCGTAGATGAAAAACACAGTATTTCGATCTATGAAGGGAAGGATGGATATACCGTCAATATTGATGCGATTGTAAACGGTCAAAACGCCACAATTCGCTATGCTAACGGCATACAAACAACAATTCCCAAGGGCGGTACGGGTACTGCCGTGGAAATCAGCGAAGAGGAAATGCGGACGGAGATGGAATTTTATTTTGATCCCGGATCCTTTGCGGAAACGGATATTGTTTCCGTCGCGCGTGACGGTGATGTTTATACCTTTGAGATCGATCATTCCGATTTGGATGCCTTTTACAATATTCTTTCGCAACTTTATGCCGATGAGGAGGATGTTACGAATGTTGACGGTCTTTACACCGTCACAATTACAGACGGTAAAATCGTTTCCTTCTCCTATACGCTTACCATTGAGCTTTCGAACGAATACGGCGATTTTACATTGACGTACACCGCCGAAGCACAGAATTTTGTTTATTGATCCAAGGCAGGGGCTGCTTCACCGGTGGTGAAGTACCGAAAAACAACCCAAAACAGCTGCTTTTCTGCCCCCGATGATTACAATTTTGAAAAAACGCATCACAACTTGCCGTGGGGCTGAGTTAATGACTCAGCCCCACGTTTTCTTTTTGTATCATGCTTTTGTTCAAAAAAAGATACATCTTGCATTTTTATATCAAATATGATACAATGAAGAAAAAATATTTTCAGAGAAAGGAATTTGTCTATGGCAAGCAATCTTCTTTACCTTGTCAGACTGGACTCCATCCGTAAAAATTCCAAAGGCGCGGACGGAAAAATCGCTGATTTTATTTTATCCAACATCGGTTCCATGCACCGCTTCACCGTGCAGTCGCTCGCAGACGAAACGGAGACCAGTTATGCTACGGTATGCCGCTTCCTCAAAAAGCTCGGTACGGATGGATTTAAAGATTTTAAAAAGCTTTTGGCAGAGGAGCTGAAAGAGAACGAAAACGCCAATCTCGAGACGCTTGAATTCAATATTGAATCCGATCGGTTTGTATCATTCGATCAAGTCTCTAAGCGCATCTGCGATTATTCCTCCGGAATCATTGCTTCTTGCTACAAAATTCTCAAACAAGAGGTTGTTGATAAGATCATCGATGTCATGAAAACGGCAGAGCATATCCAGTTTATCGGGCTTGGAACTTCGGCTGTTGCCGCCCATTATGCCTATACCAAATTCTTTCGCTTAAAGCATACCTGCTCCTTCGATACCGACATCATCGTAGCTAAGATGAAGGCGTCTCAGCTCAAGAGCAAAAATGTTCTTTTTGTGATTTCTTCCTCGGGCAGAACCCAAAGTATCCTTGATATTGCCGATCTTGCCAAAGAAAATGGAGCAACCGTTATTTCCATTTGCGATTTTGTAAACTCCCCCCTCGCCACCAGATCCGACATCAGTATTTGTACCACGGTGCGCGAATCCAATAAGTACATCGATATTGATTTTCCCCTCATTTCGGGGCAGATCACGATAGTCGATGTGATCTATGCGTATCTTTATAATCGCATGCCCGAATATTCTTCTTATCGATTCAAAAAAACAAAAGAGGCAGTCCGCCGCGACAAAAGTGCTCAATAATTTTGATATAAAAAATAACAAAAATATCATTCGTTTCCCTAAAAATATGAAATATGATATTGCAATATATCGGTTTCTTTTTGTAAAATAGAATTACCAAAGCGAAGGAGGTTTCTTTTATGAAAAATGCGTCGGTTCTCGCTCGTCTCGAAAAGGGCATTTTAGCCGATTGCTTCGCCAAAATCCGTGATAATTTTTATCATGTCATTGATGAAAACGTTCATAAAAAGGTGTATTACGGTACTTTTCCCGTCGAGTATGCCGAACCCGAGTTTACAGGTAAATATCTTGATATTTGCGCCCGTTACTATGAAACCGAAAAGGATGAGCGTGCTCTCAAAAAGGCGATGACCGTCGTGGAGGGTATTGCCGAAAACATCAAAGAAAACGGACATATTTGTTCTTATGCCCCGGGAAATGAATTAGAGTGGTTTGGCATATGGAACCATACCTTCACTCTCTACGGGCTTTCCCGTGTATATGAAGCTACGGGAGACTTGAAAGTTCTTTCGCTTGCCGAGCGTGCCGCCGATTTCTTGGTGGACTGTTTTATGCGTGAAGGAGCTCCCGATATTCTAAACGCCATCAACCAAGGAAGTCAGCACATTTCGTGCTTGCACGCCATGTGCCGTATGTATCTTATCACGCACAAAAAGTCTTATCTCGATTTTGTGGAGTTTGTGCTTTCTCACTGTGAAAACACCGACATGAACCTTTTGAGCTTTCGGGATATATTGGCTCTTCGCTCCAAAAAAGGGATTGAGATGTTGGTGGTTTATCTTGCTGTTTTGACCTATGGCTTGATGGCAGATAAGTCGGAAGCGGTTTCGGCGGCGCATCGCTATTGGTGCGCTATTCGCGATACGCAGATTCGCAATACCGGAAACGGTACCGTTGTGGAATTTTGGACGGAAAACGGCAATGCGCACCGCTTTATGCCCACGGAAGAGAAACCCAACGAAACATGCGTTGCGGTCGGTTGGAGCGAGCTTTCGCTCTCGCTTTTCTTTGCCTCGCCCCGCGCCGAGTATCTCGATGAGCTTGAACGAACGGTATTCAACCACATGATAGGCTCCTTGTCGAGTGATGGCAGAGACTTTGCTTATTACCAAGGCAATTACGGCAAAAAGATCTTCCGCAAAGCGGAAGGACTTTATCAATGTTGCCGCTATCGCGGTTATACGCTCTTCAGCTACCTGCCGTCTTTTATGTTCTACGACGACGGCGAAAACGTTATCCCCGTTCTCTACGGTGCGTCCGCTTATGAGAAAGACGGGCTTTCGGTGGAAGAATGCACCGATTATCCCGCGGATGGCAAGATCACATTCCGTATTGACAACCGCAGGCACCCCTTGCGCCTATTCTTGCGCATTCCCGCATGGTGTGAAAAGTACAGCCTTACTATCGATGGAAAAAACGTTTCTCCCGACCTTTTGGAAGGCTTTTTGCCCCTTGACATTCCCGAAGGGAAGTGTGAGCTTACCCTCACCCTTGATACATCACCGCGCCGCGAACGGATCGTAATCGACGGCGAGAAATATCTTTCTTTCCATGCGGGTCCTCTGCTTCTTGCCCTTGATACTCATTTCGGCGGTTCGCTGACGGATTCCCTTTCTTCCGATGTTGCACTCCTTCCTTGCGAACGCGGATCGGCACTTGTCCGCTTCAAAGCGGAAGGGCTTTCGCTGGTGGATTTTGCTTCCGCAGGCAGATGTGATCCCAAAAATAATACCTATACCATCTATATCAAAGAAAAAGAAGAAACAAAATGAAACTTTCATATTCCGTTTTTCTTGGCAATGTCGGCAACTGCTTTGACCGCTATTGCCGCGAATATGCGCCCGGCTTTTCTCTCGAAGAGCTTTTTACCCGCGCCGCAAGCATCCCCAATCTCGCGGCTGTTGATCTTGTGATGGATCACGATCTTATGAGCCGTAAAGAAGAGATCAAAGCGCATCTTGCCCGCACAGGTCTTAAAGTCGGTTCGTTGGCTGTAGATACCTTTGCTAACCCCCTTTATAAAAAGGGAAGTCTTTCCTCCACCGATCAAGCCGTTAGAGACGCCGCCCTTGCTGATAGCAAGGCAGTGATGGATTTTGCCGCCGAGATCGGATGCCCTATCGTGACGCTTTGGCCGGGACAGGACGGCTATGACTATATCTTTGCCGCCGATTACATCAAAGAGCGTCAACTCTTTGCAGATGGCGTGGAGGAGCTCTGTCGCTACCGCCCCGAGATCACTGTTACCCTCGAATATAAACTCAAAGAACCTCGTACCCATTCCTATATCAGCACCGTCGGAGCAACACTTCTCATGATTGAAAAGATCGGGCTTCCCAATCTCGGCATTGCTCTGGATTACGGTCACGCCGCGCTTGGGTATGAGACTGCCGCCGAGGCTGTTGCCATGTGCAAAATGTATGGAGATAGGCTCAAACATATTCACATCAACGATAACTACCGCTTATGGGATGACGATATGATTGTGGGCAGTGTGCACACGCTCGAATTCCTCGAGTTTTTCTGGTGGTTAAAGCGCACGGGTTATCATGGGTATCTGGTAATCGATCAGTTCCCCTACAGGGAGGACGGCAGAGATGCCGTTGCCGAGAGCGCGGATTGGCTGGATGCTTTGCAAGAGGCGGCAGAACGCATTTCGGATGAGGAAGCCGAAGCTGTCATCGCTAAACGTGATGGCGTTGCCGCGTCTCGTTTTATGAGAAAAATTTTGTTCGGCAAGTAAAAGAAAAATATTTCAAAAAAACGGTGTTTCGAATGATGAATCGCCGTTTTTTTATTGACTTTACGGTAAAAGAATTGTATAATGATGATAACATGGTATTATTATAATCATTTGTAAGAAAGATAAAAGGACGGTCGAAAAAATGCTGAAAAAAAATGAAATATACCGAGTAAAGATCGAGGACCTCAACAACCTCGGATTCGGTGTTGCTAAGATAGAGGGGCAGACCGTCTTTGTTTCCTCCGCCGTAGACGGAGACGATGCGGATATCCGCATCATTTTAGTGCACAAAACGTATGCTGTCGCGCGTCTCGAAAAACTTCATACCCCCTCTTCTCACCGTATCGCTCCCGCATGCGGCAACCGTGCGTGCGGCGGGTGCGCTTATCAAAATATCTCCTATGAGCACGAAAAGGCACTCAAGGAAAATTATGTTCGTCATGCTTTTCGCAAAGCCGGCATCGAGGCGGAAGTGCTGCCGCTTCTTTCCGCAGAAAAGACGGAACGCTATCGCAACAAAGCGCAGTATGCGGTAGGCGCTGATAAAGAAGGGCGGTGTATCGCGGGCTTTTTTGCCCCCAAAAGTCACCGCCTTGCCGAAGCGGCGGACTGCCTCTTGCAAGACAACTCTTTTCCCCCTATTGTGAAAACCGTCCTTGCTTTTGCCAATGCAAACGGCATACCTCCCTATAACGAAGAGACAGGAAGCGGTGTTTTGCGCCATATCTACCTGCGCGCCTCGTCAAACGGCAAGGTTCTTTTGACACTTGTGATCAATGCAAAAACATTGCCCCATCAGGAAAAACTGATCGCGCTTTTGAAAGAAAAGCATCCCGAAATCGTCGGAGCATATCTCAACATTCATACCGCAAAAACCAATGTCATTTGTTCCGATACCTATGTTTGGCTTTATGGAGAAAAAGCCCTTCGAGATACGCTCGCGGGCGTTCCGCTTTCTTTGTCTGCCGCCGCTTTTTATCAAGTTAATCATGCCGCTACAGAGCTTCTTTACCGTCGCGCCAAGGAACTCGCAGAGCTTTCGGGAAAAGAATCTCTTTTGGACCTCTATTGCGGAGTCGGAAGCATCGGGCTCTCTATGGCAAAAGATGTGCGCGAGCTTGTCGGCGTCGAGATTGTTCCCGAAGCGGTCGAATGCGCCAAAGAGAATGCTCTCAAAATGGGGCTCACCAATGCGCACTTTTTCACTGCCGACGCAGGTGATGCCACCGCGCTCTTCAAAAATGTCTACGCCGCTTTGGGCGAAAGCTATCGCCCCGATATAATCATACTCGATCCGCCGCGCAAAGGAAGTACTCCACAGCTCCTTTCGTATATTGCCGATGTTCTTCAAACACAAAAGATTGTCTATATCTCTTGCAATCCCGATACCCTCGCGCGAGACGCGCGCTTGCTCCTTGATAAAGGCTACGTTATGTCCGCCGTCACCCCCGTGGATCTTTTCCCTCGTACGGGGCATGTCGAAAGTGTATGTTTGTTGTCCAAACTAAATACAAAGCAACATATCGAGATTAACTTGGATATGGATGAACTGGATTTGACCGATGCGGAAAAGAAAGCTACCTACCAGGAGATCAAGGATTATGTGCTGGAGCACAGTGGCTTGAAGGTCAGCAGCTTGTATATCGCACAGGTGAAGCAGACGTGCGGTATCATTGAGCGTGAGAACTACAATAAGCCGAAATCCGAGGATGCGAAGCAACCTCAGTGCCCACCGGATAAAGAAAAAGCAATCAAGGAAGCGTTGAAGCATTTTGGAATGATTTAAGGACGCTGATATTATGCAGTTGACATTGCCCGTTAGAGAAA
>JAZNND010000051.1:0-6939 GCA_045580085.1 Eubacteriales bacterium
TAGTAAATCTACCAAAACCCCTTGTACCAAGGGGCTAATTAGGCTTTTTTAGGGGGCTTAATAAGGGGCTAATGAAGGCACCTTGATTGGCACTCTGATGTGTGCTTTTAAGCACCTTGGGAGTTCACTTTATTGGTGCCAAAAAAGAAAAAAGACCCCCCTGGGGACAAGGGTGGTCGATTTGTTTTAGAGACTATTCAGTTTTGTACCAAGCACACTGTTTGGGTGTGTCTGAGCACATAGTATAAATCACCCTTATGGGTACCATTATACCGCCCACTAAGCCTAAAGTCAAGAGCAGTATAAGAAAAAAGGAGCACCAATTTCTTGGTGCTCCTAGAAGGTTACCGAGCTGATCTTTGGCGGTGATGACCGCTTCTATAACAATATATTCTACTGCCCCGCTTACGCCAAAGAAAAACGCGACGAGGACAAAAAAGGAACCGTCGCGGAAGCGACGGGCGAAGAAAACACCGCGGTTTATCCCGATTTCGACCCCCAACCATTGCTTGAAGCAAACGACGACGTGTATCTTACGTTGACCGTTCCGCAAGAAATGCTTGCACTGCGCACAGCATCCGTCACAACAGCGCGACTCGGCTCGCCGCGCTTCCCCGAAGCCCTGTATGAAAACCCCGACGGCACGCCCATCACGCTCGATCGTGATTTCTTTGGAAAAGAGCGCGGCAAAAATCCCACAGTCGGCCCGTTTGAATCCCTTGCGTCAGGGCGCTTCCGTATGCGGTTGATATAAGCTGTCGAGCGCACCGTTTTGACGATAGGCAAAAGGTGTACATCCCATATGCGCCCGAAACTGTTTTGCAAAATAGCCCGATGTGCAAAAACCGCACTCTTGGGCAATATCCGTGATCCGCATCGGCGTGTCCCGCAAAAGCGCGCAAGCACAGCGCAAGCGTTCGTTCAAAAGATATTCGGTAGGGCTTACACCGACAAACTCTTTGAACACATGATAAAAACGATCTTCGCTCAAATGCATTTTCTCCGCCCAAAAGCGCAAAGGGACGTTTTCCGATAGATGCTCGGACATACAGCCCATAACGGCAAGCAATTCTTTTTTTCGCACCGTGTTTATCCGACACGGTGCTTTTTTTTGCGCTTTTTGCATCAAAAATCCAAGAATTTCATATAGGCAGGCAAAAACAGTACAGTCTTTTTTCGCCGAATCCTCCTCTGTCAAAACCGCATACAAGCATTCAAAACAGTCGCGCAAAAAGGCATGGCACTCGACCTTGTTCGGAATCTGCAGCCCCAACAGCGCAGAAAGGTGGATTTTTCCGAGATCAATGATCAAGCACATGGCGGAAACGTTCTCCCCCCATTCACGGCAAGCGTGTATTTCCCCCGGATTGACGGCGACAAGCTCCCCGGAAGAAAGCAAGTATTCTTGCCCTTCGCACTTATAGATGCATCCCGACGTTTTAAAAAAATACATCAATTCCAGCTCGTTTTGCGCGTGCGCCGCCAAAGGCGCGGGCATATTTGTCACGCAAATGCGGACGGGCGCTCCCTCTTTTTGTCCGTTATTCCAGTGATAGGAAAGTGCTTTCATGATATTTTCTCTCTCCGCGAACATCCTTTTTGTTCTGTTTCGGATGTCACTCTTTTTTCGAAAACAGCGGATTTGTTTCTTTTTTAGACGAAATCGCTGTTTTTTCTCTCGCTATTCAGCTGTATAATTGTATTATAGCAGATGTCTTGGCAAAAGGCAACCGTTATCGTACAAAAGGAGAAAAATTATGCGTAATATTTTAGATTTTGGTGCCGTCGGTGACGGCAAAACGATCAACACAAAAGCCATCCAAGCGGCAGTCGATGCGGGCGGTACCGTTTATATCCCCGCGGGTGTTTTTGTTACGGGAACCATTTATTTAAAGAGCGGCGGCGGATTGCACCTCGCGCCCGGCGCGGTTCTGAAGGCAAGCCATGATCGCGCCGACTACAACGCGTCCGACTTCTGTCCGCAAAACCGTGTATTTTCAAGCGAAAATATGGTGGGAACGCACCTCATTACAGCCGTCGAACAGCACGATATTTTCGTAACGGGGTTCGGCACCATTGACGGAGACTCGCACTATTGGGTCAATGAGAACTTCATGTCCGGCTATTGCGAGTTTTACACACATCCGCCTGTTGAAAACAACCGTCCCGGGCAAATGCTCTTTTTTGCCGAATGTGAAAACGTCAAAGTGCAGGACGTAACGCTCTTGCACGCCCCCTTTTGGCATTTGTTTTTCCACGGATGCGAAAACGTGATGGTGCGCGGCGTGACGGTGCAAGGCGAAAAAAAGCAATGGGTCAACGACGGCATTGACATCGACTGTTGCCGCAACGTCACCATAAGCGATTGCATCATCGAAACGGGCGATGACGGCATCACGCTGCGTGCCGTCACACAGCCTTTGCGCGACCAAACGCGTGCTTGCGAGAACGTGGTGATCACCAATTGCGTGCTCACCTCTTACCTCGATTACGGCATCCGCATCGGCGTCGGCACGGGAACGATCAAAAACTGCCTCATTTCCAACGTCTTGATCAAAGATTCCCTGAGTGGCATCGGCGCGACCTGTCGTTTTAATCCGAATGCACCGGGCGGCACGAACATCGAAAATCTCCGTTTCTCCAACATTTCCATCGAAGCCCATTGCGGCATCGACCTCAAAATGAGCAATCAGCAGGATCATCCGCCTTTCCCGACGCATGCTTATATGAAAAACATTGCGTTCGATAACGTGAGCGTCCACTGCGACCGCATGAACACCCTGATTGGCTTTGCCAATACTACCGTTTCCAATATCTCCTTTTCAAATATGGACGTCTTCTTCGCCAAGGAAGACCCCAAAAACGACCGCTTCCCCTGCAACTGGACACGTGTGGAAGGATGCGATGCGGCATTCCTTGTGCGCGATGCGGAAGACGTAACCTTCAAAAACGTTCGCTTCTTCCATGAAGACGAGTTGTCGTTTGAAAAAGACTTGCTCATCGAGCGTTGCGAAAATTTGCGCGTTTTGGAATGAGAGTGTCAGCGTGTGGGTAAAGCAGAGCGGGGGTGTCTTTTGCACCGAGGCGCTCGACCGGCAAAAGGTTTGACTTTTGGCTTCTTGTAAAAACCCTTATAAAATCTAATAAAAGGGGCTTAATAAGGGGCTAATGAAGGCACCTCGATAGGCACTCTATTGTGTGCTTTTTAGCACCTTTGGGAGTGCCTTTGATTGGTGCAAAAATAAAAAAAGACCACCCTGGGGACAAGGGTGTTCGATTTGTTTGTTAGGATATTCGATTTTGTCTAAGACACAATAAGTGAGTGTGTCTTAGCACATGTGCAAAATATCTAACTTAGTCCTTCAAAGCGGCCTGAGCTGCTGCGAGGCGAGCGATCGGCACACGGAAGGGAGAGCAAGATACATAGTCAAGACCGAGGGTATGGCAGAACTCAACGGACGTAGGATCGCCGCCGTGCTCACCGCAGATACCTACATGGAGATTCTTGTTAGCAGGTCTGCCGAGGGAGATTGCCATGTTCATGAGCTTACCAACACCGGTGGTGTCGAGCTTTGCGAAGGGATCGTTCTCGAAGATCTTAGCGTCGTAGTAAGCCTCAAGGAACTTACCTGCGTCGTCTCTGGAGAAGCCATAGGTCATCTGAGTGAGGTCGTTGGTACCGAAGCAGAAGAAGTCTGCGTTCTTAGCGATCTCATCAGCGGTAAGGCAAGCTCTGGGGATCTCGATCATCGTACCGACCTCATACTTGAGAGCAACGCCTGCAGCGGCGATCTCAGCGTCAGCGGTAGCAACGACAACAGCCTTCACGTACTTAAGCTCCTTCACGTCACCAACGAGAGGAATCATGATCTCGGGAACCATGGTCCATTCGGGATGAGCCTTCTGAACGTTGATAGCGGCGCGGATAACTGCCTTGGTCTGCATCTTTGCGATCTCGGGATAGGTTACGGCAAGGCGGCAGCCACGGTGACCCATCATGGGGTTGAACTCGTGCAAGCCTGCGATGATAGCCTTGATGTCCTCAATACTCTTGTTCTGAGCCTTAGCGAGAAGAGCGATATCTTCATCGGTGGTAGGAACGAACTCGTGGAGAGGAGGATCGAGGAAGCGGATGCAAACGGGAGTGCCTTCGAGAGCCTCGTAGAGCTTCTCAAAGTCGCCCTGCTGGTAAGGAAGGATCTTTTCAAGAGCAACTTCTCTTTCTTCAGCGGTGTCAGCGCAGATCATCTCGCGGAATGCGGCGATTCTGTCTGCCTCGAAGAACATGTGCTCGGTACGGCAAAGACCGATACCCTCTGCGCCAAGCTCACGAGCCTTCTTTGCGTCTGCGGGAGTATCTGCGTTGGTTCTTACCTTGAGCTTACGGAACTCATCAGCCCAACCCATGATGGTGCCGAAGTTACCGGAGATCTCAGCGTCAACGGTGGGGATGATACCGTCGTAGATTGCACCGGTAGAACCGTTGATGGAGATGAAATCACCCTCATGATAGGTCTTACCGTTAAGCGTAAACTTCTTGTTTTCCTCGTCCATAGCGATATCGCCGCAACCGGAAACGCAGCACTTACCCATACCGCGAGCAACAACTGCCGCGTGAGAAGTCATACCGCCGCGAACGGTGAGGATACCCTGAGAAGCCTTCATACCGGTGATGTCCTCGGGAGAAGTCTCAAGACGAACGAGAATAACCTTCTTGCCTTCGTTCTTCCAAGTCTCTGCATCCTCTGCGGAGAATACAACCTGACCGCAAGCTGCACCGGGAGATGCGCCAAGGCCCTTGCCCATAGGAGTAGCGGACTTGAGTGCCTTTGCGTCGAACTGGGGATGGAGAAGGGTGTCAAGGTTTCTGGGGTCGATCATGAGAACGGCTTCCTGCTTGGTCTTGTGGCCCTCGGCAACAAGGTCAACAGCGATTTGGAGAGCTGCTTGCGCGGTTCTCTTACCGTTTCTGGTCTGAAGCATGTAAAGCTTCTCGTTCTCGATGGTGAACTCCATATCCTGCATATCGTGATAGTGGTTCTCGAGGATCTCGCAAACCTTTACGAACTGCTCGTAAGCAGCAGGGAACTTGTTAGCCATTTCGGCGATGGGCATAGGAGTACGAACACCTGCAACAACGTCCTCACCCTGAGCGTTGGTAAGGAACTCACCCATCATCTTCTTCTCACCGGTAGCGGGATCACGGGTAAATGCTACACCGGTACCGCAGTTGTCGCCCATGTTACCGAATGCCATTGCCTGTACGTTAACGGCAGTACCCCAAGAGTAGGGAATGTCGTTGTCACGGCGGTATACGTTTGCACGGGGGTTGTCCCAGCTGCGGAATACGGCCTTAACAGCACCGATGAGCTGCTCTTTGGGATCGGTGGGGAAATCGGTACCGATCTTGGACTTGTACTCAGCCTTGAACTGAGAAGCAAGCTCCTTGAGGTCGTCAGCAGTCAACTCTACGTCCTGCTTTACGCCCTTTTCTGCCTTCATCTTATCGATGAGTTCCTCGAAGTACTTCTTGCCGACTTCCATAACAACGTCGGAGTACATCTGAATAAATCTTCTGTAGCAGTCCCAAGCCCAACGAGGGTTGCCGGACTTCTCTGCGAGAACGTTAACAACCTCTTCGTTCAAACCGAGGTTCAAAATAGTATCCATCATACCGGGCATGGATGCACGTGCGCCGGAACGAACGGAAACGAGAAGGGGATTCTCAAGATCGCCGAACTTCTTGCCGGTGATCTCTTCCATCTTTACGATGTACTCCATGATCTCGTTCATAATTTCATCATTGATTTTTCTGCCGTCCTCATAATACTGGGTGCAGGCCTCGGTGGAAATGGTGAAGCCCTGGGGAACGGGAAGACCGATCTTGGTCATTTCGGCAAGGTTTGCGCCTTTACCGCCGAGAAGCTCACGCATGGAAGCGTCGCCTTCGGTGAAGAGATAAACATACTTCTTGCTCATCTTTTTTCTTCCTCTCTTTTATATTGTTTTATTGAATAACCGTATTTTTCGCGCGAACGGAGAAAAGTTTTCCCAACTCGCACCAAACATTTTATCACATTTTTTTCTTAAAGTCAATATCTTTTTAAGAAGATGATGGCTTTTTACTTCGATTTTTTATTTTTGCTCTTTCTAAGGCAGTTTATTCAGGTCGTTATTTTGCAAAAAGCTTCTCTTTTGCGGTAAAGTAGCCTTTTTGATCATCCGGAAGCCGAAAAAGCGGCTATACCGTCACTTATTTAACAATATTTTTTATTCTTTCACGCAAATATTTTTTTCTATCGGGTTGACAAACGGTTTATTTCGTTTTATAATATAATATCATAAATGCGAAATCTACATATTTGGAGGATGTTCCTATGAAAAACAAGTATTTGCTTGACGTGCTTGAAACCGTCAAGAAAAGAAATCCCGGTGAGCCTGAATTCATTCAGACCGTGACCGAGGTGTTTGAAAGCATCGAGCCCGTCATCGAGCAACGCCCCGACCTTGTAAAAGCAGGTGTTGTTGAGCGCATGGTTGAGCCCGAGCGCACCATCATGTTCCGTGTTCCGTGGGTAGACGACAACGGCAACGTACAGGTTAACCGCGGCTACCGTGTGCAGTTTAACTCTGCCATCGGTCCTTACAAGGGCGGTCTGCGTTTCCATCCTACCGTAAACCTTTCCATCATGAAGTTCCTCGGCTTTGAGCAAACCTTCAAGAACTCCCTCACCTCTCTCCCCATGGGCGGCGGCAAGGGCGGTTCCGACTTTGATCCTCAGGGCAAGAGCGACGCTGAGGTGATGCGTTTCTGCCAGTCTTTCATGACCGAGCTTGAGCGTCACATCGGTGCTGACACCGACGTTCCCGCAGGCGATATCGGCGTAGGCGCACGCGAAGTGGGCTATATGTACGGTCAGTATAAGCGCCTGACCGGAC
>JAZNND010000052.1:0-31368 GCA_045580085.1 Eubacteriales bacterium
CTAGCTCATTAAGAGCTAGCTCTATTTTTTAGTCTTCTGCCTTATCGTCAGCAGCAGTCTCCTCAACGGGAGCCTCTGCGGCGGGAGCAGCTTTCTTTGCAGTCTTTTTCTTTGCAGGCTTCTTTTCCTCTACAACGGGAGCAGCCTCTTCAGCAGCAACCAGTCTTACCAGTGCCATTTCAGCGGCGTCACCGCGGCGGGGACCAAGCTTGTAGATCTGCGTATAACCACCGGCAACATTCTCATAAGAAGGAGCGATTTCGTCAAAAAGCTTGAGCGCAACCTCTCTCTTAGTGATATAGGAAAGTGCTCTGCGGTAAGCGGCAAGACGATTGTTTTGGCTCTGCTTAGCCAAAGTAATCATGCTGTCAGCAACAGCGGATACTTCCTTTGCACGGGTATATGTGGTCTCGATCTTTCCGTTTTCAAGGAGAAGAGTGACCATGCCTCTCAGCATTGCCTTTCTCTGCGAGCTGGTTCTGCCGAGTTTTCTATTTCCGGACATATCCTTAAACCTCCTTTAAGATTACTCCTCAACCTTCTTAAGGTCTAAGCCCAAAGAGTGGAGTTTCTGAATTACTTCTTCCAAAGATTTTCTACCGAGGTTTCTGACCTTGATCATATCTTCCTCAGTCTTGTTGATCAAATCCTCAACGGTGTCAATGCCGGCGCGCTTCAAGCAGTTGAAGCTACGAACCGACAGGTCAAGTTCCTCAATGGTCATCTCAAGAACCTTTTCCTTCTTGGCTTCCGGTCTCTCGACCATGATCTCTGCGTTCTTGGCGTCATCCGACATATCAACGAAGAGATTGAGATGCTCATTCAGAATCTTGGCGCCCAAGGAAATAGCTTCCTTGGCGGCGATGGTGCCGTTGGTCTGTACATTGAGCGTCAGCTTATCATAGTCGGTAATGTTACCGCCTACGCGAGCATTTTCTACGCGATACTCTACCTTGTACACAGGGGTAAAGATGGAATCGGTAAAGATCATACCGATCGGAGCACCGGTAGAATTGTTCTCATTGTACTTTTGCTTGTTCTTATCGGAGGATACATAACCGCGACCGTGATCAAACGTGATCTCCATATAGAAGTGTTCACCGTTTGCAACCGTTGCGATATGCTGCTCCGGATTCAAAATTTCAAGCTCTGCATCGGGATTGATATCTCCGGCGGTTACCGTGCAAGGTCCGACTGCTTCCAAAACAACCGTCTTAGGGCTGTTGGTATGAAGCATAGCGATGATGCTCTTGATGTTAAGCACGATCTCAGGGCAATCTTCTTTGACGCCGGGGACCGAACCGATCTCATGAAGCACATCTCTGATACGGATATTGGTGGCAGCATAGCCGGGAAGAGAGCTAAGCAAAATACGACGCAAGGAGTTGCCGAGTGTAATACCGTAGCCGCGCTCAAGAGGCTCAACTACGAACTCACCGCAACTACCGTCTTCGCTCAGTTCGACCGTTGTAATATTGGGTTTCTCTATCTCAATCATAACTAATCCTCCTAATCATTTTTGTGTGACCTAATCCCCACGATGGGGAGAAAAAGGGTTCACGCAAGCAAATACAGGGGCAAAAAGGCATACTTATTGCCTGCTCGAAAACCGAGAATTTGCCCCGTATGCTGCGCACTCGGGAGGCGGTATTACTTGGAATAGAGCTCGACAATCAGCTGCTCGTTGAAGTCGAAGTCAATGTCTTCTCTTGCGGGAGCATTGAGAACCTTAGCGGAAAGAGCAGTTTTGTCTACTTCGAGCCATTTCGGAACGATTGCAGTCTGCATAGCCTCTGCGAGTTCTTTGATCTTAACAGAGTCGCGGCTGGTTTCCTTAACAGCGATAACGTCGCCGGGCTTAACGAGCAATGCGGGAACGTTTACCTTCTTGCCGTTAAGGGTGAAGTGTGCATGAAGAACGAGCTGACGTGCTTCCTTGCGGCTTGCAGCCATACCCATTCTGTATACGACGTTGTCAAGACGGCTTTCAAGGATGATAAGGAGGTTAGCACCGGTGATGCCTTCCTTCTTCTCTGCCATCTCATAATACTTTCTGAACTGTCCCTCAAGAACACCGTAGTAACGGCGTGCCTTCTGCTTCTCACGAAGCTGCTTGCCGTATTCTTCTACCTTCTTGCGAGCTGCGCCATGCTGACCGGGTGCAGTGCTTCTGTGTTCGAGGCAGCACTTACCGGAGGTGCACTTCTCACCCTTGAGGAAAAGCTTTGTGCCTTCTCTGCGGCACAGTTTGCAGCTGGGGCCTGTATATCTTGCCATTTTTCTTCTACCTCCTAATCATTAAACGCGACGGCGCTTAGGCGGACGGCAACCATTGTGAGGAATGGGAGTTACGTCCTTAATGAGAGTAATCTGAAGACCTGCGGTGGAAAGAGCGCGAATTGCGGACTCACGTCCCGATCCGGGGCCTCTTACGTAAACCTCTACAGTCTTCATGCCGTGCTCCATTGCCAACTTTGCAGCATGCTCTGCAGCAGTCTGAGCTGCATAAGGAGTGGATTTTCTGGAGCCTTTAAAGCCCATCTCACCGGCAGATGCCCAGGAGATTGTGTTACCCTGAACATCGGTGATGGTGACGAGGGTGTTGTTGAAAGTAGAACGAATGTGAGCCGCGCCCTTTTCAATATTCTTGCGTTCGCGGCGCTTTTTAGTAACAACCTTTTTAACGTTTGCCATCAGTTCTTACTCCTTACTTTTTCTTGTTCGCAATGGTCTTCTTGGGACCCTTACGAGTTCTTGCATTGGTCTTGGTTCTCTGACCGCGGACAGGGAGACCTTTACGGTGTCTGATGCCACGGTAGCAGTTGATTTCAGTCAAGCTCTTAATGTTAAGAGCAACCTCGCGGCGAAGGTCACCTTCAACGTGGTAAGAGGTTTCGATCTCCTCACGGAGCTTAGCAACCTCAGCTTCGGTCAGGTCCTTTGCGCGGGTATCCGGATTGATACCGGTCTTAGCGAGAATATCGCGCGCACTCTTTACGCCGATACCGTAGATATAGGTAAGAGCATACTCAACGCGCTTGTTGTTCGGAATATCAACACCAGCTATACGAGCCATGATATTTCATCCTTTCTTTTTCATGCTGCCGCATACGCGGCGATTTGTTTTTTTGCTTTCGTCCCAAAAGCGAAACGGATTAACCCTGCTTCTGCTTGTGCTTGGGATTCTCGCAAATAACCATCACGTGGCCTTTTCTCTTGATGATTTTGCACTTTTCGCAAATCTTCTTGACGGAAGGCTTAACTTTCATTGTTTTATACCGTTCCTTTTCCGATTATTTTTTTCTCCAAGTGATACGACCTTTGGTAAGATCGTAGGTCGAGACCTCAACGGTCACGGTGTCACCGGGGAGAATTTTGATATAGTTCATGCGAAGCTTGCCGGAAATATGCGCGGTTACGATGTAACCGTTCGGCAGCTTTACCTTGAAGGTGGCATTGGGAAGTGCTTCAACGACAACGCCGTCTTCAAATTCTATCAAATCGTCTTTAGCCATTGTAAATACCTTTCTGCGCTTTTTAGCTGTCGCCAACATCGGTCATGTTCTCGGGCCCGTTTTCGGTGATAGCCACCGTATTCTCATAATGCGCCGAGAGCGAACCGTCACAGGTGACGACCGTCCATTCATTATCGAGCACTCTTACAGAATGCCCTCCGGCATTGACCATCGGCTCAATAGCAATCGTCATTCCCGGATACAAGCGTACGCCTCTGCCCGCCGTTCCGAAATTTGGAACCTCGGGATCCTCGTGCAACTCTCTGCCAACACCGTGACCGATATAATTACGGACAACAGTGTAATGAGCATCTTTGACACAGCTTTCCACAGCATGACCGATATCACCGATGCGGCCGCCCGAAAGAGCCATTGCCATGCCGTCAAAGAAGGACTGTTTTGTCACCTCAATGAGCCGCATAGCCTCATCGCTCACTTTACCCACGGGAAAGCTACGAGCACTGTCTCCGTGATAGCCGCGGTAAAACGCACCGACATCGATTTTAACGATATCTCCCTCTAAAAGAATTCTTCCGGAGGGAATGCCGTGAATGACTTCCTCGTTGACGCTGATGCACGCACTTGCCGGGAATCCGGAATAACCGAGAAACGAGGGCTTTGCGCCATGCTTTTCGATAAATTCACGAATCTTAGTGTCCAGATACTTGGTCGTAATGCCCTCGCGGACAAGTCCGTGGGCATACGCGAGCGTTTCTCCGGTCAGCTTGCAAGCGGCACGCATCTGCTTCAACTGATCGGCATTCTTTATGATCACCATATCAAATGCCAAGAGCCGCCAAGGTAAGGGCGGTGGTGTCTTCCACTTTTTCCTGGCCTTCTACCAGTTTCAAAATACCTGCTTTCGCATAGTAATCCTTCAAAGGCTCAGTGGTTTCGTGGTAGACGGTTAGACGACTTTGTACAACCTCGGGGGCATCATCGCGGCGGATGGAAAGCGCGTTTCCGCACTTATCGCAAACCTCACCGTTTTTCGAAGGCTTAAACTTCACATGGAAGGAAGCGCCGCACTTGTCGCATACGCGACGGCCACTCATTCTTTCCACGATTGCCTCATCGGCAACCTCAATGGAGAGAACAACATCGATTTTGACGCTCATTCGGTCAAGTGCCTCTGCTTGAGGCACGGTGCGAGGGAATCCATCCAAGATGAATCCGCCTTCGCAATCTTTCTCAGCAAGACGATCCTTGATGATACCGATGACAACCTCATCGGGCACCAAAGCACCTGCATCGATATACTTTTTAGCGGCAAGGCCCATTTCCGTGCCTGCCTTTAATGCTTCCCGGATGATAGCACCGGTCGAGATCGCGGGGATCGCAAGGCGTTCCGAAACGATCTCAGCCTGTGTGCCTTTTCCGGCGCCGGGAGCTCCAAGGAATATGATCTTCAAATCCTTTTTCCTCCTTACGCGGTCTTAATCCAAGAATCCCTTATGGTTGCGCAACGAAAGCTGTGCTTCGAGATCGCGAACCGTCTCGAGCGCAACACCAACAACGATAAGGAGCGAGGTGCCACCGAATGCGAACGAGCTGGTGAAATAGTTCACAGCATCGGCAATGGTTGCGCCCAAACCAAACTCGGAAATCAAAATCGCGCCGGGCAAATTGGTGAACACGCCTTCAGCGATGGGCTCCATCACCAAAGGAACGAGGATGATCGGAACAATCGCGATAAAGCTCAAGAAGAACGCACCGATCAAAGTGATCTTGGAAAGGCTCTTCTGAATATATTGCGCAGTCGGTCTGCCGGGACGAATGCCGAGGATCGAACCGCCGTTCTTCTTCAAATTATTGGCAACTTCAACGGGGTTGAAGGAAATCATAATATAGAAGTAAGAGAACGCAATGATCAGGATGAAGAGCACGAGAGGATAGAACCAACCGTCAGACTCAAGGAAGTGGTTGATATTCGACCAAAGGTTATCCCAAGAGAAGGTCGATCCATCCGGACGCAATTTCAAATACGTATCTGTGGTTTTAACACCGCAGAATGCCATAATGGTTGCGGGAAGCGAAATGATGGAGGACGCGAAGATGACAGGCATAACACCCGACATATTGAGCTTAAGCGGCAGGCTCTGGCTTTGGCCGCCGTACATTTTACGTCCAACCACGCGCTTTGCATACTGTACATTCAATCTGCGCTCGGAACCGGTAACAAAGACCGAGAACACCACCATACCGATAAGAAGTGCGATATAGAACACACCGAATACGGTAGCGGCAGTACCCCAAAGAGCAGGTTTTGCACCTTCGGGATGGAAGCCGAACATCGCAAGTCTTACAAGACGGATGATCTTCGAGGGGAGCGCGGAAATGATGTTTGCAAAGAGGATAATGGAGATACCGTTACCAAGACCTCTTTCGTTGATCTTCTCAGCAAGCCACATAACCATAGCGGCACCGGCACAGTACGAAACAATAACAACGAATGCTTCGAGTACCGTGTTCTGACCGACAAGGCTGCCTTGGAGCAGGAAGTAATAACCGACTGCCGTAATAACTGCCAAAATAACAGTAGCGTAACGAGTAAGGTTATTGATCTTCTTCTTGCCTTCTTCGCCTTCCTTAGCCCATCTTTCGAGCGCGGGAATAGCAACCGTGAGAAGCTGAATAACGATAGATGCCGTAATATAAGGGGAAATACCCAAAGCGAACAACGTCGCCATTTGGAGGGCACCGCCGGAAAGGGTGTTCAGGTAATCAAGGATCGTACCTTGATAAGTCTGGGTGAATGCAGATGCATCAACAAAAGGAACGGGGATGACCGTACCGATGCGGTAAATAACGAGAATGAAGAGAGTATAAAGAATCTTCTTTCTGATATCGGTTTCTTTCCACGCGTTTTTCAGTGTCTGCAGCATATCAGATCACCTCGGTCTTTCCACCTGCTGCTTCAATCTTTCCTTTCGCGGTTTCCGAAAAGATGGTTGCTTTTACGGTGAGTTTTTTGCCGATTTCGCCGCTTCCGAGCACCTTAACGCCATCATATACTTCATTGATAACGCCTGCCTCGAGCAAAGCAGCAGCATCTACGACTGCGCCGTCCTCAAAAATGTTCAGCACATCTACGTTGATAATAGCGTAGGTCTTACCAAACTGATTGTAGAAGCCTCTTTTGGGAAGCTTTCTGTAAAGCGGAATCTGACCGCCTTCAAAACCGGGGCGTACACCGCCGCCGGAGCGAGCATTCTGACCTTTGTGGCCCTTGCCCGCGGTTTTTCCGTTTCCGGAACCAGGTCCTCTACCCTTGCGGTAAGATTCCTTAACGGAGCCTTCCGCGGGAGAAAGTTCATGGAGCTTCATTCTTATTCCTCCTTCTTATTCCGATTAAACGGTTTCTACCTTAACAAGGTGACGAATTACGCGAACCTGACCTGCAAGAACAGCATCGTTTGCAAGAACATTGCAATCGCCGATCTTACGGAGACCAAGTGCCTTCGCGGTAGCCTTCTGTGCAGGGGTGGCAGCGATAAGGCTCTTTACAAGAACAACTTTAACTTTTTCCATCGCTTTTGCCCTCCTTAACCCTTAACCTGCTCGGCGGAGATGCCACGGATTGCAGCAACCTCCTCGACGGTTCTGAGTGTCTTAAGGCCCTCGAAGGTTGCCTTAACTACGTTCACAGGATTGGAAGAACGGAGGCACTTAGCACGAATGTTCTTCACACCTGCGAGCTCGAGAACGGCACGAACGGTGCCGCCCGCGATAATACCGGTACCGGGGCCGGCAGGCTTCAGAAGAACCTTACCTGCGCCGTAAACACCGAGTACCTCATGAGGAATCGTGGTACCGTTAAGAGATACCGTAATCATATTTTTCTTTGCATCCTCAATTCCCTTGCGGATAGCATCGGGAACCTCAGCTGCTTTTCCCAGACCAAAGCCTACATGACCTTCGCCGTCGCCGACAACCATCAGCGCTGCGAAACGGGCGATACGACCACCCTTCACGGTCTTGGAAACACGGTTCAGAACAACAAGCTTTTCTTGGAGTTCCATGCCTGCTGCATCAAACTTTTTTGCCATGTTTTTACTCCTTTAATAAATTCAAATAACTTTGAATGTGTACAAACCGGACTCTTAGAACTTAAGACCGCCCTTGCGAGCGCCTTCAGCCAGTTCCGATACACGTCCGTGATAGATATAGCCGCCACGGTCGAATACAACCGTAGTGATGCCCTTTTCAAGAGCCTTTTTAGCGATCATCTCGCCAACCTTTGCGGCAGCAGCCTTGTTGGAGCCGATACCTTCAAAGGAAGCCTCGAGGGTAGAAGCAGATACCAGGGTCACACCGGCAACATCGTCGATGATCTGAGCGCTGATATTTGCATTGGAACGATACACAGCAAGGCGAGGACGCTCGGCAGTACCGGAGATCTTGCCTCTGACTCTGATGTGTCTCTTCAAACGCTGTTTGTTGCTATCAGTTCTTTTAACCATTGTGTCTACTCCTTTCTATTACTTACCGGCTTTTCCGGCCTTGCGGCGGATGCGTTCACCGGTATACTTAATACCCTTGCCCTTATAGGGTTCGGGAGGTCTCGTGCCGCGGACCTTAGCTGCGGTCTCACCGACCTTCTGCTTATCGATATCGCTTACAACGATGGTGGTGTTGTTGGGGAGAGTAAAGGTAACATCCTCGGTATCCTCAAAGAAGACGGGATGCGAGAAGCCCATGCTGAGCACAAGCTTTTTACCTTGCTTCTCTGCTTTATAACCGACACCCTCGATCTCGAGAGTCTTGGAATAACCTTCCGATACACCGATAACCATGTTGTTGATCAGCGTACGGGTAAGGCCGTGAAGTGCACGGTTTTCCTTCTCGTTGTCGGGACGGGTTACGGTTACGGTAGAACCTTCTACCGCGATGGTGAGACGAGGGCAGAATGCTGCCTTAAGGGTACCCTTAGGGCCCTTTACGGTTACGTTGTTTTCTGCTGCAACCTCAACAGTTACGCCTGCGGGCAGCTGAATGGGCAATTTTCCGATTCTTGACATCTTTCTATACCTCCCGCTTACCAGACAAAGGCGAGAACTTCGCCGCCGACATTCTCTTGTCTTGCTTTCTTGTCGGTCATGATACCCTTGGAAGTAGAAACGATGGCAATGCCGAGGCCGTTAAGAACCTTGGGCATTTCCTCGCAGCTTGCGTAGATACGAAGACCGGGCTTCGATACTCTGCGAAGACCATTGATAACCTTCTGCTTGCCGGGTGCGTACTTAAGAGCGATGCGAATGATACCCTGCTTGCCGTCTTCAACAACGGTATAGGACTTGATATAGCCCTCGGTGAGCAGGATCTCGGCGATCGCCTTCTTCATTTTGGATGCAGGAACGTCTACGCTCTCATGCTTCGCATCGTTAGCGTTGCGAATTCTGGTGAGCATATCTGCAATAACGTCTGAAATTTGCATTTTTTTATCCTCCTTATGCAAGTTCAATATGCTTGCTGCCGCACTTTGTTTTTAGCGCGACGGCTGACCGGTGGTAAAAGCGGTTATTTTTTGCTTTCCTGCCGGTAGAGAGAGAATGTGGTTTACCAGCTTGCCTTTCTTACACCGGGAATCTCACCCTTGTAGGCACGCTCGCGGAAGCAAATACGGCAAATGCCATACTTGCGGAGGTAGGCGTGAGGTCTGCCGCAGATCTTGCATCTGTTGTACTCACGAGTAGAAAACTTCTGAGTTTTCTGCTGCTTCAAAATCATAGAAGTCTTAGCCATTTTATATAACCTCCTTCATTATTTCGCAAAGGGAGCGCCCATCAGAGTCAGGAGCTCTTTTGCTTCTTCATCGGTGTTTGCGGTGGTAACAAAGATGATATCCATACCGCGAACCTTCTCAACCTTATCGTACTCGATTTCGGGGAAGATGAGCTGTTCCTTGAGGCCGAGAGCATAGTTGCCTCTGCCGTCGAAGGCATTGGGATTGATACCCTTGAAGTCACGGACGCGGGGCAGCGCGAAGCTGAACAGCTTATCCATGAATTCATACATACGCTCGCCGCGAAGAGTAACCTTTGCGCCGATCTTCATACCCTCACGGAGTTTGAAGTTTGCAACCGACTTCTTAGCGTAAGTCGGAACAGCCTTCTGACCGGTGATGAGGGTAAGGTCTGCGATGATAGCATCGATAACCTTTGCGTTTTCCTTAGCATCGCCCGCGCCGACATTGATAACGATCTTGTCGAACTTCGGAATCTGCATGGGGCTCTTATAACCAAACTTGGTCATAAGTGCGGGAGCAACTTCTGCTTTATACATTTCACTGAATCTAGACATCTTGTTACCTCCGCTTAAATTTCGTTGCCGCACTTAGCGCACAAACGAATCTTGGTTTTCTTGCCGTTCTTATCGGTGGTATAACCAACCTTAGTACGGACGCCGCAATCACACTTGGGGCAAACCAGCATAACCTTGGAAGCGTACATAGCACCCTCGGTCTTAACAATGCTGGAAACCTCACCCTGACGGCGGGCTTTGTTATGCTTGGAAACGATATTCGCGCCGGCAACCATAAGCTTGCCTTCCTCGGGAGAGGTTGCGATTACCTTTCCTCTTACGCCTTTGTCCTCACCGGAGATCACTACGACGAGGTCATCTTTTTTAACATGAAGATTTTTCATCTGTGTCTACCTCCTTAGAGTACTTCGGGAGCGAGGGACAGGATCTTAAGGAAGTCCTTGTCACGAAGCTCTCTTGCAATTGGGCCAAAGATACGGGTTCCCTTAGGAGTATTTTCGTCCTTGAGGATAACCGCTGCATTCTCGTCGAACTTGATATAGGAGCCGTCAGCACGACGAACACCCTTTACGCTTCTGACGACAACGGCTTTTACTACGTCGCCCTTTTTAACCACACCGCCGGGAGCTGCTTTCTTTACGCAAGCAACAACCACATCACCGATGTTGGCATAGCGGCGACCGGAGCCACCGAGAACACGGATGCACATGATTTCCTTGGCACCGGTATTGTCGGCAACTTTCATTAATGTCTGCTGCTGAATCACAGGTTGTTTCCTCCTTGTTTCGGCAAGCTTTTTGACCTGCCTACTGTATTTTAGTGAAACTTATTGGGTTAAAGCTGAATTACTTAACCTTTTCGATGATTTCGACCAGTCTCCATCTCTTGGTCTTGGAAAGAGGTCTGGTTTCCATTACTTCTACCGTATCGCCGATCGAGCATACGTTCTGTTCATCGTGAGCGTGGATCTTAACGGTACGCTTGATGATCTTGTTGTACTTGGGATGGCGAACGTGGTCAGCGATCGCAACAACGATGGTCTTGTCCATCTTATTGCTAACGACCTTGCCCACTCTGACTTTTCTCAGTTTGCGTGCTTCCATCTTCATATCCTCCTTATGCATTCTTCTCGCGAAGAACGGTCATAACACGTGCGATGTCGTGCTTGACATCCGCGATCTTATGAGGATTGTCAAGCTGGTTGATCGCAAGCTGGAAACGGAGATTGAAAAGTTCCTTCTTGAGGTCAGCAAGCTTTTCGTTAAGCTGCTTGACATCCATTTCTCTGAATTCCTTAACTTTCACGGCTTAACCCTCCTGTGTGGTCGACTGCTGCTCGCGGGTTACAAACTTACACTTAACGGGAAGTTTGTGCATAGCGAGACGCATTGCTTCTTTCGCAACATCCTCGGCAACGCCGTCCATCTCGAACATAATTCTGCCGGGCTTAACAACGGCTACCCAATACTCGGGCGAACCTTTACCGGAACCCATTCGAGTCTCGGCAGGCTTCTCGGTGATAGGCTTGTCGGGGAAAATCTTGATCCAAACCTGACCGCCACGCTTGGTGTATCTGGTCATTGCGATACGGGCTGCCTCGATCTGTGCACCGGTGATCCATGCGGGCTCGGTTGCAACAAGACCGTAAGAACCGTTGGTAATCAAGTTACCGCGGGTTGCTTTACCCTTCATACGACCGCGCTGAACGCGTCTGTATTTTACTCTTTTAGGCATTAACATCAGCGATTACCTCCTTCGGGCTTTCTGCCACCGTTACGGAAGTTACCGCCGTCGCGGCGAGGACCTCTGTTATCACGTCTGCCACCGTCGCGGCGATCTCTGTTGTCGCGGCGTGCGGGACGCTTCTCGGTGTTTTCCATGGAACGCTTTGCAGCGGCTTCGCTCTCTGCGAGAACTTCACCCTTGCAGATCCATACCTTTACACCAATCTTACCGTAAGTGGTGTTTGCTTCCCAGAAACCGTAATCGATATCGGCTCTGAGTGTCTGAAGCGGAATAGTACCTTCATGATAGTGCTCGGTGCGAGCGATTTCCGCGCCGCCAAGACGGCCGCCGCAAGAAACCTTGATACCCTTTGCGCCAAGCTTCATGGTTCTGCCGATTGCCTGCTTCATAGCACGGCGGAACGCGATACGGTTCTCAAGCTGAGCTGCGATGCTCTCAGCTACGAGCTGTGCATTGGAATCGGGATTTTTGATCTCAACTACGTTGAGTGCTACAGGGCGGCCGATCATAGCTTCAAGCTCGGTTCTGAGCTTCTCGATCTCAACACCGCCGCGGCCGATTACCATACCGGGCTTCGCACAGTGAATGAAGATACGAACGCGCATTCTGTCGCGCTCGATCTCGAACTTGGGAGTTCCTGCTGCCTGAAGCTTTTCCTTCAGGAACTTTCTGATCTTGTAGTCAGATACGAGGGTATCGCCGAACTCTTCGTCCTTAACGAACCATCTGGAGTCCCAATCTTTGATCACGCCAACGCGCAAACCATGGGGATTAACCTTCTGTCCCATTGTTATCTGACCTCCTTTTCTTTAACGACCAGCGTAACGTGGCTGGTTCTCTTCAAAATCTGGAACGCTCTACCCTGTGCTCTGGGCTGGATTCTCTTGAGCGTAGGACCGGGGCAAACAAAGCACTCCGCAACATAAAGGTTAGCGGTATCCATACCGAGAGCCTTCTCGGTGTTCTTGTGCTCTGCATTGGCAACGGCGCTCTTAAGAAGCTTTACGAGATATTCGGATGCACGCTTGGGGGTATTCTTGAGAATAGCCATAGCGGTATCGGTATCCTTGCCTCTGATCAGGTTCAGAACGATTTCAACTTTGCGGGGAGAGATTCTTGCATACTTCAGGTACGCTCTGCCTTCGGGAGCATTCTTCTCGGCAGCTTTTCTCTCTCTGAGCGCATCTCTTTTTTCTTTCTGCATTATTAGGCTGTGCCTCCTCTCGCGTTATTGCGATTACGAATGTTTTTGATTATTTTCCGTTATTGGATGTCTTGGAACCTGCGTGACCTTTAAAGGTACGGGTAGGTGCGAATTCACCGAGTTTGTGTCCAACCATATCTTCCGTGACATATACCGGTACATGCTTTCTGCCGTCGTGAACAGCAATGGTATGACCGACAAATTCAGGGAAAATAGTGGATGCACGGGACCAGGTCTTGAGTACTTTCTTCTCGCCTTTTTCGTTCATGGCAACGATTCTGTTGTAAAGCTTCGCTTCCACAAAAGGCGGTTTCTTCAAACTTCTGCTCATTTATGAGTGCCTCCTTCTTATTCTAAGCGGCATTATTTGCTGCCACGGCGCTTAACGATAAACTTATTCGTTCTCGCCTTTTTGTTTCTGGTCTTATAACCGAGAGCCGGCTTACCCCAAGGAGTAAGAGGACCTGCGTGACCGATGGGCGCGCGTCCCTCACCACCACCGTGAGGATGGTCTACAGGGTTCATAACCGTACCGCGGACGGTAGGACGGATACCCTTGTGACGAGTCTTACCTGCTTTACCGATCTTAATGGTGTCGTGCTCGATGTTGCCGACCTGACCGATGGTTGCCTTGCAATCGAGACGAACGATGCGAACCTCGCCCGAAGGAAGACGGACTTGAGCCTCGCCGTTCTCCTTAGCCATCAGCTGAGCTGCGGCACCTGCGGAGCGAGCGAGCTGACCGCCCTTGCCGGGATAGAGCTCGATGTTGTGAATGATAGTACCAACGGGAATTGCGGAGATGGGCAAGGTGTTACCGGGCTTAATATCAGCCGCAGCACCGCAGGATACGGTATCGCCATCGGTAAGGCCCGAGGGAGCGATAATGTAGCTCTTCTTGCCGTCCTCAGTCTCAAGGAGTGCAATATAAGCGGTGCGGTTAGGGTCGTACTCAACGCCGATAACCTTTGCGTCGCCTTCAGCTTGACGCTTGAAGTCCACGATTCTGTACTTAATCTTGTTACCGCCGCCGTGATGACGAACGGTGATTCTGCCGTAGCTATTGCGTCCCGCATGCTTCTTCTTGGTTTCGATAAGGCTCTTTTCGGGGGTGAACTTTGTCACTTCAGCGAAAGAGGGAGTAACCATGTTTCTGCGGGAAGGAGTAGTAGGCTTATAGTTCATTGTAGCCATTCCGATTTCCTCCCGTTAATTCAAGCTGTCGAAGAATGCAATGGTCTTGGAATCCTCGGTAAGAGTAACAATTGCTTTCTTCCACTCGCCGGTGTAGCCCGCGTGAGCGCCGAGTCTCTTGGGCTTCTTCTTCATGTTGATGGTGTTTACGTCAGCAACCTTAACGCCGAACATAGCTTCAACCGCCATAGCGATCTCAGGCTTGTTTGCGTCCTTGGCAACCTTGAAAACGTAACGTTTGTCTGCGATCATCCCCATTGCTTTTTCGGTGATGACGGGCTTCAAGATAACATCAGAAAGGTTTCTCATTTTACATATACCTCCTGGATCTTTTCAGCTGCGCCCTGTGCGAGGATCAAGGTATCGGCATTCATGATGTCGTATACGTTGATAGCATTGTAAACGGTGGTCTTAACACCGGGGATGTTGTCACAGCTCTTGATAACCTTCGCGTCTACTGCGGGAAGAACGATCAGTGTCTTCTTTGCAGCAGAAACGGCGCCGAGCATGGCAACCATTGTCTTGGTGCTGTAATTTTCGGTAACGATGTTATCGATCACTACAAGAGACTCACTGTTGACCTTGTCGGTCAGTGCGCCGAAGAGAGCAGCTCTCTTAACCTTCTTGTTGAGCGTTACACGGTAGCTGCGGGGCTTGGGACCGAGCGCGATACCGCCGTGCGTCCACTGAGGAGAACGGGTGGAACCCTGTCTTGCGTGACCGGTACCCTTCTGCTTCCAAGGCTTCTTACCGCCGCCGGAAACCTCAGTGCGGGTAAGAGTGGACTGTGTGCCTTGTCTTTGATTGAGCAGATATGCTCTTACTGCGGTATGGAGGACGGTCTTGTTGACTTCTGCGCCGAAGATAACATCGGAAAGCGCGATCTCGCCAACCTTAGCGCCTGCCATATTTACAACATTAATATTAGGCATTCGTTTTTCCTCCTTCCGTTATGCTTTAACAGAATCGCGAATGAATACGATGCCGCCCTTTGCGCCGGGAACTGCACCCTTAACTGCGATAATGTTGTTAGCTGCGTCAATTTTTACTACGGCGAGATTCAGAATGGTAATCTGTTCGTTACCCCACTGACCTGCCATCTTCTTGTTCTTATAGATACGAGAAGGGGTGGAGTTTGCACCCATAGAGCCGGGCTGACGGTGTACAGGGCCCGTACCGTGTGTCATTCTGAGAATGTGGTGATTCCATCTCTTGATCGAGCCGGTATAACCGTGGCCCTTGCTGATTCCTGTGATGTCGACCTTTTCGCCTGCGACGAAGGTATCGACGGAAACAGTTGCGCCCACAGCATACGCGCTGCAATCTTCAAGGCGGAATTCCTTCAGGTGTCTCTTAGGAGAGATGCCTGCCTTCTTGAAATGACCGATCTCAGCCTTGGTCAGATGCTTTTCCTTTGCATCCGCATACGCAAGCTGAACTGCGTCATAGCCGTCGTTCTCGACGGTCTTGAGTTGTGCCACCTCGCAAGGACCTGCTTCAATCAGGGTTACGGGGATGACGTTGCCGACTTCATCGAAGATCTGAGTCATGCCCAGCTTCTTACCGATAATGCCTTTTTTCATTTTTGCCTCCGTTCGTTATTGGTTGACGCGTTTGATTTTTCGGCGCATGCCGATCACGTCAACGTGACCACGGGTGTGGATTTCTTAAACTCTCTCGCGAATGAGAGTGGATCTTACGCCTTGATTTCGATATCAACGCCTGCGGGAAGCTCAAGGTTCATAAGAGCCTCGATGGTCTTCTGCTGAGGATTGAGGATATCAACCAGACGCTTGTGAGTGCGAGTCTCGAACTGCTCACGGCTATCCTTGTACTTGTGTACCGCGCGGAGAATGGTGATGATCTCCTTGTCGGTAGGAAGCGGGATGGGACCCGATACCGTGCCGCCGTTTCTCTTCGCTACTTCAACAACCTTAGCTGCCGCAGCATCTACGAGGGTGTGGTCATAGCTCTTGAGCTTCACTCTGATTTTTTCCTTTGCCATTGTTTTTGCCTCCTTCTAAATTTCTTTTTGAGGGGGGCGATGCCATTCACACTGCTCCGCGCGTTTCCGTTCCCTCCGAATGAAATCCGGGAAACTGCTCATACCTTTGAGCACCCCGGGACCTTCAAAGACGTACACGTGCTTAGCCATGCGGAAAGCATTTTTTTCGCCCGTTTTTCGGACATACTCCACGGAAATTACCCATCTCACGGATGGCAACCTCCCGCTTCATCGCATATCAAGCCTTATTATTTTACTATATTTGGCGCAAAATGTCAAGTATTTTCACGCATTCACCACCGCCTTACTGGTAGAAATTTGACGGTTTTTATTTTGTATTATTGTGCATATTGCACAAATTTAATACAAATTCCACCATTTTCACATTTTAAAGCATCATTTTTTCACGTTCTACCGGTATATTTCTTTGCCCCGCGGTAAAAAAATGAAAAAAAGAGACTCGAAACGGTGTTTTTTCGTTCAAACAGTTACATTTTATTAATATATATGCGTTAAAATGGAAGAGTTAAGAAATGATTTCGGAGGATCTCTCATGAAAGATACCCTAAAAAAGCCTTATCTTGCCGTACTGGGTGCCGCATTTTTAATTTCTCTCGCCGCCACGGTACTGCGCACTTTTCTCCTTCTTTCGGACTATGACGCCGTGCTCGGCCATTTTGCCGCCACACCGCTGTCCGAAATCCTTTTTCCTTTGCTTTTTGTGATCGCGGCTGTATTTTATATTGTTTTCGGCATCATTGCCAAAGGGGATCTGGATAAGAAAACGCTGGAAGCTCCTCTTCCCATTATATTTTCTTCCGCCTTTGCAACCGTTGCAACAGCCGTTTGGCTGATCGCCCATATCGGTCATTTTGTTTTCCTCGAAGGGCTCAGCCGAATTTTTGGCATTCTGACGCTTCTTTTTGCGCTTGGGCTCGTTGCATATTTTCTTTCGGCTGCGCTTTCCATACAAAACGAGACAGTAAAAATTCTCTCCGGCGTTTGCGCCGTTTTGTTCTGTGTTTTTTACATTCTCTATTCCTATTTTGATGCGGCGTTTGCTTTGAACAGCCCCATCAAGGTTTTCGATCAGCTCACTTTCTTGGTTTTCGTGCTCTTCTTTTTGGCGGAATGCAGATTCTCCTTCCATGCAATCAGCTATGCCGTATATCTGCCGCTTGCGCTCCTTTGCGCAACGTTTTCCATGGCAAACGCCTTCCCCGCTTTGATCTACGCCGCTTTGGAGCGCGCACCGCTTTCCGGCAACATCATGCATGATTTTCTCGTTTTCGCGATGTTCTGCTATGCCGTCACGCGCCTTGTCTGTGTCCTTATCACAGAAAAGATCCCCGAAGAAAGCGGAAGCTATGAAGAGGAGATTGCCGCCGAAAGTGCGGCGGAGCACACGCCCGACCGTGACACGCACATTACATTGAGTGATCCCGACCAAGAATCCTTCGATTTCGACACCCCGATCGACGAAAACGAAGCAACCGAAAAAAAGACCGATGAATAAAAACACGGGCTGTGTCTTTTTGGACCGGCCCGTTCTTAAAAAGGAAGCCTTTCTATAAGGCATGGTAATCTTATGAAAAAAATTTTAGTAATCGACGGAAACAGCATTCTAAATCGCGCTTTTTACGGCATCCGCATGCTCACCACAAAAGACGGTAGGCCAACCAACGCGATTTACGGCATACTGAACATCGTAACCCACCATCTCAAGGATCTCTCACCCGACTATGCCGCTGTCGCATTCGATTTAAAGGCACCAAACTTTCGCAAAAAACGCTTTTCCTACTATAAAGAAGGCAGACACGAAACGCCGCCCGAATTGCTTGCGCAATTTGACGACGCCAAGGAATGCCTTCGCCTGCTCGGCTTGAAGACCTTGGAAATGGAAGGATATGAGGCGGACGATATTCTCGGCACTCTCTCCACCCTCGCCTGCGGCGAAGGATATCACGCTTATGTACTCTCGGGAGACCGTGACCTTTTACAGCTAATCTCGCCTTGCGTGACCGTTCTGCTCGCCACCACGGGGGATACCGTTCCGTATGACCGCGACGCTTTCTACGCCAAATACGGCATTGAACCGAGCGAATTCGTGGATTTGAAAGCACTCATGGGGGATTCCTCCGACCACATCTACGGTGTGCCCGGCGTGGGAGAAAAAACCGCGCTGAAGCTTATCAAGGATTTTCACAGCATCGACGGTGTTTATGAACACCTCGACGATCCCTCTATCACCAAAGGTCTGCGCGCAAAGCTGGAAAACGGCAAAGAATCCGCCTACGACTCCAAATGGCTCGCTACCATCTGCCGCGAGGTGCCTCTCGGTCTTACGCCGGAGGACATTCGCTACACCGGCATTGACCGCGGCGGACTTTACGCCAAATGCATGTCTCTTGAGCTGACACAACTCGTTCGCAAGTTTGGGCTTTCCGCCCAAGACGCGCAAGACACTATACCCGAAGCCGCCTGCGCCGAGGAAGAAAAAGAAAATATCGAAGCCGCCGTTTACAAAGACGCATCGGCAAAAGAACTGTTGCAAGCGTTCCCCGGCGGTAGCGCCTTCGCGATGGCTTATGAAGGAGAGCTCTCCTTTTCGGATGGCACAAAACACTTTCTCTACAACGGCACTTTGTCCGAGATCGCGCCTTTCTTTGACGGCACGCGCACCGTTATCACCTACGACGGAAAAAAGCTTTTGCACCGTCTTTGGAAGGAAGGGGTGCAAACCACTTTCACTCCGCGCGATACCATGCTTCTTGCCTATGTCGCGGAAGGCGAAAACCAAAGCGGAGCGTCGCCGCTTTTTGTACGCTATCTCGATACCCTTCCCGCCGAAGGCGAACCCGTCGCGGCGCATCTCTTCCGTCTTAACGGTGTGCTGACACAAAAGCTTCAAGAGCTTGGGCACACCGCACTCGCCGAGGACATTGAGTTGCCGCTTTCTCCCGTTTTGGCGCGGATGGAGCACGCAGGCTTCCGCTTGGACACCGCGGCACTTGAAGCGTACGGCAAACGCCTTGCCGAGGAGATCGTTCTTCTTTCCGAAAACATTATCACACTCGCAGGCATAGAATTCAATATCAATTCCCCCAAGCAGCTGAGTGAGGTTCTTTTTGAGCACTTAGCTCTGCCGACCAAAGGATTAAAGAAAAATAAAAACGGATTCTCCACCGACGTAGACACCTTGGAATCCTTGCGCCGACATCACCCCATCATCGACGAAATTTTAGCCTACCGCAAATACAGCAAGCTCTACTCCACCTATGCGTTGGGCCTTTTGAAGGTCGCCGATGAAAACGGAGTCATTCACACCGATTTTAAGCAAGCGCTCACCGCAACGGGGCGGTTATCCTCCGCAGAACCGAATTTGCAAAACATTCCCATCCGCACTGCGCTGGGAAAGGAACTCAGACGCGTCTTTATCCCCAAAAAAGAAACCCATGTTCTGGTAGATGCCGATTATTCTCAAATTGAACTCCGCTTGCTCGCCGCATTCTCCCAAGACAAAAACATGTGCGACGCTTTTCTCTCGGGCGGTGATATTCACGCCAAAACCGCCGCCGCAGTATTTCGCGTTCCCGAAACCTTTGTCAGCGACGATCTCCGTTCACGCGCCAAAGCAGTCAATTTCGGCATCGTTTACGGCATCAGCGCTTATTCCCTTTCCGGGGATATCGGTGTCAGTGTGGGTGAAGCAAAGCACTATATGGAAGGCTATTTTGCGGAATATCCCGGCATCAAAGAGTACTTGGACCGTACGGTAGCCGAAGCCGAAGAAAAAGGGTATACCGAAACCTGCTTCGGCAGACGACGTTATATCCCCGAACTGTCCTCCAAAATTTTCGCACAGCGCGCGTTCGGAAAAAGAGTGGCAATGAACAGCCCCATCCAAGGCTCTGCCGCCGACATCATCAAGGTGGCAATGGTTCGTGTTGACCGCCGCTTAAAGCAAGAAGGGCTTGATGCGCATCTCGTAATGCAAGTGCACGACGAGCTCATCGCCGAAGCGCACGTCAACGACGCAGAAAGAGTACGCGCCATTTTGAAAGAAGAAATGGAAAACGCCGCCTCCCTTGCCGTTCCGCTGACCGTATCCACCGCAGTGGGCAAAAACTGGCTCGAAGCGGAACATTAAGCACACTTTTCTACCTCTTATTATATATATAATAGTCACAAACCACATTGGCTAAAAACGTTGCGGGCTGTCGCAAATGCGGCAGCCCGTTTGGTTATGATTCGATTAGACGTTTTCGTTTTTGGCGGCAAGCTTTGCTTTGGCTTCCTCGCGTGCGCTTTTCTTGCCTTCGGGCTCAATCTCGCCCGCTTTCATCAAGGCAATTTTGGTCAGCATAGGACCGATCAATTCATAAATCAAAACGCTGAAAAGCGTGATATTGGAAACGATCTGACCGACAGCCCCCAGTGCGCTCGCCTTCATTGCCATGCCGAGTGCCACACCCGCTTGCGGGAACAGCGTGACACCGAGATATTTCACGATGTGGCTGTCGCAACCCGTTGCCTGTGCGCTCAAACGCGCACCTGAATACTTGCCGAGGCAACGAACCAAAATATACACCACACCGACAAGCACAATTACCCAATCCGCGAATACCGCGAGTTCAAGTTCCGCACCGCTGAGCACGAAGAATATAATGAAAAGGGGCGCTGTCCAACGGTCGATGCGGTCCATCAGTTCCTCCGAAAAATCGCAGACATTGCAGAAAACGGTACCAAGCATCATGCAAACAAGCAGCGACGAGAACGCGATATGAATACCGAAGATCTCAAATTTGAGCATCGAAAGTGCGACCGTCAAGAGCACAAAGGTAACCGACATTGCCAAACGCTTGGAACGCGAATGGAAGAAACGCTCAAAGAAAGTAAAGAGCATGCCCATGACAAAGCCGAGAAGGAGCGAAAGAACAACCTCAAGAAGCGGTTCCAAAACCACCGAGAGAACATTAACAGGTCCCGCGATCAACGCCTTTGCCACGCCAAAGGAAACCGCGAAGAGAACCAAACCGACCGCATCGTCAAGAGCAACGATGGGAAGCAGGATATCCGTCAAAGGACCTTTCGCCTTATATTGACGAACAACCATAAGCGTTGCCGCGGGCGCGGTAGCGGATGCCACGGCACCGAGGATGATCGCAGAAGGCAACGGAAGCTTATCGGGAATGAGGAAAGAAAGCCCGATCAATGCGGCATCCACAAGAACGGTTGCCATAACGGCTTGAACAATACCGATGATGGTAGCTTGCCGCCCCGTTTTCTTTAACTGTCCGAGACGGAACTCATTACCAATGGAAAAAGCGATAAAGCCAAGCGCGATATCCGCCAAAAGAGAATACTGTTTGACGTTTTCCATGCTGGTAAACCCAAGCCCCGGTACGCCGAACGCGCCGATCAAATACGGACCGATTAAAATACCTGCTACAAGATATGCCGTAACCGCAGGCAATTTAACCACCTTTGCCAAGCGCGAAAGCATCAAGCCGGCAAAAAGCGCAATGGATAAGCTTAAAAGAATGTGCATTTTGTCTCCGTTCTACCGCCGACCGCGGTTTTCCCCTGAATATAAGGAATATATGATATTTTTAACAGCAATACCGCCGTTTTTTCACCGTTCTTGATTGTAGCACTTTAAAGTATAAAAGTCAAGAGAAATCTGCCTTTTTCATCTGTAAAAAACAAGCTTGTCCGATCTCGCTTTTTTGGGCACTTTTTTCGTATTCAAAACACCAAAAATGCGCCCTTGCCTCTTCTTTTCTTGGGGTGTTTTACCAAATCTTCGCTTTTTTATTTTTTTATCTTGACAAAATCTCCCCCCTGTGCTATAATACTTTTTGCGTAAAACGCAAACATCTTTGTATTTCTCTTCCCGACTATAGCGCGTTCGCGCCCTACGGGCGCTCGGATGTTTCTGCGCAAAGTTCAAAAATTCGATTCCTTAAAGTTTAATATTTCGGGGTGTGGCTCAGTTTGGTAGTGAACGAGGGAAAACAGTTCATAACTGTTTTCGCGAAGTGATCAGCCCAAAGCAAGGAGAAATGAAGCCGAGCTGTGCTTGGCGCACATTTCGACTATGCGACGGCGCGTTCGCGCCCTACGGGCGCTCGGATGTTTCTGCGCAAAGTTCAAAAATTCGATTCCTTAAAATTTAATATTTCGGGGTGTGGCTCAGTTTGGTAGAGCGCTGCGTTCGGGACGCAGAAGTCGCAAGTTCGAATCTTGTCACTCCGACCAAAAAAGTCAAGGTTGCCTTTAGGTGACCTTGATTTTTTTTGCTTGGTGCGTCAATTCGAAATTGGCGGCATCGCCGCGCAAGTTCGCATGCCGAAGGCATCACGAGCGAAGCGAGTTACCTTGTCACTCCGACCAAAAAAGAAAAAACAGTGGGCGTTAGCTTGCTGTTTTTTTCTTTTTGTCGAAGTGGTGCGGTGAGCTTGCGTGCAAGAATGCATATCTAAGCCACCGCTTGCTTTTAAGCTTCTCGCATTCTTGCCGAGTGTTCGAGCCTGCGAGAAACACTCGTTTGTTCAGAATCTTGTCACTCCGACCAAAAAAGAAAAAACAGTGGACGTTAGCTTGCTGTTTTTTCTTTTTGTCGAAATGGTGCAGTGAGCTTGCGTGCAAGAATGCATATCTGAGCCACCGCTTGCTTTTAAGTTTCTCGCATTCTTGCCGAGTGTTCGAGCCTGCGAGAAACACTCGTTTGTTCAGAATCTTGTCACTCCGACCAAAAAAAGTCAAGGTTGCCTTTAGGTGACCTTGATTTTTTTGCTTGGTGCGTCAATTCGAAATTGGCGGCATCGCCGCGCAAGTTCGCATGCCGAAGGCATCACGAGCGAAGCGAGTTACCTTGTCACTCCGACCAAAAAGAAAAACCGCTATCGCGGCGTGGTAATCACGCTTTGATAGCGGCTATATTCAGTTATCCAATGCCAAAGAAACGCTCAAAGAATTTAAGCAATTTTGTGACAATGCCTTGCTTCTTTTCCTCTCGATTGCCTCCGCCGAAACGTCCCATCGGGGGCAGGATCCTGTCTATATCTGTACCCGTTGTCTTAACGGAACCGTCACGAAAAGCGTTCTCGATAAACTTACGAGTTTCATCGGGTTTGAGCTTTTCTTCCTCAATAATTGCCGTAAGCTCGCGCTCTTTTTCCTCGGCAACGTAGGTTCTCCACTCTGTCATAACGTCATCAACATCGTTGATTCCGTCGATAAAGTTTTCGATAAGAGCCTTCTTGCTGCGAAGCTCGGGGCTCGCATCGATTGCCTTCCGTATCGTGACAAAAACTTCCTTGTCTTGACAATGAGTATCGTGGTACTTGGCTACAAGCATAAGGATGTAGTCGATGTTGATTTCGATCTGCTTGATAAGCTCAATTTCAAATACAATATCATCAACAATATCTTCAAGCTCGCCCTTCTTTCTGCGCTCGTTCCACTCGTCGCGGAGGTCTTGATACCGTCCGAGATAGTCCTGCAAATCGCGCTCGGAAAGGATCTCTTTGCCCTTAAATTCATCGAAGGATGTGAGCAGATTACGCATACGAAGGATAGCACCGAACAAAGAAATAAAGTCCTTTTGGTTCTTCTCTCCAATGATCTGCGGCTCGGTCAACGGGAATTTATCGGAAAGCTCCGCAATCATATCCACAAAGCCGGGCTTCTCGTTGCCGTCCTTATCGGTGTAGCCGTAGTAATAATCATTGAAGCTCTGCATCAGCACGATACCCGAAGCATTCTTATCACCGAAAAGCGAGATTGCATCGTCGGTGCGCTTCTGCAAATTTCGGAAACAAACTACGTTACCAAAGGTCTTAATAGAGTTCAAGATACGGTTGGTACGAGAGTATGCTTGAATAAGTCCGTGCATCTTAAGGTTCTTGTCCACCCAAAGTGTGTTGAGCGTAGTAGCATCAAAGCCCGTCAAGAACATATTGACAACGATAAGAAGGTCAAGCTCCTTGTTCTTCATACGAAGCGAAACGTCCTTGTAATAGTTTTGGAACTTATCACTCGACGTATCGTAATTGGTATGGAAGATTTCGTTGTAATCACGGATAGCGGCATCGAGAAAATCGCGGGAACTTTGGTCAAGAGCAGAGGTATCTTCGGGGTTCTCCTCATCTAAGATGCCGTCGCTTTCTTCTTCGTTTGCGCCATAACTGTATATAATAGCGATACGTAATTTCTTCGTAGGATCAGCCGCCATCTGACGCTTGAACTCGTCGTAATAGAGCTTGGCAGCAGGTACACTCGATACGGCAAAAATAGAGTTGAATCCGCTTACTCTCTGCTTACGCTTGATTTCCTCTACCTCGGTCTTACCGTGTGCGGCGGCAACCTCCGCGATATTCGTCAGCACGTTATAAGCATAGGTTCGCTCGTTGCGGTAGGTCTTTTGATTGAAATGCTCCAAGATATAACGCGTGACAAGTTCAATGCGCTTGGGAGCCATATATGCTTTTTCTCGGTCAATATCCCATACTTGGTCATCGTCAATATCGTCATTCTTGTCCATCGTCTTAATATAATCAACACGGAACGGCAACACGTTTTTATCGTTGATAGCATCCACGATGGTATAGGTGTGAAGCTGATCTCCAAAGGCTTGTGCCGTAGTTTTGAGGTTGGGATTTTTACCAACGCCCGCATTAACAGCAAAAATCGGTGTGCCCGTGAAGCCAAACAAATGATATTTCTTGAAGTTTCGCGTGATTGCCACGTGCATATCTCCGAACTGACTGCGGTGGCACTCGTCGAATATGATAACCACACGCTTGTCAAATACGGGATGTCCGCTATTCTTGCCGATGAAGGTAGAAAGCTTTTGAATGGTCGTAATGATAATTTTGGCATTATCATCTTCAAGCTGACGCTTTAAAACCGCCGTTGATGTATTACTGTTCGCCGCGCCTTTCTCAAAACGGTCATACTCTTTCATCGTTTGATAGTCAAGGTCTTTACGATCAACCACGAAAAGAACCTTGTCAATGTAAGGAATACGGGAAGCAAGGCGTGCCGTCTTAAACGAGGTCAAGGTCTTGCCCGAACCCGTGGTGTGCCATATATATCCGCCACCCTCAACGCGACCAAACTTCTTATAGTTGTTTGCAATTTCAATGCGATTGAGAATACGCTCGGTAGCTGTAATCTGATACGGACGCATTACCATCAGCATATTTTCAGAGGTGAAAATACAATACTTTGTGAGTATATTCAAGATGGTATGCTTTGCAAAGAAGGTCTTTGTAAAGTCGATAAGGTCGGGGATAATACGATTGTTTGCATCCGCCCAAAACGATGTGAACTCAAAGCTGTTGCTCGTCTTTGCCTTCTTGCTTTTGTCAGCCTTTTGAGCATCGTTCGCAGCATTATAGCGCGTTGTGTTCGAGTAGTATTTTGTATTCGTGCCGTTGGAGATCACGAAGATCTGTACGTATTCGTAAAGTCCCGAGCCTGCCCAAAAGCTGTCGCGCTGATAGCGGTTGATCTGATTGAACGCTTCACGGATAGGAACACCGCGGCGCTTCAATTCGATATGTACGAGGGGCAGACCGTTTACGAGCACAGTCACGTCATAGCGGTTGTCGTGCTTTGCGCCCTCTGCCGTACCGATCACGTACTGATTCAGCACTTGCAGCTTGTTGTTGTGAATATTGTCCTTGTCGATCAAGCGGATGTTCTTGGAAGTACCGTCATCACGGCGAAGCACCTGCACGTAGTCCTCTTGTATTTTGCGCGTTTTCTCCGCGATTCCTTCATTAGAATTAGCAAGAGCTTCAGCGAAAAAGCGTTTCCACTCGCTATCGGTGAATGTATATCCGTTGACTTCTTCAAGCTTTTTACGGAGGTTAGCTATAAGCTCCGCCTCGGTATGGATATGCAAATACTCATATCCCTGCTCGGTAAGTAAGCGTATAAACTCCTTTTCAAGCTCCGCTTCACTCTGATAAGCATCAGAACGCTTGGTCACGGACTCATATTCAGTTACAACGGTATTTTCGTTTGTCTGTGCGACAATGTTGAAATAACTCACGATAACACCTCCAATCTTTTTACTTTACTTTCTAAAACAGCTTTCAAGTCCTTGCTTTTTGATACCATTTCAATTTCTTTATCGGTTATATATTTGAGAATCAATTCTGCACAATATGCTTTTGCATAGGCTAAATCACCCCCGAGGACGTTGGTACGGCTACCGTGTGATATTTCGGATCTCAGATTATAAATAAATTTGAAATGCTCTTTTGTTATTTCATAGTCTTTCAAATTGTCACAAAGCATTGCAGAAATGTAACTTGAAATTTCTTCAGTTAAATCGGGAGAATTGTATTCAATCAACGATTCAATAACGGTAATATACATAACAAGTTTTTGTGCATTTGTATGTTCGTGTATAATCCTACCGTATGTTGTAAAAGCATTTCTTGTCCTGTTATTAATTTCATTTTTCTCAGAAACAAACAGTCTTTCTAAAATAGGTACAAATATATGACCAATATCCTCTATCAAAACGCCAATATTAACATCTTTGAACCGACGAATATCTTTATTAAATTTATCAATTTTTTCACTTGAAGATACTACGAGACATCTGTTAAACATTTGATGAACATCATTCAAAATACAAACCGCATGAGCGTTGTAGCCCTTTAGATCCAAGATGAATTGACACACACCTTGGAAAACCTCAAATCTGTCACAGGCTAACTCGTATGCCTTGTCCAAATCAACCGTTTGAACTTGCGTAGAAATCCATGTTGGTTGATTAGCAAATTCCTCAATGTCTAAAAATAAGTCTTCTTCGGATTTATAATCCATAGCAGCCAACAACTTTTCTTTGTGAGTTGAAGAATTGTATAGTGTAAAGCAGCCAATGCTTAGCGGCCCATCTGATGTTACTGCCACGCCATAAAGTGGGTGAATAACCGATACTTTTTCTTCTGTTGCCATATTTAGTTTGTTATAAAATTTACTGTATTTTCGCTTGTCAACAGAACCGTCTTGAACCTTTAATCTAATCAAAAATGTATTTAATTGATTCTCTATGTACTTGATAGTATATTTCTCTTTTATGCTTCCGGTATTGAAAATACCCCAAAAGGTTTTACGGTAAAGGTCAGCATGTTCTTCGGAAAGAACAAAGCAATAATGCTTATCGATGCGTTCAAAATAGCGTGAGAAACGCACGCATCCTTTTCTTTGCATTTTGGCACCCAACATACCTTCGTATATTTCAGCCTGCGAAAGTATTTCGTTAAGTGATACTATGATTTCTGATTCTTTCATGTTCCAAGTTCCCTAAAAGTTAGCAACTTATCTCTATAATACTCATACTGTTTTCTGCGCCCTAAAATTTCCGCGGGAAGTCCTTCGGAAATATCATTACAAAGAACATTAAATCGATCAAGGACAGCAACTATACGTTCTTGTTCTTCTAATGACGGAATGGGTATAAGAATATCTAATATGTCATCCTTACGCAAGTTGGTTTGATCCACTCCATTATCATATCTCAAAAGTTGCTGATTTCGATTTAATATGTATAGCAGAAATCTCGTAGTAATAACACTTTCATCCTTTACGTGGAATGCACCTATTCGCTGATTTAAAGTATATTTATCATCCTCCGTCACCAAGAAACACTTAGCCAACGCTCTACCATTGGGCAAATCACTCATAACCATAAGAATGTCATTGATATATAACGGACAAATTTGCTTATTAGCGTATTTTTTCACTTCTCCGTTGGTTGAAATAAATTTGGAGTTTACAACAATGTATTTCCCGTCACTTGCAATATCTTTTTCGTGTCCTTTTCCATTTCTAAAATCGATCAAATCTCTCAACTTTTTTCTATGAACAGTATCATCAAAATTTAGGAGTTGGTAGGTATAGTGTTCGTACTGTTTCTTTCTTGCTGTAAGCTCTGCTGTAAGCTCTGCTGTAAGCTCTGCTGTAAGCTCTGTGAAATTGTCCAGAATACGGACAATTTCACTCTGCACGGGCAGTGGGGGAATCGGCACTACGATTTCCTTGATAGCCGGAACACTTGAATGTACAACCTTGCTTTTTACTTTACCTTTGCTTTTCTGCACCTGTGCATCAGTTGTGGAAAGTGCATACGCCAAGTATTTAGGATTTTGGTTGTGCTTCAGCACGACAATATCGCCGCCTGCCAGACACTTCTCATGTCCTACATAAGCACACGACTTTGCAATATCTTCAACGCTTTCACCCGTGATGGCAAAGAGTATATCGCCGTGTTCAAAGTATTTCGGAGAAGGCACATTTTCAAGAAGTGTATGAGAAACGCACTCTTCAAACCATACGCCGTAAGTTGTATATATTTCGCCATAACGGACGCAAGGGATACCTTCTTCTGTTACCTCGTCACGCTTTATGCCTGCACCTCTAAATACATCAACTGCTATTTCGCCAAGCGTTCTATATTCCACCCCATTGGGGCAAAGTTTCTCTATCAGTTGTTCAAGTTTCGTCATCTTAAGACCTCGTTTGTGCTAACAGGTTCAAAACATATGAAGAATAATTCCTATTGCAAATTATCCACCTGTTTGCTTTATCACATAATTGTTTGTTAATTTTTTCTATCCACTCACTTTGAGCTTGTATAAAGCCTCCGAACTCGCTTTTGCTGGCTTCTTCAAATAAGCAACAACAAATAGCAATTCGAGGAGCTACGGGAAAAATGTATTTTGCATCGGAGAAAGAATCTATAAGTATCGGCATATCGGACAATACATACTGTTGGTCATTTGGCGTAACCAAAACGTAAATTGCACATTCGCTAAGTATAAATGATGCAGTATATTCCAACAGACTTTGTCCTTTTAGTTGTTCCTTGGCTCCCTCACTCAGCTCCAATCCATTTTCCTTTAAGTATTCAAAACCACTTTCTCTTGATAAAAGCATCATACGGTAGGTGGCTTTATCGTATATCTCTTTATCTGCATCACTTGTAAATCGTCCTTTGGGACTTGCGTTTATTATTTCTCGCACCAACGGAAGTCGTACCAACTGCAAGGCTATAAATAGCGCAAATGCGGCTTCTTCATCTGACGATAATCTCCGTCTATTAGACAATTCACTATCTACTGCCTGCAATACATTTGCAATATGCCCTTCAATTTGAGCGAACTTGTTTTCTATTACATTCCTGTCAAAATAAGAACCATCTAAATTCTTTGTCTCATACATATCGTTCTCAAATAGTATGGCGGTCGATTTTGATTTGATAGCTCTTATTGGAGAAGATTGCTTATCGATAATACAAAGCAAACCATTCTCGTCCGCAAAATTCCGCATTATAAACTGTGGCACATAATGTTGTTTAATTACAGGCAAAATTTTCGTCTCCTTTACGCTTCAATCTCCGCAATAATTCTGTCAATTTCATCGCGCAAGACTTGCTCTCTTGCAACGATTTCTTTGAGTTCCGCATTGAGCTTAACGATATCCACAACCTCGCGCGTATCCTCTGCCTCTACGTAAGTGCTGACAGAAAGATTGTAATTGTTCTGCACGATTTCATCATAAGAAGCAAGGTGAGCAAAGTGTGTTGCCTCTGCACGTGTCGTAAACTCGTTTACGATATTGGTAATGTTCTGATCGGTCAGCTTGTTATTGTTCGTAACCTTTACGCATTCCTTGGATGCGTCGATGAACAGTACTCCGCTATCGGTCTTGGACTTCTTCAAAACCATAATGCAGGTAGCGATAGACGTGCCGTAGAAAAGGTTATCGGGAAGCTGAATGACACAATCAACGTAGTTGTTATCAATCAGATACTTTCGGATTTTCTGCTCCGCGCCGCCACGATACATAATGCCGGGGAAACATACGATTGCCGCTGTACCGCCCGTTGCAAGCCAAGAAAGCGAGTGCATAATAAAGGCAAGGTCAGCCTTAGATTTGGGCGCAAGCACTCCCGCAGGAGCAAAACGGGGATCGTTGATGAGCAGCGGATTTTCGTCACCCGCCCATTTGATAGAATACGGAGGATTAGAAACGATAACCTCAAACGGCTCGTCATCCCAATGCTGAGGGCTGATCAGCGTATCTTCACAAGCTATATTGAATTTATCAAAATCAATATCGTGGAGGAACATATTGATACGGCAAAGGTTGTAGGTGGTAAGGTTGATTTCCTGTCCCCAAAATCCTTGACGGATGTTCTCTTTGCCGAGGATCTTCGCCGCTTTGAGCAGAAGCGAACCCGAACCACAAGCGGGGTCATATACCTTGTTTACCTCGGTCTTGCCAACAACAGCAAGGCGCGTTAAAAGCTCGGATACCTCTTGGGGCGTGAAGTATTCACCGCCACTCTTACCCGCGTTGGATGCGTACATACCCATCAGATACTCGTAGGCATCACCAAAAGCGTCGATAGTGTTATCCTTGTAATTGCCGAGTTTCATTTCACCGATGCCGTTCATCAGCTTAACAAGCTTGTCGTTACGCTTTGCAACAGTTGCGCCGAGCTTATTGCTATTGACGTCAATATCGTCAAAGAGTCCTGCAAAATCGTCCTCGCTCACGCTGCCTTTTGCGGACTCCTCAATGTGCTTGAACACTTTCTCCAAGGTTTCGTTAAGGTTTTCGTCGTGTGCTGCTCGCGCTCTGACGTTGACGAACAGTTCCGAAGGGAGAATAAAGAAGCCCTTTGTGTTTACAAGGTCAGCGCGCGCCTGCTCCGCATCCTCGTCGGAAAGCTTCGCATAGTCAAACGCGGGATTGCCCGCCTCGGCTTCACCTGCGTTTATGTAGTTGGTGAGATTTTCGGAAATATATCTGTAAAACATCATTCCAAGCACGTAGGATTTGAAATCCCAACCGTCAACACTGCCACGCAGATCGTCGGCTATGCCCCAAATAGTCTTGTGCAATTCTTCGCGTTCTTGTTCTTTTCTAATGTCAGCCATTGTCGCACTTTCCCTCTACTATAAATTCAAGTATTTCATCTACTCCACAGCCAAGGGCGGTGCAGATACGCTCAATACTTTCAAGCGATATATATTCGTCCTTTTTCATTCTCGTAATAATGTTTGCGCTTACCCCTGCTTGCTTGATAAGCTGCGCATTGGTAATCTTGCGGTCAATAAGCAATTTGAAAAGCTTGTTATACTGTACTGCCATACAAATAACCCTCCATTATAGATACACCTATTATATCACGATATTGTGAATTTTTCAATGGTTTTTGTCGTTTTTTCACAGTAAATAATATAAAGATGTACGTGGAAAAATAGACCTCAAAATTGAAGCGTTAAGTATAAATACCTTGGTCCCATTAAAAGTGCGTTTGAAACCACTTATAAAATAAGGTGTTTTATTGCTCTATTTTTCCACGTGCTCCTCTTGTTTCGAGATAGAAAAGGCGGCGAGGACAA
>JAZNND010000053.1:0-8229 GCA_045580085.1 Eubacteriales bacterium
AACTTTTTGTAAAAACACTTGACAATCCAATCATCTCGTGATATAATATCAAAGATGTATTTAGGGATATAGCCAAGTCGGTAAGGCACCAGACTTTGACTCTGGCATTCGTAGGTTCGAGTCCTGCTATCCCTGCCAAAAAACGACAGGTTTCGACCTGTCGTTTTTTTATCCATTGCGAAAGCAATGGTATATCATCACGCTTTAGCGTGTATCTCATCACCGAAGGTGCATATCTCGTCAAAGCGAGTATATCATCAGCCGCAGGCTGTATCCTCTCTCGCAATGATGATATACAATGCTCCGCATAGATGACATGCAATTCCTACGGAATTGATGATATCCACGGCTATGCCGTGATTTTGCGTTTGAGTTCGAATCCTAGTGGTAATCCACAAAAAATATCTTTTTCGTAGCCTTTGCGCAAAAAAATCCTGAAAGCATTTGCTTTCAGGATTTTTTCATTTGTGCCGACAGGTACAACATCATTTGAGCGTCAGCTCAACATCATTGCCGCTTGCGGCACAAATGACCGAGGTTGCGACAAATCGCAAATGATGTGGGCTTTCGCCCAATGATGTGATGCTTCGCATCAATGATGTTGTGCTTCGCACAAACGGAATTGTAGCCGTTCGTTCGGTAGCTGATTATAATGAGAAATATAGCACAAACTTCTCAACAGATACATTTTCGGCTTATCATAAAGACATCTCTGATCGTGTGAAAGGTAAAAAGACAAAATCCCTCGATATACTTCTTGTTGTAAATATGTTCCTTACCGGGTTCGATAGCAAGCAACTTTCCGTCCTCTATGTCGATAAAGATTTGAGATATCATGATTTGCTTCAAGCATATTCTCGTACCAATCGTGTAAAAAAGGAAACCAAGCCTTTCGGTATTATTATTTGCTATCGTAATCTGAAAAAACGCACCGATGATGCTTTAACGCTTTTTTCTAAGACGCAAGACACTTCGGGTATCGTTGTTCCGGGCTATGAGTATTTCGTCGAGAAGTTTAACGAAATGGTATTGAAGCTTAAAGAAATCGCTTTATTCCCGGAATCTGTCGATACGATGCAAAACGAGGACGATCAAAAGCTGTTTGTTCTTACTTTTCGAGAATTGACAAAGTATTTACTCTTTGACGAGGACAAGCTTTTAGAGAAGATCCGCTACTCCAGCAAGCTCGGCAAGAGAAACTTCATCATCGTCGTTTCCGAGGGCATGGGCGGTGAGTACGGTCCCGCGCTCACCGAGAGAATCGAGAAGGAAACGGGCGTAGAGAGTCGCTTTGCCCGCTTTGCGCACGTCGTGCGCGGCGGCATCCCCACCCAGAAGGACTGCATGCTCGGCACCCGCATGGGCGAGTACGCCGTAGAACAGCTGCTGCTCGGCAAGAGCAATCTCGTTATTTGCGAAAGAGAGAGCGAGCTTGTTGCGACCGACATCGCCTTCGCGCTTGCGATGGACCGTATGTATAAGAACAAGCTCAAGGAGGGCGATCTTGAGCCCTATTCCATGGAGCAGATCGACGAGATGAAGACTGTTTGCGAGAAGAAGCGCAAGCTCATCTCTGCCATTTGCGCATCGGTGGATAAGCTTGGACTTTAAAATACACCCTAAAATTTTGCTTTTTCTAAGCCTCCCATAAGGAGGGGGCTTTGGAATATTCTCTTACTCCTTGACAAGCCAAAAGCTTTCGGTGAGATAGGGGTGGTCGGCGTAGCCCACCGACAGACGAAATTCGCCCGCCTCGGACAGGCACTTATTCTCCGCATTATAGAAGCAAAGCATGCTCTCGCGAATTTCAAAGCGAACCTCACGCGTTTCGCCCGCCGAAAGAGAGATCTTCTCAAAGGCAATCAGCTCTTGGATGGGACGCACGGCAGAGCTTACCATATCGCGCAGGTAAAGCTGTACGACCTCCTTACCGTCACGCGTGCCGCTGTTTTTCACCGTTACCGTCACGGTGAGCGTATCGTCCTCTCTCATTTCGCTCTTGTCGAGGGTCATACTCTCATAGGAGAAGGTGGTATAGGAAAGACCCTCGCCAAAGAAGAAGAGAGGCAGGTTGCCGCAATCAAGGTAACCGCTTCTGCCCGAATGAAATTCGTCATCCGCCTTTGTCTTGGGGCGACCCGTATTCGTACGGTTATAGTAAAGAGGACACTGTCCCACCGCCTTGGGAAAGCTCATCGCCAGCTTGCCGCAAGGGTTTGCCCTGCCGCCACGCCGTGCACGCAAAGCTCGTTGATAGCCGCCCAGTCGCTGATGACCGCGCCGTCATAACCCCACTCTTCTCTCAAAACCTTTTTCATCAGAAAAGGATTTGCCGTAGACGGCAGGCCGTTAAGATTGTTAAAGGATGGCATCAGCATTTTAACGCCCGCATCGATGCAAGCACGGTAGGAGGGGAGATAAAATTCTCTTAAGGTGCGCTCGGAGATCTCCACCGTATTATAATCCTTGCCTGCCTTACCGCCGCCATATGCCGCGAAATGCTTAACACACGCCGCAAGTCGGTCGGGGTCAGCAACGCTCTCCCCCTGATACGCCTTAACCTGAGCAGCGCCCATTACCGAAGCAAGAAGGGGATCCTCGCCGCAGCTTTCCATCACGCGCCCCCAACGCGCATCGCGCGCAAGATCCACCATAGGTGCATAGGTCAGGTGTGTACCGCCCGCAGCGGCTTCCTTTGCCGCCATTTCGGTGCATTCCGTCATCAGCGCAGGGTCAAAGGAGCCTGCCATCGCCAGCCCGATGGGGTAAATCGTGCGATAACCGTGAATCACGTCACGCGCGAAGAGAAGCGGAATTTTATTCCGATCCTTTTTTAAATGATTTTCCTGAATCCGTCGAATTTCAGCCGCGCTTTTTCCGCCGATACAGCTACCGACCATCGCGAGCTGCTCCTCGGTAAGTCCCCAGGATTGCGCGGGACCCGTCAGCTCCGCTTCCGTTCCGAAAAAATCCGCGCTCAACTGGATCAGCTGACCGATCTTTTCTTCCAAGGTCATTTGCGCCAAAAGCGCCTTGATGTCTTTTGTTCCGTTTTATCCTCTCCTCGCGGCGTTTCCACAGCGTTTTCTGTCAGTTGTTTTTCAGTAATACGACCTGATGGGAGCGCAAGAAGAAGCGCTCGGGGGAGGCATCGATCCTATCGAGGAAATGGGCTTCATCCACAAGATAAATGCCGAAGGAAGCATCTACGTTGATGCTGATCTCCTTGTCCTCCTCGGTATCGTTGACGATCATCACTGCTTTATCTTGGCCGTTCGTTGCAGATAAGGCGTAGATGCCGTCCTCATCCCATTCACATACGGTTTGATTGCCGAGGGCGTATAAATGGCCGAACGCCTTGAAGGCGTAATAGAGGCAGAAGGGCTTATAAGTAAGGGGATGGAACATACCGCCGTACGCAGACGTACCGATGCGCGCGTCATAGTAGCAAAGCATATCGGTCTCGGTGTTTTGCATAGCGCAGATCATCGCCGCCGCATGGGCGGAGGCGTATTTTGTTCCGCGGCTGTCATTTGCCGAAGCGTTATTCCATTCGTTTAACTGCAATTCCGCATTGCCGTAACCGTATTCGGTCAATGTCCTTTTGAGCCAGGCGGAGATCGCCACCGTTTCCTCCGTCGTAGCATAGCTATGGAAGGTAAAGACGTCAAGGGGTGAGCCGTGCGCTTTGATATATTCCATAAAGCCAAAGAAAAAGTCTAACATGTATTCCTCGCGATCGGGACGGAATTTGGACTTTTTCTCAATTGCGGGGATATTATATTTTTTAGGTTCGGAAAAAATGCCGTAAAATCCGCTGGAGGCGTAACCGCCGATCTTAATGGTATCGCCAAAGCATTTTTTGAGATGCTTTGCGGTAACGTCATACAAGGCGTAATACTCCTCCTTCGTACCCGACCACATTGTGTTCTTGGTTTTATCGGGGAGAATATCGGGCTCGTTCCAGATCTCCCAATACGTGATGCCGTATTGGAAGCCGTTTGCCCACCCCTCGTTGTAGTGTCTGATTACGTGCTCGCAAATGCGCGCCCACTTGGCGAAATCCTTGGGAGGGTAGATACGATATGCCTTGACTTCCGCGTAATTTTCAATAGTTACGCCCAGGCGGAAAATCGGCATGCAATCGCTTTCGACGAGAGCGGCGATCAATAGATCTGTAAAGGCAAAATCGTAAGAGGCGGGATCGGTTTCGTCCGCATCGAAATCGCGGAACAGATTGGGAATATCCACGTAGCGAAACTGTCCGTATGCCCCTCCCACGTCGTGAAGGCGGGAATACGGAATATTCGCTTCCTTCAAATAGGAGATCTCTGTGAAATCAATGCCCAAAAACGGCGGTTGTCCCACCGCGTGCATGGGCTTTATCTGTCCGACAGTCTTTTGAAAATCAACGGTGATGCGTGTCATGGTCGGCTCCTTTCGAGAATTGGTACGATTATTATACCACTCGGGCACCCGAAAGTCAAGCAAAACGCCATTTTAAAAGCAGAATTAAACTAATTTGCGATAAAAGATAAAACAAAATGCATTTGAGGACAAAAAGCTTGACACAACGTAGTGCTTATGATAAAATAATCACGTCACGCAAATCGAAAGTGAGGAAAGGAAAAAATATGTCTTATCAGTGGATCTGGTTACCGAAGGCGATTTATCCTACCCATCAAAAAACAAAATTTGACGCCTTCAGCGATACCTCAACCGATACGTACGTTGTCGCGGAATTTCAAAAGGACTATGCGTTTTCAAAGAAGATCGCTTCGGTGTCCGTCATCTTCAGCGCGGACACGGAGGCACAGCTCTTTTGCAACGAAAAGCCGATCGCCACAGGTCCCGCGGCTGTGGGCGGTGACTTTTTCGGCAACGGACGGGCAAGAGAGTGGTATTACGCAAGCGAAGTGACCTTCGCGCCCGAAAGCGACCGTCTCTCCTTTTTTGCGCGAGTCAAAATGTGTCCCGTTCGCATTTGCGAATATTCAAAGGGCGCGGGCGGCTTTATGCTTTCCGCTACCGTGCTTTTCGAGGACGGCAGCCAAATGAGTCTCTCCACCGACCGTACCTGGCAGGTACGAAAAAACGGCGCTTACGCCGAGGTCTTTCGATATGACGGCAGAATTTTGCCCGACCCTTACGTTTACGCGGAAGAAATTCCCGACGTGTGGGAGGTAACCGTCGCTCCCATTCCCGTACGAACGGAAGAGGAAATTTCCATGGGAACGGTAACGCTTCGCCCCCGTGAGAAAACCGTAAGGACGTTTGAGGCAGATATGATCTACGCGTCTTTTCTGCGCATTCTCTCGCGCGGAGGCGGAAACGTTCATATTTCCCTCTCCTTGCAGGAGATCGACGAGCATCGGTCGAAAAGGGAGAGCGTGGTACTCTGCCCCAACGGAGAATATCGCGGCTTTTTCCTTCACAGTATTGGCAAGATCGTTGCCGATCTTGAAAACGAGTCCGACGTCCCCGTAACGGTGGATATGAGGCTGATCACCACCTGTTATCCCGTTTCGGTCGATGCGTCCACCGTGACGAGTGACAGGGGCTTGAACGACGTTTTGTCGGTTTCGAAGCACACGCTGAAATATTGCCGTCAGACCCACCATTTGGATAGCCCTCTTCACGCAGAGCCGTTGGCTTGCACGGGAGATTATTATATCGAAGCACTGATGACCGCCTTTTCCTTCGGTGATCTTCGCTTGGCGGAGTTTGACGTGGAGAGAACGGCAAATTTACTGCGATATAACGATGGCAGAATGTTCCACACCACCTATAGCCTGATCTGGGTCAGAATGCTCTACGAGGTGTATTGGCTTAGCGGTAACGGTACCCTTCTCTCCCGTTGCCGTGACGCTCTTGATCTGCTCCTTGGGCGGTTTGCCTCTTATGTGGGAGAAAATGGTCTTATCGAGACGCCTCCCGACTTTATGTTTGTGGATTGGATCTATATCGACGGACTTTCCATGCACCATCCGCCCAAGGCGCTGGGGCAAACGGTACTTAATCTGTTTTACTTTATGGCGCTCGGCTATGCGGAAAGGATCTATCGACTGCTCGGGGACGAGGATGCCGCGAGGATCTGCGGCGAAAAGAAAAACGCCGTGCAATACGCCGTCAACACCTATCTTTACGATAGCGAAAAGAAGATGTATTTCGAGGGGTTGAATACGCCCTCTCCCACGGAGCAGCTATATAAGTGGCTACCCCAAAACGTAGAAAAGCGGTATTATTTAAAGCACTCGAATATCCTGGCGGTCTACACCTCGGTTTGCGATGAGGAGCGAGCGAGGGATCTGATCGACCGCATTATGGCGGATGAGATCGAGGGAGACGTACAGCCTTACTTTTTGCACTACCTTTTGGAGGCGATATATTCCCACGGACTGCGAGAGAAATACACGCGAAGGCTTCTTGACAAATGGAAGCCTGCCGTTGAGGCTTGCAAGAAGGGTCTTGCGGAAGGCTTTTACCCACCCGAGCCTACCTACAGCTTTGATCATAGCCACGCTTGGGGAGGAACACCCCTTTATGCGCTTCCCAAGGCCTTGACCGGCATAACGGTGAAGGAAGCAGGCTATAAAAAGGTCGGCTTTTCTCCCTCTCTTTTGGGGCTGAATGAGGCAAGGGTGGAAATTCCGACTCCCTTTGGTATGATCGTGTGCGAGCAAAAGACAGGCGAAGAGCCGCGTATCACTCTGCCCGAGGGTGTCGTTTTGGAGTGACCCTTGTAGCTTGCGAGAAACAAAACGCAAATTACCAAAAATCTGTTGATAAGCGCGGGATAAGGTGGTAATATAACTAAGAAAGATACTGCTCATAAGGTAAGGACTGTAATTTATGGGAATTGTTGGTTTACTTCCCCGCCGAAATGATTCCCTTAGGGCTTATTAACTGCGCGCTGTACGCAATCGGATTTTACTCCATGTTCTTAGCGCTTCGGGTCGGCCCTTACGGTCTTTCCCGTCTTATATCGAGCTTTTCGTTAATTTTCTCGGTATTTTACGGAATGGCGGTGCTCGGCGAGGACACCACGCCCTTTACCTACGTTGGAATCGTGCTGATCTTCGTGGCGCTGTTCCTTATGAATTACGTTGGTGGCGCAAGCAAGAGGAATCCAAGATCTCGTTCAAGTGGATCCTTTGCATTGCCGCGACGGTCATATCGAACGGATTTATTGCTATTCTCGGAAGAATGCAACAGATCAAATTTGACAACGCCTGCACCAACGAGTTTCAGATGATCTCTGTCGGCGGCTCCTTCGTATTGCTTACCCTGATGAGCATGTTCCTCGATAGAGATAAGCTTAAAAACGTGCTTGCTCACGGTACGCTTTACGGTCTTTGCGCCGGTCTTTTCAACGGAGCAAAAAATCTGATCAGCCTTGTGGTATTCTTGTTTATCCCAATGTCTACGGCATCTGCTATGAAGATCGGAGCTGGAATCGCGCTTACCTTCGTGGTTTCAAGGGTGTTTTTCAAGGAAAAATATTCCGTGTCTCAAATCATCGGCGTTATCAGCGGAACGGTGGCTATACTGCTTTTGTCCATATGATAGCTTTTCATCCGCTTGTCGTTTTAATAAAATTTTGGGGTCAGCCCAAACACAACGAAATATTGCATTTGAGCTAGCCCCCTTTTCTTTTTTAGAGGTTATGGTGGTGTGATTTTTGTATTTTTGAGTGCGGAAATGCGAGGAATTCGTTTGAAATCGTTGATTTCGCGGGTTTAATCTTTTAACAAAATATCTAAAAATTAGATAATATATTGACATTTTGGGTGGCATGTGGTACAATGTTGCTATAAGATATTTTATGGTAGAGAGGTACTACTATGAGCGTTTGTTATAATAAGCTTTGGAAGCTTCTAATCGACAAGAACATGAACAAAACCGACTTGCGTCTTGCGGCGGGCATTACCACAACCGCGCTCGCAAAGCTTGGCAAGAATGAGAACGTTAATACCGAGGTGCTGGCAAAGATCTGCAAGGCTCTTGGATGCGGCGTTGATGATGTAATGGAATTCATTCCGGATGACCAAAATTGATGATCGAAATGACGGGAGCACTTTTCTTTGATGACGGTGACGGTTTTTGGCGTGGCTATCTTGCTTCCGTTCTTTTGTATCATAGGGAGAAGAAACAGTGGTACGTTTGGGTAAGCTCGTTTGAACATGCTCACATCCTTGCTTATGGTGCGTTTGACGGCGATCCGCGTTT
>JAZNND010000054.1:0-120158 GCA_045580085.1 Eubacteriales bacterium
CGGCGAGGACAAGCCCCGCCGCCGTAGGTTATTCAGTTAATGTTTCAATAGCGATCTGCATCCCGAGTTTGAACGCATACTCGAATATGGCAGCCTCCGCCAAGCTCATATACTCGCTCCAACAATCGTGGAATTTCTCAAAGGTTTCTTTCTGCTCGTCGGTAAAGCTCTTTTCCAAGTCCTCGTGGTGTCGTGCCATATAGCCGAGCAGTTCTTTCATTTCCTTGGAGTTGGTTCGACTGTCTTCCTGCGGTATAATGTTCCCGTGCCAAAGCTCGTTGATGATCGACTTCATTGATAGATCACCTCCCGCAAAACAATTTCTTCCGCGCTTGCCTTGATGCTGTTCATCTCGGCAACCCATTTGATGGCATCAGAAGCCTTTAATTCTTCGTCTATGCCGCGTTCACGGGCAAGGTTAGCAACTATGACCTCGACCATTGAATTGGCTTGTACGTCAATTTCGTGAAGGTAGGAGTTAAGTCTTCCTTCGGTCAAGAGAGTGGTGTATGTGCCTCTTTTGTGCTGCTTGATATAGTCGCGGTGAAGCAGTCCATATTTGCCAATATGATGCTCGGCAGAGTTCGTTTCGCTGAAAATCGGGTAGTATTGCTCGCCACGAAGCTCGTATTTGATGCCGTTTTCGATAATGTACTTTTCCATAAATTCATATTCCTTTCTTTCAAAAAAGCCTTATAAATACAGACTTTTTCGGCTGTTCAAGGAATATGTTTCGACCGCTTGGCGTATCGCCATAAAATTAGGTCTGTTATGAACACTCCGACCAAAAAGAAAAACCGCTATCGCGGCGTGGTAATCACGCTTTGATAGCGGCTATATTCTGTCAAAGAGACGTTCAAAGAATTTGAGAAGTTATTGATAATTCCTTGCTTCTTTTCTCCTCACATTCTTGCCGAGTGTTCGAGCCTGCGAGAAACACTCGCTTGTTCAGAATCTTGTCACCTCGGCCAAAAAACAGTCTAGTGTCTTGAAAACATTGAGTTTATCTTTGCGTTTTTCCGCACGATTTTGCAAGTGATGAGCCACCACAACAGATACTATTGGAATGGCAACAACTGCAAGTGTGTTTATAATCGTCATTACAATTTCAAAAGGTTCCATTTTAGTTCTCCTAACGATTTTACGCTTTTAATTTATAGACTCTGTTTCTGTTTTCGCCCTCAGTAACAAGAATATTATCTTCAATCATCTTACTCAGAACGGCTCTTGTTCTCGAGTCGCTAATTCCAATAAGGGTAGAAAGCTCGGAACACTTGGCAGAAACATTTTCGGTAAGATATGCTACAATAGCTTCTCTATACGCAACTGTTTTTGTCGCTCGTTTTTTATCGCTCGATTTTATCGCTTGCTTTTTATCGCTTGATTCTCCCAAAGTAAGCGATAAAGTAATTCTATCGGGTTCAAAGCTCTCGTTGATAACGGGAGCAGACCAACCTTGCTTTTTCCAAACGCTGAAGATATTGGGAATACCACTACCTGCACGCTCACCTACGTCAATGAGGTTGAACATCTTGATAAGCGTACTGTTACGAGGGTCAGAAACGCCGCCACTCTTTGCAGCCTCCACATCGATACGGAACCCGCCGGGGTTGGAAAGCGTGATGACATCTTTTTTCTTGATTATGACAAGACCTTGTCTGCCGTAATAATCGGCATTTATCAAGCAGTTGGCAAGAGCTTCTCTGAGAGCCTTGTGGACGGGTGTATCGTCAATGCGGTCGCCGCCTTCGAGCTTAAACGGGACTTTAATATCCTGTGTGATCTTGTTGTAAACGCGGAAATAGAAATCGTAAACGTTTCCACTCCAATCGCCCGACGAGGATACGATACGGTCTGTCCAACGGGTGTTGGGATCAAACTGCTCTTGGTAGTCAAGGAAGTATGCGGGAAATTCTTTTACAATCTCGTATTCGTAACCGAACATCAAAAGTCCTGCGGCGGTGGGGTGCATCTTTCCGTCACTCGATCTTCCAACCGCACCGAGCTTGTAAAGGAACTCTACGTCTTCAAGCTCCTCCCAAACGTGTCCGGGGCGGTAGGTTTTCATACGGATGCGATAACGCTTCACGCTATCGTAATCGAATGCATCAAGCTTCATATTTTCAAGCACGAGCATATCCTGCGTCTTAATGGCGGCATCACGCATCATCGCTTGGACTTCTTCCTTGGTACACTTGTAGTCGCCCTCACCGTTACGGCGGTAGCTTCCCGAAAGAGGATTGCCGTCGATATATACGGGCTTATCGCTGCGCTGTGCACGAGGCACACGGATAGCCACGATGTGCTTGCCATCTATATTCTCAATGGTTACGTCCTTATCAGAAAGAATATTGGCGCTCACCTTGTTCGCGTTGTTGACAATATCCCAAAAGTCCTTTATCAGCTTTTCGGGATTGGGCAAGTCAACGGGGCGTAAGGACTTGTCAGCGTGTTCTTCCACGCCAAGCAAGATGATACCACCGAGAGTATTGGCAAACGCAGAATAGGTTTCCCAAATGCTACGAGGCAGACCGCCGATTGCCTTTTTTGCTTCAATGCGATTATTTTCTTTATATTTTTCTATGTTGGTAAAATCAATCATCGCGCAGACCTCCACATTATGCGTTCTCATCGGGCACGATCTCGACAATATCCCCGATCTCACAGTTAAGAGCCACGCATATTTTCACGAGAACGTCGGTTGTCACAACAGTGCCTTCCTTACCCATTTTCGTAATGGTAGCAAGGCTAAGTCCTGCGCGCTCCGCGAGTTCTTTTTTCTTCATATTTCGGTCAATCAAAAGTTTGAATAAGGGTTTATAACTTGCAGCCATAAGTCACCTCAAAAAAATACATTATTACAAGTTATATTATATCACATAGTTCGCCGAAAATCAACACGCAAATCAAAATATTCGTGCGATAATAGGATTTTTCTTATGTATGGAAAAATAGACCTCGAAAATGAGGGGCTTATATATAAACGTACTTCCCACCCGAAAACACGCCTTGAATATGCTTACAAATCAAGGATTTTTAGCTCCTATTTTTCCACATTGTCACGCTTCAAAAACGCAGTTTGAGGGGGAACCAAGCAAATATATTGCGATACTTAAAAGTGCTCCTAAAAAGCCTTATAGCCCAAGACAATAAAGTGCTCTGTTGCGTGACACAAGGATATTGAAAAAGCGGCGAGATTTCTCTCGCCGCCATAAGCTATTCGGTTAGTGTTTCAATGGCTATTTGTATACCGAGTTTGAAAGCATACTCAAAGATGTATTAGGCGCTCTTTCAGCCCCACGTCGCGCCTGCTCTTTCGCACATTTCTTCTATATCGGCTCTGCGTTTTAGGGCATGAAGCCATTCTTGCGGGATGGCGTTATAGCCGTAGAGTGCACCGGCGAGCCCGCCGGCAACGGCGGCAACGGTGTCCGTGTCGTCACCGAGATTGACGGCTTTGAGCACACAATCACGATAGCTATCGGTGGTGAAAAGGCACCAAAGTGCCGCTTCAAGTGTGTCAACGACATAGCCCGAGCTCACGATTTGGGCTCGCGCCATGTGAGCGAAATCGGAATCGAAAATCCGCTTATATTGTCCGTATTCGCTTGAAGATTGATACAGACAATCTGCCTCATGCAATGCGAGCTTGAGGGCTTCTTTGCCGGGCGCATCAAGGAGATGAAACAAAACGAGCGTATAAATCTTGCAAGCAAGTTTAGAGCGTTCATGTGCATGCGTCAACGCCGATGCTTTTTCGATCATGGGTTCCCATTCCGTTTCGGTTTGGTTTTTGCACCAGGCAAGCAGAGAAAAGGGGTGGATTCGCATCAAAGAACCGTTTCCGTTCGCGCGTTCGCCCACAAGACCGCATTCTTCGATTGATTTATGATCCTTAAAATAGTGTTCGATGGCATCACTGCAGGTATTTCCGACGTCGAACATCTTGCCAGTCGGCGTATAAGCATCGTTATAATACCATTTCCCGAAGCGAATCATAACGTCGTCAAAATCCACTTTACCGTCCGCAAGGCTGTCTAACGCAGCAAGCGACATGCTTGTATCGTCCGACCAACAGCCTTCGGGATAGGGATAGGTACCGTAGCCCATCATATCCGTAACAGGTTTTTGATCTAACGCTTCCCTCTCGCAAAACTCTACGGGAACACCGAGCGCATCGGCAACGGCGTGACCGAGCACCACCGCTTTGATTTTGTTTTTTATTACATTCATTTACAAGCACCGCCTTTTTCGGATCGCATTCATGCGAATTTTTTGGTACTTTTATGATAGCACAGAAAAAAGAGATTTTGGTCGCTTGTCGGGTGACTTTGCGAAATGTGCGCGTTATTTCAAGAAAATATGCAAAAGTTTCTCGAAGAACTTGCTTTTATAAGGCTGATACCGCATGGGCAGATCGAGCCATGTTTTTTTATCTACGATGGATTTTTCATGCGAGAAGGCATCGAAGCCCGCCTTGCCATGGTAAGAGCCCATGCCGCTTTCGCCAACACCGCCAAAGCCCATATTGCTTGTGGCAAGGTGAATGATCACGTCATTGATACAGCCGCCGCCGTAGGAAAGCTCCGCAGTCACACGCCTTACATGCTTTTTATTGCTTGTAAACAGATATAGCGCGAGAGGCTTATCTTTGTTTTTTAATTCATCCACCAAAGCATCGAAATCATCAAAAGTAAGAATGGGGAGAATAGGGCCGAAGATTTCTTCTCCCATAACGGCATCCGCTTCGGTAACACCGTCCATGACGGTGGGAACGATCCGACACGCGGCGGGATCCGTTTGCCCGCCATATATCACCTTTTGAGGATCAATCAATCCGCAAAGACGCGCGAAGTGTTTTTCATTGATGATCTTTCCGTAATTCTTGTTTCTAAGGGGATCATCGCCGTACTGCTTTTTAACCTCTTCCACAACCGCTTTCACAAAATCATCCTTGACCGATCGTTCGCAAAAAACGTGGTCGGGCGCGACACATGTCTGCCCGCAGTTGAGATATTTTCCGAACACGATTCGCTTGGCGGCAAGCTTCACGTTTGCGTCGGCATCCACGATGCAAGGGCTTTTGCCGCCCAGCTCAAGGACCGCAGGTGTCAAGAATTCCGCCACATGGCGCAAAACCTCTTTGCCGACCGCTTGACTGCCCGTAAAGAAGATAAAATCGAATTTTTGGTCTAAGAGTGCCGCGTTTTCTGCTCTTCCGCCCATCACGACAGCCACATATTCGGGAGAAAAGCATTCCCCGATGATTTTCTCCACCACCCGACCTGTGGCAGGGGCATAGGCACTCGGTTTCACTACCGCCGTATTACCTGCGGCGATGGCATCCGCCAAGGGCTCCACCGTCAAGAGAAAAGGATAATTCCATGGGCTCATGATCAAGGTGTTACCGTAGGGCACGGGCTGACGGTAGCTATGGGCAGGAAATTGCGCCAAAGGAGTAGGCACTCTCTTTCTTTTGGCAAATTTCTTTGTGTGCCTTATCATATAGCTGATCTCTGTCAGCGCAAGCCCCGACTCGCACATAAAACCCTCGTATCGGCTTTTGCCGAGATCGGCGGCAAGTGCGGCGTTGATTTCATCTTGGTATTTTTGAACTGCCGCATAAAGCTTTTTGAGCTGTTCAATGCGAAAACGCACCGAAATAGTTGCGCCGCTTTTGTAATATGCTCGCTGTTTTTCGAGCAAGCTTTGTATTTCTTGATCGGTCATATTTTGCTCCCGTTTAACATACGTTTCGCCGACAGTTTTCGCGCCAAGCGCGAGTTGCCGCTTCTCGTACGGTTTTGCCAATATTGTAACATACATCCGTTTTTCTGTCAACCTGCGCGCAAAACGGCTAACAATCAACGAATTATTACACAAGACTTGTTTTTTCGAGAACCGTTTTTCCGATCAAGCCAAAGCCCGATGCGAAAAGAACACCGCCGCACAAACACATCACGAGATTGACCGCCGTAGAGGTAAGCGGCGTAATAAGCGGAACTGTCATAAACAAGAGCATGCCTCCGCCAAGGGAAGCGCAAAGAGCAAGCCAAGCCTTGTCTTTTGCCGCGACGCTGATCAGCGCAAAGACCGAAACGAACACGGGCATCAAAAATATTTTGGAAAGCATGCACATAAAGAGATTTCCGGCATGAAATCCGACAAACGCCATAGAAAGCCCCGTGATCATGCCGCTGAGCAAAGCACCGATAAAATAAGCGACGAGCATACCCGCACCGCAAACAAAGCCGGCAAGAGTTTTGGAGATCACATACTCCCCTCTTTTGGCGCGAACGGTGAAAAGATTTTTGGCATAGCCGCTTTTAAAATCTTCACAGATGAAAAGGCAAACAAACACCGCCACTCCCATAAACGCCATATTGATGTTACACATCGCCATAACATCCATGCCGCCCATGGCGGCATCTGCGCCTTCTCCGTCAAGAGAAGGCAGGCTTCCGATGGATTGCCAAACACTCTCGGGGCCTTCCATGACCGTAACTTCTCCCGTTTGCTGATTCACTGTTTGCTGTCCGTCCATCATTGTCAGCATCACCGTCATAACAATGGGAATTAAGAGCGCACAAGCGAGCAAAATATAAAACAAGCGCGAGCGAAACATTCTTTTAAAATCCACCTTGAGCATACTTTTTGTTTTGTTAAAGTTGATGAGAAAATAAAAAAAGATCAGCTCACACGAAGCGGCTGATCCTTTTTAGTATTGCTCAAAGCACCAACGAAGGCGCAGTATAAACGCGCGCGGCAAGCTCTTGGTTCAAGAGGTAAAGCCCTCTGGCATCGGAACCGAAAAGCTCCATTTTGGTGATCAGATCATTGGCGTTTGTTTCCTCCTCGCCTTGCTCCTTCACAAACCAGTCAAGGAATTGCATGGTGCGAAAATCTTTCACCTCATACGCCGCGGCATAGATATCATTGATGAGCGAAGTAACGTATTTCTCATGTTCAAGACCTGCTTGCAAAACATCGGTGTGCTTTTCAAAAACCTTATCGGGTTTTGCAATGGCGTCCAGCGTCACGGGCATGTTTTCATTCTGCAAATAGGTATAGAAGAGCATAGCGTGATCTCTTTCTTCTTGCGCTTGCACCATGTACCAATTGGCAAAACCGTCAAGCCCCTGTGCCTTAAAATAATTCGAAAAATCAAGATAAAGATATGCCGAATAAAATTCTTTGTTGATTTGAGCATTTAAAAGCTCGTGTACCTTTGCATTCATATTAAAATCTCCTTTAGGTTTATTTACACCTTTATTATAGCCGTCTTTTCCCTGTTTTTCTGTAACTCAGTCACATTCGAAAAAAATTTTCAAACACAGGAAAGATCAACGGCAAAAAGGGCGGCGCCGCGCCCGCGCCCCTCGTAATTGACGGAGGCAATAACAAAGAGCTTGCCGTTATATTCGCAAGCGGCAGGATAATGCGTTGCCGACGTGCCGAGATTGACGGTGTCGTTATCCAGATAAATGACCTTGGAAAAATTCCTCTCGCCCCTCTCGGTAAAATACAGCGCAAGACGGGTGCGCAAGTGATACGCCTTGTCATGCAGCGCGGGATCATACACATTGGCAACAACATACTTTCTGTCATCCGACAAATTGCCCGCGTAAATTTTCGATGAAATAAAAGGAATGTCGTGCGAAGCCAAAGCAGACCAGCTTTCCCCACAATCCAAAGAAGAATACACCAACGGCACACGGCGGTTGTCATTTCGCACGAACATATGGAGCACATCTTCATGCGCAAAAACAGTCAACTCGGGGAACAAAAGCTTTTCTCCATCGGGAAGTATGCCGTTTTCCGCAATTTTAACCAGCCGCCATTCGGCATCGATTTTGCCCGTATCGGAAATCAACACGGCAGGTGTGATGGGAAAGCCGTCAAGTGCACCCATTCTGCCGGGAAGCATAAGCTTTCCGTTTGAAAGCTTTACAACATTCGTGTTGAGCTTAAAGGGGATGGGGCGTGACCAAAGAAACTCAAAGCTTCCGTTTTCTTGATTCAAACGGTAAAGATCGATAGAGTGGATATGATCGGGGGCCGTCATTTGATTGACAAACAGGTATAGCACATCATCATCAATACCGAAAACGGGCGGACAATAGAGAATTCTTGCACTTTCATCATGTGCTACCGTTTCCCGTTCGCTCCATGTCTTACCGCCGTCGTAAGAACGCTTAAGGCATATCGGTGTATATCCGTGCAATTCGGTTTGAGGATTATGATACCAAGCGGCATAGAGAACGCCATGGTGTTCGATGATGGCTGCCTCATGCAAAAAAGAAAATTCGCCATCCGGCTCATGCACGGAGAAAACCTCGACCGCATCGGAAGAAAGCTCCTTGATATCCTGTTTTAAAAAACGTTCCGAAGGCAGCTTTGCCGCTAAAAGCATATCTTCCAATCTATAGTAATCGAAAGTCAAAAGGCCTGCATGTTCTTTGCGAAAAGCACTCGGTGCTTTACCGACGGCTTTGCCAAACACCTCGGTAAAATAACTCACGCTGTCAAAGCCGCAAGCAGTGGCAACATCGGCAATTCTTTTATCTCCGCTTGTCAGCATAACGAGAGCCTTTTCTATTCGCTTTTGGGTACGGAAAGCTCCCATGGTAAGTCCTGTCTTTTTCTTGAAAAAATGGCAAAGATGATAATAACTGATATGGAAGGAGCGTGCAAGTTCTTCACCCGAAAGCTCACTGTTACTCTCATCGGAAAGTGCCTTTTCAACGGCTCTTAGCATTTTTTTCTCGTTTTCGCCCGAGCTGCGCTTGCATGTGCGAAAAAGCTCGACGATATCGGCAAGCGTCTTTTCATCGGAACATTGGGATTTTTCGAACGCGGAGATCAAAGAGTCAAGCTTCTCCGGAGGAATTGTCCCCCTGTTTGTGCAATCAATCTCAAAAAAATCGAAAAGCGAAGAAATGATACTTTCCCTCTCAACGGTACTTAAGAAAAAACGCGCAAGATCCGCGCTGTCAATATTCTTTTTCATTTTACATTATCTCCTTTCGACGGATACAATCCTATTTTCATCTTAACACAAACAAAAACTTATTTCTATAACAAATTTGCTGTGCTGTTATATTTTTTCGCCGCAAAAACGAATGTATTATGATCATTTTTCTATACTTTTTGCTTGAAAAGTGATAGATTTTTGTTTTTTTCTCTGCTATAATGAAGGTAACACCGCAAGAGAGGAGCTTCCTTATGCAATTTTTAAAAAGCGCACCCCGTTTCTCGTTTTTATATAACGGAAAACCTGCCACAGAGGGCGCATATACAAAAAAAGAAACCGCAAACGAAAATGAGCTGACCACCGTTTACTCGTTTGAAAACGGACTTACCGTCACCAATATCGCCAAAAAATATGCCGATTTCGGTGCTTATGAGTGGATCAGCTATTTTGAGAACACAGGCAAAGAAAATACGCTCTTGATATCCGATCTTTGGGACGCAGACGTTCTTTTGCCCATCGCACACCGCAACATACGCCGCGCAACCCCCTACCGCCCCGACAAGGACAAGGACGCCTTCGTTTTGAATCCGTGCGGCTCAACGCAGATAGACGCAACGGATTTCTATACCGATTTTGACGACGGAAGCCACGTTTTCCGCAATTTCATTTTCCCCGAAAAACCTCCCAAAACCTACAAAAGCTCTGGCGGACGCTCTTCGAACGGCAACGCCCCCTATTTCAACATTCACCAAGAGGGTGAAGGATATATCATCGCCTACGGTTGGACCGGTCAGTGGAACGCCGAAATTTCCCGCACTGAGGATGCCATTCGTTTTAAAGCCAAAATCGAAGATACAAGCTTTGTTTTGTATCCCGGTGAAAAGATTCGCACGGGATCGGTGGTCGTTCTTCCCTATCACGCATCCGTAATCGATGCGCAAAACCTTTGGCGTAAATTTCTCAAAACCCATTTTTCACCCTTCCGCGATGGAATTCAACAGCCCTTGACACTCGGTTTTTGGGGCGGCACGGAATCCAAAGAGCTTCTTGCGCGCATGGACTATGCGATCGGAGAAAAAAAGATCCCCTTTGATCTTGTGTGGATGGACGCAGGCTGGTGCGGACCTGACACATTATCTTCTAAAAATGAATACGAAGGCGACTGGGCGAGCCGTGTAGGCGACTGGGAGATCAGCCCCCACATTCACCCTCAAGGGCTTCTTGACGTTTCCAAAAAAATCAAAGACTACGGCAAGAAATTCCTTTTGTGGTTTGAGCCCGAGCGCACCCGCGCAACGACTCACCTTGCCAAAGATCATCCCGAATTTCTCATTCACGACGAAAAGGAAGACGCGAAAACCTTGCTTATCAACTTCGGCAATCCCGACGCACTCGCCTTCATCAAAGAAAAGATCTACGGCATCATCGATGCCCTAAAGCTTGATTGGTACCGCCAAGACTTCAACACCAATCCTCTTCACATTTGGCGCGCCAACGATGTGGAAAACAGACGCGGCATGACCGAGATCAAGCATATCATGGGGCTTTATGAGTTTTGGGATGAAATGCGCGAACGATTCCCCCACATCATGATCGACAACTGCGCCTCGGGCGGCAGACGGCTTGACATCGAGATGATGAAACGCTCGGTTCCTCTTTGGAGAAGCGATGCGCAATGCCCTGCCGATCCGAAGCCCGAGATCACCCAAGCCAATCAGATCAATTTTTCACTTTGGATGCCCTACAGTGGCACGGGAACCGGCAGAATATACGATACCTATATGGTACGAAGCGCTTATGCCTCGGGCGGTGTGAGCACCACCTTCTCTTATTCCTCCACCGAGCATTTTGACGAAAAAGACGAAAATGCCGTATTCCTTTTGGCACGTGCGGAAGAGTATCTCAAACTTCGCCCTTATTTCGAAGGGGATATCTATCCGCTGACGCTCGCTGACTGCGATGAATCGGCTTGGTGCGCAATGGAATGGCACCGTCCCGAAAAAGGTGACGGCGCATTGCAAGTATTCCGCCGCGCCCACAGCCCTTACAAAGAAGCAATCTTCTCACTTCACGGCATCGACGAAAATGCCCTTTACCGCATCACCGACATCGACGGTGACACATGGACGCTCGACGGCAAGGATTTGAAAGAAAACGGCTTGACGCTGTCGATCGTGGAAAAGCGCACCGCAAAGATTTATTTTTACGAAAAACTGAACTAAAAACATAGGGCTGGCTCATTAGTCATGAGCTAGCCCGTCATTTTTTCAATAATCTTTATGTTGTTTGCGATAAGCGCGAATATAGGCAAAGGTTTTCTTTTCTCCCTCATCCTTCAGCATGCAAAGCAGCTTGCCGAGAAACGCGGCGGTTTCGGGATGAATGCCCGCAATCAAGCGGCTGCGGCAGAAATAGGCATAAGGATGATCGTCGGAATACTTTTCCTTTTCGTAAATCTTGCTGGCGGCGACGCGGTCGCAAAACATCTCGATTACATATTTGAGAGGCATTTTGACGGGTGCGTACACTTTGGTTTGCGGATCGATATCCACCCAGTATTCAAAATGGTGGCGGTTTCTGCCTTTGTGATGCATCCAAGCCTTAGAATACCCGTATTCTGTTCTTTCCCCTTCGTTGGGGCTACGCGTACCCGTATAATACTTCGCTCCCACCAAAAATTCACTCGGCGCATATTTGGAAAGATCGTGAAAAAGCCCTTGAAAACCAATACCCGCGCGGAAGCAGTGTGCAATCACACGGTGGCGATGCTTGGTGATGGTGTAAAAATGGCGAAAAGGATGCATATTCAGCAAAAACCTCTTTCATACTGTATTTTTTTCAGTGCCGCCCGCTTTTCTTTATAATCGGGGCAGATACGCGCCAAAAGCGCATAGAAGGCGGCGGAATGATCGGGATGGACCAGATGCGCGTACTCATGGCAAATAACATAATCCAAAAGTGCGGGGGAGACGGCGGAAAGCATGGTAGAAAAGGTCAAAACGCCCGACACATGTCGGCAATTTCCCCACATGCTCTTCATATGTCTTAATTTGATTTCTTTGGCAAAGGGAATACCGTATAGAGAAAGGCTTCTCTCCCTCTCCCGACACGCGTCAAGCAACACGGGATAAAAAAGGCGGAATATTTTCGTTTGAAAGGTTTTCTCAAGAAGAGCACCTTTCGGAAGAGGAAGGCACATCTCTGCGTTCGAAAAGGTGATCTCTCCCTTTCCTTCACTTACGCGTAACATATACCGTTCTCCGCGGTAAAACACGGTGCCTCCGTCGCAAATGGGCGTTTTCGCTTGTGATCGGGTTGCCTGCCGTTTTTGAGCACGGCGGATAAAATCCGCATGAGTGAGCACAAAGTGAGCCACATCCTTTTGTGACGCACGCGCGGGTGCCGAAACAAAAACACTTCCATCGGCATGCACACGCAGATTATAATTTTTGACTCTCTTGGCTTCAAAAGAAAAAACGAGCTCCTCCTCACCAAGAAAAACACGGCGTATCTCTTTCATAAACAACCCCTTTGCTACCTTTTTATTATACCGCCTTTTTGTTTCTTTTTCAAGTGTTTTTTTGTGCTTTGTCATTTTACACGAAAGAATTTCTGCCAAACGCTTTTTTCTATTTGTTTTGACGATTTTTCACGAAAAGCTCACATCATCAACATTTCTTCTTGACAACACGCACGAATTGTGCTACAATATTTCCATCTTGAAAAAGTTTCATCCCTATGAAGTTCTCGGGAAAGTCGCTTTTGCGTGCCGAAGGAGTAACACTCTCAGGAAAAAGGACCGTGAACGGAGGGGACTCCGGAGAATCTCTTATGAGTGCCGAAGGTGTAAATCTCTCAGGCAAAAGGACGGAGCGAACACGTTTTCACGCGTTTGTTTTTTTCTTATTTTCCTTGGAGCCGCCGAAGCTTTTTGCTTTGGGGGCTGTTTTTTTCGAGAAAAACAAATTTAAGAAAGGTTTTCTCATCATGCAAGAATTTCTTCTCAAGGTAGCGGCAAACATCAACACCTATCTTTCCAACTACATTCTTGTATTCCTCCTTGTCGGAACGGGTATCTTCTATTCCATCCGCACCCGTTTTGTACAAGTTCGCTGTTTTGGCGAGGGTATGAAGAAGGTGTTCGGAAAAATTTCTTTACGCGGAGGCAAGCAAAAGAGTGGTCTTTCCTCCTTCCAAGCACTCACCGCGGCAATCGCGGCGCAGGTCGGTACGGGTAACATCGTCGGTGCTTGCGGCGCCATTCTCATCGGCGGCCCCGGTGCCATCTTCTGGATGTGGATCATTGCCTTTTTCGGCATGGCAACCATCTATGCCGAGGCTGTGCTCGCACAAGAGACTAAGATCGTCAACGCAGACGGCTCTGTGCTCGGCGGTCCCGTTTATTACATCAAGCGCGCTTTCAAGGGCAACTTCGGTAAATTCCTCGCCGGCTTCTTTGCTGTCGCTATTACCTTAGCCCTCGGATTTATGGGCTCAATGGTTCAGTCCAACTCCATCGCAGAAAGCTTCGGCAACTCGCTCTCCACCTCCTTCGGTTGGGATGCAAAGGTTGTTATGATCATAGTCGGTGTTATCATCACCGCCCTTTCCGCCTTCATTTTCATTGGCGGCGTACAGCGTCTTGCCGCTGTAACCGAAAAGATCGTTCCCATCATGGCTGTACTTTATCTTCTCGGCAGTCTTGTGGTCATCGGTGCCAACATCACGGCTTTGCCGGAAGCTCTCGGCATGATCTTCAAGTTTGCCTTCCAGCCCGCGGCAATCCTCGGCGGCGGTATCGGTTATGCCTTTAAGGAAGCCATCAGCCAGGGTGCCAAGCGCGGACTCTTCTCCAACGAAGCGGGCATGGGTTCTACTCCTCATGCACATGCCATGGCAAATGTCGAAAAGCCTCACGACCAGGGCGTTGTTGCCATGATTGGCGTGTTCATCGACACCTTTATTGTTCTCACGGTGACAGCACTCGTCGCCATCACGGTTCTCTACACCGAAGGCGGTCCTCTTCACTATCTTGCAACAAGCGGCGTAGTAAGCAAGAATTTTGCCGACCTTGCAGGACTTCTTTCCATCAACAAGGGCAACATGATCCAACTTGCCTTCTCGGATGTGTTCGGTGATGTATTCGGCAGCATCTTTGTTTCCATCTGCCTCTTCTTCTTTGCATTCTCCACCATCATCAGCTGGAACTTCTTCGGTAAGATCAACTTCAACTATCTCTTCGGCAAAAAAGCCACCGTTGTTTATTCGGTACTTGCGCTCGTCTTTATCTTCCTCGGCTCTTTGACGAGCAACGACCTCGTTTGGGAATGGACCGACGTATTCAACAACCTCATGGTTATCCCCAACGCCTTGGCACTCCTCGCTCTTTCGAGCATCGTTGTGACTTCTGTCAAGAATGCCAAGAGCAAGAAATCTCCCACGCTCAGCAATACCGCTTTTGAATGGTCTGATAAAAAATAAAAATCAGTAAATTTGATCGGATCAAACGCAAAGCACTGCGTTTGAGCCGGTTTTATATCGAACGAAAAGGGGCTGTCTTAAAAAAGACAGCCCCCGACATTTTACATCAAAATATTATTTTTTCGTGATATAACCTTCTCTGTAAAGCAGCTCGGCAATCAGAACCGCGCCGCCTGCGGCACCGCGCAGAGTGTTGTGCGAAAGACCGACGAATTTATAATCGTAAACCGTGTCCTCGCGGAGTCTGCCTACCGTCACGCCCATGCCGCCGTAGATATCGCGATCAAGCTTAGCTTGCGGACGGTTATCCTCTTCAAAATAGGTGATGAACTGCTCGGGAGCAGAGGGGAGGCCCAACTCTTGAGGCTTACCCTTAAAGTTTTTCCAAGCTTCAAGGATCTCTTCCTTGGTGGGCTTTTGCTCAAAGCTGACAAACACAGCCGCGGTGTGACCGTCCGAAACGGGAACGCGGATGCACTGCGAGGTGATAATGGGAGAGACAGCGGGTACCACTGCACCGTTTTCAACCTTACCCCAAACGCGAAGGGGTTCTTTTTCGCTCTTCTCTTCCTCGCCGCCGATATAAGGGATGACGTTATCGATCATCTCGGGCCATTCGCGGAAGGTCTTTCCGGCACCGCTGATGGCTTGATACGTGGTGGCAACCACAACCGTGGGGCGGAACTTCATCAAGGGAGTCAAAGCGGGAACGTAGCTTTGAATAGAGCAGTTGGGCTTTACGGCAATAAAGCCGCGCTGCGTGCCGAGACGCTTGCGCTGTGCGTGAATCACTTCGAGGTGCGCGTCGTTAATCTCGGGAATGACCATCGGCACATCGGGTGTCCAACGGTTGGCGGAGTTGTTGGATACCACGGGAAGCTCTGCTTTCGCATATCTTTCTTCTAATGCCACGATGTCGGGCTTTTTCATATCGACGGCACAGAATACAAAATCTACAAGAGAGGCAACCTTCTCCACCTCATCCGAAGAGATTACGACCATATCTTTGACACAATCGGGCATGGGGGAAGCCAACTTCCATCTCTCTCCAACCGCTTCGGTATACGTTTTGCCCGCACTGCGGGGAGACGCGATAAGCGCGGCAATTTCAAAATAAGGATGATTTTCCAACAAAGTGATAAAACGCTGACCGACCATACCGGTCGCGCCGATGATACCTACCTTTAACTTTTCCATGGTAGCCTCCTGTTGACATTTTTTAATGCGTATATTGTAGCACAAAAAGTGAGGTTTGTCAATAAAAAACCGAGGTTTTCTCAAAGAAATAGGCTGTTTTTATGCTTTTTTGCATCAAAAACAGCCTTATCACTTATTTTGCCAAAATCTTGATGTTGGCGGGATGGATACCCGTTTGCTCATACACGATCTCGTTGATTTGAGCAACCTGGTTTTGCAAAAGCTCACCCTCGCTCTTGACAACCACGCTTGCGCTGTCGCCGTTCACAACAGCAACGCATTCACTAAAGCCTTTGGCACGAACAAGCGTCTCGATGTTGGATTCCTTTTCGATCTCAAGAGCAATGCGAGAAATGTCGGCAAGGGCTTGCGCCTTGGTCTGCTCGAGTGCATCCTCGCTGGCAAGAACCGTTTGTAAAACCTCAAGTGCCTCGTCACGTGCTTGCGTACGGGAAAGCGCGGCGGCAGTAAAATATGTATCCGCCGTTGCCTGACCGTTGGCATCGGCACCGGTATCGGCATCTCCCATATTCGAAGCGCCGTAATCAATATTGTCATCTCCGCCGTAGAAAACCGCGTAATTCAGTGCAACAGCACCGCCGATGAGAAGAATCGCCACAATGATGATCATATTCCTGCGCCCGATCTTGGAGAGAAGCCCGCCCTCTCCTCTAAGTTTAAATTTTGCCATAAGTTTTTCCTCCTGTTTGTTTTGACACTTTATTCTATGTCTCTGTTTTTCACTTTAGAACTAATGGGATGAAGCAATATGAATGCGAGCTGTGGAGATCCCCAAAGATGCCGAAAGCAAAGAAGCAATCTCATATCGAACGCTTTCCAAGTTCCCCCCTTCCGCAACCACGGCAACACCTGTCACACGCGGCATTTGATATCCGACCAAAAGTGCGTCTCCGCCCGCGGAGGCAACACTCTCGCCCGAAGAGCTTTGATTCTTTTCATAAAGAGCACGCGCGCCACTCTCAAGCGTCAGGAAAACGCGGCAATCGCCCGCCCCCACAACACCTTCGCAAAGCAGCTCCAGTTCTTCGGTTAACGCCTTTCGATAGACCTCTGCATCGGGCGTTTGCGGAACGCTTTCCTCTTTTTCCGTCAGCATGGGAGCAAGCAAAAGAAGGATTGCGCCAAGCGCGCCGACTAAAAAGAGCCAACGGTTCTTTCCGAGATTTTTCCACAATGCCTTAAGCTTTTCCACCTTTTTGACCGTTCCTTTCTTTCTATATTTTTTGAGAAAGAGCCCAAGATGTGTTCTTACTCTTTTTTGATGTGTATTTCCGACAGGCAACCGTAATGCTTTTGAATATATCGGGCGATTCCGGGAGCATCGGCATATATATTGCTTCCCGTCAAAGTGATCGACAGATAGTCCACCGTGACAGTATTTTCATTCTGCGCAAGACGGCTTTCTAACGAAATATCTGATTCATCCAGCGAAAAAGCCGAAACAAGATCCCTCAAAAGCCCTTCTTCCACGCCTTCTTTCCATGTTTCCCAATATACAGGTGCGCTCTCGTATCTCTCATGATCGGAAACGGAGAGCAAATCCTTAAAAGAAAAATCCATGTCCTTTGGAATCAGTGCCAAAAGGAAAATAACCGAAAAGGCGGAAAGGCACGCGCGCCTGACGCTTTCTTTCATCGGGGAGAGCAAACTCATAAAGGAAAGAAACACTGCCAAAACCAAAAGCGAGGATAAATACGCCATGAAAAACTCCTTTCAAATGGGTAAGGCAATGCCTTTTGACAAAATACCGATCAAGATTAAGAACACCAAAGAAACGATCGACACTGCCGCAAGCATCAAATCAAAAATGTTTTTATAGCGGTCAAACACGGCACCCACCGTGACATTTTCAAGGCTTTCCGAAAAAAAAGATGCCAAAGAGAGTGTGAAACGGTAAAGCAAAAGCTCCGCAAAAACAGGCAAAATAAGTGCCGCAAGTACCACCAGGGATGTCGCGCCGAAACCGCTTTTTAACAAAGAAAGAGAAGCCCCGAGTGCGCCGAGCGCACCCGATACCGTTCCGCCCACCACGGGGATGGAGCTTCCCACCGCAAATTTAACGGTGCGAACGGCAACCGAATCCGCCGAGGCGGCAATGCCGCTTTCAAGTGCCAAGGAAGCGGTAAAAAGCACCGATGCCAAGGATAAAATCCATAAATACGCGGTAGATATTCGCTTGCCGATCTGTCCGACCGCTTTGACCGAACCGAAGGAAGAAAGGACGGCGAGCACAAAAAGAATTTTCAAAACGGGGAGCAAGAGTCCCGAAAGCATCCCGTTCAAAATGCCGCTGAAAACAGCAAATCCCCCGCCCGCCGCCGCGGCACTTGACGGTGCACCCGCCGCTGAAAACAGCGCGGCGTATATTCCCGACGCCGCAAGGGAAAAACCGCCAAGCTCGGCAAGCGAAACAAATACGCGTTCCGCTACGGGAAACAAAATACGGAAAAGAAGTAAAGACGGAAGTGCTTCCCACAAAAGCTTTCCACATTTGCTCTTTCCGAAACCGCCAACGGCGAGTGCCAACGCACCGAACGCCAAAGCAATTCCCAAAATAGAAAAGAGAGGGGATTTTTCCTTTTTCAGTTCTCCCGTAAAAGCGTCGGCAAGCATCTCAAAAAGCCGCGCAAAACCGACCGCTTGCCCCATCTGCTCGGGTGTTTCGGAAACATGCACCTCGGCGGCATCGGGCAAAACCGCTAAAAACTCTCTCCAAAGATTCTCTGTCTCACCCTTCTCTTCCCCTCCCTCGGCATAAATCGGAAAAAGCGCAAAAAGGAAAAGAGCGAGGATAACTGCCGCCGCGCGCTTCATGAGAGCATCTCCATAGAGCTTTCAAGAATCTCCGAAAGAATGGGCCATGTAATCAAAAAGATCTCTACATTTCCGAAAAAGCACAGACGGCGGGAAAGCGTGCCCGCGCCAAGCTCTTCACAAATATCTGAACTGATTTCGGTCAAAAAGCCTACAAACAAAACCTTAAAGACGGTTTTGACCGTTGTATCCCCAAGCCCGTATTTCCCGAAAAATTCAAAAACTTCGCTCTCGGCAAGTTTTAAAAAAGCGGAAAGAAACAGAGCAATCCCACCCAATACAGGCAAAAGCGGAGACAGCGCGCTCCTTGCCTCTTTCAGAACGAAAAAAAGAACAGCCCCCAGAAGCGCGAAGGCGCACCCTTCATAAACACTCATAGCCCGAACACCGTACGAAGCGTCTCAAGCAGCGAGCCGATCTCGCCAACGAGCATCACAAACACCAGCACCATCCCCGTCAGTGTCACCAAAAGTGCCTGCTCGTCTCTGCCGGATTTTGATAAGATCTGGCAGGTGATGGCAACCAAAAGTCCCATTCCCGCCACTCGAAAAAGCAAGGAGATATCCATTTTCTTGACCTTCCTTTCTGTCATTCGTCCTTATAGCAACAGCAAAAGAAACATCCCGCCGCCCGTCACAACGAGTGTTTTTTGCAGCTTATGTTTTTTAGCTCCTTCCGTTCGGTGCAAATCAAGAAGGCGCGAAAGTGCCTCAATCGCCTTTTGTGTTTCTATAATCTCTTGCTCGGCGAACCGCTTTCCGAGTGATTCGGCATAAACGAAGAGAAAGGATATTTCTTCCCGCGGGATACACAAAAGTTCACTCGAAAGCGCACTCCAAAGCCCTTCGCGGCAAAGCACCTCCAAAAAACCGTTTTCGGCAAGTGTCGGATCCCGCACAGCGGCGTAGATCTCCCCTAACGGCAGCCGCGCGTGGAGCATTCCGTTTTTCACGCTTTCCAAAAGCGAAGCAAGAGCCAAAAGTTCTTTTTCTTTTTTTCGCTCCCTTGCGCACAAGCAAGCAACCGTGCCTCCGATCGCACAAAGCAAAAGAAAAGTACCAAAGAGTTTCACACAACCGCCTCCTTGTCCGCTTTTACGTCCCAAAGCGAAGAAAAAACACCTTTCTTGACTAACTCCCCCACACTGCCGCGGCACACCTCTTGCGCACTCATGGCATGCACCGACGCCACAAGCGGCACACCGCATGCGGCAATCGACAAAAGCGTTCGTACATCTTCCGCCCCCACCTCGTCCATCACGATGAGCTCGGGAGAAAGGGTACGCACGGCGATCTCTGCCCCCACGTGCTTGGGATATCCCGTTAAAACATCCACCAACGCATCGGATGGAAAAGAGGAGAGCTCTCCGCGGCTGTCAACGACACAAACGCGCAACGCCGTCTTCCCTTGCGCCGTTTTTCCCGCAAAGGCGCGAAGCATGGTGGTTTTCCCCGCCCCGGGCGGCGAAAACAGCAATATACCGCGCGGGGCAGAAAGAAAAGAAGCAGTCAACGCATCCGCGGCGTGCGGTACATCGTGCGGAATACGGAAAACCAAAGAAGAAACCGACGCCAAAGAATACACCTTTCCTTCTTTCGTCAACACTCTTCCCCCAACACCCACACGGACACCGCCCTCTATCGTCAGAAATCCTTCCTTCAAATTTTCTTCAAATGCATAGAGCGATCCGCCGCACGCCCGCGAAAAAACCTCGCGAAGCTCTTTTTCCGAAAGCGAAACGGAAAGCGGCACATTTCGCGTTTTTCCCCTTCCAAAAAAAGTCAATGACGCCGCATGTCCAAGCCGCAAGCGAATCTCCGAGAGGCTTTCTCCCTCTTTTTTATGTAAACGGAAAGAACGCTCCGCCTCTTCGCGCACAAAAGGATGCAAATAGGAAAAAACCTTGTCCTCTTTCATTTTTACAACTTTGCCTTTCTTATCAAACTTTTTCCTTGTTTTTCATCGGACACTGACATATTATGTCAAAATGTTTACAAATTCTTTTTTATCTGCTCTTGACAAAAAGCACTTTGACATGCTACAATACTGCTTGCCACTAAAAGCGAAAACGCTTGACAATAAACAATGGAGGAATCCTCTTATGAAAGACACCGGCATCGTTCGCAAAATCGACGAAATGGGCAGACTCGTGCTCCCCAAAGAAATGCGCACCAAAATGAACATCAACAACGGAGACGAAATTGAATTTTACGCGGAAGACGATCGCATCATTCTCCGCAAATTCGAGCCTTCCTGCCTCTTCTGCGGCAGCGAGACCATGGTCACCGAATACAAGGGCAAGCGCATTTGCGCCGAATGCCTTGCAGAGATCAAGAGAAATTATTGATTTCCGTTTCTTTCGTAGGACACGCTATATCCTATGAAAAGAAAGTCTGCTTTAGAACCCTTATCCAAACAGAAAAGAGCAAACACGCAAGAAAATAAAAATCTTGTATGTTTGCTCTTTTTCTATGAATCGTTTTTAATAAGCAAGCTCAAAAATATCCTTGACCGCATCATAATCCAACGGTATCACACCGGGAATCACGCGCGTTTTGCCAAAAGTGCAAAGATCCGCCAGCATGGGAATGGCATCCTTCACAATACCGAATTCTCTTAAGCGAAGCGGCATACCAAGGAAGGAAAAATATTTTTCCATCTCTTCAATACCGAGAAGGGCGGCACGCTCATCCTCTTTTTCCGAAACACCGAACACACCGCGTGCCAAAGACGCAAAGCGTGAAGGAGAACGAAGGTAGGTATAGCGCATCCAAGCCGGGAAAAGAACGGCAAGCCCCGCGCCGTGAGAAACAGAATCGTATGCACCGCTTAACGCATGCTCCAACTGATGTACGGCAAGCGAATTGCCTCTGCCCGAACCCGTTAAGTCATTGTGAGCAAGACTGGATGCCCACATAAGGGTAGCGCGCGCTTCATAATTTTCAGCGTCGCGCATCACCGTTTTGCCCGCCTCTACAATGGAGCGAAGGAGTGCCTCGGCGAGGGAATCCGTCAAAGGGGTGGGGGGTGCGGGAATGAAATAGCGTTCCAAAGTATGCATCATCATATCCACAATGCCGCAAGCCGTTTGATAAGGATCTACGGAATAGGTCAGCGTCGGATCAAGAATAGAAAAGAGAGGACGGTTAAAATCACCGCGGATACCGCGTTTCATTTTGGTGTCAAGATCGCTGAGAACCGCGGATGAGCTCATTTCACTGCCTGCCGCGGCATGCGTCAATATCGTGCCGACGGGAAGCGCGTCCGAAACCTGCCGCCTTCCCATGGGAAAATCCAAAATATCGCCCTCGTCCTTAGCGGCAATGGCGGTATATTTGGCGGCATCGATCACACTGCCTCCGCCAACGGCAAGGATCAACTCTGCTTTTTCCCTCTTGGCAAGTGCCGCCGCTTCTCTGACGAAGGAAGCTTTGGGATTGGGCTCTACTCCCCCCATTTCGGCAAACAGGATGCCGCTTTCTCGGAGCGAAGAGAGCACCGTATCGTAAAGCCCCGACCGTTTGATACTGCCTTTGCCGTAAAGCATCAACACTTTATGAATGCCGTATTCCGAAAGAATGGAACCGACCTCTTTCGCCTTGTTTTTGCCAAAAAACACCTTGGTGGGTGCGTAATATATAAAATCGAGCATCAGATCACCTTACCTTTTTCTTTTATAAGGGCTACTCTTAAAACAGCCTTTCCTTCATTATAAACCAAGAGAATCGCTTTGTCAAGGCAAAATGCTTTTGGCATTTTTTTGTAAAATACTGTTTTAAGATTGACAAGCATCTTCTTTTTTGATATAATAGTTCTGTTGACTATGAACCAAGGGAAAGGCGCACGCTTCGGTGCGATAAATGGCATGCAATACATTGTTCTCGACTTAGAATGGAATCAAACCTATCATGAAAAGGCACTTGCCACGCAAAAAGCACTCTCGATCCGCTTGCGCGGCGAAGTCATTCAGATCGGCGCGGTCAAGCTCTCGGAAGAGTTGGATATTATAGGCAGTTACCGCATCACCGTTAAGCCACGCTTTTATAAAAAGATCCACCGCCATGTGATGCGTTTAACGGGTATTGACCAAGCGCAGTTGGACCACGGTGTTCCGCTTGCCGAGGCAATGGAATCCTTTCATCGCTTTTGCGGCGACGACTCGGTGTTCCTCACCTGGGGTCCCGACGATATTCCCATGCTTTACGACAATTTGCGCGCCAACAAATTAGAAGCTCCCTTCATGTCACGCTATTATGATATGCAACCCATGTTCAACCGTGAAACCGATGGCGAAAAGCGGCAAAGATCGTTAGAATACGCCATGGAGCATTTCGGTATTGAAATGACACTTCCCGCGCATGATGCGCTCAACGATGCCTATTTTACCGCCCTCGTGGCACAAAAGCTCCATATCGCGGATGGTATAAAAGCCGCCGATAACGCGTCCGGCGAATATCTTGAAAGCCTCTGTCTCGGCGATGCCGATTCGGGCGAAAAAGGCTTTGCCTCGGTGGAGAAAATTCTCGCGCTGACCGAGTTTAAAGCGCCCGTTTGCCCTATGTGCCAAAAACAGCTCTCCCAAAAAGAGCCCACTCTTCACTCCAAAGGGCAAAAATACTTAACCCTTTACACCTGCGAAGAACACGGCGAAATGATGCAACAGCTTTCCATCAAACGCAACATCAACGAAACTTTGCGTGCCCACCTCATCCTCTTTCGCGCAGATGAGGAAAGGCTCAAAAAATACCGTGAAAAATTAGAAAATGAAAAAGAATTCCGCCGCGCGCGCCGCCACCGCCGCCCCAGAGGGCAAAAAAAGGCAGATGCGTCGAAGCCGGAATAACCGCGAGGACTGCCTCATAAATTTTGCGGCAGTCCTTACTTTTTTTCTTGAAAACCCTTGCGCTGTGTTGCTCAATTTGCTATAATGAAAAAAAAGAAAGGAAAAAAGATATGGATACCAAAGCTCTTCACCGTTTCTCATACGGTCTTTTTCTGCTCTCTGTCAAAAACGGAGACAAAGACAACGCCTGCATCATCAACACCGGCATGCAAGTGACCTCTACCCCCTTGCGCATTTCCATCACCGTCAACAAAGAAAATCTCACGACTATGATGCTCTCCAAAACCGGCGTTTTTAACCTTTCCGTTCTGTCCGAGAGCACACCTTTTTCCTTTTTCGAGCGTTTTGGATTGACAAGCGGTTTGACTGCGGATAAATTCTCAAGCACCTTAGGCTTTTCTCGCACAGAAAACGGCATTCTTTACGACAGCACCTATTCCGGTGCCGTCATTTCTGCCGAAGTGGAGCAAACGGTGGACCTTGATACCCATATCATGTTTATCGCCCGTCCCACCGATATGCGTGTTTTAACGAACGATGCTCCCATGACCTATGCCTATTATTTCGCGCACGTCAAGCCCCGTCCCACCCCCACGGAAAAGAAAGGCTATGTTTGCAAAATATGCGGTTATGTTTATGAGGGAGAAACACTGCCCCCCGATTTTATTTGTCCGACCTGCAAACACGGTGCAGAAGATTTTGAGCCGATTAAGTAAACATTTATTTACAAAAAGATATGATTAATCATTTAGAGATACTCAAACAACATCCGCTTTTTTTCGCACTGGATGACGAAGATTTTTCTTTCGCCTGCTCCTTTTTGGAGGCATCCGAAAAACACTATCACAAGGGAGAATACCTCATTCGGATGGGAGAACCCTTTCTAAGATTCGGCGCGGTAACAGCGGGGGCGGTACAGGTATATACCGATGACATCGACGGCGAGCGCATGATGATGGCAAATGTCGGCAAAGGGGATAGTTTCGGAGAATCCCTTGCCTACTTTGCCACGGCTGAAAGCCCTGTTTATGTACTTGCGGCAGAGGATACGGATGTGCTTTGGCTTTCCGCCAAGGCATTGAAAGATGCGCTTTTTGATACTTCTCGCGAAAGGACTGCCTCGCTTTTATGCGAACGCTTTACTTCTCTTCTTGCCGCACGTGCCCTATCGCAAAACGACCGCATCCAAATTCTTTCCAAAAGCTCCATCCGTGAGCGTTTGATTACCTTTTTTACGCAATGGGAGCACCGTACCAAAAGCCGCACCTTCCGCATCCCGTTCGACCGTACTTCACTTGCGGTTTACCTTGGTGTAAACCGCAGTGCCCTTTCTCGTGAACTCTCCAAAATGAAAAAAGAAGGCATTCTTGATTTTTTCCGCAGTTCCTTCCGTCTTTTGCAATAATTCGTTGCAATTGCAACATACTTTTTTCGCGATATGGGTTATACTATATCCGAAAAACAGAGCCTCTCTCTGTGAGAGGCTTTTTATTTGAAAGGAAAATATTATGAAAAAACTCATCTCTCTCTTGCTCGTTTTTGTGCTGTTGACACTGGCTTTAACGGCGTGCGGCGATAAAAAAGAGGACAAATTCGAAGGCACCGTACGTTTGGGCGGCATGACCGGTCCGACCGCCATCGGTATGGCAAAGCTTTTAAAAGACGATCAAAGCGGCACAACCACCAACGATTACAGCTTCACCAAGGTTGCAAGTGCCGATGAAATGCAAACCAAATTTCTGCAAGGCGAGATCGACATTGCCGCAGTCCCCCTCAATACGGCATCCATTCTTTATAACAAGTTAAACGGTGACATTTCGCTCATCGCCGTGAACACTCTCGGGGTTGTAAGCATCATCGAAAAGGGTGAGAGCATCCAATCTTTTGCCGATTTAAAAGGCAAAACCGTCTATGCGCCCAAATCGGCCAAAGGCCAGATTCCCGAGATCGTATTCAATTATTTTCTGACGGTAAACGGAATGAACCCCGCCACCGATATTACCATGGAATGGATCGCACCGGATACGCTTGCCCCCACGCTGAAACAGACACCGGATGCAATCATCCTCTCCCCTCAACCCAATGCTACCGTTCTTTTGAGCAACGTAGAAGGGGCGCGCGAGGCTTTGAATCTCAACAACGAGTGGAAAGCTCTTGCAAACAACACCTCGTATATCACGGGTGTTCTTATCTGCAGTAAAGCATTTTTGAACGAACATGCCGACGTGGTAGATGCCTTTTTGACCGAATACGAGGCATCCATCCAATACGCCAACACAAATCCTGCCGAAACCGCGGCTTATGTCGGTGAGTTTGAGCTGGTTCCCGCCCCCATCGCCATGGTACAAAAGGCAATTCCCTCTTGCAACCTTGCCTATATCGGCGGTGAGAACATGAAAAATGCCGTAAAAACTTACCTTGATCTGCTTTTTGACACGGCACCTGCTCATTTCGGCGGTAAGAAGCCCGATGACGGCTTCTACTATATCAGTCAAAAATGATCTCCTTTTTGAAACGGCATCGCCTCTTTGAGGCAAAGCTTGCCGCCGCGCTTTTGGCACTTTGCCTCTGGCAGGCACTTGCCATGGTCATTGGAGAGGACCTCATCCTGGTGACGCCCGTTCAAGTATTCCTTCGGCTTTTTACCGTATGGCAAACAGAAGGCTTTTTTTCGGCAGTCTTTCTCACCGTCTCCCGCATTACGCTGGGCTTTTTGGCGGCACTCGGTTGCGGTACGCTTCTTGCCGTTTTTGCCGGGAAGAGCCGCTTGATCGAAATTCTGCTTTCGCCCTATATGGTAACCGTAAAGTCGGTACCCGTGGCGTCCTTTATCGTGCTGGCTTATGTATGGTTTTCCGCCTCTTCTCTCTCCGCTTTTATTGCTTTTCTCATCGTTTTGCCCACCGTATATACCGGTATTCTCTCGGCAATCAAAAGCACGCCGAAGGACCGTAAAGAGATGACAGAGCTTTTCGAAGTCTCCTTTCCGAGGCGTCTTTTGACGGTATACCTGCCCCATATGCGCCCTTATGTGCTTTCCGCTTGTGCGCTTTCCGCAGGCCTTGCTTGGAAATCGGGAGTTGCCGCCGAGATCATCACCATGCCCTCGGATTCCATGGGAAATCTCATCTATTATGCTAAGCTTTGGCTTGAAACGGTAGATCTTTACACCTACACGGTCTTGATCGTCTTTTTTAGCATTCTTTTCGAAAAGCTCTTTTGCCTGCTTGTGCGCTTGGCGTTTGATGCTTTGGAACGTTTACCGCGACACACACGCCGAGTGGCAGCAGAGGCAAAGCATCAAGCCTTGCCCATCACTTTAGAGCATGTAAACAAAAGCTTTGGAGAAAACCAAGTTTTAAAAGATCTGAACACCGTTTTTGAAGCCAATAAGATCACCTGCCTGATGGCGCCGTCGGGCGGTGGCAAAACCACCCTTTTGCGCATTCTTGCCAAACTCGAAAAGGCAGACAGCGGCAAAGTTTCGGGCAATGAGGGCAAGGTTGCGATGGTCTTTCAAGAAGACCGTCTCACCGAACGCTTGCCTGCCGCAGAAAACGCCATGCTCGGCAGACGAGGTGCTTCTTTGGTGGAAGCGCAAGCCATTCTTTGCGAGCTTGGGCTGGAAGAACATTTGGAGAAACCCGTCTCTGCTCTTTCGGGCGGCATGCAGCGAAGAGTCGCTATCGCGCGCGCCCTTCTTTCGGACGCACCGCTTTTGCTCTTAGACGAGGCTTTAAAAGGGCTTGACGGCGACACCAAAGCGAAGGTTGCCGCCGTTATACGTAAGCATACAAACGGCAAAACCGTTCTTGCGGTAACGCATGACGAAGAAGATGCCGCGCTTCTCGGCGCAAAAGTCGTTACGCTTTAAAAAGCAGGGGCTGTCTCTAAAGACAGCCCCAAAGTATTAGGGAACCTTATCGGCACCTTTCATCTCTGTATGCGCGCGGTTGGGAACCGGGGGATCCTTCACGTCGCCATCGGCACTTTTACCCGACCAAGGGGTGCCGGCAGGCATGATCTCACGTTCTACAACGGTCTTGATGGGATCGTTTTTCGTTTGCGTGCTGTTTTTGCAGTTGTTTGCGTTTTTATCATTTTTCGCGTTTTGAGTTTGATTGGTATTTTCAGACACGATCTATACTTCCTTTTTTCAAAATAGGATCTGCGCTGATGATAGTGTACCCGATTTGCAAAAAATAATTTGAAAAAAGGCGTTTTTTTTCGTTTTTTCTATTGACAAAACCGTTTTTATCTGCTATAATTCTTCGTGTTGACGGAACGCTGCTATGGCTCAGTTGGTAGAGCACATCCTTGGTAAGGATGAGGTCCCCGGTTCAAATCCGGGTAGCAGCTCCATAACAAACGCACTTCGTACGAAGTGCGTTTTCTTTTAGAAAAACCACACCTGCCATGCGCGAAACAGATGTCGGTAGTTGCCATGCCTGAATAAAATCATGAACGGAGTCTGCCATGGATAGCACATTAAAAAATATTTTTGAGAATATTGACACGCTCTTCCCCTACTACCTTTCGGTTTGGAAGGATGTGTGCGACATTGAAAGCCCGACGACACACAAAGAAGGCATCGACGCATGCTGTGACTATCTCACTCATATAGCCAAAGAGCGCGGCTGGGACGTGGATATATGGAGAGATCCGACCGCCGGCAATGCGGCATGCATTACACTGAATCCGAATGCGTCGGGCGCACCCATTTGTTTTTCGGGGCATTTAGATACCGTGCATGCGTTAGGGCTTTTCGGATATCCTCCCACCAAGATCGTGGGAGATAAAATACACGGCCCCGGGGTGACAGACTGCAAAGGCGGTGTTGTTGCCGCAATGTTAGCGATGGATGCTTTGGATAAGGCATCCTTTCAAAGCCGTCCCGTTCGCTTGCTTCTGCAATCCGATGAAGAGATGGGAAGCCGTCCGAGCGAACGCCGCACCATTCGTTATATGATTGAAAAATCCAAAGATGCCATTGCCTTTCTCAATCTCGAACCTCACGTAGCGGGCAGTGTTTGCGTTGCGCGTAAAGGCATTGCTACCTATACCTTCACCGTAAAAGGCGTGGCGGCGCACGCATCTTTTTGCGCCGAAGCGGGTTCAAACGCTCTTTTGGAAGCGGCGCATAAGATCATTGAGCTCGAAAAAATCAAAGATAACGACGGGTTGACTTGTTGCTGTTCCGTCATTCAAGCGGGTGCCGTCAGCAACACCGTACCCGACACCTGCATATTCAAAGCGGACGTACGCTACGCTACGCTCAAACAACGTGCCGAGATGGACGAACACGCCAAGCGCATTGCCGAAACGGTATACGTTAAGGGGTGCACGACAACCTTTGTCCGTCCTGAGCGCGGAAGGATCATGATGGAGCTTTGCGATAGAAATCTTTCGCTTTACGAAAATCTCAACATCGCCTTTGAAAAAGCGGGGCTTCCCCGCCTTGAAAGCCACAAACGTCCCGGCGGATCGGATGCGGCAGACATCACAGAAGCAGGCATTCCCTGCCTTGACTCTCTGGGCACCGAAGGCGAAAGATACCATTCTTCCGAGGAATACGGGCTGATTGAATCCTTACGAACCGCGGCACAAAGGCTTGCCGCAGCGGCTTATTATCTCTAAAACACAGGGGCTGTCTCTAAAGACAGCCCCAAACTTATCCATGCGGTTATTCGTTCATTCTTCTTTCTAAGGTATCCCTCTCAAGCCCGGCAAGAAAAGCCGAACCGCTGAAAATCTTATAGCCATCTACCAAGTCTCCGTTATCCAAAAGCGAAACACGGTCGCCTTCGGCATAAAGCATTCGCCTCGGTACATTGGTGAAGATCAACACTTTCTGCCCTTCTGCTTCAAAATCATAATTAAAATGGAAAGAAAGAGCAAACAGTTCCGCCGAAAAAACATGCGCGCCCAATATACTGAAATGACTTTTCATAAAATAAAAAGAAAATTTGCGCACACCGCATCCCTCACCGCTGAGTATAACGGCATTGTTGCGATTGACACTGCTGTATAACTTACACGCATATTTCTTTCCGTTTGCTTCCACCGTAAAAGACACACCCTTGACATTTTTAAACAGCGAGAGAAAAGGGAACCGAATGGCAGAAAGACTATATCCCTTTTTTTCGACCAATTCCTTGAGAGAAGAAAGAAATTTACGGCGTTTGCGCCAAGCGCGTATGTAAAGCGGCAAAATAATCAAAAGAAGGATCGCGAAAACAGCCAAAATTGCTTTTGCTCCGCCGCTTGCCAAAAGTGTGAAGCCGGTTAAGAACATGGCAAATATAAACGGAACCATCACACACGCCGCGAAAAAGAGAAACGTTAAAAAGAGGAGTTTTGAAATCAAAGCTCCGCCGCTTCCCTGCTCTTTCGCAAACTTTTTTACAGACCGACGGCGTTTTTCCGCCGAAAGATGCGACAGAAAAAAGAAAGGAAGCAAAATCAAAGCAAAAAGCAGCGAACCGAGTGGCGAAGAAGCTTTATCCTTGAGAATGAGCCGAACGGGAGCAGGGCTAAACGGCACAAGGAACATCGCTACCAAGATCCCTGACAAGAAGAACCAAAACTCCCATCGGTAAAGGAAGGAAAGAAGTCCTCTTTTTTGATCGTATTTAACCAAACACACGGTATCGTGAAGCGCGAAGGTTCGGGTAAGCGTATAAAGCGCGACCACAAAAAACAAAAGTTCAAAGACGGTGCAAAAAATCGGTCCCAAAGGAAAGCCCAAGGCGGTATACATGCTTCTTTTAAGCACGCTTTCCGAAAAAGCAACAAAAACCATGAGCAAAAAATAATATCCGATGATACGGAAAATGCGAAAAATAATATATTTCACGTTTTCAAACGTAGGCCGCATATTTGTCAAATGTCTCTCCCTCCTTTTCGGTGCTTGCGTCTTTTTTATTATGATATCATTTTCCTATAGGAATGTCAAGTTTTTCTTTTTCACTGCTTGACTTTGCCTCAAAATGCTTTATAATAAATAATAGTGAAAGAAAGGGGAGTGCTATGAAAAACAGAAACGAAATAGACAAACGCTATTGTTGGGATTTATCCGCCATTTATGCCGATATGACAGCCTTTGAATCGGACTTTAAGAAAGCGGAAGCCGCCATCAAAAGCTATCCCAAGCACGAAAAAACCATGCTGAAAGACGGCGCCTCTCTTTACCGCGCCATCACCGACGATATTGAGATCGGCAGAATCATTGATAAACTCTGGAGCTATGCTTCGCTGAACTTTTCTCTCGACACCTCTAAAAACGAATATCAAGCCCTCACGTCCCGCGTCAGAAGTCTCGCGGCAAAAGCGGGAAGCGCATCTTGGTTCTTAGCACCGTATTTGTTGCGCCTTGAAAAGGAAACGCTTGACGTTTTTTTCGCCGCATGCCCCGAGCTCGAAAGCTATCGCCGTATCATTGAAAAGGTCATGCGCCGCAAAGCACATGTTCTCTCGGATGAAAATGAGGCACTCATCTCCAAGCTTGATGACTGCTTCGGTACCCACGATACGGTCAGAAGCATCCTTGCCAATTCCGATTTACGCCACGGCAAAGTCCGCACCGAAGACGGTAAATACGTGGAGCTGACCGACGCTTCTTACATCACCTATATGCAAAGCTCCGACCGCCGTGTCCGTCAATCGGCGTTCCGCACCTTATATAAAACCTACGGACAGTTCGCAAACACATTTGCAACGCTTTATGACGCCATGGTAAGAGAAAAAGGCACTCTCGCCAAAATGCGCGGATATAAGAATTCTTTGACGGCTTCTACCTATCGGGATGAGGTTACGCCCGCCATTTATGAAACGCTGATCCGTTCGGTGCATAAAGCCCTTCCCATTCTTTATGATTATTATGACCTCAAACGTGAGGTGTTAGGGCTCAAAAAACTGCATTTATACGATATCTATGCGCCTTTGGTCGGCGAACTGAACCGCACCTATCCTTATGATGAGGCGGTAAAAGAGGTTCTCGACACCGTAGCGATCTTTGGCGAGGAATATGCGAGCACATTGCGAAAAGGTCTTTGCGAAAAAGGTTGGGTGGACGTTTACCCCACCAAAGGCAAAAGAGGCGGTGCTTTCAGCTCCGGCACACCCGACACCGAGCCTTATATTCTGCTCAACTACACCGAAACATTCGATGACATTTCAACCTTGGCGCATGAAGCAGGGCATTCGATGCACACCTATTTTTCGGTCAAGAACAACGAGCCGCACAATGCTTCCTACACCATTTTTGTTGCGGAGGTCGCCTCCACCGTCAATGAACTTTTGCTTTCGCACAAAAAGCTCCGCGAAAGCACGAGCGACGAGGAAAAACTCTATATCCTGAACCATCTGATGGAGACTTACAAGGGTACCCTCTTCCGCCAAACGATGTTTGCGGAATTTGAAAAGAAGATGCACGAAAAATCCGACCGTGGAGAGCCTCTGACCGCCGACACCATCTCAAAGGACTATCGTCGCCTTGTTTGCCGTTATTTCGGCAAAAACGTCGTTTGTGACCGCGAGATTGATCTTGAATGGACTCGCATTCCGCATTTTTACAGAAGCTTCTACGTTTACAAATACGCAACCTGTATCTCGGCGGCATCCGCGATCGTCAAGCGGATTGAAGAGGAAGGCTCTGCTTATACCGAAAAGTATCTGCGCTTTCTCTCGGCAGGAGATTCTCTTTCTCCCTTAGAAAGCCTGAAGCTTGCCGAAATCGATATGACCGATCCCGCAGTTATCACGGGTGCCATCGACGATTTCAAAGCGGCAATCGATTCCTTCCGTGAAATTTATAAGAAAAAGTAAATCATTCTTTGTATTTATAGCCGTACTATTTTGCGAATTACCATGTATGACTCATTTAATTGCATATAAAAAAACAGGCTGTCTCTAATGAGACAGCCCATTTTTATGAATTACTTGTAGAACTCGCCAAGCTTCACAAGACGCTCGTACTTAGCCTTAGCGTTTGCTTCAGCCTTCTCGAAGAGAACTGCTGCTCTCTCGGGGAATGCCTGAGCAAGGCGGGCATAACGTGCTTCGCTCTTGATGAAGTCCTGATAAGAAGCGGTAGGCTCCTTGGAGTCAAGGGAGAAGGGATTCTCACCCTGAGCCTTCTTAGCGGGGTTGAAGCGGAACATCTGCCAGTAACCTGCCTCAACAGCCTTCTTCATCTCTGCCTGGCAGTTAGCCATGCCGCCCTTGATGGAGTGCATTTCGCAAGGAGCGTAGCCGATGATGAGGGAAGGACCGTGGTAAGCTTCAGCCTCGGTCAAAGCCTTGAGCGTCTGATTCATATCAGCACCCATAGCGATCTGTGCAACATATACATAACCGTAGGACATAGCGATCTGTGCAAGATCCTTCTTGCCGATTGCCTTACCTGCAGCAGCGAACTGTGCAACCTGACCGATGTTGGAAGCCTTGGAAGCCTGACCGCCGGTGTTGGAGTAAACCTCGGTATCAAATACCATGATGTTTACATCCTCGCCCGAAGCGATGACATGATCGAGACCGCCGAAGCCGATATCGTATGCCCAACCGTCACCACCGAAGATCCAAACGGACTTCTTGGAGAGGTACTGCTTCTCAGCAAGGATAGCGGGAGCAGTGGGGCAACCTTCAGCAGCTGCCTTTTCAAGCTCTGCAACGAGAAGCTTGGTAGCCTTTTCGTTAGCGGCACCGTCATTCTTAGATGCAAGATAAGCCTCAGCGGCTGCCTTGAACTCAGCGGAAGCCTTATCAGAAGCTGCCATTTCTTCAACCATCTTGATCAAGCGGTCGCGAATGGTCTTCTGACCGATCGCCATACCGAGACCGTGCTCAGCGTTATCCTCGAAGAGGGAGTTAGCCCATGCAGGACCGCGGCCGGTCATGTTGTTTACGGTGTAGGGAGTGGAAGGTGCGGAACCGCCCCAAATGGAGGAACAGCCCGTAGCGTTGGAGATATACATTCTCTCACCGAAGAGTTGGGTGATAAGACGTGCATAAGAAGTCTCGGCACAGCCTGCGCAAGAGCCGGAGAATTCGAGGAGGGGCTGCTTGAACTGGCTGCCCTTGATGGTAGCGTTGATAAGCTCGGGCTTCTCGGAAACATTAGCAACAGCATAGTCGAATGCCTCTTGCTGAGCTGCCTCTTCTGCCTGAGGAACCATCTTGATTGCCCACTTCTCGGGGTTGTCCTTGTTCTTGGTAGTAACAGGGCAAGCCTTTACGCAGAGCGTACAACCCATACAGTCAAGGGGAGAAACTGCCATGGTGAACTTATAGTTGGTCTTAAGAACGGGCTTCTCGCAGAACTTGGTGGATGCGGGAGCGTTTGCAGCCTCCTCTTCGGTCATAGCGAAGGGACGGATGGTAGCGTGAGGACATACGAATGCACAGTTGTTACACTGGATGCAGTTTTCGGGAATCCAAGTAGGAACCTGAACAGCAACGCCGCGCTTCTCGTATGCGGCAGCACCCTGCGGGAAGGTACCGTCAACGTACTTGGAGAATGCGGAAACCTTAAGAGAATCACCCTTCATGGCAACAACGGGATTAACAACCTCATTTACGAAGTCAACGAGATCTTCTCTCTTACCGGTAACCTTAGCGGCAGGAGCAGTCTCGCCTGCGTTTGCCCATGCGGCAGGAACAGCAACGAGGTGCAAAGCATCCTTACCGGCATCGATTGCCTTGTGGTTGAGGTCAACGATATCCTGGCCCTTCTTGAGGTAGGACTTGGTTGCCATATACTTCATGTAGCCGATTGCATCCTCGATGGGAAGAACCTTAGCGAGGGTGAAGAAAGCAGACTGAAGCACGGTGTTCTTAACCTTTGCGTTGCCGAGGTCGATAGCGAGCTTGGTAGCGTTGATGGTGTAGAACTTCACGTCGTTCTTTGCGATATAGCTCTTAACGGAAGCGGGAAGGTGAGCATCGAGCTCGTCATCGCTCCACTGGCAGTCCAAAAGGAAGGTGCCGCCGGGCTTCACGTCGGAGATCATATCGTACTTCGTCAGATATGCGCTGTTGTGGCAAGCAACGAAGTCAGCCTTATTGATGTAGTAGGTGGAACGGATGGGGGAATCACCGAAACGGAGGTGAGAAATGGTGATACCACCGGTCTTCTTGGAGTCATACTGGAAGTATGCCTGAATATACTTGTCGGTGTGGTCACCGATGATCTTAATGGAGTTCTTGTTTGCGCCTACGGTACCGTCGCCGCCGAGACCCCAGAACTTGCACTGAATCATGTCCTTGCTAGGGGTATCGGGTGCGGGCTTCTCGTCGAGAGAAAGACCGGTCACGTCGTCTACGATACCGATGGTGAAGTGAGCCTTGGGAGCCGAGGATGCAAGGTTCTCATAAACAGCGAAGATGGATGCGGGAGTGGTATCCTTGGAACCGAGACCGTATCTACCGCCGGTTACGTTGATACCGGTTCTGCCAACTTCGTTCAAAGCGGCAATAACATCGAGGTAGAGAGGTTCGCCGAGAGCGCCGGGCTCCTTGGTTCTGTCAAGAACAGCGATCTGCTTAACGGTAGCGGGAATTGCCTCAGCAAGCTTAGCGGCAACGAAAGGACGGTAAAGTCTAACCTTGATCAAACCAACCTTCTCACCCTTAGCCATGAGGTAATCGATAACCTCTTCGGCAGTGTCGCAAACCGAGCCCATAGCGATGATTACGCGATCGGCATCGGGAGCACCGTAGTAGTTGAAGAGCTTATAGTCGGTGCCGATCTTGGCATTGACCTTATCCATGTACTCCTCTACGATGCCTGCAACAGCGTCATAGTAGGGGTTGCATGCTTCTCTGTGCTGGAAGAAGATATCGCCGTTTTCTGCGGAACCGCGAAGAACGGGGAATTCGGGGTTGATGGCGCGAGCACGGAACTCGGCAACAGCATCCTTGTCCACCATTTCTTCAAGATCCTTGTAATCCCAAGCGGCAACCTTCTGGATCTCGTGAGAGGTACGGAAACCGTCGAAGAAGTTGAGGAAGGGAACGCGGCTCTTGATGGTTGCGAGATGAGCAACGGCACCAAGGTCCATGATCTCTTGCGCATTGGTCTCAGCGAGCATAGCAAAACCGGTCTGACGGCATGCGTATACGTCGGAGTGGTCGCCGAAGATGTTCAAAGCATGGGAAGCAACGCAACGTGCGGATACGTGAATAACGCAGGGGAGAAGCACACCGGCGATCTTATACATGTTGGGGATCATCAAGAGAAGACCTTGAGAAGCCGTATAAGTCGTGGTAAGAGCACCTGCTGCGAGGGAGCCGTGAACGGCACCTGCCGCACCTGCCTCGGACTGCATCTCAACAACCTTAACATTATCGCCGAAGATGTTTTTCGCAGGTTCGCCGAAAATGTTCTTGTTGGAAGCGGACCAAGTATCGGTCACTTCTGCCATAGGGCTGGAAGGGGTGATGGGGTAGATGGCAGCCACTTCGGTAAACGCATAAGATACGTGCGCCGCCGAGGTGTTACCATCCATGGAAATCTTTTTTCTTTCCATTTCTGTTTTTCCTCCAAGTTTATATTATTTTTTTGAAAACCGTTTTTCGAGCATGTATAAAAGCATTTTTACACACTCTAAAACATTATAACACTTTTAATGGAAAAAGTAAAGAGATTTTTGTGATTTTTTTGACTTGCGGCAAAGGTTTTTGTTGACAAACAAGGAAAATGGCGTTATAATATAAGAAAAAAGTCATTTGACATCAAAGATGCCGCCAAAGCGGCTTGGAGGAAATCATGCTCGGAGAACAAAAAGTCGTTTTCTCGGGAGTTCAACCCTCGGGAAACCTTACCATCGGCAACTACCTCGGTGCTATCAAAAATTTCAGCACCTTTTCGGATGCCTATAAATGTTTTTACTGCGTCGTGGATCTGCACGCCATCACGGTACGCCAAGTGCCTGCCGAGTTGCGCCGCCGCACCTATGAGACGTTGGCTCTTTATATCGCTTGCGGTCTCGATCCCGAAAAAAACACCCTTTTCGTGCAATCCCATGTGCCTGAGCACACCGAGCTTTCTTGGATGCTCAGCTGTTATACCATGTTCGGCGAGCTCTCGCGCATGACGCAATTCAAAGATAAGAGTGCCAAGCACGCCGACAACATCAACGCGGGGCTTTTCACCTACCCGATCCTCATGGCATCGGATATTTTGCTTTACCAAACCGATATGGTTCCCGTCGGCATCGACCAAAAACAGCATCTTGAACTGGCACGTGATATTGCCGGTCGCTTCAACCAAGCCTATTCTCCCACCTTCACCGTGCCGGAAGGCTATATTGCACCGACGGGCATGAAGATCATGTCCTTGAACAACCCCACATCGAAAATGTCCAAATCCGATCCCAATCAAAATGCGGTCGTTTACATTCTCGATTCCAAAGACGCCGTCATGAAGAAATTCAAGAGTGCCGTCACCGACTCCGAAACCGAGGTAAGGTTCGATCCCGAAGCAAAGCCCGGTGTTTCCAACCTGATGACCATTTACCGTTGCTTCAACGGCAAGAGCTTTGAGGAAATCGAAAAGGAATTTGCCGGCCGCGGCTACGGCGATTTCAAGTCCGCCGTAGGCGAAGCCTGCGCCGAGGCACTCGCTCCCGTACGCACGGAGTATGACAAGCTGATGGCAGACAAAGCATATCTTGAAAGCGTTATGAAAAAAGGCGCGGAAGAGGCAGCTTACCACGCGCGCAAAACCGTCAGCAAAGTGAAAAGAAAGCTTGGCTTTGTGATTTAATATCCGCAGGCGGCAAAGCCACCAAGGTCGCACTCTGTGTGACGACTCGCGCAAAGCGCGCGGACGGATACCGTCGGAAAGGTGCCGTGCGCAAAGCTATGCTTCCGCAAAAAAATCGAAGATTTTGCGGCAAATTTATGATTTAATCAAAGTATGGGGTTGCTTCACTTGTCGTGAAGCACCGAAAACAACCTAAAGCGGTTGTTTTTCTGCCCCTGCAAATTTTCTGCGAAAATTTCGGCAATTTTCGCCTCCCATGGCACAAATTATCGCGGGGCTGAGTGAATGACTCAGCCCCGCTTTTGGTATAAAAATCTTTTTAAAGCGCACAATAAAAGCAAAAACATTTGCCAAAAACGTAAATAAAAGTTAGCAAAAAAGGAGCAAAGATTGGAATTTTTGTTTTTAGGTTCGCTTTCGGCATCTCTTCTCACACCCCTATCAATGCGTTTGGCAAAAGCACTCGGTGCCATCGACCGTCCCGATGGCGAGCGCAAAAAGCATGCGCACCCCACACCGCGCCTTGGCGGCATTGCGGTGTTTTTCACCGTGTTTATCATTTCTTTTTTTCTTTTGCCGCCCACAGCCCTTCGCGCGGCATGGCTCTCGGGAGGCGCGCTTTTGTGCGTGCTTGGCGTCAGTGACGATATTTTTTCGCTCTCTCCCGCTTTAAAACTGCTTGCCGAATTCGCAATCGCCACGATTCCCGTTGCCTTCGGGGTGGTTCCAAAAGCCTTTTCTCTTTTTTCTTTTTCCTTTTCCCCGCCTGCATGGGTTGCCAATACCTTTACCGTTTTATGGGTGATGGTTCTTTCCAATGCCTTTAATCTTATTGATGGAATTGACACACTAGCCGTCACGCAAGCCATGCTCTCAATCTCGCTTTTCCTTTCCCTCCCCGCAGCATGGCTCTTTTTCGGTGCACTTCTCGGTTTTTTACCGTATAATAAACCCTCTCTTCACCCATCGGGAGGATGCTTACCCACCCGTTCTTTTTTAGGAGATACGGGGGCTCTGTTTCTCGGTTTTTCCCTCTCGCTTTTTACACTCAATACGCAAGAAACATTTTCTCTTTTTCTGCCGCTTCTTTTTCTTTTCCCGTTAGGTGAATGCGTCTTTTCTTTCTTGCGCCGTATATGCAAAGGAAAAAATCCCCTGTCGGCTGACAGGGGACATTTACACCACCTTATTTACGCGCGCACGCGTTCGGTAAGCATGACGGTTTTTGCCCTTGCGCTTCTCACGCTCGTTGGCATTGCCGCCTTCGTATTACTGGGAAGCGATCAAATGTATTTTTGAATAAAGTCACGAATGATCACGCCAAACGCATGCTCACCGTTTTCGTATCTCGCACCCTTTTCGGGGTGGCAATAAGCGCAGTGTTTTCCATGCATAAGCGTATGCGAAACGGTCGCGTCAAGCCCAAAATGTTTCAGGGTGGAAAGCACGAGCATGGTTTGCTCATAGCGGTTTTGCATATCGTTATCCGAAACAATAAAATGCATGGGAGGATAATAATCGGCTTTTCCCATATGATAAAGAGGTGCCGTTTCATCTACAATCACACGGCGGGGATCGGTATCTCTGTAACGCAAAACATTAAAATGCGCGGTGGGCTGACCGGCATCGTGCACATAGCCCGCAATATCCGTAGGAAGAACCCCTTTCGCTTGCAGGTATGTTTCGTCAAAACAAAGCATCATGGAAAGATAGGCACCCGCCGAGCTTCCGCCGACGAAAATACCGTCGCATACACCATGCTCTCCGATGTTGTTTTTAATCCACGCCACCGCCGAGGCACTGTCTTCAATAAAATCGGGGTACTTTGCGTTCGGATACATGCGGTAATCCGCACTCGCAACCGCAATGCCATGCGACAGAAGCTCGTCCAAAAAAGCCCCCACACCGGCACGCGAGCCCTTTTCAAGACCGCCGCCGTGAAAATACAAAAAGAGAGGGAAATGCGCGGCATCGGGAAGATACAGATCGAGAATGCAAGCGTCATACTCACCGTACCGAATCTCTTTGATTTCTTTCATCACAAAAACCTTTCTTTATGCGTTTTCGCCCGCTTCTCTTCTTTTGTCGAGCGCACGGTTGCGGAAATAAAGCACCAGGTCGCAAGTGACCATGCAGAAGTTAAGTACATAGAAAAAGAGCACGTACCATTTGAAGCTCATCGAAACGAGCTTTGCGGTGATGCCGCAGGCATAGCCGAAGAGAATCATGCAAATAAAGAAGAGACTTTTCCCCTTTGTGCTTCTCGCACGGTAGGATTTGAGAACCGCCGCCGGCCAAGACGCGCCGAAGCTGACGATCATGAGAATTTCAAAAAGTTCAGACATAACAATTTTTCCTTCCTACTTGTAAAAATCAATAACCGTATTTTTGAGCCGTAAGCTCTACACATGCCTTGGCAAGCGCAATCTCTTCCTTGGAGATAGGCTCGTCAAAATCCCGAAAATCATTTCCAAGTACGCTTTTGCCCACAAGCACGCGATACCAAAGAAGCCCCAAGGCATATCTGCCGAGCCCGAGAGAAGCATGGAAAGTGTCGCGGTGAATCTTGGGAATGCCCGCATCCAACATTGCACCGAAAAGTTCTCCCGAAGGAATGATACCGTCGGCATCAATATCTTTTACAGCCTTTGCGTAAGCATCTTTCACAGCGGCAAGCATATCAGAGGCATGGAGAAAACCGCCTATACTGTGCAAACGGTCACAGCCCTCTTCATATGCCCATGTTTGATGGATGAAGATTTTTGCCGAAGGCGCTTTTTTGCGCACAAAAGAGGCAAGCTCTTCCAAATAAGGATGATACGTTTCGGGATGTGTCGAGGAACTGCTGACTTGCTGTAATGTAACAACATCCCATGCGCGATTGATGAGTGCCTCCTCTATACTCATGGGAAAGCCCGTTCCTTGACCGTTGCATTCAAGGGCATAATCGCGCACATTGTCTTTCATATTGTCATAGTGACGTTCAAGCGAACAGCCGCCGATATAAAGATTGACGGTGGCAAGCGGCTCCGCTTCCGCGCGGGCAATACCGTAAAGATAGCGTTGCGCATCTTGAGAAAAGCTGTTTCCGATGGATAAAATATTCATAAGAACTCTTCCTTTCTTATTTAACATATACTGGCTATCTATTATTATATCACAAGTAAAAATGCTTGCTTGCAAGGGCATTTTTTCGATGATATCCGCCTTCGCGCTTCGCGCGAGTCGTCGCACAAAGTGCGACTTTGGCGGCTTTGCCGCCTGCGGGTATTATATCATAAACATGCCGCAAAATCTTCGATTTTGTTCACGGAAGCATAACTTCCGTCTTGCGCACCGCGCAAGCGGCATATTTTCGATGGTATCCGCCTATGCGCTTCGCGCGAGTCGTCGCACAAAGTGCGACTTTGGCGGCATTGCCGCCTGAGGGTATTATATCATAAACATGCCGCAAAATCTTCGATTTTGTTCACGGAAGCATAACTTCCGTCTTGCGCACCGCGCAAGCGGCATTTTTCCGATGGTATCCGCCTTCGCGCTTCGCGCGAGTCGTCGCACAAAGTGCGACTTTGGCGGCTTTGCCGCCTGCGGATATTATATCATACATATGCTATTTCGTAAAGAATAAGATGAAATATGCTTGCTATTTCTTTAAATATATAGTATAATAGCATTAAGATTAAAATGGGGAGCGAAAAAATGGAGTTTTTACAGTTGACTTATTTCAGGCATGCGGCAAGGAGCGAGAGCTTTTCGGAAGTGGCGCGTTTTTTCTCGGTTCCGCCATCCTCGGTTTCTCTATCTGTCAAACGGTTGGAGCGTGAGCTCGGCGTTGCTCTCTTTGATCGCTCCGCCAACAAACTGACGCTCAATGAAAAAGGACGGCGTTTTTTGCTTGCGGCAGACAAGATTTTCGAAACGCTTACCGAGGCAACAGAAGCCATCACCGAAAAAGAAAATGAGCTGACGGGCGAGATCAAAATCCTTTTGCGCACACACCGCCGCACATTAACCGAAAAAATCGGTGCTTTTCGCAAGCTTTATCCCCACGTGCGTTTTTCCATTCACCACGGGAAAGAGGAATCGAGGGCAGGAGAATATCACATCGTGGTTTCCGACACCCCACCCATCGCACCAAATTATGACAGCTTTCCGCTTCTCACCGAAAAAATGATGTTAGCACTTCCCGAAGGGCATCCTCTTGAAAATGAAAAAACAATTTCTCTTTCAGCCCTTTCAAACGAACGCTTTATCACTATGACCAAGGGGACAAGCCTAAGAGAATACACCGACCGCCTTTTCCGTGCCGTCGGCATTTCGCCCGAAATCGCCATAGAATGCGACGATCCCTATTACATGCGCGAATATTTGCGCATGGGTTTCGGGGTGGCGATCGTGCCGACGGTTTCTTGGAAAAACCAATTTCCGACGGGGCTCTCTTTTCGCACACTCAAAGAGGCACCCGACCGCTGTATCTCTCTTTACGTAGAAAAAGGCGCACCGCTTACCGCCAAAAGGTTTGCCGCGTTTGCTTTGCAGGGATAAACCGCCTATAACACTTATAAGTAAGTAGAATTTTCATAAAAACATTGCATTTCGGCAAAATGCGTGGTATACTATTCTAAAATACGGACTCATAAACAATCAAAGACTACTTCAACAAAAGGATTGGTCACATATGGCAAACCAGATTTTCATCAGCTATCGCCGTGACGGCGGCGACACCACCGCAAAACTGATATGCGAAACGCTGAAAAACCGTGGATTCTCGGTTTTTTACGATTTCGATACCCTCAAGGGCGGTTTTTTTGACGAAAGAATTCTTGACGCGATCGAGGCGTGCAACGATGTCGTGTTGGTTCTTCCGCCGCATGCGTTAGATCGCTGTGTCAACGAGGACGACTGGGTACGCAAAGAAATCAGCCACGCGCTTTCACACGGCAAGCGTATCATACCCGTTATGATGCGCGGCTTTGAGTTCCCCAAAAATCTTCCGAAGGACATTGCGGAAATCACGCGCTACAACGGCGTTCTTTTCTACATGGAATACTTTGACGCCGCCATCGATAAAATCGTGGAAAAACTTTCTTCCGCGACAAAGAACGCGCCGAAAGGGCCGGAGTCCGTACCTGCACCCAAGCCTTCACCCACGCCTGCGCCGAAACCTTCTCCCTCGTCGCAAAGCACACGACCTTCCTCTTCTCCCCCGCCTAAAAAGGCCGTCAAGAAAAAGGAAAGCAAGTTTTCTCCTCTTTGGATCGCCGACCTCGTCTTGATCGTTGCGGGAATCGTTTGCGCGATCTTATTCCCCATCGCAAGGCATTACATCATCGGAGGTCTCATCGCATTACACTATATCGTGTTTTGGAACTTGGTTCCGTGGGAAGGCAAAGGGATGTCTGTGCTTTATCTGTTCCTTAACATCGCACTGCTCATCACTTGCATCCCCTTCTTGTGTTTTGCGGGTGCTTTGCGCGCATACGCCATTTGCTTTGCCGCCGCGGCATTGATAGAATCGATTTTAGTATTTGTGGCATTCCGATGCGAGGACGATTGTGACCTCGACTTTGAAACGCTCTCTCCCTTAGTTATCGGCGAGCTTGCCGCCATGCTTTTGCTCATCGGCATCGCCCTTTTCTTAAACGGTCTTTGGGCGTTGCGCCTTGTTTTGGGAATCGGCACCGTTGTCATATCTTTCCTCTTTTGCATGCTCGGTTTCTTCCGTTCGGCATACGACAGAACGCCCGATGCAATCTTGCAAATCGTTTTAGCCTCTCTCTATTTTGCCGTCGGTATTGCCTTTTGGTTTATCAACCGTACTTTCGCGTTCTGGTCGATCATCGCTTTCGCAATCGCTCTTATGCGCTTCATCTTTCTCTATATCGAATTTGACCTTTTGTACGAAGAGGAATACGGCGGTTTCGTTGGCGGTATTCTCGGCATCACCGCCTTCATAGGTGTCGCTGTCCTTATCTTCTTTTTCGCGCACCACGACGATCCGTTTTCCGTGCGCGGCAACGTTTTAAAGGACTATTACGGAGGGGATGAGACTGTTTACATATCGGAAGAGATTCGTGAGGTTGCCGACGACTGTTTCTATCATTACGGTTGCATGAAAACGCTGAAGGAGGTCTATGCCACATCGGTCGAAACGATCGGTGTCCGAGCATTTGCCGACTGTCTTGAGCTCCACACCATCCATCTCGGCGCAAATCTTAAATCCATCGGAAGCGGTGCGTTCCGAAATTGCGACCTTGATACGATCTATTTCCACGGCACACCCGAGCAATGGGATGCCATCGAAAAATACGACGGAAGCGGTGCGTGGTATGATCTCGATTGGTGCGCCGACACCGAATATGACCTTATCTTCGTAACCGAAACCCCTTAATCCTTCAACCAATTTAAAAGGGGCAGGCTCATTAGTTATGAGCCAACGAAAAACGAACGAAAACGCTCGTTTTTCTGCCCCTGTTCATTGCGATTTTGAAAAAAATCACAATGTACGCGCAAATTTTCAAAGAAAATTTCCACATTTTACGCCTTTGATGGCGTAAAATGTGGCGGGCTAGCTCTTAATGAGCTAGCCCGAATTTTTCATTTACCGATGTGGAATTTATCTTTTTCGGAGAGATCAAGCAAATCCACCATGGCATGGAAGCGTTTCATGGCACCGTCAAGCCCATTCGGATGATGTGCATCCGAGCCGAGATAGAAGCGGCAACCTTTTTCCTTGGCAATGAAATAGGGGCGCAAGATCGTGTCGCGAACCTCAGCATCCAACAATTCATGCCTTGCTATATTGAGCTCAATACCAAGACCAAGCTTAGCGCTTTCCGCAAAAAGATCCGCAAAGTCCTGATCGGGAATCATGTTCAAAACATCTAAATACGCGCGGTTTTCCTTATGAATCAAACAGCAAGTCATATGCGCCAAGCCTGTTTTACGAAAAGGAAGATCCGCCCGCAAAAGCGATTCAAATCGTAAAACATAGTCTCTCGCACGAAGCATGTTTTCTGTACGATCACTCGGATAGGTATAAGGAATAAGATGCATATGGGTGGTAGGAACGATAATAAAATCAAACTCGTCATACCGTTCGGGAGAAATTCCTATACGACCGTCAGCAGCTATATCGGTTTCGCAACCAAAAAGAAATTCACACTCCTCGCTTTGGGGCAAAGGGAGAGAACGGCGCACATATGCGGTGTTTTGATCGCGATAGAAGAAAAAATCTTCCATCCCCGAAACCGATTCATCCCAATAATGATCGGTCAAGCAAATACGTTTCATTCCGTTTTGCTTACCGTAGGCAAGAATGCGCTCGGTGTTTTGCTCAGGATCGTTTGAGCAAAGGGAAAGCGCAGAATGGATATGAAAATCATGATCGATTACAAATTTCACGGAATTACCTCCTTTTTTTAGTCCACGCTCATTATACACCTTCTCATCCCTATAGTCAATACCTTTGCGCAAAAAACAAAGCAGATGAAAACAGCACCATACCATCAACTTTATAAACAAAAAAGCTATTGTATTTTTTGTGCTTCTGTGCTATGATAAAAGCATGGGAAAGCTATTGGTTGCACTTTCCCGAGAACGGCGGCGAAGGAAATACCGGCGCAAACATATCTTGCAGAGAGTGCTCTACCTCATTTCTCCGAAGGAAAGTATAACCGCCGCCTTTCGGGAAATGATAAACCACGGAATGTAAATATGCCTCTCTTTGTGCCTTGAGCGAAAGCCTTCGGATTGGAACGCGCTCTATTTCAGCCGTCTTTTTAAGCGTTATACAGGGCTCTCGCCTCTATTCTACAAAAAACAACATAAAGGAAACGAAAACACATGAACATTGCTTTTTTTGATACCAAAGCCTACGACATTCCCTCCTTTGAAAAATACGGAGAAAAAGCGGGGATTTATTTTAAATTTTTCGAAACCAAGCTCACCGAAGACACCGCCTCCCTTGCGCGAGGTTTTGACGGCGTTTGCGTTTTTGTCAACGACACGGTGAACGCCGCCGTCATTGACCTGCTCTACGAGCACGGTGTGCGCTTTATCGCACTCCGTTGCGCCGGCTATAACAATGTAGACCTTTCACACGCCTTCGGCAAGCTTCACGTTTTCCGCGTGCCCGCCTATTCGCCTTATGCGGTCGCAGAGCACGCCATGGCAATGCTTTTAACCTCGATACGCCGCATCCATAAGGCATATATCCGCACCAAGGACTTTAATTTCAGTTTGGCGGGATTGACGGGTTTTGACCTGCACGGCAAAACCGTGGGCGTGGTCGGTACGGGTAAAATCGGAAAGGCGTTTATTAACATTTGCAAGGGGTTTGGCATGCATGTTAAGGCATTCGACAAGTACCCCGACACCGCAAGCGGCATCGATTACGTTCCACTGGAGGAAATTTGGGAAAGCTGTGACATCATTTCCTTCCACTGTCCTTTAACCGAAGAAACACATCACTTGGTGGATAAAAGCACCGTCGCAAAAATGAAAAAGGGCGTAATTCTTGTCAACACCTCGCGCGGCGCATTGATCGATTCCGAAGCTCTTCTCGAAGGCATCAAAGCAAGAAAAATCGGCGGAGCCTGCCTTGATGTTTACGAGGAGGAATCCGATATTTTTTTTGAAGACCGATCGGGGCATATTATGGCAGACGATACGCTGGCGCGCCTCATTTCCATGCCCAATGTGATCGTCACCTCCCACCAAGCCTTTTTAACCGAAGAGGCACTCGATAACATTGCGGAAACCACCGTTGCCAACATCCAAGCCTTTTCAAGTGACGGCACCTGCACCAACGAGCTGTGCTACCGTTGCGGCAGAATGATGGAATGCCGTAAAAACCGCGCAGAAAAATGCTTTTAAACGCTTGAGCCTTATCCCTGCTTTTTGGTTCGAACAAACAAAGCCCTGATGGCATTCAGAACAGCAAGCACCGTCACGCCGACATCCGCGAAAAAGCAACCCACATACCGGCAAGACCGAAAGCCACAAGCAAAAGTGCGAATGCTTTGATGCCGATCGCCGCCTATATGAAAGAATACCGCATCAAAAGAGCGATGGAACTGCTGTCGCAAGGCGATCGACCGATCTCCGAAATCGCCATTGAAGTGGGATATAGCAACCCAAGTAAATTCGCGCAAGCCTTTCAAAAGATTGCGGGCATGCTTCCAAAGGATTACACAAAAAACGGTAGAGGCAAAGCGTTGCTTTCTTCCGTCATAACCGAAAAAACGGCAAAGGTACAGAATGATTCTACGTACCCTTGCCGTATTTTATTAAACGGAAAGAAGGAAGGAAGGCTACAGGCCTGCAAGCCTGCAAATCTGCAAACCCACGTTTTTAAAAGAGCCGGGGTTAAGCCTTTTTCTTCCTTACGAAAAAGACGATCACGATACCGACCAAAACAACGGTGCCGACCGCAACAAAGGGGATCCAAAGATAAGAAACGGTCTCCCCGTCTACTGTTGCGTCCACGGGCGGGGCGGGTGCCAGCGGCTCACTCGGTTCCTCGGGAACTTCTGGATTTTCAGGCACTTCGGGATTCTCGGGTACTTCGGGCGGCGTCACAAAAGACGCAAGCGTATGTGCGGCAAAGCCAAACCCTTCGGGCGCGGGGCGCGTATATTCCGAAACACCCGCCTCGCGTTCTGCCGCTACATGCGAGCCGAGCGCAGTGGTATATGCTTGAAACTCTTGGGCTGAGAACATATAAAGCTCGCCAACAGGCCCGTTCAATTCATTGGTGTTAGGGGTATATAGCACATAGTCACCGTAATTCGTTACATAATAGATCGCGCAATCGTGCCCGTACTCAAAACCCGTCGGATTATAAAATTCTCTGTAGTCGGCAGTAAAGCAATAAACATTCTCCACCTCGACCTCCTCCCCGAAAATGAGGCTCGGATTCACGGCATAATCATAAAGTTCTTCCCACAAGCTACTGTTTACCCAATGAATCTGTTGTCGGCTGGCCTCGCATTTCGTATAATATGTCGTTAAATCATACTTTTGGAGGACATCTTCTTCGGTAGAATCAAAATACATCCTTGTAATACGGTTGTTGTTTCCCGAGATACCGCTAAATTTCATTGCTGCGATTTCTGATACGGAATATTCAGAGAGACTGCCATCGAAAAACGCGCTGTTGCAATATATCCGCAACATATACCGATCATTCTTATATGTATAAAGGGAGTCCTTATAGAGCAAGTCTTCTTTTTCGTGATCCAGGAATACGGAAAGGGTGTTTGAATACAATCCAAAGAGCTCGGGAAACCGAGGTGACAAGGGGGCGTGATTATATATCTCGTGGAACCCCATGCTGAACCACCAATCGGAATAAGCCTCCAGATACTCTTTATAAGTTAAAAATTCTTCCTCCGTGAAGATATAAGTTCTTGTTCCTTCAAACCAAAGAATATAATCGCCTATGCTTGTTTCAAAATAAACAAAACAGCCACACGAGAGATTAAAGCTTTTATAAAAATAAAAATCGTTCACTCCTAAGGGATTTAACACAAATTCGCCGCTAAAGCAATAAACGTGATCGACACGAACATCGGAGCCAAACAACAAGGACGGTTTCAATGCATAACGGCTTGCCGTTTCCCAATCCCAGCGATTCTCAAAGGCAGGAGATATCCCTGCCGCTTCCACGGGTGCTAGGGTATAGACCGCTTCCCCCTCATCGGAAAGACTCATATAATATGTAACGGGAAAAGAGTTGCTTTTAAACATATACATAGCAGCTCGGAGATCTTCACGGTTCCAATGAGTCGGATATTGATCCCTCAAAATTTCACCTACACTGTCCCGAGACCACAAAAAGTTTGATCTTGCGTATATCTTGATGACGGTATCATCGGGAGAGTTAGCATACGCGGCTCTCTCCTCCTCACTCAAAGAAACGGAATCATAAGCTTTCTTTTCCTCTTCGGTCATTTCTTGCGTTTCTTCTTCGGAAGTTTGCGCATTTATAGGTAGCGAAAGCGCAAGAAGGAAGGAGAAGATAAGCAAAACACTCCATATTTTTTTCATGGTTTTTCCTCCTTAAGTTTATTATAGCGATGAACCAATACATCGTATACCTGATCACGGGAATAAGGTATAACATCCGTTTCGTCAAAGGTCAGTTTTGAATCAATAATAATCATGCTCTCCCAATAATACCCCCAAACTTCTTCATCTTCGCAATGAGGGAACACTGGATCAACATGATTTTCATCTTGCAAATGTCCATATCTTACACCCATACGCAGCATTTGATACGAAATCATATATACAGCACCCTCAGAAGGCGGACTGGGATCTTTAATCAAAAGCCAACATTCAGAATCAATCATTACGTATCCGTAAATCAGTATAACATGTCCTATAGCATCAACAAGGGCATCTTTTTTCGCATCGTATCCACTCATCGCCATAGAAACATATATAACATTTTGATTGTCAAGATAGGTCGCTAACGCTTCTGCTGTAAATATCTCTTTGTCATATAGTTTTACACTCAAGCTGTTATTGGTATAGAAATCAATAGCAGATTTTGCCGCATCTATCTTCCCCGTATGATATTGAATATAATAGTTTTCATTATCTTCACCTTCGTTGTAAGAACCCTTGACAGTCTCAACCGCTTCCTCTTGTGTGCCTACTACATTTGAATAATAATGTTTAGAGAACATTCTTGCACCTGTTGCCCAACACCAATACTCTCCAACTTGTGCTTCAAGCTCAACATCGGACGAATATCCTATTTCTGCAAGCACCCATTCATCTTTATAATCCGAATCATCAGTATATACTCCTATACTAACATCGGTATACCCATTAAAACAAAGGCATTTATTGTCAATCTCTACCGTTTGCGGTCGTATGATCCAGTTTCCACTATTGGAACGTGTCAACTTCCAAGTCTGATAGCCTTCCATCGCACTGTCAGCCGATTTCAACATCACTGTAGCATTTTCTGTTCCCTCATTAGCAGCAACATATGTTAGAAAGAGATCATCTGCTGTATTTTGATTACTATCACTATAGCGTATCTTATAATAATCGGTAGTACCGATTTTCGTAAGCACCCATTTTTGATACTGCTCCCCATCAAATGGCATCGCTGCTACAGTATCATTATTTGACGGCTCACTATCTATTGCTTGTAAAAATGTTTGATTTGACTTATTCGCATTAACGCCTGATATACCGTCACGACTTTTCTTGTTTCTTATAAAATACTCATTCGGCAAAACGGTGTAACTATAGCCTATCGTTTTATATGCGCCGTCAGAGGAAAGTTTATATCGGTATTGCAAGCGGATAAAGCCCTCAGTATTCCAAGTAACTGTTGCGTTTTCGGCAGTTGCATCCCACACAAGCGAAGCATAATTTGTATATGCGCTATGCACCGTCATGTCTCGGTCAAAAGAAGTAATTTCTTCGGGCGTAAGTGTGACAGTTTTTCCAATTCGTTGCATACCGTCAATGATCATTCCGATATTCTGCGACGAAGGAACAAAGCGTTCCAGTGTCCAAAGCTTATCTGAAAACGTACTGCTCACCAACGGGTTAAGTTGTTTATTGTTTCCTTTTTGCGTTATCAAAAAGCCGCCCAAATAATGCCAAGCCACGGAAAAGGTATCGGCGGCGGAAACGCTTGCATTGTTTCCGGATATGGTTTTCACAACTGCACTTCCATCCGTCTGAACAGAAAGCGTAGCATAGTTATTCGCCATCGACCGAATCACATACGTCGGGAAGCCCGATGCTGTTCCTGACACCTTACTAATGATGAAAAGGCTGTTTTTATCGAACGTCGCTACAGGAGAATCGGTCGGTGTTACCACCGTGAAACCGTTCTCTGTTAAAGAAAGATAGCTTGCGCTTTCTGTCGAAGAAAGATTTCTTAAGGCGTAAATCCCCTCCGGAACCTCATACGCATACGTTACATCTATCACGGTAAATCCGGCGCCGTATTCCTTTGTCAAAATCATAAATGACTCGCATTCACCCGATGCATACATAAGCGCGACACCGTAATTGCTTTCGGGAGATTGCTGCCATGCGGTGGCAAGAGAAGTAATGTCCACCTCTACATCGGAAGAGCTACCGTCATAAATATCAAAGGTCACGCTCGTAAGAGCTGTTGCGGCATAGCTATAGCTCATGCCCCACACAAGCGTTTCTTCCTCCCAAGGTGAAGTCACTTCATGCACATCGACAATCGCTTCGCCCTCAAAACCGTCCTCCGCATACTCTCCGGTCAAAAGCAAAAGTGCTTCGCTGATCACAGCACCGTCAGGTAAAGCAGGCAAATCCGCTTGGATAAATCCTATTGTATTTTCGTTTATATGTATTTCCTCATCTTCACCGTGAGGAATTGTATCACCTTGCTGTATGTAAGTATCCATAGGCTCGCATTGCGGATTGTTGATAGAAGGATCGATGGCAACCGGAAAGGCTCTTTCCTCGGCATTGATCCAATCGGCATTTGCCTCTACGGTAATCTTATAAAGTCCATCGTTTTCTTTCTCCAATTGATAAGAAACATCATAGGATAGCGCACCGTCTGCATCTTTCATATACGGCATGGGAATCACGTATTTTTCCGTATGATTCTCTTGGTCCGTAAGCAAGATGGCACCGCTTTCGGTCAAAACAGCATCAAGCCCCGTTACTTTCAAGGCAAAGCAATAACGGTATGTATCTGCCTTTTCGGTGACGATGATATTCTCTTTGATATCATTTCCGTTCAGAATGTATTCCAAATGAGCATTGCATTCAATATTCTCATACAGCACTGTTGTTTTCGTGCTGATAGAAATGGCTTCCTCTATGGAATGATATGCCGTTTGCGCAACTCTCTTGTTATGATTTACAATACGCGGTGCATGAAGCTGTGCGGTTTCGGTCGATACACTTATTTGCTGCTCAAAAATATAATTCGGTAAATAATACATGGAAAGTGTATATTCTTTTTCGTTCAGCAGAAACAGCGGAGTGTCCGGAGTAAAACTTGACGCAAAACTGACTCTGCCTTTTTCGTCAGTATAACGTGCACCACTTTCTCCATTTGGCAATGATAAGGAATTATCAATGTCTTGCCATATTCCCTCGGCATCCTGCCTATGTACGGCTTCACTGTATCTCACAGCTCTGTAAAGACCGTTTCCAAGGTCAAAATGCTTGGTATTGGCATCTCTTAATGCCACAAGCTCGGTAATATTTCCCGTATCAGAGCAATCCGTGGTAGGTGAAAGAAGCCCTCCGAGATCTAACTCGGCACTACCCGAAAAAGAGCTGTCCTCTGCCGCCACATCTATTACCGTAACAGAGCACAAAAGGGCGAAAATCAAAACGAAAGCTAACAGTCTTCTCATAAGCATTTTTCCTTTCTTGAATAAATAATTCTTTTGATGAGAATCGTTTTTTCACAATATACTCATCTTTTCAAAATTACGTTCAACGCAAAGTGCAACGCTCTGTGTGAAAGCGGCCCATTCTAGTTTAATTTTACCAAAAATATATTTTTAAAACAAGTATTTTTGTTTATATTTAACAGTTTTTTTACAGCCCGTTTTGGGAACTTTTCAAAAATGAAAAAAGGGGCTGGCTCATTAGTTATGACCCAACGAAAAACGAACGGAAACGCTCGTTTTTCTGCCCCTGTTCATTGCGATTTTGAAAAAAATCACAATGAACGCGCAAATTTTCAAAGAAAATTTCCACATTTTACGCCTTTGTTGGCGTAAATTGTGGCGGGCTAGCTCTTAATGAGCTAGCCCGTTTTGAAAGAAAGCTTATAAGCCGGGTTCTGTACCCTTTTGGGGTTGCGATCATCTATCTTCGCTTTGCGTCTCCGCAAAGCTTGAACGAAAAAGCACGCTTTTCCGTCTCTGCCACCCAGAGAGTGAATTGCGGCGGGCAACCGCCTGACGGCTGTCAGCTCTCACGGTGTTGCTTCGGGTAGAGTTTACATGGCTCCCCATGTTACCATGGGGACGGTGAGCTCTTACCTCGCCTTTCCATCCTTACCGCTTGCGCGGCGGTTTATTTCTGTTGCACTTTTCCTAAGGTCACCCTCGGCGGACGTTATCCGTTACCCTTGCCCTTGGAAGCCCGGACTTTCCTCGTCATAAGACCTTTCGGCATGATATGGCGCGACCGCACGGCTTTCTTTCGTGAGTCATTATAACATTTTTTTCGGCTTCTGTCAAGCCGATTTTTTCTCTTCATCGAGCCCTAAGAATTTCCCAATCTGGGGAGACTCGATGAGAATAACGGCGAGGATGACGGTAACGATAAACTCAACACCGAGAAAACTACCGTTATAAATAAAGGAATAAAGGAATTTGCCCATCCCCTCGGGTGCCCACTGCCCCCAAATAACGACTCCCGTCACAAAATGGCAGAAAAAGCGCAGAAGGAATACGAGGAGAATACCGAGATACGCACCGAAGTGACGCACTTTGCCGAGCTTCACATAGCGCAAGACACCTGCCAAACCCACAAGGGTAAACGGAAAGAGGTAATCAAAAAGAATACATACGGTAAGGGCTATGCCCGTTTCGCAATAGGGGAATACATTGGCGTGCATCACTGCTTGCAAAAGTTGAAAAAGAGCCGTCACAAAGGCAGAACCAAGCCCCCATGTAAGTCCGTAGCGCAAAGAAACGAACATCACGGGAAGCATGCATGCGAGTGTAACGGAGCCCCCCATCGGCATTTCATAAAGAATGACAAAAGAGAGTACAATGGAAAGAGCCGTTAAAATGGCTGTGTTCGCCAGTTTTTGTGTTTTGCTTTGCATGATAAAAATACCATTCCTTTCCGCGATATGGGAGGGCAAAAGCTTTTCTTGCTTTTAATAGAGGGCGCACCTTCTGCATCGCGCAAGATACAAACAAAAAAGCCACACGGAAAAGTCGTGTGGTTCGATTGTAACTCGTCTTCCTACGCCGGCATGATCCGTATCAGGTTAAAGGGTTCGGAATACTTCCATCTCAGCCCGACCGTCGTCGGACACCCCTGACTTATTCAGTTGTGATATCTTTGCTTGACGGGTGTATTATAACATAGCCTCTTTGATTTGTCAAGGCTCTTTTTTCGTCTTTTTGCACGGCTTTGCAAAAATTAAGTTTCTCGGATTTGGTGTTTTTTGAAAAATATCAAAAAATTAGGAAAAATGTCTTGACAAATCAAAAAGCTTGTAGTATAATTTTTCACGTAGTTAGCATAGGCTAATCGCCATATAGGAGACAGACATGAGCTTAAATGAGGCACAAATAGGCAATGAATACATCATTGACCGCATCGAAACCGACGATGAAGAATTAGATGCTTTTCTCTTTTCTCTCGGTTGCTATGCAGGTGAACCGATCACTGTTGTCTCCCGTCGCCGCAAGACCTGCGTTGTCGCTATCAAAGACGGCAGATACAGCATTGATACGCAGCTTGCCGAGGCGATTTTGATCAAATAAAGAAATCGAGGATCCGACGGTCCTTTTTTTCGGGGCATCGGTTAGCGAACGCTAACTGCTTGTCCGCACCATTCTTTTCCGTATTCTATTTTTCAAACATATAGGAGGAACTTTCATGAGAATTGCTTTGGCGGGCAATCCGAACAGCGGTAAGACAACCATGTTCAACGCACTGACGGGTGCCAACGAAAAAGTAGGAAACTGGGCAGGTGTCACGGTAGACAAAAAAGAACGCCCCATCAAAAAGAGCCTTTTCAAAGGTGAAAAAGAGCTCATTGCGGTCGACCTTCCCGGTGCGTACTCCATGTCACCCTTTACATCCGAGGAGAGCATCACGAGCTCTTACGTCAAGAACGAAAAACCGGATGCCATCATCAATATTGTGGATGCGTCCAACCTGAGCCGCAGCCTTTTCTTCACCACCCAACTGCTTGAGCTCGGCATCCCCGTTGTGGTTGCACTGAACAAAGTAGACGTTAACAAGAAAAAGGAAACCAAAATTGCAGTCGACACCTTAGCTGCCCGTCTTGGCTGTAAAGTAATTGAGACCGTATCTACCTCCGGAAAAGGTCTCGACGAATTGGTTTCTGCCGCCGTCGCCGCCATCGGCAAGAGGCAGTCTGCCCCCTACGCGCAGGGTGATATTGATTTGAGCGACAAGACGGTCGTAACCCAAGCCGACAAAAAGCGTTTTGATTTTGTAAACGGTATTGTAAACGAAGTGGAAACGCGCAAGGTTTTCACCAATGAAGAAAATTTCCAAGATAAGATTGATGCCGTTTTGACCAACAAATGGGCAGGTATCCCGATCTTTGCCGCCATTATGTTCGCGGTGTTCTGGATCTCGCAAGCAGGTCCCGGTGTTTGGATCGCCGATCTTTTTGTGGGTTGGCTTGAGATCGGTCAAGAATGGATCGCCAACGCCATTGGCAGTGACAGCATTTGGGCTTCTATCCTTGTAGACGGTATCATCGGCGGTGTTATTGCCGTAATAGGATTCTTGCCGCTGGTCATGATCATGTATTTTCTCATTGCTCTACTTGAAGACTGCGGTTATATGGCGCGCGCCAGTGTTGTACTCGATCCCATTTTCAAAAAAGTCGGACTTTCGGGTAAATCCGTTATTCCCTTTGTTATCGGTACGGGTTGCGCCATCCCCGGCGTTATGGCTTGCCGCACAATCCGCAACGAGAGAGAACGCCGCGCGACCGCCATGCTCGCTCCCTTTATGCCTTGCGGTGCAAAGCTCCCCGTTATCGCGCTCTTTGCCGGTGCCTTCTTCGGCGATGCTTGGTGGGTTGGTCCTTTGATGTATTTCGCCGGTATCACGATCATTCTTTTCTGCGCACTCCTTGTTAATCTTTTGACCGGTCACAGAAACAGAAAATCCTTCTTTATCATGGAGCTCCCCGAATACAAAGCTCCCTCCTTCCCTCGCGCGCTCGGCTCTATGTGTCAACGCGGTTGGGCATATATCGTCAAAGCGGGTACCATTATTCTCGTATGTAACTTTGTGGTGCATGTCATGCAGAACTTCGGTTGGAACTTTAAAGTTGTAGAAGATCCTTCCACCTCCATCCTTGCCACCATCGGCACCCCCTTTGCTTATCTCTTTGCTCCCATCGTCGGCTTTGTTTCCTGGCAGCTCGCCGCCGCCGCCATCACAGGCTTTATCGCAAAAGAAAATGTAGTCGGCACGCTTGCCGTTTGCTTCGGCATCACCAATCTGATCAACGCCGACGAATTGATGATTGAAGAGGGCGCGAATGTTTCCGAGATCGCCGCCGCCTTCGGCGCGGGCAGCAGTGCCGGTGTTATGGTTGCCATTGCCGGTCTTGCTTATTTGATGTTTAACCTCTTTTCCCCTCCCTGCTTTGCCGCGATCGGTGCCATGAACGCCGAGATCAAGAACAAGAAATGGCTTTTTGCCGGCATCGGTTTGCAGTTCGGCGTGGGATATTCGATCGGTTTCCTCGTTTATTTCTTCGGCGCGCTCTTCACCAAAGCATCCTTTGATTCCGTTTGGATGCCCATCGTCGGTTGGGCAATCGTCGCCGTCTTTGCCTCTGTTTTGACCGTTTTGATTCTCAAAAAGAACAAAGAGCTCAAAAAAGAATATGCACTTTCTTCCACGAAAAAAGAAGTTTCTCACGTATAAAAATATATTATTTAGATAGAAAGGAGTTCTCGGTATGATAGGCGAAATCATTGCCATCGCCGCCATTCTTTTGATCGTCGGCGGTGCTGTGGCTTACATCATCAAAGCTAAAAAAAGCGGAAAGAAATGCATCGGTTGTCCGAATGGGGGCTCCTGCCATGCTTCGAAAAGCGGAGGCAGCTGTTGCTGTCAGACGAAAGAAAACGGCACCGATCGTTCTGATTCTCACTAATTCCAAAAAAGCGTCAAAAAATTTTTGACGCTTTTTTTCATAAACCCCTTGACAGATTGTTAAAAATATGTCATAATACTTTCGTCCGATAAAATTGCATACAAAAAAGTCGCAGAGATAAGGAGACGCGCAACAAAGAGAGACCGCAAGGGCTTTCTTTCGTTGTGCGTCTTTTTTATTTTTACCGAACGGCATTTATGGGCATATTATGAAATGGGATATATTTTCTGTGAGAAAGGAACAGTCATGCATATGAAAAACAAAATTTACGAAAGCGTAGACAGCGTGGAAAAATTAGAGGCGGCAATCGCACGTGTGCGGCGCGCGCAAGAAAAATTTGCCCACTATACCCAAGAGGAAGTCGATAAGATCTTTCTCGCGGCGGCAAGCGCGGCAAACAAGGCACGCATTCCTCTCGCCCGTCTTGCTGTAGAAGAAACCGGCATGGGCATCGTAGAGGACAAGGTTATCAAAAATCACTATGCCTCGGAATATATATATAACGCTTATAAAGATACCAAAACCTGCGGCGTGATCGAAGAGGACACCTCCTACGGCATCAAAAAGATCGCCGAACCCGTGGGCGTGATTGCGGCGGTTATCCCGACCACCAACCCTACCTCAACGGCTATTTTCAAATGCCTTTTGGCACTCAAAACGCGAAACGGAATCATCATAAGCCCCCACCCCCGCGCCAAAGAATCCACCGTAACGGCGGCGAACGTAGTATTGCAAGCGGCCATCCAAGCGGGTGCTCCCGAGGACATCATCGCGTGGATCGACGTTCCCTCTCTTGAAATGACCAACACGGTTATGAAGGAAGCCGATCTTATTTTGGCAACGGGAGGTCCCGGCATGGTAAAAGCGGCATACTCCAGCGGAAAGCCCGCTGTAGGTGTCGGTGCGGGCAACACCCCCGCCATCATCGATGAGAGTGCCGATCTTTTGAAAGCGGTCAACTCCATCATTCATTCCAAGACCTTTGATAACGGTATGATCTGCGCCTCGGAGCAATCCGTCATTGTTCTTGACTCCGTTTATGACGCAGTCAAAAATGAATTTGCCGCAAGAGGCTGTTATTTCCTCACGTCGGAAGAAACCGAAAAGGTCAGAAAAACCATTCTCATTAACGGTGCTCTCAATGCAAAAATCGTCGGTCAAAGTGCCGCAAAAATCGCCGCGCTTTCGGGTGTAGAGGTAGCGGAAAACACCAAAATTCTCATCGGCGAAGTAGAAAGCGTGGAGCTTTCCGAAGAATTCGCGCACGAAAAACTCTCCCCCGTGCTTGCTATGTACCGTGCCAAGGACTTTGAAGATGCGCTTACGAAAGCAGAAAGATTGGTCGCTGACGGCGGATACGGCCACACATCCTCGATTTATCTGGATGAAATCCGAGAAAAAGAAAAGCTTTCGGCTTTTGCCGCACGCATGAAAACATGCCGCATTTTGGTAAACACGCCCTCTTCCCACGGCGGTATCGGAGATTTATACAACTTCAAGCTTGCTCCTTCCTTGACACTCGGTTGCGGCTCGTGGGGCGGCAACAGTGTTTCCGAAAACGTTGGAGTAAAGCATCTTTTGAACATCAAGACGGTAGCAGAAAGGAGAGAAAACATGCTTTGGTTCCGCGCACCCGAAAAAATCTATATCAAAAAAGGCTGTCTGCCTGTTGCGCTGGATGAGCTGCGCACCGTGAAGGGTGCTAAGCGCGCGTTCCTTGTGACAGATTCCTTCCTCTATGAAAACGGCTATACCAAGCCCATCACCGACAAGCTCGACGAAATGGGCATCGCCTATACGGTATTTTGGAATGTCAAGCCCGATCCCACGCTGGAAAGTGCCCATGAGGGCGCATCGCAAATGCGCGCCTTCCGCCCCGACACCATCATCGCGCTCGGCGGCGGTTCCGCCATGGATGCCGCCAAGATCATGTGGGTGATGTACGAACACCCTGAAGCGGACTTCATGGATATGGCGATGCGCTTTATCGACATCCGCAAAAGAGTTTATACCTTCCCGAAAATGGGAGAAAAGGCATACTTCATTGCCATCCCTACCTCGGCAGGTACGGGATCTGAGGTCACCCCTTTTGCCGTAATCACCGATGAAAAAACCGGCATCAAATATCCTCTCGCCGATTATGAGTTGCTCCCGAACATGGCAATCATCGATACCGATTTCCACATGTCCGCCCCCAAAGGGCTCACCGCCGCTTCGGGTATCGATGCCGTAACGCATGCGCTGGAAGCATATGCCGCCATGCTTGCCACCGATTACACCGATTCTTTAGCGATCGGCGCGCTCAAAACCGTTTTCAAATATCTGCCCCGCGCCTATGAAAACGGCACTACCGACGTGGAAGCCCGTGAAAAAATGGCAAATGCCGCTACCATGGCGGGCATGGCGTTCGCCAACGCTTTCCTCGGCGTTTGTCACTCCATGGCACACAAACTCGGTGCCTTCCATCATTTGCCCCACGGCGTAGCTAACGCCTTGATGATCGAGGAAGTGCTCCGCTTTAACGCATCCGAGACACCCGTCAAGATGGGCACCTTCTCGCAATACGATCACCCACACACACTCGACCGATACGCCGAGATCGCGGACGCATTGCAGCTCGGTGGCAAGACGGCAGAGGAAAAACTGGAAAAGCTGATCAAGGCCATCAACGACTTGAAGGAAAAGGTCGGTATCAAAAACGCGATCAAGGATTACGGCATTGAAGAGGAAAGCTTCCTTAAGAGCCTTGATGAGATGACAGAACAAGCCTTTGACGACCAGTGCACGGGCGCCAATCCCCGTTATCCCTTGATGAAAGAAATCAAGCAAATGTATTTAAACGCTTACTACGGCAAACATGAAAGGGTATGAAGATATGATGTATAAACTCGATAAAATCATCGCACTGCGCGCGGCAAAAACCGTTTTCCGTGACGGCGCGTACGCCATCAAGGTGTTTGACGGCGACTATTCCAAATCCGATGTTTTGAATGAAGCACTCAATCAAGCACGCATCGAAGAAACGGGGCTTCCCGTGCCCAAGATCATAGAGGTTACCAAAATAGACGGAAAATGGGCGATCGTATCGGAATACATCGAAGGCAAAAGCCTGGATGTTTTAATGGCGGAGCACCCCGAAAAAACAGACGAATACCTTGAGCTTTTGGTGGATCTTCAGCTTTCGGTACACGCCAAGCGTTCTCCCCTTCTTACCAAGCTGAAGGACAAAATGAACCGCAAGATCGCCGCCTCCACGCTTGATGCTACCACGCGCTACGATCTGCACACGCGTTTGGAAGGCATGCCCAAGCACGCCAAAGTATGCCACGGAGATTTCAACCCCTCCAATATCATCATCACCCCCGAAGGCTTCGCCTATATCCTCGACTGGGCACATGCCACGCAAGGCAACGCTTCTGCCGATGCCGCACGCACCTATCTTCTCTTTTGCCTCGCCGATCAAGAATCCGTCGCCAAGAAATATATGAATCTCTTTTGCAAAAAGAGCGACACGGCGCGTCAGTATGTAGAAGGCTGGCTTCCCATCGTTGCCGCCTCGCAATCCGTCAAGGGGAAAGTGGAAGAAAGAGAATTTCTGCTCAAATGGGTAGACATTGTCGATTTTGAATAATCCGTTTCTATGAAAAAAGCACTTATGATGCGTTTGTGTCATAAGTGCTTTTCACTCTCCGGAATTTTAAAACAAAGATTATTTTTTCTTTGGGGAAATATTGTTTTTTGCACTTTTATGTGCTACAATGGAAGAAAGACAAAAAGGAGGGCACGCATGGCATATAAGGAGCTTTCGCGCGATATATGCGCCAAAATCGAAGCGGATAAACAAAGCGGTGTTTTCGGTTCGCTTGCCTTTCGAGATGAAAACGCACACCGCAGAAATGCCGCGCGGGATAAGGCAAACCTTTGGCGTCCCACCTTCGTACGGGATGCGGAAAAAATTCTTCATTGCCCTCTTTATAACCGCTATACCGATAAAACGCAGGTTTTCTCGCTCTACCGAAACGATGACATCACCCGCCGTGCACTTCACGTGCAGTTAGTGTCCCGCATTGCCCGCAACATCGGTAGATGCTTGGGGCTCAACACAGATCTCATCGAAGCGATCGCACTCGGGCATGATATCGGTCACACCCCCTTCGGGCACGCGGGCGAAAAGTTTCTCTCCGAGGTACGCCAAGCACATACGGGAAAACCGTTTTTGCACAATTTTCAAAGTGCGAGGGTACTCGACGGCATGTTTGTTTACAACATCACCTTGGAAACGCTGAACGGCATTTTAACCCATAACGGCGAGCACGAGCTCTCCCGTTACACCCCTACGCCGATGGAAAGCTTTTCAGCATTCGATCTTGCAAGAGAGAATTACGCGCAAGCGGATGCGCTTTTGCCTTCGACTTTAGAAGGTTGTGTGGTACGCCTTTCGGATTTGATTGCTTATCTCGGAAAGGATAGACAGGACGCACACCGCGCTTCTCTTTCCACTGCCGCATTCAAAGAAGGCGGAATTGGCACAATCAACGCCGAGATCATCAACAATTTGACCGTCAGTATCATCGAAAACAGCTACGGCAAACCGTATATCGCGCTTGGCAAAGAAGAATTTGAAGCCCTTGCCCAAGCAAAGCGCGAAAACTACGCCTATATTTACGGAGCCGCCTCCGTCAAGGAGACACAAGCAATTCTTTCCCCTATGTTTGAGCGTCTGTACGAAAAACTGCGAAAAGACCTGATGCAAAACAATACCGCCTCTCCCATTTTCACCCATCATATCGCCACCGTGGAGGGAGCGCATTACGAACGCGCCACACGCTACCGCGAAGAGATGCCCGACGATATCGTATGCGACTATATTGCCTCTATGACCGATGACTATTTAATCGATCTTTACACCTACTTTTTTCCCAATGCGCCAAAAGTCACATACACCGGATATTTTGATGCTTGACATTCCTCTCTGTTTCTGTTAAAATAATAACTAAGAATTCTATTTCATCTTATAAGGAGACGCAAATATGAAAACCGACATCGAAATCGCACAATCCGTGGTGATGAAACCCATCACAGAAATTGCCGCCACTGCAGGCGTAGATGAGAAATATCTCGAGCAGTACGGCAAATATAAAGCCAAAGTAGACTATGCCCTTTTGAACGAAAACCCCCGTCAAAACGGAAAGCTGATTCTTGTGACCGCCATTACCCCCACGCCCGCAGGCGAAGGCAAAACAACGACCACCATCGGTCTTGCGGACGGTATGCGCAAGATCGGCAAAAACGCCATGGTTGCACTCCGTGAGCCTTCCCTCGGCCCCGTATTCGGTGTAAAGGGCGGTGCCGCAGGCGGCGGTTATGCGCAAGTCGTTCCGATGGAGGACATCAATCTTCATTTTACAGGTGACTTCCACGCCATCGGCGCGGCAAACAACCTGCTCGCTGCCCTGCTCGACAATCACATCCATCAAGGCAATGCCTTGGGCATTGATCCCCGCCGCATCACTTGGAAAAGATGCGTGGATATGAACGACCGTCAGCTCCGCTTCATCACCGACGGTCTTGGCGGCAAAGTCAACGGTGTTCCCCGTGAGGACGGCTACGATATCACGGTTGCCTCCGAGATCATGGCAATTTTCTGCTTGGCAACCTCCATCACCGATTTGAAGGAAAGACTTTCTCGCATCATCGTCGGTTACACCTATGATGACAAGCCCGTAACTGCAGGCGACCTTAAGGCGGTAGGTGCTATGGCGGCACTCTTGAAAGACGCTCTTAAGCCCAATTTGGTGCAAACCTTGGAGGGCACACCCGCTTTTGTACACGGCGGTCCCTTTGCCAATATTGCGCACGGCTGTAACTCCATCATGGCAACACGCATGGCACTGAAGCTTAGCGATTACGCCATCACCGAGGCAGGCTTTGGTGCAGATCTGGGCGCAGAAAAGTTTTTGGATATCAAATGCCGTATGACCGGTCTCACCCCCGACGCCGTGGTTATCGTTGCCACCATCCGTGCTCTCAAGATGCACGGCGGTCTTGCCAAAACAGAGCTCGGCGAAGAAAACATCCCCGCGCTCGAAGCAGGCATCCCCAATCTTTTGCGCCATGTTTCGAACATCAAAAACGTCTATAAGCTCCCCGCTGTGGTTGCTGTCAACCGCTTCCCCACCGATACCGATGCCGAGGTAGAAGCCATCATTACCCGTTGCAAAGCACTGGGTGTCAACGTGGTTCTCTCGAATGTTTGGGCAGAGGGCGGAAACGGCGGCACCGATCTTGCGCGCGAAGTTGTTCGCCTTTGCGAAGAGGAAAAGGGAGATTTCACCTTCTCCTACAGCTTGGAAGATTCCATTGAAAAAAAGATCACCGACCTTGTGCAAAAGGTTTACGGCGGCGACGGTATTTCGGTGCTCCCGAATGCCAAAAAGCAAATTGCCGAGCTCACCGTGCTCGGATTCGACAAGTTGCCCGTCTGCGTTGCCAAAACGCAATATTCCTTCTCGGACAACATGGCACTCCTCGGTGCTCCCGAGCACTTTACTGTGTCCATCAAGAATGTTAAAGTGTCCGCGGGAGCAGGCTTCTTGGTTGTTTTAACGGGTGATGTCATGACCATGCCGGGGCTCCCCAAGGTTCCTGCCGCAGAGCGCATTGACGTAGACGAAAACGGCAAAATCACCGGTCTTTTCTAAGATATAATATACGCAGAAATCCTTGCTGCGCAAGTCTTTGGCGCGTTGCGCCGTCGATGCTACCGCATCCTGCGTGCCTTGATTCAAGGCGTAAAAATGCCCTTGCAAGCAAGCATTTTTACTTGTGGTATAATATACGCAGAAATCCTTGCTACGCAAGTCTTTGGCGACACAAAATGTTGGGGCTAGCTCATTAAGAGCTAGCCCGCCTCATTTTACGCCACGGGCGGCGTGAAATGAGGAAATTTTCTTCAAAAATTTGCGCGTTCATTGCGATTTTAGAAAAAAACGCAATGAACAGGGGCAGAAAAACGAGCATTTTTGTTCGTTTTTCGGTAGCTCATGACTAATGAGCTAGCCCCTTTTCACTTTTTTATCTTTTGGGGCGATACGCCGAAGGCGAACAGCCGATAAATTTTCGAAAGGTTTTTGAAAAATGCACCAGATCGGAAAAGCCAACCATCAAAGCGACCTCTGAGACAGAATGATTGCCTCCCTCTAAAAGTGCCAAGGAGTGCCCGACGCGTGTGCGGTTGACGTATTGATGAAGCGACATTCCCATATGCTCTACCATCAAACGGTTGACATAGCCGGGATGGTAAGAAAAAACGCGTGCAATGGCATCGTTGCTTATATCCTCCGCATAATGCTCGCGGATATATCCCGTAATCTCCGAGACAAGGCGCACCGCTTTGGGTACATCTTGCCGCAAAGCACTGCGTACGGAAAGTGTCAAAAGATCGGCAAGCAAATGCCCGCAACGAACCTCGTAAAAAAGTGCTCCGTGACGATATTCCCGTTCAATATCCGCCGCAAGCGCGGGCGCATCCCCATTTACGGACAAGAACACATCTCCCAATTCCTCCACGGTATAGGCTTCCAAAAGCGCGTTTCGCCGTTTTTGTTCCGCGTTCTCGGGTGGGATCGGGGTGCAAACATCGCAGTTTTGTTTGGTCAGATCAAAATTGAAGGAAAACATCGTAAAATCGTCCGATGCCGAAAGATAGCGGTAATACACGCCCGAACGAACGAAAAGCAGATTGCCGCGTTTTAAGGCATATTCTTTACCGTCCGCCGAAATGAGAAGTTCACCGTTTTCGGGAACAAACAGTCGGTGATCGCAAGCGCAAAGCAGTTTGGAAAACTGCCCCAAAAGCTCTCGCGAGGTGTGGCCGGAATAACGCAAAAAAGGATTGATCTCACTGAGTTTCATGCTTACACCCTTCTTTTTACAGTTTATTTTGCCGCTTTAAAAAGTTCATTTTAGACAAATTTTGTGTCACTTTACCATTGATTATAGCATACATGAGTGTTATAATCAAGAAAAAAGAAAGGTTTTTTTAAAAATGATTGAGAGGAAATATAAAAGAGAGGCGCGCATTGGCATATTCGGTGTGGTGCACGCAGTCTATTATGAGCAATTTGAGGGATTAAAGGAAAACCTTGAAAGTTATCACGCCGTTTTGTGCGAAAAAGTACAAAACGAAGGGGTAACGGTGGTGAATTTCGGCATCATCGGTTCAAACGAGGAGGCTTACGAGGCACTCCAAAAAATGAAAGGTGCCGCGCTTGACGTTGTGTTCTGCAACATGGTAACCTACGCCACCTCCTCCGTTTTCGCGCCCGTCATGCGAGAGATCGGTTTACCCGTGGTGCTTGTGGCTCTGCAACCGCGCTTCGCGCTGGACTATACCAAGGCATCGACCTTTATGCAGCTCGAAAATGACAATATTTGCTCCGTTCCCGAATTTACGGGCGTTGCCATCCGCATGGGAAAACCCGTTTCGGATGTAATCATCGGCACACTGTATAACGATGCGGAAGCAGATGCCGCCATTAGGGAGTGGTGCAATATTGCCCGCGTGCTCCATGCGCTTCACGGTGCGCGCATCGGTCTTATGGGGCACGTTTTGGAATCCATGTACGATATGCATGCCGATCCGACCGCCATATCAAGTGCATTCGGCTTGCATGTTCCGCTTTTAGAAATCGACGATGTGACCGCCCTTTACAAAACCGTCACCGAAGAGGAGATCGCCGCCAAGGAAGCACGCATTCTTGCGGAATTTGAAACGCCCGATCCCAAGAGCGATCCCGTAACCAAAAAACTCACCCCCGAAGATCTTCGCCAAGCCGCCCACAGTGCTTGCGCGCTGGACAAATTCGTGGAAAAACACCGTCTGACCGGTCTTGCCTACTATTACGAGGGAGAAAACGATTCTCTCGCGCGCAAAGTGGCAACCTCCTTCATCGTCGGCAATTCCATTTTGAACGCCGAAGGCTTTCCGATGTGCGGCGAGTTTGACATCAAAACCTGCATTGCCATGCTAATTATGGACCGTCTCGACATCGGCGGCAGTTTTGCCGAGTTTCATCCTTTTGACTTTAGTGAGGACTTTATTCTGGTCGGACACGACGGTCCACACCATTTGCGCATTGCCGACGGAAAGCCTGTTTTGCGTTCGCTGACAAAATATCACGGAAAGCCGGGGCAAGGCGCGTCTGTCGAGTTTAAGATCAAAGAAGGGCCTATCACCATGCTCGGCATCACCCAAACGGCAAACGGCAGCTTCAAATTCGTCATTGGCGAAGGAATCTCCAAAAAAGGCCCAATCCCGCCTACCGGCAACACCAACACGCGTGCGTTCTTCGCGCCTACCACCAAAGAATTCGTCAAAAAATGGGTGATGCAAGGCCCTACGCACCACTATGCTCTGGGTGTCGGCCATCACGCAGAAACCATCAAGAAGATCGCAGACATTCTCGGCATTGAGAGCGTGATTGTGCGCTAATCCGCGTTTTCTGTTTCAAAACAAACTTTTCTTTTTAAAACAAACCGTTTTGGGGAGCATTTTTAAAAATGGTCCCTTTTCTATTGACAAAGTGTGAAAAAAAGTGTAGAATAATCACGTAAAAAGAATAAACGCAAGGTATTGGGCTTCGCCCACTGTCGGAGGCACTGCGAGACGGTGTTCTTCGGGGATAAGGAAACACGGTGCAAATCCGTGACAGCAGCCATTGCCGTAACCGAATGATCGGAAGTCGGAATGCTTATCACCTTGTGCCCGTAAAGGCTCCTTTGGCAAATGGGGGAGGCGAAGCTTTGGTACGGCAGGGTACCTTTTTTCGCATTCCTCATGGAGGAATGCTTTTATTTTATCCTTTTTAAAATAAAAAGAAAAGGAAACAAAAAAATGAAAACAAAAATTCAAAGCACACTTTTGGTAATTCTCGCTCTGCTTATGACCTTCTCTCTCGTCTCTTGCGCGGACGTAGAAAAGACGGGGCTTTGGGAAAACGCGACCTATCTCAGTGAAAAAACCTTCGGCGACGGCGCAAAAACCGTTCTCGTCGAGGTCAAAGCAGAGGAACAAGCCCTGACCTTCACGGTAAAAACCGACAAAGAAATGCTTTCCGACGCACTCCTTGAGCACGGCTTGATTGCGGGAGAGGCGCAAAGCGCCGGCTTTTACATCACTCATGTCAACGGCATGGAAGCCAGCTGGGAAAAGAACAAAAGTTATTGGGCATTTTATTCAAACGGCGAATACATGATGACGGGCGTTGACACCACACCCGCTGAGGACGGAAAGCATTTTGAGCTTGTCTACACAAAATGATCCCAAACAAAGAGACACGCATGTAAGAGATCTCGTTCTCTTCGCCATGCTTGGCACATTGATGTTTGCCTCCAAGATCATCATGGAGGCATTGCCTAACATTCACCTGCTCGGAATGTTAACTATAGTTTACACTTTAACCTTTCGTGTCAAAGCATTGATTCCCATTTACATCAATGTTTTTTTAAACGGGCTTTATGCGGGTTTCAATATGTGGTGGATCCCCTATCTTTATATATGGACGATTCTTTGGGCACTTACCATGCTTTTGCCCAAACGCATGCCCAAGGCGGCAAAACTTATTGTGTATCCTGGGCTTTGTGCTCTTCACGGCTTTGCCTACGGCACGCTTTACGCTCCCGCGCAAGCCTTGATGTTTGGGTTGAATTTCAAGCAAATGTTAGCTTGGATCGCGACTGGCATTCCCTTTGATATCATCCATGGCATTTCCAATATATTCGTAGGGCTTCTCATTTTACCGTTTTCGGAGCTTTTGGCAAAACTTTATCAAAAAAGGCATTAAAAAAGCAAGCGGGGCTGAGTCATTCACTCAGCCTCGCCCATTTATTATACAGTAGTCAAAACTTTTTTCTCGGCTTCCTTTATTTCCGCCGATTGTTCTTTTTCGCTTTCTTCTAACTTCATACGCGCATTGGCGAGCATAAGCTTAATGCGGTTTTCCTGATTGACAACAGACATGCCCGGATCGTAATCAATGGCAACGATGTTGACATCGGGATTTTTTTCTTTGATGGGTTTCATCATACCCTTGCCGCAAATATGGTTGGGAAGACATCCGAAAGGTTGAGCGCAAACGATATTGGGCACGCCGTTTTCGGCAAGCTCCAGCATTTCCGCCGTCAAAAGCCAGCCCTCTCCCATTTTGCATCCGCGGCTGATATACCCGTCCACCAGCTTTTCGGTATGCGAAAAGGCAGAAAGAGCGTGGAAATGTCCGTTTTCCTTCACAGCCGCAAGCATATCCTTTTGCTTCTTCTCAAAATAGCCCTTAGCAATCTTAAAAACTTTGTATTTTAAGTAAGAGCTTCCATACAAAGCACGATCTTCCACATGGTGCGCGGTGATGAAAAGGCAAAAATCAAGGAGTCCGGGTACAATAACCTCTGCCCCCTCGCGGATGAGAAAATCATTGAGAGAGTTATTTGCCAAAGGCGAATATTTTACATAAATCTCTCCGACCACGCCCACTCGCACCTTTTTCTCATTTTTTTTCGGCAACGCGGTAAAAGAGTCCAAAATGGCTTTATAATCTGCTTTAACCTTTTTATAAGAGATCTTCTCTCCCGGTCTCATTTCCTCGCTGAGGCGTGTAATCCATTCGGAAGCGAGCGCATCCGTCGCACCTGCAGTCAATTCATACGGCTTTGCTTGGTTTACAAGAAGCATGAGCAGATCGGCATACAAAATGGCATACATCATACGGCGTACCATGGGAATTGTGATCTTAAATCCAGGGTGCTTTTCAATCCCCGCAAAACTCATGGAAATAACGGGAACATGCCCGAAGCCTGCCTTGGCTAACGCCTTACGGATGAGCGAGATATAATTGGATGCGCGGCATCCGCCGCCCGTTTGGAACATGATGAGTGCGGTCTTGTTTACGTCGTATTTTCCGCTTTGCAAGGCATCAATAAACTGACCAATAACCAAAAGCGCGGGATAACATGTATCGTTATGTACATATTTGATGCCCGTTTGAGCAATGTGTTTCCCTTTGGAAGTCAAAAGATCGACCTTGAAGCCGTAGTTTTCAAGCACGCGCCCGATCAATTTGAAATGCATGGGAAGCATATCGGGCACCAAGATGGTATAATCCTTCTTCATCGCCTTGGTAAAAGGAATGTAATAATTATTCTTCATTTTTTCTAACCGTTGGTTGTCAAAAGACGGTTATACCCCCTTTCTTTCTTTTTCTTCAATGGCTCCGATCAAACTGCGCAAACGAATCTTAACAGCACCGAGATTGGTGATCTCATCAATCTTGATCTGCGTATAGAGCTTGCCCTCTTCTTCCAGAATGGAGCGAACCTCATCGGTGGTGACAGCGTCCACACCGCATCCGAAAGAAACAAGCTGGACGAGCTCTGCGTTTTTATGACGGCACACAAATTTGGCAGCCCTATAGAGACGGGCGTGATATGTCCATTGATTGAGCACGCGTACATAGACGGGCTCGGCAAGATGGGCAATGCTGTCCTCACTGACAACAACGAAGCCCAAGGAAGCGGCAAGCTCATCGATTCCGTGCGAGATTTCCGCGTCCACATGATACGGTCTGCCGGCGAGAACCATCACACGCAAGCCCTTCTCCTTTGCATAGTTTAACGCTGCCTCGCCCTCGTTTTTCACAGACTTCATATACGCATCAAAAGCCTTGAAGCCAACACTCACAGCATGGCGCAATTCGGAAAGCGTTACGTCAAACTGCGGCGAAAGCGCCTTGAAGAGCCCCTCTGCCAAGCGTTTGGGATGGTTAACATCAAGATAAGGGTAAAGGAAATTGCGGTCATTCAGCCGTTCCATATTTCCCTTCAAAAGCTCAGGATAATAGGCGACCACAGGGCAATTATAGTGATTATCGCTCTGCCCCTCGTCAATGTTGTAGGAAAGGCAGGGAGCAAACACCGCATCCACACCCTCATCAAGCAATGTCTCTATATGACCGTGCATAATCTTGGCGGGATAGCATGCCGTATCGGAAGGAATGGAGAACTGTCCTTTTTCGTAAATACGGCGTGTAGACATGGGAGAAAGAACAACCTCAAAGCCAAGCGTGTGGAAAATACCGTGCCAAAGCGGCAAAAGCTCATAGAGCCCCAAGGCAAGAGGGAGTCCGATTCTGCCCTTTTTGTTTTCACCCTTAGGAAGAGAGGTCAAATAATTTCGCTTATATGCATAAAGATTGGGAAGCGGCTCTTTGGCTTTCGCCTTGCCGAGCCCCTTTTCACAACGGTTGCCCGAAATGTATTTCTTTCCTTCGCCAAAGTCGTTAACCGTCAAATGGCAACGGTTGGTACATCCACCACAAAGCACACTTTTGGCACTATGTACGAATTTAGAAAGTTTTTCCTTCGAGATCAGTGCCGAACCGTCGCATACCTCCATGGCGTAAAGCGCGGCTCCGTAAGCACCCATAAGCCCCGCCACGGTGGGACGGACCACGTTTTTGCCAAGCTCTTTTTCGAAGGCGCGAAGCACCGCATCGTTATAGAAGGTTCCGCCTTGCACCACGACATTCTCGCCAAGCTCATCCGCACTGCCGGCGCGGATAACCTTATAAAGAGCGTTTTTCACAACGCTGACCGAAAGACCTGCCGAGATATCCTCCACGGTAGCACCGTCCTTTTGCGACTGCTTGACGGAGGAATTCATAAACACCGTGCAACGGCTGCCGAGATCGGCAGGCGCGCGGCTGAAAAGACCTTTTTTGGCAAATTCCGCAATGGGCATCCCCATAGCACGGGCAAATGTCTCCACAAAAGAACCGCAACCGGAGGAACACGCCTCATTGAGCATGATGCTGTCGATCGCGCCGCCGCGAATGCGGAAGCACTTGATGTCCTGTCCGCCGATGTCAAGAATAAAATCAACGTCGGGGAGAAAATGCTTGGCGGCGGTATAGTGCGCCACGGTTTCCACCAAGCCCTTATCAACGCCAAAGGCAGCTTGGATCAGCTCTTCACCATATCCCGTGACGGCGCTTCCGTTTACGGTGATGCGGTCAGCACAAAGCTCATATATCTTTGCCAACTCCGTACGGATGATCTCAACGGGATTTCCGCGGTTGGAGGCGTAGTATTCATAAAGAATTTCTTTATTTTCGGACAACAGCACCAACTTCGTTGTGGTGCTTCCGCAGTCAATACCGAGGTATGCCTTACCCGCATAATCGGCAATATCGCGCTTGGCAACCGTTGCCTTTTCATGGCGCAAACGGAATGCCTCATATTCCTCCTCATTTTCAAACAAAGGAGGCAAACGGTTCGAAACGACAGCGGCGCGCAAGCTTCCTCTGACTGCCTCGCAAACAGAGGCAAGGGTATATTCCTTACCGTTCTTTTCGGCATAAAGCGCTGTACCCAGTGCAACAGCATAAAGCGCGTAAGGGGGAAATACGGCGTTTTCGTCCGAAAGCTTCAAGGTTTCTTTAAAACGAATGCCAAGCCCCTTACAATAATGAAGAGGTCCGCCGAGAAAGAGCACCTTACCTTTGATGCTCTTGCCTTGCGCCAAGCCCGCAATGGTCTGGTTGACGACCGCCTGGTAGATGCTTGCGGCAATATCCTCGTGGCGCGCGCCCTGATTCAAAAGCGGCTGAATGTCGGTTTTGGCAAAAACGCCGCAACGCGAGGCGATGGGATACAGCTTTTCCGCGCCGAGAGAGAGCTCGTCAAGCGTGTCGGGATCCACCGAAAGAAGGCTCGCCATCTGATCAATAAAAGCACCTGTGCCGCCCGCGCAAGAGCCGTTCATACGCTCATCGGTACCGCCGTCCAAAAAGATGATCTTGGCATCCTCACCGCCAAGCTCAATAACAACGGAAGCATCCGGCTCAAAACGGCGCACCGTTTCTGCGGTGGCAAACACCTCTTGCACAAAGGGAATCTCTGCCGCCTCTGCCATGCCAAGCCCTGCGGAGCCCGAAACAGCCACGCGGAAGCTCTTGCCTTCAAGGATATCAGCGGCACCTTCCAAGAGCTCAAGTGTTTTTTCGCGCACGCGGGAAAGGTGACGTTCGTATTTTTGATACAGCACATTACCCTTCTCTGCGATCACAATTTTTGCCGTGGTGGAACCGATATCGATACCCACCGTGTAAATAGGAGAATTGTTTTGCATAATAAAACCTTTCTAAACCGTTTGCGCTCAATCCTTTAATAGCGCATGGGGAATGACGACGTTTGCGTCGTCGGTGCGAAACTGCAAACTGTAAAGAGTACGGTAAATTCCCTCTTCGTTTTGCATAAGCTCATCGTGCGTGCCCTCTTCGGTGATCTTTCCGCCCTCAATCACCGCAATGCGATCGGCGTTTTTGATGGTGGAAAGACGGTGCGCCACCACGATGGTGGTGCGCCCTTGGCAAAGCTCCTCCAAGGCGCGCTGAATCAAAATTTCCGTGGTATTGTCAAGCGCGCTTGTTGCCTCATCCAAAATCAAAATAGAAGGATCTTTGAGAAAAACGCGGGCAATGGAAAGCCGTTGTTTCTGACCGCCCGAAAGCTTTACGCCGCGCTCACCGATTTCGGTATCATAACCGTTCGGAAGCGTCATCACGTAGTCATGAATATTGGCGCGCTTCGCCGCTGAGATGATCTGCTCCTCGGTCGCGTTTTGGTTGCCGTAGAGAATATTATCTCTGACGCTTCCCGAAAAGAGGAAAACATCCTGCTGTACGATACCGATATGTGAGCGCAGGGATGAAAGGGTGACACCGCGCGTGTCTTTCCCATCGATGCAAATATCGCCCGCGCTTTGACGGTAAAAGGCGGGAAGCAGATGGCAAATAGTCGTTTTACCGCCGCCTGAAGGACCGACAAGTGCCAAGGTCTCTCCTTTATTGATTTTAAAGGAGATTCCGTGCAACACCTCATCCGAGCTTTTATAGGAGAAATGAACGTCTTTAAATTCGATCTCACCCTCCACCCGATCAAGATCTACAGCACCTTCCATATCCTTTTCGGGTTCGGTATCCATGATCTCGGCAAAGCGGCGGAAGCCCGTGGCACCGTTTTGAAACTGTTCGGTGAAATTGACAAGCGTCATGATGGGCGAGATGAACAGATTGATGGAAACAAAGAACGCGGAATATTCGCCGAAATTGATCTGCCCGTGATAAAGGAACAAACCGCCCGCGATCAAAATAATGACATTGAAAACATCGGTGATAAAGGAGGTGGAGGAAAAGAACTGCGCCATGGCACGGTATGCGCCGCGCGAGGACTGCACAAATTCAAGGTTCCCCTTTTCAAATTTTTCCTGCTCTTTTTCGGCACCGACAAACGCCTTAGTCACGCGAATGCCCGTGATACTGCTTTCGGTCGCGGCATTGATGGATGCCGTTGCAACACGGCGTTCGGTAAAGCATTTTCGCATTTTCTTACGCAAAAGCAGTGTTACAACAATAAGGAACGGCACGCAAGAAAAAACGATAAGCGTTAAAATGGGGTGAAGCGTCCAAAGATATAGGAAGGACCAAACCACCATCACGCCGCTGATCAACAGATTTTCGGGGCCGTGATGTGCTAACTCCACCACTTCTTGCAAGTCATTGGTTAAGCGCGACATGATCTTTCCCGTCTCGTGCTCATCGTAGAAATCGTACGGCAGTTTTTCAAGATGGGCAAAGAGCTCGCTTCTCATCGTGGCTTGCATTCTGACACCGATGAGATGCCCGTAATATTGCACGTAATAACGGAACAAAAGCCGTAAAATGTAGAGCCCGAATACCAAAAGCCCCGCAAAAACGATGGGGCGATAGTCCGCGGCGGGAATATACTCATTGAGCATCTTGTTGGTCACAATGGGATAAACCATGCCAATGGCAGAGATGCAAAACGCCGCCAACATATCCAATACAAACAGTTTCAAATGCGGACGGTAATACGATAAAAATCGGCGTAAAAGCTTCATAAAACAGATCCTTTTTATTTTAGTCAGCCCGAATCGCGTCAATCTCGGCAAGCCAAAGCGCACCGGAGGCATCACTGGGCATTTGCCATGCGTCGCGGGGAGAAAGCGAGATTACACCCGTCTTGGGACCGTCCGGCATGCAAGAACGTTTAAACTGTTGTGTAAAGAAACGGCGGAAAAAGACACCGAGCCATTTTTTAACCGTTGCGCCGTCATATGCATCCCCAAAGGCTTGACGCGCCATGCGGTAAATCTTTGTGGGAGAAAATCCGTGGCGCACGGTGTAGTAGAGGAAGAAATCGTGCAAGGCGTAAGGGCCGACGATGTCCTCTGTTTTTTGCGCGATCTCACCTTTGCTGTCGGTGGGAAGGAGCTCGGGAGAGACAGGGGTGCCGAGAATATCGAAAAGAACCGCGGCAAGTGCCTCATCCGCATGACGCGCCTCATAGTCCACCAAAGCACGCACCTGCGTTTTGGTGACGGAAGAATTAACCGCATACATCGACATATGGTCGCCGTTGTACGTTGCCCAACCGAGTGCCATTTCGGAAATATCGCCCGTTCCGACCACGAGTCCGTTCTCCATATTGGCAACATCCATTAGGATTTGAGTTCTTTCTCTCGCTTGCGCATTTTCATAGGTTACATCATGCAAAGACGGATCCTGACCGATATCGGTGAAATGCTGTGTAACGGAATCGGCAATGCGGATCTCGCGCAAGCGAACACCGAGCGCGTTACACATGCCGACGGCATTGTTGTAAGTACGTTTGGAAGTGCCGAAGCCGGGCATCGTAATGGCAAGAATACCTTCACGGGGCAAACCGAGGATATCATACGCACGCGCCATGACAAGAAGCGCCAAGGTGCTGTCAAGTCCGCCCGAAATACCGAGAATGGCTGTTTTGGCTCTCACATGTGCCATACGGCGTGCAAGAGCATGGGCTTGCAAATTCAGAATATGCGCGCATGCTTTTTCCTTTTGAGCGGGGCACTCGGGCATAAAAGGATCGCGTGCGATATAGCGGGTAAGAGGGGTTTCAACGATCTCTGCGTCAAAAACGATCATGCGCGCATCAAAGTCACAAGCATAGTCGTTCTTTTGGGCGCGTTCGGCGTAGCAGAGCTCGGTATCGACCTCGGAGATAAGGAGCTCATCCTTGCCGAAAGGAGGATTAACGGCAAGCAACCTGCCGCATTCGCAAATTACATGATGCGCGGAATACACAAGATCTTGTGTTGACTCGGTATAAGGCGCGTCGGCGGACACATAAGCGCAAAACAGTTTCGCACCGGCGGCGCAAAGCATATCCTCTTCCCACTTTGCCTTGCCCAAAGACGCCTCGCAAGCCGAGGGACGCGCGATCAAGGCGGCACCTGCGGCAGTCAGCCATGTAGCAACGGAGACGGGGGAAAAACTGTCGGAACCGATTTCTACGCCAAAGCGAAGACTCGGCAAAGACGCATGGCAAAATACGAGATCCGAACCGAAAGGAATCTCTTCTCCTTCCAAAAGGATCGTATCGGGCGCATCTTCCGCAGAGGTGAATACTCTACCGTCCACGGCGTGCTTCGGCACGATGCCAAGCACTTCACCGCCCGAAAGAACAGCCGCGGTATTATAGACCTTGCCGCTTTCAAGCAAAGGCAAGCCCACAACGACTGTAATATTTTTTTTGCGGGTATAGGAAGCCAAAGTGTTCAACGCATCGCGTGCGCCTTCCAGCAAAGGCATGGAAAAAAAGATATCTAACGCAGAAACACCGGTCAAGGAAAGCTCGGGAAAAACCAAAAGTCCGACACCCGCTTTTTCAGCGGCATCGATCTTTTCTTTGATTCGTGCCGTATTAGCGGCAACGTCGGCAACCACCAAAGGAAAAGAAGCGGCGGCGACTTTAAGAAATCCATTTTTCATTTTTTGATCTTCCTTTCGATAAAAAAGATTGGTTTTCTTCCTATATAGATAAGAGTTGACACTATATTTTATCACATCCTTGCGAAAAAATCAATAAAAAGCGGAGAAAAAAACGGGATGCGGCTTAAAAAAGTCCGCATCCCGATGCTGTCTCGCTAAAAATGTAAAGAATTATTTGTGTTTTAGCGTTTTTTACCAATCAAAAACTCATCGGCATTGCATCCGCTGTCTTTATCCTCAAGGAAGAAGAAATAGATCAGCATCACGAAAAGAACGAGATAGAGCGACGCGGCAACAACCGTCCAATAAAGGGGATTCTTACCGACGTTTCCGACGATACCCGAGATCTCAACCGCAATGATAAGCAAGGGGGTGACAAAACGAATCATGTAGTAAATAATCTTGGCAACAGTGGAATTTTTGTCAACATCTCCGATGAACTCCTCGCGAGGAATCGCCCAACCGACGCACAAGCAAGCAAAAAGCGCACCGATGGGCATGAGCACCGTGTTGGTCATCTCATCGAAGAAGGTCAAAAGATCAAAACCGAACACCGTAAAGGCACCGCCCAATGAACGGGAAACGAGCACCGAGATCGCGGTGGCAAAGATCATGGGAACCACAGCGGCAATTTTACGGTTAACACGGCATTTTTGAATGACAAACTGGGTAACAACCTCAACCAGCGAAACAACCGATGTAATTGCGGCAATGGCAACCATCAAGAAGAAGAAGGCGCCGACAATGCCGCCAACAACACCGAGAGAGGCAAAAACCTGCGGCAAGGTGTAGAACATAAGAGCAAAACCGCCAAGACCGACCGCCTCCGCAGGAACACCCTCTACCGCCATAAAGTGATAAGCAGCAGGGAAAATAGCAAGACCTGCGATCAACGCAATAGCCGTATCAATCAAGCTGATTTGCACAGCGGAACGGAAAAGATTGATCTCTTCACCGGCGTATGAGCCGTACACCATCATGATGCCCATACCGAGAGACATGGAGAAGAAGACCTGGCCCATTGCGGCGGCAACGCCGTCCCATCCGAGAGCTTTGAAGTCCAACTTCAAAATATAAAAATCCAAGCCTTCCTTTACACCCTCGCCAAGGCAGAGGGAATAGATCATCACAGCAATCAGGATAACAAAAAGAGAGGGCATTAAGATCTTCGAAGCCTTTTCAATACCTTTCTGCACACCGCCCATGATGATCAAAACAGCAAGCACCAAAAACGCCGCGGTACAAACGACCGGCAACCACGGGTTAGCCATAAAGGCATCCATGCCCGCACTGACTTCGGTAAAGTTTTTGCCGATATCGGTCAAGGAGCTGACCGTTGCGCGAAGCGTATAACCACCAAGCACAGCATAATAACAAATGATAAAGAACGGGATGATAATGACAAGAAGCCCCGCCCCGCCGAATTTTTTATTTACGCCCTTAAAAGCCGTAATAGGGTTTGCCGCGGCGCGTCTGCCGAAGAACATTTCCGCCGTCATACCCGCGATACCGAGCAAAAGCGCAAAAATAACGTAAACGAGAACAAACGCCGCACCGCCGTTGGCACCTGCTTTATAAGGAAAACCCCAAATATTACCCAGACCGACTGCAGAGCCTGCAGAAGCTAAGATAAAACCAAGCTTACTGCCAAAGCTGTTTTTCTTTTCCATGTTGGACCTCCGAAAATGATAAAATACATGCTTATTATACACTGTTTTGTATATCTTCATTATTATAACACTATAGGCACTATTTTTGAAAGCTTTATTTTGTAATGTAAATATGAATTTTTCATGTCTTTACCCTTTGTTTGTTCATGATTGCGCATGCTCCTTTTCAAAAAAGCGGACTGAGTTCGAAAACTCAGCCCGCGAGCGTATGTTCGTAAAACGTATATGTTAGCCGTTGCAGCAGCAACAGAAAACAACAACGAGTGCGAGAATGATAATCCAAGTGCAGTTATCGTCGAAAAGATGGCAAAGGCAGTTATTCATATGATTCCTCCAAGTCGCTGATGCGATGTAGTTGGTTTATAGGGTTCTCCCCTACACTACCATACTATGCGAAAGAATCATCCTTGCCACAAAGAAATCAAGAAAAAGAGAGAGCCTCGCTTATCACGCGGCGAATCATGCGGAAGGTTTCGGGGGTATTGGGTAAAGCACCGTCCTCTAACATCAAAGCCGCCCCCGTCACAAGAGAACGCACGGTATAAAGCAGAGCCTCTGCATCGGATGAAGAAAGCCCTTCTTTTTTCGCAAGATCGGAAAGCAAGCCTTCGGCGGCGTCTCCGATGGATGTTGTGGCGCGGAAAACGCCCTCGGCGGTGAAAGACTGCATCATACGCACGGCGCGAAAATGCGGATTTGCAATCCAAAAGCGAATGTTAGCCAAGCAAAGCTCAATTAGGCAATCCACGCTCTGCGCAGAAAAAACTTCAAGAATATGCTGCTCAAGCAACAACCATTTTTCGTCGATGTAAGAAACGATGGCACTTAAAAGTGCTTCTTTGCTTTTAAAATGTTTATAAGGCGCAGCACAAGAAACACCGCACGCCGCGGCAACGCGCCGCAAAGAAAAGCTTTCGGGACCGTGTTCTTCGATCTCGGCAATACCCGCCAAAATCAAGGCTTCACGAATATCGGTAAACGATTGTTTTTCTTCATATTCGTAATTCTCGCTCATACCGAATCTCCTTCCATTTTGGTTAACACTGTTAATTTCTCTTCTTTTGCATCTATTTTAGCAGTTTTTTTCCAAAAAATCAAGACTTTTTTCTAAAAAACTATTGACAAGATCGGCAAAAAGGAGTATAATGCATTCATCAAGTTAACAGTGTTAACCAAGATCAAAAAATTAACGTCCGCAAGAAGAAAGGATACCAACATGATCAACAAGAGAATGCAAGCACTGGGCGAGAAACGCTCGGTCATCCGTGAAATATTCGAGTACGGAAAAACCAGAAAAGCAGAGATCGGAGCAGAAAACGTCTTTGATTTCAGCCTCGGCAACCCCAGTGTACCCGCACCCGCATCCGTCACGGAGGCACTTTCAAAGCTGATCCGAGAAAAGGATGCCGCCTCCTTGCACGGCTATACCTCGGCGCAAGGCGATCTGGGCACCCGCACCGCCATCGCAGATTACTTAAACAAAAACTTCGACGCAGGCGCAAAGCCTTCCGATCTTTATATGACGGTGGGTGCCGCCGCATCCCTCTCCGCCACGCTTTCGGCATTGGTAAACGCGGGCGAAGAAGTGATTGCGTTCGCTCCCTTTTTCCCCGAATACCGCGTATTCACCGAGCAAACGGGTGCGACTCTCGCCATCGTTCCGGTGGACGAGGAAACCTTCCAAATTTCTTTTGATGCCTTCGAAAAAATCTTGAATGAAAAAACGGCAGCTGTCATCATCAACTCTCCGAACAACCCCTCCGGTGCCGTACTTTCCGCCGATACGCTGACAAAGCTTGCTTCTATTCTCACAGAAAGAGCAAAGGCATACGGGCATCCCATTTATCTCATCGCCGATGAACCCTACCGCGAACTTGTGTACGGCGATATCGAGGTTCCCTATCCCACCAAGTTCTACCCCGATACCATCGTTTGTTATTCCTTCTCCAAATCACTTTCTCTCCCCGGAGAGCGCATCGGATATATTTTCGTCGCACCGAATGTGACGGAGCACGATGCCGTTTACGCTGCGATTTGCGGCGCGGGCAGAAGCCTTGGCTATGTATGTGCACCCAGCCTTTTCCAATATCTCATTCCCGAGGTTTTGGGAGAAACCTCCGATATCGCGATTTACAAAGAAAACCGTGATCTGCTTTATGATGCGCTTACCTCCTACGGTTTCCGTGCGGTTCATCCCGACGGTGCCTTCTATCTCTTCTTGAAATCCCCCGAAAAAGATGCCGGCGCATTCTGCGAAAAAGCCAAGAAATACGAGCTTTTACTGGTGCCGGGTGACGATTTTGCCGCCCCGGGATATGTGCGCATCTCTTACTGCGTGAGCACCGAGCAGATTCGCCGTTCTCTCCCCGCCTTCCGCAAATTGGCTGAAGAATATCGGCTCATTTAAGAAAAAAACGCCTCAAGTGCCGATTGGCACAGAAAGGATTCCATCATGGATAAACTGCAAAACGCACGCGAAACCATCAATCGCGTAGACGCGGAGATCGCTAAACTCTTCGTAGAAAGAATGCACGCCGCGGCGGATGTTGCCGCTTACAAAAAGGAGCACGGGCTTCCCATTCTTGACACATCCCGCGAAGCCGCTGTCATCGAAAGGGGTGTCGCTCGAATCGAAGAGGATGCTTTGAAAGAATATTATGTCACTTTTCTTAAGCATCTGATGGATGTCTCCAAAAGTTATCAGCGAGAGCTTTTGGAAGGCATGCGAGTGGCTTACAGCGGTACGGAAGGTGCCTTTGCGCACATCGCCGCGGGCAAGGTATTCCCCAATGCGCAAAGAATCGGTTATGCCGATTTTGCCTCCGCATACCGCGCAGTGGAGAACGGCGAATGCTATGCCGCCGTTTTACCCATTGAAAACTCATACGCGGGAGAGGTCGCGCAGGTGACCGATCTTCTCTTCTCGGGTTCCCTCTCGGTTTCCCACATGTATGACCTTGCCGTGGTGCAAGACCTCTTGACCTTGCCCGGCGTGACTATGTCCGAGATCACCGAGGTCGTCAGCCATCCGCAAGCGTTATCGCAATGCGCAACCTACATCAAAAAACATGGCTTCAAAGAAAGAAGTTTTGAAAACACCGCACTCGCCGCCCAATATGTAGCAAAGCAAGGCAGACGCGACCTTGCCGCCATCGCCAGTGCCGAAACGGCAGAGCTCTTTGGACTTTCGGTGCTCGATCACAACCTCAACGAAAGCTTAAACAACACCACGCGCTTTGCCGTATTCACCCGCGCACGCCACGCCCTCTCTGCCACAACAGGTAAAAACGGCCGTTTCATCATGGTATTCACGGTCTCAAACGAAGCAGGTTCCTTGGCACGTGCCATTGATATCATCGGCAAATTCGGCTTCAATATGCGCACGCTTCGCTCCCGTCCGATGAAGGATCTCATGTGGAAGTATTATTTCTATGTAGAAGCGGAAGGCAATATCGATACGGGTGAAGGCAGGGCTATGCTTGCCGCACTCGGAGAATTCTGCGACAAACTCAAGGTCTGCGGCAGTTATACCGAATAAGCCGCCTAAGAGAAAGGATCGGTCAAAAATGAACACACCCATAAAACTTGAAGTATCGCTCGGTGAGCGTTCATATCCCATCTATATCGGAGAAGGTCTTTTGGCAAAAGCCGACCAATATCTGAAGCTTTCGCGCCGTGTGCTCATTGTTACCGACGACGGCGTTCCCGCCGTTTACGCGCAAACAGTGGCTGCTCTTGCCAAAGAACCCACCGTTGTAACGATTGCGCAAGGAGAGGAAAGCAAAAGCTTTGCCTCTTTGGAAATGCTTTGCAAAAAAATGCTCGACAAGGGCTTTACCCGCGGCGATTGCGTGGTTGCAGTCGGCGGCGGCATCGTAGGCGACCTTTCGGGCTTCGCCGCATCCTGCTTCATGCGCGGCATTGATTTTTACAACATCCCGACAACCTTGCTCTCGCAGGTGGATTCCTCTATCGGCGGTAAAGTTGCCGTCAATCTCGATCACATCAAGAACGCCGTCGGTGCTTTTTATCAACCGCGCACAGTGCTTATTGACACCGATGTTCTTCGCACCCTACCCGAACGCCAGATTTCGGCGGGCTTAGCCGAAGCGTTAAAGATGTCTGCAACCTTCGACGAGGAACTGTTCACGCTTTTCGAAAAAGAGAACATCAAAGATCGGCTTTTGGACATCATCGTTGCCTCCCTCAAGCTAAAACGTGCCGTGGTTGAAAAGGATGAAAAGGAGTCCTCTCTCCGCCGCGTGCTCAATTTCGGACACACAGTGGGGCACGGTATCGAAAGCCTGTTTGGCATCGGAGAAGGAAACAACACCCGTGAAAACGGGCTTTACCACGGCGAATGCGTGGCACTCGGTATGCTTCCGATGTGTTCCACCGAGGTCAAAGCAAGGCTCCTCCCCGTCTTGCAAAAATTAGGATTGCCCACCGAAATCTCGGTGGATGCTTCTCTCGTGGCACGTGCCATGACACATGATAAAAAAGCGGGCGACGGCTTTGTCACCGCCATTTTGGTTGATAAAGTCGGCTCTTACCGCGAAGAAAAAATGTCGTTTTCCTCCTTAGAAAAACGGGTAAAGGAGAGCTTTCAATGAAAAACACATTCGGTCAAAGCATCTGTGTCACCCTGTTCGGAGAAAGCCACGGCGACATGATCGGTGCCGTTGTGGACGGACTCGCCCCCGGCATTCCCGTTTCGGAAGAAAACATTCGCCATGCGCTTTCTCTGCGCCGCCCTTCGGGAAAGCTTTCTACCGCACGGCACGAAGCGGATGAATTTTCCATCGTCAGCGGTGTTTTTCGCGGAACAACAACGGGAACGCCCCTATGCCTCTTAATTCCCAATACCTCTACCCGCAGTGCGGATTATGAGAAAGCCGCGCGCAAAGCGCGCCCCTCCCATGCGGACTATACCGCAAATATCAAGTACCACGGATACGAAGATTACCGCGGCGGCGGACATTTTTCGGGCCGCATCACCGCCCCTCTCGTGGCAGTCGGTGCCATTTTTAAAGATGCCTTAAAAGCAAAGGGGATCGATCTCGGCACGCACATAGCCCGCATCGGTTCGATCGGTGACCGCCCTTTTGGCACATATGAAAAAGACTTTGCCTTACTGAACACTCTCACCTTCCCCGCACTCGACAGCGAATGTGCGGAAGAAATGAAAGCACTCATTGAAGAAGCAAGCAAAGACGGCGACAGCGTCGGCGGCGTTTTGGAAAGTGCCGTAACAGGGGTTCCCGCAGGTGTCGGTGAGCCTTGGTTTGACACGGTGGAAAGTTTGCTTTCTCACATGCTGTTTTCCGTCCCCGCCGTCAAGGGCGTGGAATTCGGCGAAGGATTCGGCTTTGCCGCTTTGCGCGGCAGTGAAGCCAACGATGCCTTTTGCTCGAAAAACGGTACGGTAAAAACCGTGACCAATCGAAACGGCGGCATCAACGGAGGCATCACCAACGGTATGCCGATTACCTTCCGTACCGCCATCAAGCCCACCCCCTCCATCTACAAAAAACAAAAAACCGTTTCCTTGGAAACGGGTGAACCTTGTGATATTACCATCGAAGGAAGACACGATCCGTGCATCGTGCACCGCGCACGCGCCGTGGTAGACGCCGTGACCGCCATCGTTATTGCAGACATGCTGGCGATGCGTTTCGGCACAGACTACCTTTCGCTTAAAAACGTAAACTAAACTTAGAAAAAAAGGAGACCTTTGTAAACAAAGGTAGACTATTCATGGAGTACGGTTGCATAGGGGAGCATCTCTCCCACAGCTTTTCCAAAGAAATACACGCCCTTTTGGCATCCTATTCGTACGAGCTTTGTGAGGTAGAAAAGACCGCGCTTGACGCTTTCATGACAAAGAGGGATTTCAAGGCGATCAATGTCACTATTCCCTACAAACAGGATGTGATTCCTTACCTTACCGAGATCTCTCCCGAAGCAAAAGCCATCGGTGCTGTCAATACCATTGTCAACCGCGAAGGCAAGCTTTACGGCTATAATACCGATTTTTACGGCATCGTGGCGGCACTTGAGCGCATGGGCTTCCGCCGCCTTGACGGGAAAAAGGCATTGATCCTCGGAACGGGCGGCACCTCTCGCACAGCGCATGCAGTTTTAACGCATTTGGGTGCCTCCGAGATCTACCGTGTCAGCCGCACAGGAAAAGACGGTGCGCTCACTTACGAAGAGGCACTGGCGCATCATACCGATGCCGCATTTCTTTTCAACGCGACACCCGCCGGCATGTATCCCAATCCCGACGGTACTCCCATGGATCTTACACCGTTTCATTCGCTCGAAGGTGTCTTTGACGCCGTTTACAATCCGTTGCGCACCCGCCTTGTAACCGAGGCGAGAGCCAAGGGAATCAAAGCCGAGTGCGGCTTATACATGCTTGTAGCGCAAGCATTCCGCGCGGTTGAAATCTTTTTAGACAAAGAGCTTCCCGTCTCTCTCTTAAACCAAGCTTACGAAAAAGTGAGTGCTTCCAAAGAGAATATCATTCTCATCGGCATGCCGTCCTCGGGAAAAAGCACGCTCGGAAAAGCACTTGCCGAAAAACTTTCCCGTCCTTTCTTTGATTCGGACGACGAAATCGTCAAACAAGAAAAAAGAAAAATCACTGACATTTTCGCGAATGAGGGAGAAGAAGCCTTCCGCGAAATTGAAAAGAAAGCCATCGCATCCCTTGCCGCCAAAACCGCCTCTGTCATCGCAACGGGCGGCGGCGCGATACTGAAAGAAGAAAATGTAAAACGCTTAAAGCAAAACGGAAAAGTGATTTTTTTGGACCGTCCTTTGAGCGATCTTATACCCACAGCCGACCGTCCTACCGCGTCAAGCGCGGAGGCAATTCAAAAGCGGTATCAAGAAAGATATGCGAAATATCTTTCCGCCGCCGACATGGTTCTTTCCTTCCCGAAGGGGGACATAAAAAAGGCGGTAGAATACATCAGAAAGGAGCTTTCCCTTTGAAAATTTATGTTTTGAACGGGCCCAATCTCAATCTTCTCGGGACCAGAGAGCCCGGCATATACGGCAATGAGACTTACGAATCTCTTTTGCGCAAAATCGAAGCCTATTGCCTTCGGGCAAATATAGACGTTGTTTTTTATCAATCCAATCATGAGGGCGCGCTCGTTGATAAAATTCATGAGGCATTCTTCGATAAAGCAGACGGCATCGTCATCAATCCCGGTGCCTATACCCATACGAGCATCGCTCTGCTCGACGCCGTAAAGGCGACCTCACTTCCCACGGTGGAAGTGCATATATCCGACGTGAATGCACGGGAAGACTTCAGACAGCAAAGCTATATCCGCCTTGCCGCCATCGGCACAATCAGCGGTCACGGCACCAACGGTTATCTCGAAGCCATTGATCTTTTGCTTTCGCATTTTAAAAAGGAGACGTAAGTTTTGAAGATAACGATTTCCAAAGGAAAAGCCGAGGGTACGGTGCAAGCCCCTCCCTCCAAGAGCATGGCGCACCGCCTTTTGATCTCAGCGGGACTTGCCGAAGGTGAAAGCATCATTCACGGCATCTCGGAAAGTATAGATGTCAAAACCACCATGGCTTGCCTTCGTGCGCTGGGCGCAGAATGCCGCATTTCAGGCGACATCGCCTATATAAAAGGCATCGATGCAAAAAAAGCAAAGCCGCAATCCGTGCTTTCATGCAACGAAAGCGGAAGCACACTGCGTTTCTTGGTTCCCATTGCTCTTCTTTCAGGCAATAACGTTATGCTTGAAGGCGCACCTTCTCTCTTCAAGCGTCCGCTTGAAGTGTATGAAACGCTTTGCGCCGAAAGAGGTCTTTACTACTCTAAAGACGGTGAAAGCCTCGCCGTAAAAGGTCCGCTTCGCGCGGGCGAATATCGCGTCAAGGGCAATATCAGTAGCCAGTTTATCAGCGGTCTGCTCTTTGCTTTGCCGCTTCTTTCGGGTGACAGCACCATAGTCATCACCACCGCGATAGAAAGCCGTTCTTATATTGGGCTCACAATAGACGCCCTTGCCACATTCGGCGTAAAAGTGTTCTGGCAGGATGATCATACGCTTTTTATCCCCGGCGCACAACGCTACCGTCCGACCGAAACCGAGGTAGAAGGCGACTACTCCGGTGCCGCTTTTTTTGCGGCACTGGAGGCATTGGGCAACGATGTGACCGTCAAAGGGCTTTCCGAAAGCTCTTTGCAGGGCGACAAGGTTTATGAAAGACTCATCCCCATGCTTTTGCGCGGCACCCCGACTATCCATATCGGAGACTGCCCCGACCTCGGCCCTATTCTACTCGCTCTCGCCGCCGCCAAAAACGGTGCGGTTTTCACGGGAACGGCAAGGCTGAAGATCAAGGAAAGCGACCGCGCAGAGGCGATGGCAACCGAGTTACGCAAATTTGGCACAACCGTTACAGTCAAAGAAAACAGCATTGTGGTTTATCCGAGCGATTTTCACGCCCCCACGGAAGAGCTTTGCGGTCATAACGACCACCGCATCGTCATGTCTATGGCAGTGCTTGCTACACTGACGGGTGCGACAATACAAGGCGCGGAAGCCGTCTCCAAGAGCTTCCCCGATTTCTTCGAAAAATTAAAGTCTTTGGGCATTGTCCTTTCCCAAAGCGAGGATTGAAATCTTTTTAAGGCAAGAAAAAACATGGAACTCAATAAAAACACAGATATTTTGATTGTCGGTCTCGGTGTCATCGGCGGCGGTTACGCCAAGGCGCTAAGCAAACAAGGCTTTCACGTGCGTTGCATCACCAAACGCGCAGAGGATATTGCTTACGCCCTCGAAAACGGCATGATCGCCGAAGGCATCACCGAACCCGATCCTTCTTTCATCGGCAAAGCCGATCTCATTATTTGCGCTCTTTATCCCCACACCTTTATCGATTGGGTAAAAGAAAACCAATCCGCCTTCAAGCCCCACGCGCTTTTGACCGACGTGACAGGTGTCAAAGGCGAGGTCGTGGAAACCGTACAAAGCCTTTTAAGGGATGATGTGGAATTCATCGCCGCGCATCCGATGGCAGGACGAGAAAGAAGCGGCGTGCTTTACAGCGACGACACCATTTTCAAAGGTGCCAACTACATCGTGACACCGACCGAAAAAAACACCCCCGATGCCATAACTCTTTGTAAAGAACTCGGCAAAATTCTCGGTTTCCGCACCGTCAGCGAACTTTCCTGCGAAGAACACGACAAAATGATCGCCTTTCTTTCCCAGTTAACCCACTGCATCGCTGTCACATTGATGACCGCCAACCAAAGCCCAAATCTTGAAAAATACACGGGCGACTCCTTCCGAGACCTCACACGAATCGCCAAGATCAACGATGAGATGTGGAGCGAGCTGTTTTTGATGAACCGTGAGGCTCTTCTTGCCGAAATGGACCGTTTCAGCACCGAATTTGACCACTTGCGCGAAATGCTTCGCACAGGCGACCGCGAGGGTATGAGAAAAATGATGCGCCTCTCTACCGAAAGACGTTCGCATTTTGATAAAAAAATTTAACCGTTATATACGAAAGGAAAACCGCTATGAATACCATGAAAAACGCAACCTTTATCCGCAAGCTTCCCATCCCGCAGGACATCAAAGCACAATACCCCCTGACGGCAGAGCTGGCTGAAAAAAAGGCACAAAATGACAAAGAAATCTCCGATGTTTTTACCGGTGCTTCCGATAAATTTCTGCTTGTGATCGGTCCTTGCTCTGCCGACCGCGAAGACGCTGTGCTCGATTACATCTCCCGCTTGCGCGTTTTGCAAGAAAAAGTGAAGGACAAAGTTCTCATCGTTCCCCGCATTTATACCAACAAACCTCGTACTACGGGTGACGGCTATAAAGGCATGCTTCATCAACCCGATCCCGAAGCGGCACCCGATCTGCTCAAGGGCATCGTTGCCATTCGTAAGATCCACCTGCGCGCCATTGCCGAAACCGGCTTCAGCTGTGCCGATGAAATGCTTTATCCCGAAAACTACCGCTACCTCTCCGACCTTCTTTCCTACACCGCCATCGGTGCTCGCTCAGTCGAAAATCAGCAACACCGTCTGACCGCAAGCGGCATCGATATTCCTGTCGGTATGAAGAATCCCACCAGCGGTGATATTTCTGTCATGATGAATTCCATCACCGCTGCCCAACACCCCCACGCCTTTCTTTACAGAGGTTGGGAAGTGCAAACCAAGGGCAATCCTTTAGCTCATGCCATTTTGCGCGGTTATGTCAACAAGCACGGTCAGTCTCTGCCCAACTATCACTATGAAGATCTCATTTCGCTCTACGATATTTACGCAAAATCCGGGCTCGCCAATATGGCATGTATCATCGATACCAACCACGCAAACTCCGGCAAAAAATATTTGGAGCAAACCCGTATCGCCAACGAAGTCTTGCACGCCTGCCGTCATTCCGCCGACATCAAAAAGATGGTCAAAGGTCTTATGGTGGAAAGCTATATCGAGGACGGAACACAAAAGATCGGAGAAAACATTTACGGTAAATCCATCACCGATCCTTGCCTCGGCTGGGCAAAGACGGAACAGCTCATTCTCGGCATCGCCGACCAGCTTTAATCTCTAAAGACAACATTATAAAAGCATGATAACCAAACAGGCTTGTTTTTTCGGATATATAATCATATCCGTCAGCAAGCCTGTTTTTCTTTTTTCTCCTACACTTTTTATCTTGCAGATACTTGACATTCTTTTGTTTTTATAATATAATAAAACCGCCAAACAAACTCAATAAGAAAAGATAAGTATATTTTTCAAAAGGGGAATAATATACTCTTTTTTCCGTACCCTAATTCTATGAATTTGGTAAAACTGCAAATTCCATCAAGTAGGGTACGAATCAATATTCTTATCTTTTCTTGGGTTTGTTTGGCGACAATCGGAGTTTGCGTTTTCAGGGCGGCAACTTCGGTTGCCGCCCTTTTTGTTTTATTTTTTATTAAAAGGAGAAAAACCATGTCACAAAAAAGAGATTTACCTTCCATCTTAATCAAATGTTTGGTCTATGCAGCCTTTGCGCTCATGCTCATCAACTTTTTCGCAATTTTCATTCCATATGTCGAAATCTATCAGCCATCCTACTCGGAAAAGAATTTGCTCGGAACGGTAGAATACGGAGGATGGTTCACGTCAAGCGCTTCTTTATTCAAGTTTATCGTTCCCGTCTTCTTCAGCATCCCCTATCTTATAACCGCCGAGGGGCTGTTGCAAAAAAAAGAAAACAATTCACTTTTTAAACTGCTCTCAAACAAAGTTGACGCACCCATTGGTTTCAAACTTCTCTTAGCACCCATAGCAAATTTAGCGTTTCTTTATTTCTCGTTCAATTACTTAGAGAGAAAAGCGAGCGTTTACGAAGCGCACGGCGGATACTGCCACTTCACTGCCGGCGGAACTCTGTATATTATATGCGCCATAGCACTGATAGCGGTGCTTTTAGCACTCAGTATACTGTCGAAGCAAATGGTTTGCACACAGCAAGAGACTTTTGAAGATATCGCTGACAAGCTTGAGAATCCGGAAAGTGCTTCCGTTTTTCCCCCTGAAAGCGCTGAGGAGGATAGCGAATCATAAGCAGAATGAACGGTCTTCACTGCAAGTAATGCAAAAAGTTCTCAAAAATGATTGATTCTACGTCAAAACCATTTAAAATACCGCTTTAGGAGATTTGCCATGTATTGCAAGCAATGCGGAAAAAGAACAAAAACACAAGAGAATTTATGTGACAGCTGTCAAAAGCAAGTCAAAGAAAAAGCAGATCGTATCAAAACATTGCTCGACGAGACAAACATTTTAAATGATGTTCATTCTGACGGCAAAGAAAAAAAGAGCTCTTTAGGATGTCTTGCCGCCTTGGGCATTCTGTTCCCACCCATTTGGTTAGGGTTGCTCTTTTATCATTATCGCACGCCTTTACGTTCCTTATTTTCCATTTTTGAAAACCGCGCCGATCATTCTTCGAACACGCCGAACAATTCTACACCCGAGTCTTCCGCCATGACGGAGGAACCGCCCGTAGTCCCCAACTTTGGTTTTTATGGCGGAGACGGAAATTTCTATCGCGCAGGCGGCGTGTTTTGCGATTGGGCGGGAAATTTAGTCAAATGGGGAGAGCCATTCAAGGACTCTCGCGGAAATCTCGTACAATGGGGAGGTGCATTTTACGATTCGCATGATAACCTCGTACAATGGGGAGAAGCCTTTTACGATTGCAAAGGCAATTTAATATCGCCACGATAATCATTTTATTTAAAGGAGAAAGACAAATGGAAGAAACCAAAGTAATTAAATTTTTAGAAAGCAAAAGAGAATTTTTATTCGGCAAGGAAGCTTTTGATGCCAAAATGATTGAAAAAATGCTCACCGTTTCGGACAAATATTTACCCCTCCTTCAGCATCTGCCTTTACGAAATCCTTCAACGGCGAAGCTGATTGCCATGGTTCCCGGCATTCTCGGGATTGACAGCTTCTACTTCGGTAATATAAAAAGAGGTATCATCAAATACTTTACTTTCGGCGGCTTGGGAATTTTATGGTTTAAAGATCTAAAAAATGCCGAAAAGATCTGCCGTAAATACAATAGAAACATTTTTATGAAAGCCTTGCAAGATCCTCGCTATGGCTTGAAACTCATCGAAAAAAATGCAACAGCAAAGAAAGCCTTTGCGGTTGCCAAGGGCGTAGCACCCGAACTTTTAAAAGGGGCAAAGAATGTCCAAAATACGATGTATATAAAATAAAGGCAGCGAGATACTTCTATCCGTAGAACACAGCCTATAAAAAACAGAGCAAGAATAGAAGGATTTTTCCTTTTACTCTTGCTCGTTTTGCTGTTATAAGACGGGCTTAGCCCATATCTTTTTTAGTTTTGAACGCTGTAGTTGGGAGCTTCCTTCGTGATGTTGATATCATGAGGATGCGACTCACGCAAGCCTGCCGCTGTGATGCGGACGAACTTGCCCTTTTCTTTCAGATCGGGGATCGTTGCGCAACCGCAATAACCCATGCCGGCACGCAAACCGCCCATCAACTGATAGATGGTATCGGCAACCATTCCCTTATAAGGAACTCTGCCCTCAACACCTTCGGGAACGAGCTTCTTGTTGCCTTCTTGGAAATAACGGTCCTTCGAACCCTTTTCCATAGCGGCAAGCGAACCCATGCCGCGATAAACCTTGAACTGTCTGCCTTGGTAAATTTCGCTTTCTCCGGGAGACTCCTCGCAACCGGCAAAGAGAGAGCCGATCATGATGGAATCCGCGCCTGCGGCAACCGCCTTGGCGATATCGCCCGAATACTTGATGCCACCGTCGGCAATCACGGGAACATCATATTCCTTAGCAACCTCGCACACACCCATGATGGCGGTAACTTGAGGTACACCGATACCCGCAACAACGCGCGTGGTGCAGATAGAACCGGGGCCGATACCGACCTTTACGGCATCCGCGCCTGCTTCGATCAGATCGCGTGCCGCCTCGGGAGTAGCGATGTTACCCGCGATCAACTGACAATCGGGGAATGCCGCTTTTACCTTACGAACGCAATCGATGATGCCTTGGCTGTGACCGTGCGCAGAGTCAAGAACGAGAACGTCGGCACCCACGGCAAGAAGCTTGGAAGCACGGTCAATCACGTCCTTGGTAACGCCGATGGCGGCACCGCAAAGAAGTCTGCCTGCCGCATCCTTGGCGGAATTGGGATACTTGGTTGCTTTTTGAATATCTTTGATGGTGATAAGACCTTCCAAAATACCGTCATCATTGACGATGGGAAGCTTTTCAATCTTGTGCTTGGCAAGAAGGGCACGAGCCTCATCGAGCGTGGTGCCTACGGGAGCCGTGATAAGGGGCTCACGCGTCATGTACTTTTCGATGGGTTCCTTATAATCCTCGGGAGTAAGGAAACGCATATCGCGGTTGGTGATGATACCGACAAGACGTCTGCCGTCTACGCAAACCGGAACGCCGGAAATGCGGAAACGGTGCATCAAATCTTCGGCATCCTGCACCTTATGTGTAGGAGAAAGGAAGAAGGGGTTAGAGATAACGCCGTTCTCATTGCGCTTTACGCACTCCACCTGCTCTACCTGGCGTTCAATCGGCATATTCTTATGAATGATACCGATACCGCCCTCACGTGCCATGGCGATTGCCATTTCGGATTCGGTAACCGTATCCATCGCCGCACTGAGAAGAGGGGTGTTCAACATGATTTTACGAGTCAGTCTGGTCTTAAGGGTGACGTCGGCAGGGAGCACCTCGCTCTTTTGGGGAATCAAAAGCACGTCATCGAAGGTGAGCCCTTCCATCAGAATCTTATCATTCATCTTTTTACCTTCCTTTCCGTTCAAGGCTATGTTTTTATTATCGAATATTATAGCAAAAAAGAGCTCAAATGTCAACCTTTTTTCCGACAAAATTTGTAGGAAAATCCACCGTTTTTTGTGATTTTTTGCACAATAGACACTTTCCTTTCTCAAATCCCCTTTTCCCCCTTGATTTTTAAGAAGAATTATGGTATAATGTTCAAAGATATTTCTGTTGCGCAAAAAAGCAATCTTAAAATTATAATGATACGATATTGATTCCACGGCATTCCGCCGTTTTCCCGAAAGGACAAGCAAAATGAACGTAGCTATACTCGGATTTGGAACCGTCGGCAGCGGCACTGCCGAAATGTTAACGGAAAACCGCGACATCCTTGCCCGTCATGCCGGCGAGGAGGTCGTGCTTAAACACATTGTGGATATCCGCGATTTTCCAGATTCTCCCTTCCGCGACATCATCACCAAAGATTTTGCGGATGTGGAAAATGACGACAGTGTTTCGGTCGTCATGGAAGTGATTGGCGGTTGCCGTGTGGCATATGACTTCACCAAACGTGCCTTGATGAAGGGCAAAAGCGTCATCACTTCAAATAAGGAGCTCGTGGCAACCCACGGTACCGAGCTTCTTTCCATCGCCAAAGAACACGGTTGCTTCTATCTTTTCGAAGCGGCAGTCGGCGGCGGCATTCCCGTTCTTTCCCCTTTGATGAATGAACTCTCGCACAATGAGATCACCGAAATCTCCGGCATTTTGAACGGAACCACCAACTACATTCTCACCCGTATGTTTGCGTCCGGTGCGCCTTTTGAGGTAGCTCTCGCGGAAGCACAGGCAAAGGGCTATGCCGAGGCAGATCCCACGGCTGACGTAGAGGGCATCGATGCCTGCCGTAAGATCGCTATTTTGGCGGCTCTTGCGTTCGGCAAGCTCGCAAGCGGCGAGCGCATCCATACAGAAGGCATTCGCGGCATTCGCGCGGAAGATGTGGCGGCAGCCGAAAAGATTGGTTGCTCCATCAAGCTGCTCGGCCGCGCCGTTTGCGGCGAAAGCGGCGATATCTTCCTCATGGTCGCGCCCTTCCTTGTTCCTTCCGACTGCCCGCTTTCCTCGATCAGCGACGTTTATAACGGCGTTTTGGTGCGCGGCAATTTTGTGGAAGACGTGATGTTCTACGGCAGAGGTGCCGGCTCCCGCCCGACCGCCAGTGCCGTTGTCGCGGATCTGGATAAAATTCTGCGCGGCAATGCCGTTCGCCCCGCTTTTGAGGATGCCCCCGAAGATATTCCTTGCGATTATTCCTTCTTCTCTGCCCGCCGCTATGTGGTAACCGAAGGTGCGGATCAAAATGCCATCGGCATTCTTTTTGGAGACACCGAGCCTGTTGCTGTGGAAGAAAACGCATTTATCACGGGAGAAATGAGCGAAAAGAGTTTTGCTGACCGTGTAAAGCGTTTGGAAGCTTGCGGCGGCAAGATTATCAGCCATATCCGTCTTTACCGTTGAAAAAAGTAAAGGAGTTTCGATATGAAAAATCTTTCTGTTGTTTCTTTTAATATGCGCCTGCCCGCTGAAATCGACGGTGAAAATTACTTTTTTAACCGCCTGCCCTTGATCAAGGAGACCGTTTTAAAACGCATGCCCGATATCATCGGCATGCAAGAGGTAACGGATGACTCGCGCGACGCGCTTGAAAAAGCTCTCCCCTCCTATACTCTCGTCGGCACGGGCAGAAATCCCGATCGCCACGGCGAGGGTGTCGCATTTCTTTACCGCAAAGATAAATTTGAACTTTGCGAGATGTCTTGCCGTTGGCTTTCCACCGAACCCATGAAACCCGGTTCGCGTTACGAAGGAAGCGATCAGAGCTTTTGCCCTCGCGTAATGTTGACGGCACTTTTCGTACCGAAAGACACCGAGATGTCGCCCTTCCGCGTCTATAATCTCCACACCGATCATGTGGGCGCACAAGCGAGATATTTGGCATCGAAGGATCTGCTTGCCGCCATCGAACGCGATTTTGCGGCTTCTCCTCTGCCCGCCATCGCGCTGGGTGACTTCAATGCATCCCCCGATTCTCCCGAAATCAAGCTTCTTTCCGAACCCTCCTCTCCTTTAAGGGATGTTTCAGATAATCTTGAGATCACCTTCCACCTTTGGCACAAAAAGGGTTATGAGGGTGTGAAAATCGATTACATCTTTGTCTCGAAGGAATTCGAACATGAGAAAACCTTCTTATGGACCGAGAGAAAGGGAGACATCTCTTTAAGCGATCACTATCCCGTGGAGGCAACTCTTCTTTTATGATCGACTACACCGTAAGCGCGGAAGAAAACGGCATGCTCTTAAGAGATCTTTTGAAAGAAACCTTAGGGCTCTCTCACCGCACCCTTTCCGCACTGAAACGCCGCACAGACGGCATTCTTCTCAACGGCGCGCACGTTACAGTACGCGCCGTTTTGCATGAAGGCGACCGATTAACGCTCGCCACGGATGATAGGGAAAACGGAACCGTTGCACCCGTAGCCTTAGAGGTTTCCGTTCTTTACGAGGACGAGCACATCACTGTCTGCTATAAACCTTCCGGCATGCCCACACACCCCTCCTTTCGCCACCGTGACGATACTCTTGCCAACGCTCTTGCATATCGCTACCGCGGCGAACCTTATGTATTCCGCGCCGTCAGCAGGCTTGACCGCGAAACCGATGGGGTGCTTTTGACCGCAAGGCATGCTCACGCCGCCGCCCGATTAGGCGAAGCCATGCGGGAGAAGCAAATCAAAAAAGAATACTATGCCATTGTTTCGGGCATCACACCCGAAAGCGGAGAGATCACGCTCCCCATACAAAGAGAAAACGACAGTATCATAAAACGCACCGTATCGGAGCATGGAGAGAGCGCGCATACCGTTTTTGAGCGCATCGCGCATACAGACTGTTTTTCTCTTTTGCGCGTTTTCCCTCTCACAGGGCGCACCCACCAAATCCGCGTCCATCTTTCCGCCATCGGTTATCCACTTTGCGGAGATACGCTTTACGGCGGCGAGGAAGGCTTTGAGCGCACCATGCTCCACGCGCATTCCCTTTCCTTTTTGCACCCCATAAACGGTGCACCAATGAAAATCACCGCCCCCCTTCCCAATGATTTTCTTTCGATTTTCCCCTTTCTTTGTAAATAATAGTTAGCAAAAGGCTGTCTCACAAGAGGCAGCCTTTTTTGGTTTCTTTTCGCACTTGGGGCAGAAGAACGACCAGTGCCGTCAAATTCAAAAGCGTCATAAGAGATACTGCGGTATCGGTCAAAAGCCATACCGAACCACCCGAAAAAACCGAGCCCAAAAACAAAAAAACATGGAAGAACAACAAATACAAAAACTTTATACCCTTGTGAGGTGTCAAATACCGCAAAGCACTTTCTCCGTAAAAATACCAACAAAGCACTGTTGCATAAACGAACAAAAGAACCGAAAAGACTATCGGCAAGGCGGTCCAAGCTCCCACCAAAGAAGAAAAGGCGGCAAGAACAATGGATATTCCTCCGACAGGCGGTATTTCACCGGGAAAAGCGAGAAGCACCGTGAATGCCGTAGCACTGCACAGAACAAAGGTATCGATAAACACCTCCGCCATGCCGAGAAGCCCTTGCGAGATGGGAGCGTTTTCTGCCGTTGCATGCGCCATGGGTGCCGTTCCCGCCCCCGCCTCATTGGAAAGAAGTCCCCGTGTAACACCGTAACGCACAGCGCGCGACGCGAAAAATCCCCCCACACCGCCGGGCAGGGCAAGTGGAGAAAAAGCATCGGAAAAGATACGCCCCAAAACCGAGGGGAGTGCCGATGCGTGAGAACAAACGGCGTATAACGATATACCAAAATAAAACAGCGTCAACAACGGAATGAGACGCGAGGTAATGCTTTGGATGCCTTTCACGCCGCCCGTTACGGCAAGAAAGGTAAAGACACATAAAACAAGCCCCGAAAGCCACTCGGGAACGCGAAGAACAAGACGCGCGGATTCCGCTACCGCATTGGCTTGCACCGCCGATCCCAAAGAAAGTGCCGCAGGGATGCATGCAAGCGCAAAAAGAACAGCGAAAATCTTTCCTGCTTTTCCGCCCATACCGCGGCGCATATAGTACATGGCGCCGCCCCTGCCCTCTTCACGGTACAAAAATGCCAAAACGATCTCGGCATATTTTAAAAACATGGCAAGCGCGGCGGAAACCCACATCCAGAACACCGCCCCCGCGCCCCCAAGCGCGACAGAAAGGGCAACGCCCGCTATGTTACCCACCCCAAGCGTACCAGCCAATGCCATGGAAAGCGCATGAAAGGCTTCCTTTTTCTGTCCGTGAAAAACCATTTTCAGTGTTTTAAGAGGATGAAACAGCGGAAAACACTTGAGGCAAAGCGCGTACAAAGCTCCCACAAGCAAGAGCGAAAGCGGTAAAAGCTTACCGAGAAGTCCTTCCGTAAAAAAAGCCAACCATCCTTGCAGCATTGTATTTCTCCTTTTTGTTCACTATATGAAAAAGGTGTTTAAAATAGAATAATTGCAAAAATGTAAATATTTCTTTCCTTTTTCATATAGTGATAACATGAAATAAAGTTCATACAAAAAGGAACGGTCATCATTATGAAGCCTATAGTTCTCTCCGTCATCGGCACGCGCCCCGAAGCCATCAAAATGGCACCTGTGCTTGCCTTATATCAAAAAAGCTCGGTTTTCCGATGCCGCATACTGCTTTCGGGACAGCATGTACATGTGCCGGAAGAAATACTGTCTTCCATGGGAGTTGTCTTAAAGGAAGCCAAAAATCTGGCACTTCTTACCGAAGGCGCACCGCTTGGCGATTTTTTCGCACGTGCGCTTGCCGCATTTGAAGCCGAGTTTGCGCTTTCGCCTCCCGACGCATTGGCGGTACATGGAGATACGGCAAGTGCCGCCGCAGGCGCACTGGCGGCTTTTCACAGGCGCATTCCCGTTTTTCATATCGAAGCCGGCTTGCGCACGCATGACATTAACGCCCCCTACCCTGAAGAGCTTTACCGCGTTCTCATCGATCGCCTTTCCGCGCTCTGCTTTGCGCCGACCGAAATCGCCAAAACCAATCTTTTGAGCGAAGGGATTGCCAAAGAAAAAATTTTTGTTACGGGAAACACAGGAATAGACGCCTTGAGAAGAACCGTTCAAAAGGATTTTTTTCACCCCATTTTGAAAGCGGCTGGCGAACGAAAGCGTCTCTTGATCACCGTGCACCGCCGTGAAAATACCACGAATACTTATGAACGCATTCTCCGTGCCATCCGCAGTGCGGCAAAGAAAAGGCAAGATACTTTTTTCCTCTTTGTCACACATCCCAACCCCAATCTCCGCCAAGCGGCATATACGGCACTGCACGGACAAGAGAATATTTTTCTCTCCAAGCCTCTGTCCCACACCGTATTCCAAAATCTTTTGGCACGCACGCACCTTCTTCTCAGCGACAGCGGCGGTTTACAAGAGGAGGCATGTGCTCTCGGCATACCGACATTGGTTTTACGAGACAAAACGGAAAGACCGGAAGGCATTGGCATGTCACTCATTCCCATAGGAACCGAGGAAAATGCCATCATCGATGCCATTGATTTTTATCTTTCCCATCTGCCCGTGTTTCCGCCCAGTAATTGCTTTGGCGACGGGCATGCTGCACAAAGAATTTTAGAACATACCGAACACTATTTCTGCAAACAGTAAGAAAGGGGGCTAGCTCATTAGTCATGAGCTAGCCCCTGCTTTTTAGATTGCTTTACTTTTATTCCACGGTAACGGTTCCGTCTTCCTTCACGATAACGCGCATACCGTCCTTGACATACGAAAGAAATTCATCGCCCAAAGAATCAATAACGGGCATGGAAACATCATCGAGCCAAACATCGGCAAGCACAGCCCCCGCCGCGGCAAGCGAATCGATGGGCTTCGAAAAGAGCATACATGCCGGTTGACGGTGCATAGAACAAGCGCAATAAAGCACAAGTCCGCCCGTTGTTGAACCGATGGTTTGCGGCAGGCAAAGCGCCTTTCCCGCCATTTGTTTCCCATAAAGATCGGGATTGTTTTGGTCTCCGCAGGTAGCCGTCTTATCGCCAAACTGCAACGCCTTTTGGAAAGAGGCAAGCGTATTGAGTCCGCCGTGGGAGACAACTGCCTCGGCACATACCGTGCCTGCGGCTATCACACGTCCTTTAAATTCTCTCATGCCTTTTTACCTCCTGCGGTGATTTGTACCAAGATTTCATCGTCCGTATAATAGCGTGCCGTGGTATAGGTGCGCAACTTATTGGAGGATGTGATAACGGGCATTTTGCCCGAAAGAGGGTTGTTCATGTACATCAAAGGACAGATATATGAAGTAATAACGCCCGTTTTCTTCAAACGCGCGGCATACTCCGTTTTCTCAAATGCTTCAAGAACCGCAGGGGCGGCGGTAAAGACCGTGGGAATCACAACCTTTTTATTGTCTGCCGCGCGAAGTCCCTCTTCAACGCGCACCGTCCAGCTCTTCAGCTGTTCGAGCGACATATGGGGGCATCCCATAAAGCAAAGCTTCGGGCGCGCCTCTATATTTTTCCAAATAACGGGATAGCTCTTATAGACGCGCTCAAGCTCGGCGTCGTCAATTACATAAGTCTTGACAGTCTCATGGAGCAAGCTCTTACCCTGCTCTTTCGCCTCGGGCGTCAGGTTTTCGATGTGATAGAGACCAACCGCGCCGTTGGAAGCTGTGGCGGCACCGAAATCCTTTAAGTAGGTGCATGCGGCATCGTCAAGCTCTGTTCCGAGGAATCGGTCAAGCCCCGTGATATAAGGAACCTCCTCCATCACCTTCATGCCGATCGCGGAGCCGAGCAGCTGTGCCTCTGGCTTTTTGGTTGTTTTAACTTCAACAATCCAAGTGGCACGTCTGCCCTCATCCGTTAGAAGACCGAAATTAGGAACATAGCCGACCACCGAGCCCATCAAATCCATAATACCGGAATTGCGGTTGCAACGCGCCCCAAGCACGGAATTGGCATAAACAACGGCAGAGGATTCCGCCCAAGAGAGTATATCGCCCTTTTTCGGACGGTTGCCAACCTCATCCATGTAACACGCGCAGGTGAAAGCATCCTTATTCATAAGTCCCATGCGAGACAGCTGATCCTCGTAAAAATCCTGACGGGAATACATAAATTTCTTAAAAATAAAATTCTGAAGAAAACTTGCGGGCACATTTTTATCAAGAGGACGGGGATCGGCGGAAAAAGTCTGTTTCGAAATATTTCCCGACTCAAGAAGCTTATTCATCAGCTCATACACGGGACCGAGTGCCTTCAACCCGAAAGAGGTAACCAGATGGTTATGCTCTCCCGTCACGGGCACCATTTTATCGGCACCGAACACCTCGCCGTAGCGGATCAGCGTTTGCATGACCTTGGCAAGCACTTCCCCTTCTTTACCGTCCAAAATATCCTGCTGTTCTTTGGTAAGTATCATTCTGTCATTCCTTTCTTACAATTTCATAGCGACATCCCACGCCTGCCAAATAACAGTGCGCAAGCTTCCCACACTCTTGGCATCGCCCACGATATGTACCCCGCGCGAAGCAATGGGAGCAGGCGTATAACCGGCGCATACGATCACGGAATCGGCGGGAATCTTTTTCTCACTGCCGTCTTTTGCGCGCACCGTAACATCCTTTTCACCGATCTCGGAAACAGAACTCTCGAGATAAACGGGCGTTTGTTGCCATTCGAAATAATCTCTCAAATAGCTGGTATTGGCAAGGCAGATCTTATCCGAAACGATCAAATCGTTTTTCATTTCAACGATATGCACCTTCTTGCCCGCAAGCGAAAGCTCATACGCGATCTCGCAACCCGTAAGACCGCCGCCGATGATGACGGTGTTCTCGCCCACTTCTTTGTCACCGAGCAGAAAATCCACAGCTTCCACCGCACGTTCTATCCCCTTGATGGGAAGACGGCGCGCACGGGCACCCGTTGCAACAACGATTTCGTCCGCGTCAAGACGGGAAAGATCCGTCACCTCGGTGTTCATATGAATATCAATACTATGCTTTGTGATCTCACGGCAGTACCAAGCAATGAGTGCACGGTCCTTTTCCTTATAGGAAGGAGCCGCCGCCGCGATAAATACACCGCCAAGGCGATCGCTCTTTTCATAAAGAGAGACACGGTGACCGCGTTTAGAAAGCACGATGGCTGTCTCCATACCACCGATACCGCCGCCGATAACGGCGATTTTTTTGCTTTTGACAGCGGGCTCCAAATAGTACTTATCCGATTGCATCACGCGCGGATCCAAAGCGCAACGGGCAATATGGCTGGCGTCATAGATGGATTGCGCGTTAGCAACCCCTTTATAATGCGCCATGTTGAAGCAAGCATTATGACAGCAGATGCAAGGACGGATCTCCTCGGTTCTTTCATCGATAAGCTTTGTTACCCACTCACTGTCGGCAAGGAACTGACGGGCAAAACCGACGGCATCGATACGCCCTTCGGCAACCGCCGCGGCTCCGACGTCGGGCTCCATTCTGCCCGCGCAAACAACGGGTATACTGACACATTTTTTAATATGCGCAACATCCTCTAAATTGCAGTTTTGCGGCATATACATCGGCGGATGCGCCCAATACCAAGAGTCATACGTACCGTTGTCGGCATTGAGCATATCATAGCCCGCCTCTTCCAAGTATTTTGCCGCACGTTCGCTCTCTTCCATATCGCGCCCGATCTCGGTATACGTTTCACCCGGCAGCGCGCCCTTGCAAAAATCCTTCACTTTGGATTCTACCGAATAGCGCAAGGAAACGGGATAATCCTTACCGCATGCCTCTTTGATTGCCTTTACGATATCGGTGGCAAAGCGATAGCGGTTTTCAAACGAACCGCCGTATTCGTCGGTACGCTTGTTGGTGTATTTGAGGGTAAACTGATCCAGCAAATATCCTTCGTGCACCGCATGAACCTCAACGCCGTCAACGCCCGCCTCTTTGCAAAGAGCTGCCGTTTTGGCAAAGGCATCTACGATCTGGCGGATTTCTTTTACCGTCATGGCACGGCATTTGACCTTGTCTGACCAACGGGAAGGAAGCTCACTCGGTGAAGCACTTTGATAAGGAATATTGATGATGGGCTTGATGATGTCACGCAAGATGGGTGCGTTATGCAACATAACAAGCGGTGTGGGGATCGCCCACGAACGCCCCATGCCGGCGGTGATTTGAATAAAGAGCTTCGCGCCCGTTTTATGGAATTCCTCCATAAATTCTTTCAACTCACGGAACATTTTTTTGTTCTGATACAACCATTGCCCCATAAAGGTACTGCGAATGGGAGCAATACCGGGAATGATAAGTCCAACATTGTTTTTGGCACGCTCTAACAAAAATTTAGCGGCCTCTTTGTCGAAATGATTGCCCGTATGCTCCATCCAACCAAAGATGGAAGTACCGCCCATAGGGCACATAACGATACGGTTTTTGATTTCAACATTGCCTATTTTCCAAGGGGTAAACAGGGCTTCGTATTTGGCATCCATATAAAATGCTTCCTTTCATGCAAGATTTAAAGACCGTTTGATCGACAGGATTCCAAGCACGGCACGCTTTCGGCGCGGTCATCCTTTCAAACTTGTTGCGCCCTCAATTTTATCATATTCTTTCGTGTTTGTCAAGTATTACGTTGAAAACCGAAAAGAGGGCCCCAAAAAGGGGCTTTTTTTCATCCCCATTTAAAGTAACGGAAAAGATACACTGTACATGCGGCGAAAGAACCGCGGAAAGGAAACGCCATGCAAACGAAACAGTTAAAACAAAAAATGCTGCAATATTTCCGTACGGCAGGCACGGCGGACAGCCATTATACGGAGGATCTTCCCTCCTTTGTTCGCTTTGCGCACCGCGAAGGAATCGACATGCAGACGTTACGCAACTTATGCGCAAAAAATTCTTCCTTTGCACGGGTATACGAAGAATGCGAAAAGATCTTAGAGGATCGCATCATAGACGGTGCGCTTCACAAAAGACTCGATTCGTCCTTTTCCAAATTCCTTTTGGCGGCACGCTTCGGTCTATGCGAAAAGAAAAACGAAACCGATGAGGACGGCTTTGATCTTGCCATCACGCTGAAAGAACCGCCCGACGGGAAAGGAGGAGAATAACATCAAGAAGTAAGAAAGGAAATTTTATGGAGATTGCAGTTACAGAGCGACAGTTAAAATTCATGCGCGCCGATGCCACGGAAGTCCTCTTCGGCGGTGCGGCGGGCGGTGGAAAATCCTTCGGGCAGTTGGTGGATGCCTTGCGTTATGCCATCCGCTATCCAAAATCCAAGCAACTGATCTTACGCCGCACCTACGCGGAACTGGAAAAATCCTTAATCCGTGTCTCCCTCGGACTTTACCCCCGCAAAATCTACACCTACAACGCCTCCAACCATACAGGGAAATTTAAGAACGGAAGTGTCATCGACTTCGGTTATTGCGCCGTTGAAAACGATGTGTTTCAATACCAATCGGCAGAATACGATGTGGTGCGTTTTGATGAGCTGACACACTTCACTCTTTTCCAATATTTATATCTGATATCCAGAATAAGAGGTGCCAACGGTTATCCCAAGCAGGTCAAGTCCTCCACCAATCCCGGCGGCATAGGGCATGCGTGGGTAAAGGAAAGATTCATCGATGTCTGTACGCCCGACTGCGTCTACAAGGACGCGAGAGGAGATCGCATTTATCTTCCCTCGCGTATTGACGACAATCATTTTCTTTTGGAGGGAGATCCCGATTATAAAAAACGTTTACTCTCCCTCCCCGATGCACAAAAAAGAGCCTTGCTCTATGGCGATTGGAACATTTTCGAAGGGCAGTATTTTCCGGAGTTTTCCTCGGAAGTGCATGTATGCGATCCCTTCCCCATTCCCAAAGAATGGAGACGCTACCGCACCTTGGATTACGGGCTTGACCGTCTTGCATGCCTTTGGATCGCCATCTCACCCGAAGGAGAGATCTATGTTTACAAAGAGCTTTGCGCCTCCGACCTGATCATCTCGGAAGCGGCGCGCGCGATTCTCGAAAGAAACGGAGAGGACAAGATCTACGCCACACTCGCACCGCCCGATCTTTGGAACCGTTCGCAAGAAACGGGCAAAAGCAAGGCGTTGCTTTTCTCGGAAAACGGCATTCCCTTCACAAAATCGGGCAATGACCGTGAAACGGGATGGCTCGCCGTCAAGGAGCTTTTGAAGATACGCGAGGACGGAACGGCTCGGCTTCACATTTTCAGGCAATGCCAAGAACTGATCAAGTGCTTGCCCATGCTCCAAATTGATCCCGACCGCCCCTCGGACACCTTGACCGAGCCCCACTACATCACCCACGCGCCCGACGCCTTGCGTGGCTTTGCCATCACATATACCCATCCAGCCGCCGTGATCCAACCTAAGAAAACAGGTGTATGGAGTGCGGATATGTGGGAGGACTTTCGCCGCGCCAGCAAGGAAGAAAGACGCTATTTAAAAGAAAAATACGGAGAACCCCTATGAATTTATCTCATGTAACGGACCGCCTCGCTTTTTTCAAGGCACTGTACCGAGAAAACCGAGACAGACAGTCCGCTTTTTACGAAAAACTCGAACGCTATGCCGCACAATACAAAGGCTCCAAAGAGCTCGACGGCGCAAGAGAGGATGCCTCCGTAGTCCGAAACATCACCTACGAGCTCATTGAGTCGCAGGTGTCGACGCAAATCCCCGCCCCCGCCGTCGAAGCAAGATACTATACCCCCCAAAACGACCGCAACGCCAAAGCGGTGGAACGGCTGTGCGCTTCGCTCAGAAACGATCTGCCCTTTGAATATCTCAACGATATGGATGAACGGTACACCTATATTTACGGCGGAAGCGTTTGGTTTGCGGAATGGGACGACAGCATCGAGAAAAACGGCAGGCACGGCGGCGTGCGTTTACATTGTCTCTCACCGATGGACTTTGTTCCGGAAGCGGGCATCTATCATGTTTCGGACATGGAGTATTGCTTTTTGCGTTTTCTCACCACCAAAAACGATACGGCACGCCGTTTCGGTATCCCCCTCTCTTCCCTCGAAAACGAGAGTACGGCGGAATCGGATTCGCCCGACACGGTGGAGGTGGTGGTCTGCTTTTGGCGTGACGAGGAAGGGCACATCGCGGAATTTGCCTTTACGGGCGAAACCGTGCTTTGCGACCTTGAGGATTACTATGCCAGAAAAAGCCTTCGTTGCCAAGTCTGCGGCAAAAGCGAGTTTCTTTGCACCTGCGACACGCCGCGCTTTGCGCTCTCTTCCGAAGAAGAGGAATTTTTGCACGAAGACATTCTGCTTGAGGACGGCGGCGTAATTCCCTCCCTCTCCCCTGACAAAAAGGGGGATTTACATCCCACACGTCTGCCTTACTACCGCCCCACCCATTTTCCCGTCGTCATCCGCAAAAACACCTCGGAGGAAAAGGCTTTATTCGGACAGTCGGATTGTGAATTCGTCCGTCCGCAACAGCAACAGATCAACAAGATTGAGTCTCGCATTCTGCAAAAGCTGATGCGCTCGGGCGTGACTCCCATTTTGCCCGATGACGCGGAAATGACGCTTGACAACTCCATTTTCGGACAAGTTATACGCTTAAGGACGGGAGATGAAAAGGATCGCTACGGTGTTTTGGACACCACCCCTTCCATCGAGCAGGATATCGCGCAATCCGACCGGCTCTACGACCATGCCAAGCGTATACTCGGCATCACCGATTCCTATCTCGGCATGTCGGACAACACCGCCGTTTCGGGCTACGCCAAGAAATTGCAGGTCGAACAAGCGGCAGGCAGACTCGAATCCAAGCGCAAGATGAAGCAAACGGCGTACGCCGAGCTTGACCGCATTCTTTTTGAGTATCACTTGGCATATGCCGATGAGCCGAGGCCTCTCACCTACCGCGACGCTTTGGGAAAAAGACGCGGAACCCATTTCAATCGCTATGCCTTTTTGAATTATGACATTCGAAAAGGCTGTTACGTTTATGACGACGATTTTCTTTTCTCGGTTGATTTGGCAGGCGGCGTAGAACAGCAACGGGAGGAACTTTGGAAAAAGAACCTCGAAAATCTGCAAGCGGGAACCTTGGGCGATATTTCCGATCCCGCCACGCTCTTACACTACTGGCAATGCCAAGAGCGCGCACATTACCCCTATGCCAGAGAAAACGCGGAATACTTCCGCGCCATATCGGAGAAAGGAGAAACGTATGGGCAAAACCAAAACCGAAACGGAATGGAAGAAGGATTATCTCTCCCAAAAAAGACTGCTCTCCTATAAAGACTACGTAGAAGAAAGCGGAAGTGAAGATGTCCTTCGCAAGAGCAAAAAGAATGCCGATTCCGCCTATGCCGCCGCCCGCGCGGGGTACGGAACACGCGCCTCCTCGCTTTTATCCAAGGGACTGGCAAACAGCGGCTACAGTGATTATTTGGACGGGCAGGCATACGCGCAAAAACAGCGTTCCGTCGATGAGGCGATGCGTTTCAAAAGCGAGAGCGATCAAGCCGGCTATGCCGCTTATTTACAAAGCGCACAAAAGGAAGCGGACGGTGCCTACCAGAAGATGAAAGAAACGCTCGACAGCGCGTTTTCAAAGCTTCTTGCCAAAAAGATCACCGATAAAAATGCCGCTATCAGCTATCTGACCGCTTTGGGTGTGGATGAAGAAAACGCCGCTATTCTTGCCGAAGAAAACGACACCATCATTCACTCTACCCAAGAAAGGCGCAATGCGGTTTTAAGCTTTGCGATCAAAAACGAGCTTTATTTTGAGCGCGCCTATTCCTACGCTCTTGCCAACGGACTTTCCGAGTCGGATGCCAAAGAAATCGCTTCCATCTCGCAAGCGTCGCGCGATGTACGTCTCGGTACCAAGGACAATTACAAATTTGATATTTCAAAATACGAGCAATATCTCAAATAAAAGAAAGGAAAACGATATGAACAAGAACCATGACAAAAGAAATCCCTATGCCACCAACCGCGGCGGCAGAATTCAAGCACCCGTATCGCCCGGAGCGCAAGATCCCCGCAGCACCGTCACACGCGGCGAGGACTTGAGAAAGAAGGGCAAGTAATGGATAGCGAGAAGAAAGAATACGAAGAAGAAAAGCGCGACGGCGAAGAGGTGCTTCCCGAAGAAGAAGCTCTGCAAGAAGCGCAAGAGGAGGAGGCAGGCGGCGTGGGCATTGACTACGCCGTGCTTGCCGCCGCCGACCTTGCTGAGATCAAAACACTTTGCCGCGAGTTTGCCTCTGTCGAACGCTTGGGCGATCTTCCCTTCGCACATCGCTTTGCCGAGCTGCGCGACCTCGGACTCTCCGTCAGCGAAGCACTCGCCGCTTCCATGCCGCTGAAAAAGACGGAGAACGGTAAATCACATCTTCGAAGTGCCGTACCGCGCCCTTCCTACACCCCCGAGGACAGTCTCTCACATGAAGATATGCGAGCCGCCAAAGAGCTTTTCTACGGTCTGTCCGAAAAAGAGATCAACGCGCTCTACAGACGCGTCAAACATTAAAAAAGAAAGGATTTAACCATGTACCAGTTGATCAAAATTCAAAACGCACGCACCAACGTGCCCGAACCCATGCGCATTCCTCTTGCTTCCGCCACCACGGTCGAAAGAGGCGTTCCCGTCTCCATCAAGAACGGCACCCTGACTCCCCATTCCGACAAGTCTACCTCCCTTCCCACCCACATGACCTTGGCGGCAAGCAACGAAGCTTGCGTTCTGTGCTATGAGATCACGAGGGAGATGGTGTTTGAAACCGCCGTTTCCGCCAACCCTTCCGCCATGGCAGTCGGCAGTGAGTATTTGCTCACCGCAGACGGAAAAGGGATCACCCCCTCGTTGGTTTCGGGTTCTCTGCGCGGCGCTACCGTAATCAGCACCGCGGGAACCGTTTCGGCAGGTGACAAGATCCTCGTCGCCTTCCGCTGATGTCATAATCACCCAACACAAAAACTCTAGTTTACAAAAAGAAAGGAATTTTATATGTCTATTATTTATTCTGCCAACAGCGGCTTTTCCAATGCCGCCATCGGAAAACTCGAAACCCCTATCAAAATGGTCATCGAACATGAAAGTGATATGCAAACCAAACGAGGCGGCATTTGCGACTGGCTCTTTAACATCGAACGCTCTTCGCGCTTCGGTGAAACCATCGTGGGACAAAACGAATTCGGCGTTTTTGCCGCAACCGAGGAAGGTGCGGGTGCCGAAAACGATACGGTGGAGGAAACCTACCGCAAATTTATCGAACATATTCAGTTCATGAAGGAGTTCACCATCACCGCACAGATGATGGAGGACGCCAACTACGGCGTTGCCGCGGATGCCAAGCGTCGCGCGGAAAACTTCACCCGCGCCTACTATAAGACCATGCACAAGATCTGCGAATACGCACTTGCCAACGGCACATCGCGCGAGGGAATCTTTGCCCGTGCTAAGCTTGACCTGACAGCCCCCGACGGTTTGCCTCTCTTTTCCTCGGCGCATACCTACGGCAACGACCGCATCGGCGGCACGCAAAGCAACTATTTCTACGGCAATATTTTTTCCACCGGCACAGGCTCGGCAAGAAAAGCCTCGACGGGTACCTTTGAGGAAGCACTCGGCGAGCTTGCTTCCAAGATTCGCAACATGAAGGACGAAAACGGCGATATCCTCGGTTACACCGCCGACACCATCATTCTCCCCGGCAACCGTCCTTTGACGGAATCCATCGTCAAGAAGGTTTGCGGCTCGGAAGGTGCGCTCGGCAACGGTTACAACGACATCAACCTGCAGTTTGGCAACTGGAACATCATCGTTATGCCCGACTGGCAGACGGCGGACGACCGCTTGATGGTGATGTCGAGCGAAGCCAACAAGAATCTCTCGGGCAACATGTTCTTCAACCGTGTGCCTTTGACCGTTTCCAACTGGGTGGACAACCACACCGGCAACTATATTTGGAACGGCAGATGCCGCTTCGGTGTCGGTTTCGGCAGCTACAAGCACATTCTCTTGGCAGTCGATTCCGAGAGCGCAGTAGCAAACGCCGCAAAAATGTAAAGTTATATTTACGAAAGGAATTATGATACCTATGACAGGAAAAGAATTACTCGAGACCGTAGCGCAAATGGGATTTGCGCGGTGCTTGGAAGAAAACGAACCCTATTTTTACCGTGCTGTCAACCTTTCCCTGTCGCGTATTTGCCGTCTTTTTCCGCTTTTCGGCACGCTTTCGCTCACAGCACACGCAGGTGAAAAGCATGATATAGCAAAAAAAGACACAGCATTCCTCGGTTTTCCCGCCTCCCCGATTTTCGGGGAGGCATCTTGCCAAGAGGGCAAAGGAATGCTTTTACGCGAAGGGCGCGACTATTTGATTCGCGGAGGATGTCTTTTCTTCTTGTGCGACAAAGGGAATGTAACGGTGTACTATCTAAGGCGTGCGAAAGAGTTGACCGTTGATAACGCAGAGGAAGCACTCGATATCCACCCTGCGGCGGAAAGCCTTTTGCCGCTTCTCGTTGCCTCTTATTTGTGGTTAGACGACAGAGGAGAACTTGCCACCCACTACCTAAAGCTCTATCACACCGAAGCGGAAGAGCTGAGGCGCACGCTCTTTCATCACGGCAGTATTGAATTAAGCACGAACGGGTGGGACAAAACATGAACGAAAACCGTATTTACAACCGTCATTACGGCAATTTAAGGGGCGTAGATCTCTCCGCGGCACCAAGCGAAATCTCCCGTTCTCGTTTTGCCGATATAGAAAACATGTGGCGCGATCCCATTGCTTTTGACAGCAATCTGACCGAGTCCTTCCCCGGATATCGGCTTTTTGCAAAGCTCCCTTCCCCCATCTACGGCATCTATGCGCAACGGGCATTCGAAAAAAGCTATCTCGTGGTGCACGCCAAAAACACACTCTACCGCATAGAAAGCGCATTATGCAACCACCCCGAGGATGTAGCGGCGCAAATGCCTATCACGGAAAGCATGCCCGAAGAAAAGGGCTGTGCCTTCTCCTCGGGCGATTCGCTGTATCTTTTGGTGGGGGGAAAATACTACCGCCTTTCGGCAGAGGGCGATCTGCAAGATTTAAGCGAGGACGACAACGCGGCGTACATTCCCACCACCTTCTACAACACCGAGCCTTACGAGCAAAGAAACATGCTGACCGATAGCGTACACCATGCTTTTACGGCAGACGGTGATTACAAGGTGAAAGAACACCCCTCCGAAGGCTTGCATTTTACCGTGCAAGACACCGAGAAAAAGCTTTGTTTCGTTTCCGCCAAGGAATCTTTAAAAAAAGCCGTGCACATCACCATTCCCGAAACCCATACCGTAGGAGAAGAGGTCTATACCGTCATCGGCATTGCAAACGAAGGCTTCCGTGGACTTACGGAACTCATGAGCATTCAAATTCCCGAAACCGTAACCTCCATCGGTCATCGGGCGTTTGCAGGATGTGCGTCTCTCTTCTCCGTTTGTCTGCCCGACACGCTGACAACCCTCGGTGCGCAGGCGTTTTACGCCTGTCCTGCCCTTCGTAAGGTTTATTTCGGAAAAAGTTTTTCGGCTTATAACGCCGAAGCGTTCGCTTACTGCCCCTCACTTACCGAAGCTTATTTCGCCGCAACAAACGAAGAGTATACCGCTATGGTGGAAAAGCACGGCACCTTGTTTGAAAATGAAATGGAATTGCATTTCGAATCCCTTCCCTTTGATAACCATCCCACCGTTCTTTTTCGCTATCCTTTGATGGAAAAGGCACAAAGCGTGTCGGAAGTATCTCTGGCGGAGCAACCCCTGCAGATCAATTTCACAAAGGTGGAGGATGGCTATGCGCGCTACCGCACCGTCAGCGACGGCAGTTTTATCACCCATATTGAGCTGATCGCCACGAAAGAAGATCTTTTGCGCGAAAAGAAGCTTCGCGCAACCGTCGCCCTCTCTCCCTCGCACTTCGCAACCCCCAAAGGCTATGCCGCCTTCGGAAACGCCCACCCGGAACTCAGCGGCAAAAAAGCAATCTGCTGTTGCCGTTTGGCGGCGGCGTATGACGGCAGAATCTTTTTAAGCGGCAACCCCGCACTGCCCAACACCGTTTTTCACACGCTTCCCGATAACAGCGGCGAAAACAACCCCTCCTACGTCGGCACCCTATCCTATTTCAATGACGGGACCGCCTCCACCCCCAATCACGCCCTGCTCAGCACCGGAAACATGCTGATCGTTTTCAAACACGACAGCGACGGCGAAGGTGCCATCTTCTATCACACGGCGGAAAGCACCGGCATTCCTTTCATTCCGCGTATCTACCCCGGCAATGCGGGGGTTTCGGGCATCGGAGCTGTCGGAGAAGCAATCAATTTTAAGGATGATCCCGTTTTTCTCGCGCGGGACGGTCTTTTGGGGATCGAAAAGCAAAGTCTCAACCTCGAAAGAAGCATCTGTGTCCGTTCGCTGCCCGTCAACGCCAAGCTTTTGAAGGAGGATCTGAGCCAAGCCTCCATGGCAGTTCACGAAGGCATGCTGTATCTGCTCGCGGGCGGAAATATTTATCTCGCCGACAGCCGCCGTTCCGTCACGCACAGCGACGGAAGCGTGGGATACGAATGGTATCTTTTAACCCATATCGGCTCCTATACCGATGACAAACTGCTTTACCGCACCGTAAACTTTTTACCCCAAGGTGCCGAAGAATACGGTGTTACCGCGGCACCGCGTGAGGGCGAGGAAGCGACGGGAACGGTGTACTCGGTGCGCCTGCCGTCAGGCGTCGATCTTTATTACGTACAAAACGAAAACGGCGAAAAATACGCCGTAGACACCGACGGAGAGCGCACGGGCGGTGTTTTCTCGGCGGCATGTACGCTTTGCGTTTCGGGGAATCGCCTCTTTTTCGGAACGGAGGACGGCTCGCTCGGTGTATTCAATACCGACAAGCGAGGGCAACGCCTGTACAAGCTCTTAAAAAGCCCGTTTTATGCCAAAAAAGGCGGCAAATATCTCGTATCCAAGGATAGGCACAACACCGTCCAAAGCGAGGACGCCTTACTCACCCTTCCCCTTTATTTTAAGAACGGTTCCCATTATGCTTTTATTGGAGAGGGCAAAGTCTACCTCGACGGAGGAACCTTCTCGCTTGCCGAGCCGTTTGGGGAAAGAACGGCGGCAAATGAAATCCACCGCAATTTTTACAGTTACGGAGCGCATGCTTATACCGCGGCGTGCACACTGGCACCGGACGACGGAGAGATGCCGCATTATACCAAGGATACGCTCGCACGCACTGCCGCCGCGCGTGTAAAAACACCCAAAGGCGGTGCGCTTACGGTACTGGTACGAACCGACCGAACACCTTGGCACGTATGCGAAAGCGTAGCGGCGGGCAGTGCGGATTTCGGTGATTTTGACTTCGCACTGCTCGATTTTCACGGAGAAGACGGCGCAAACATCCCCTTACGGGAAAAAGAAAAACGGTGGTGCTTCAAGCAATTCCGTTTTGCCGTTCACGGCGCAAGACGCCCCTTCGGGCTTTACGCGCTTTCCTATTCCTACCGTCTGTCGGGAACACTCAAAGCATAAAAAGCACAACACGAAAGGAACAATCAATTTATGAGCATTCAAAAAATCAAAGAAAGCGAGCTTGTTTCACACGGAGTCAGCTCCTTGCCCTCCCGTCCCTCGCTACCTTCTCTCTATGAAGGGCGGCCGCTTACCGCCAAAGAACTGCGCGAGGCGTTCGATAAACTGCCAAGGCTTCTTGCCGAACGGTTTAACGCCCTTCTTGACAGCTTCGGACTGCAAGAAGACGAGCAAGACACCCTTGCCGAAGCCATTGCCACAGGTCTTTTTGAAGGGCATTCACTGGCAGAGCTCTTCCGAGATATTCAAAACGGAAGCTTTATAAACTATCTGAAAAACGGCAGCGGCGTCAGTCTTTCGGACCAGCTTTCCGAGCTGTCGAAACCGAACGGCAAGGTGAACGCTTCGGAGCTTTTGGGCGTTTCGGGAAAAACCGTTTTCGAAGCCATTGAAAAGGAAAAAACACATGCCGATGCCCGCGCCTCGTCTTTGTACCGCCTCTCACGGGTGGACGGAAACGAGCTCTCGCTCTGCCTTGAAGTCAACAAAAACGGCACATGGGAGAAAGCGGGGGAAAACCTTGTTTTGCCCGAGGATATTTTCATCAAGCACGGCAGTGTTTTCACTGCCGAGGCGGACGGCGTGCCGGAAGAGGGCTATCGGATCGGCGACAAATACTTGGATCTGACGCTCGGCGGCAGTGAAGAAAAGCACATTTTCATCAAGGTCTCCGACCTTATCGACACCGTAACCGTCTCCGTAGAAGGCGAGGGCGATTTGATCACCGAGCTTACCGCAAGCGGTAATACCGTGCGCGCGAAAAAAGGCATTTCCTCCTCTTCCTTCACCACCCCCGCACACCTCGAAGCCTTAGAGGAAATCTATGTCAAAAAAACGGCTCTTTCCGATCTGACGCGCAAAACGGGGCTCTTGGCGTCGGCGGCAGAAGGCAACGCCTTCGTTTATGAAAAAGACAACACACTCTCCACCGCCAAAGCCATCCCCGAAGGGGCATGCGAATACGCCTTGTTTTCCTCCGTCGGAGGCATGAGCTATCACGAAAATCTTGTCAACGAGCGTGAGCTTGCCACAGAAGCCACAGGCTTTTCCATGGTGTACGACGAGCAAGACGGCTCCTTGCTCTTGAACGGAAGCTTAAGTGACCAACTGATAGGTTACGTACATATGTTTTTGCGCACCCCCATCGCCGCCGCGGGGAAAAAACTATCCTTCTCTTACTATCATGTCGGCGGAAGCTTTGAAAAATCAAACGCCAATGTCACGATTTGCTTCGGTTCGGGGAACGAAGGCGGTATGCCCGCCTATACCCACGGCAACTGCGACATTCCGAGTGGTCTGTTTGCCAAAAGAGAGGGAGAGAGCGTGGCGGAAGACGCCTTGCCTATCGATCAATTCGTTATCTTTTGCTCCGCAAAGGACATAAGCACCAACAGTTGCAGTATCACCTTCCACGACTACCGCTTGAAGATTATGGTGAACGAAGGCGAAAAGGCAAAAGAACATATGCCGTTCGGCATCCTACACGCCGCACCCTCAAGCATTCGTATAGAGGGCAAAAACCTCATTCCCAATGATATTTGCAATCAAAAGGCATGGACAGCTTTAAGCTCGGGAAGGATCGTTTATCCGCTTACCTTCCCCAAGCTCGGACGGTATACCCTTTCCTCTTCTTTGACAAAGCCGATGATGGCGTATATCTATTTACAAAAGAGTACCGACGGATTCGAAACCTTCCAAACAACCTACCTTTTGACGGATACCCAAAACAGATTTCCCTACAGCTTTACGGTCAACGAAGGCGAAAGCTACCGTCTTTGGAGCAGTCCCGAATGGCTGAACGCCCTCCAAGATATACAGCTTGAATACGGCGACGCCACAAGCTACAGTGCCTATCACTGCGAAAATTTCCCCATTCCCGATGCCGTACAAGCCATAGAGGGCTACGGTTTGGGCATCTCCGACACGCTTTATAACGAGCTTGATTTTGAAAACGGCGTTTTCGTGCGCCGCGTCGGAGAAAGAGACTATATCGAAGGAGACGAGAACGACGAAACCGTTTTGACAGACGGCATCCGCACCGTCTACCCCTTGAGCTATACGCAATATCAAGACATCTCCGCGATGCTCTTTGACGGTTTTCTTTCGGTAGAAGAAAAGGGATTTTTGTTCTTTGAAAACAGCATCGGCAAGCCCACGCCGAGCGAAATTACATTTCAAATCAAATTAAAAGAAGGAGAAAACACATGACAGCACGAGAAAAACGGTTAGCCCAAAAAAACAATACCTTAAGAGAAGAATACGAAGCCCTCGTCAATCGCAAAATCAGACGCCGCTACTCTTTGTCTCACGAGCTTTCTTTGCATAGGCAAAGAGAAAGCAAAGCGGAAGAATTTGCGGCATTTGAGGCATATGTGGAGCTTTCCAAAAAAGAAGCGCATAACGAAATTTACGGAGAGGAGACGGAGGCATGAGATTGCATCTTTTGGAAACCCTCGGCATCTTTGCCGAACGAAAACCTTTTCCGATTCCCCGCCTTCTTTCCATCTCTCTGCCCGACGGCTGTGAGTTGATCTTAAACGGTACCCACCGATATCAAAGCGCAAACGGAGCCGTCCATATTCCCGCATCGCACATCAGAGAAGGAAGCAACCATCTCTCTTTAAAAAAAGAGGAACGGCTCTTTCAAACCGAAGGACTGTGGCGCGAAAATGAGTCGGTTCGCCCCCTTGCACTGCCCGCCGAAACGCTTCTTTATGCCCTCTTCTCTGCCCAAAAAAACCACGAAAAGAGACTTCTCGCCATCGAAGAAACGCTTCACCAAAATGAAATCGAAAAGAGCAAAAGAACGCTCTTTTCCTAAAAAACAAATAAGAAAGGATGCCTTATCAGGCACGGTAACAACAATGAAAAAATTATGGATTTTCCTCTTTTGCACACTTTTCCTTTGTCTCTTCACCCTCGGCGTCTGCGCCTCGGACACCTCCTCCGAAGCCCCTGCCGCCGTCGATGCCGTAGTCGGATTTTTGACCGAAAACACCGATGAGATCTTGGGAATTTTAACGCTCATCTCTTCGCTTTTGATTGCTTTTCTTTACAAAAGCGGACTTTTGCCGCTGTTGCGCAACGGCATTTCGGCACTTGCCGACACCGCAGGAAAAACAGGTAAAATGACCGAGCTCTTTACCCAAAAAGCCCAAGAAGAACTGGATGCACTCAAGCAAAACACCGCCCCTCTCCAAGAGCTGATGGAAAAGGCGGAGTCGTACTTAAGAGCCACAAGCGAAGCCCTTGCCCACACCGAGCAGTCCGAAAAAGAAATGCGAGACATTCTCGCGGCGGAAACCGCGCTTTTCTATGAGCTCTTAAGCTCCGTCAATCTGCCCGAGGCACAGAAGGAAAACATGAGCGATCGCTATTATAAGCTTTTGAAAAAGCTGGAGGCATCGGAATGAGCCGCCTTTTAACCGTTTTCGGCATGGCGCTTTGCATCATTCCCCCCGCCATCACCACGCTTGCCTACTTTCCCTTGTGGCTCGGCGAAGAGAAAACCTCCCTTTCCGCATGCGCGCTCCTGCTCCTTTTGCTGTGCGCCGTTCCGCTTTTTAAATTTCTCCGCGCCCACGTCAAAAGCTATTCGGCATGGATGCTTTGGCTCATCCTCTTTTTAGCTCTTTCGGCGTTTCGCTCCATTGCGGACAGCTTGTGGACCATTTCCCTCATCGCCTTCGTAGGCAGTATCGGCGGCGCGCTTTGCTTCGCCTTGGCAAAACACCTGCAAAGAAAGAACACCCGATAACGCAAACAGGGGCTGCCCCCAAGACAGCCCCATTTGTAAAGATTTATTTACTTTAGAAAGGTTTTGGATATGAAAAACGACTTATTGTTATCCGATCTCTCTTCCCCCTTTCGAAACGATCCCTTGAAAGGCGGAAAGAGCATTCTCTCGTATCTCGGGATCGTGTGTGCGGCGGCGACAGTCGTGGTCTTTTCCGCCCTCTTCTTTGCGGACATTTCTCTTAGTGCCGCCGCAACGCTGGGGCTCGGTATGGATTTTGCACTGCTCTTCTTTTCTTCCTACGTGATGTACAGCTCGCTCTTCGAAACGGGAAAAAGCAAAGCGGAAGAGCGCGAGGACTACCAATGCCTGCTCAAAAAACGAGCCGCGCTGTTCGAACGGTATCGCACGGAGGGAAGCTGTGCCTCCTTGACGCGCTTTTGCAAGCAGACGTCGGAAAAAGAAACCGCATCAAGGCGCGAGATCACACTCCTTTCCCACTTTTTGGAGCCCGAAGATTACGAAGCACTCTTGCGCAAAGCCAAAGAAGAACTCTCTTACAGAGAAAAACGGCTTTTAAAACGCATATCCCGTGCTTCCTTCGTGCACATCACGCCGCGCTTACTGCTTGCCGACGGCACGGAGGATAAAAACGACCGCCCCTTTGCGCATTCCCCCGCGCAAATGCGGCGCAAACGCCTCTTGCGCTTTCTTCTCCCCTCGCTCTTCACCGCTTTTTTCTCGGTCAGCATCGTCTGCCAAGTCATAGAAAGCCCCACCCCCGATATCGTGGTAGGTTACTTGCTGAAGCTCTTTACGCTCTTTCTCAACGGCATCAAAGGCTTCCGCGCCGGCTTTTTCCATGTGACCGAAGAAAAAACGCGCTTCCTCACGGAGCAGTGCTTTTGGTTTGAAGAATACTTTGCTTCTTCCGAAAGCGAAAAAATCCCGCCAAGAAAGGAATGAAAAAGCATGGAAAACACAGAAATCGTTCTCGAACGGCACGAGCAAAGAATTCATTCCTTAGAGCAAGAAATCTCCGTGATGAAAGAAGTGCAAAGCGAAATTCGCTCGATGAATGAAACCTTGGTTATGCTCACCAACGAATTAAAGCATGCCAACGAACACCTCGGGCGCCACGAGCGTAAAATCGATGAAATCGAAAGTGCCCCCCGCATCAGAACCAGAGAGATCGTAACAGCCTTGATCATTACGCTGATCAGCTGTACCGTAACCGCATTGTTCGGAAAAATTTTATACTAATACAAGAAAGGAAATTAAAAAATGAAAAATGAAAGAACCCCTGTAAATGCCTATGTCACACACCGCGAAAAGAAGGATGGAAAGGAACGCATCCTGTTCCGCACCCGCCCTGTAAAACGCTTGGATGCCGAAAGCGGCATGTGGCGCGCATTCTTTGAAGCGAGCACCGAAAAGGAGGGGAGCTTTGCGCTCACTGCAGGCGGCTGCGCCGCCGCCGTCAGCAAGCCGCGCCGCGGCAAAAAGGTCACGCTCGGCGAAGGCAACCGGAAGGTTGCTTGGGAATACCTCGGCAAAACGCCCGAGGGCACGCCGAAAGGCGAAAAAGGCAAAAAGCCCCGCGTGTCGCTTGTAAAAGACGCGGCGGCAAATGCCGAGTGCTTCACCTATCGCAATATCGATACCGACACCGACCTCTCCTATGTCTTCGACGAAAAAGGCATCAAGGAAAACATCATCGTAAAGGCGCGCGCAGACGAATACCGCTATTTCTTCTCACTCTGCACCGCCCTCACCGTCACCCTTGCCGAGGACGGCAAGTCGCTCACCTTCCGCGCAAGCGACAGCGACGAAAGCCCCCTCTACACCATCCCCGCGCCCTTCATGAAGGACGCCTGCGGCGCAAAAAGCGAGAACGTCACCTACGCACTCGAAAAGAAAGCGGAAGGCAAGTACCTCTTCTCCGTCACCGCCGACGCCGCGTGGATGAACGAAGAAACCCGCGCCTTCCCCGTAACGGTGGATCCGTGGATTTTGGTAGATAATGACACATGCAATGACAGCAATTTGATTGACTATACTGTCGTAACCACCGGGGATATAGAGAGAACCGAAGAGAATAGCGCGCAAATTATCGTTGCTAACCAAGGAACTTACCGCACTCATACGGTTTTCCATTTAAGCAAACTGATGGCTTTTTTGAAAAAGAGAAAGGCTAAAAATGCGTTTTTAATTTTGAAATCCATGGATGAAAATCCCATATTTGAAAGCAAAGAACTATCATACACATCCGATGAAGAAGGTGTATATAAATTTGATTTGTCTCTGTACATGTCACCGGGATTGCATTCTAACAAACTTACTCTTGTTGCCTACGAAGGAGATGTTTATTACACATCGTCATTTTATGGATTGAATACACATTTTGAGCCATATTGTCAAGCGGAATATATCGTTGATGCAACAGAAACTCCCTCTACGGTAAGCTTGCCTTCTCCCATGGGAACAACCGCAGATTTAATCGTTCCATCCGGTGAACTTAGCTTTACGTTTGAGGATGGTGTGTCGAATTCTTCCGCGCTTAACGTAAATGTTTCACATGTATATCGTTCCGGTCAAAGCGGTGCTTACGGCGACGGTTTTTCTTTAAATCTAGACGAAAGGCTGGAAAAGTATCATAGCGATTTGTCTTTTTTAACGGAAGAAGAAAAGGAACGTCTCAAGCTTTACGATTATATTTACATAGATGGAAAAGGTCGCCCCCATGGATTTGAAGAGTATTTCTACTATAAAGCAGACGGCGAAAGAAATTACGTTTCCGCTTCCGAGGTTTCCGTAAACGCCGAAGGCAAGCTTACTTGCACGGTAGAGGGCGAAGCCTATGAAGTCACCCGTGAGCTTCGCTCTTCCGGCGGTTGGGAAGTAAAAACCAAACTCGAAGGCGTGCAAAATCTTGCACTTCTCGAACAGCGTTCGGAGGATCGTCGAAATCTTGAAGAAGAACTGGAGCATTACAAACGCACATTGAATGATTTTGTCGTGATCAATACAGAGACCGGCGAAGAAATAACCGAGGAAAAGCGAACCTTGGATTACAGCGGGTACACCAAAGAGCTCAATGAAAATGAGTTGCTTTTGCCGTATAACGATGCGCTGAATTACCAATCTCTTTTCATCCAAAAAAAGTCTTTGGATATGCAAGCAGAATCACTGAAGACACAGATCAAAAATATTGTATTTCAGCTGAAAAGTTTACTGCAACAAGAAGAAAGCATGCAATTGCAGTCCCTTGGCCTTCAAATGCAATATTGCGCCAATGAAGCACAGTATGGTGCATATCAAACCCAGATTGATTACAGCACGAAAATAAAAGAACTTTATGAAAGCGAAATAACCGATTTTGGCGAAGGCAAAGATGCAAACGCTTTCCTCATCACAGATGCCGGCTCTTATCCTACCGAAACGGAGAGCGAAAGCACGGAAGAAAACACGGAACAGACCGCAAAAGAGCAATGGAGCTACAAGCTGGATTTGGGAAGAACAAACCAAAGCATTTCGGATACCCAAAAAATGCAAAAACTTTTGCATAAACAAACCAAAAAAGCATTTTCCGATTTTCCCCAAGAAGTTCCGTTGGATGTATACGATCAAAATGATTTGCTGCATAAGCAAAATGAACTTCTCCAAGAACAGAAGGAAAAAATCGGGGCATGCGAAAACGAAACGACCTTAAACAGCTATACCTCAAGCGAAACGCAATTCAGCTTGTTGCAAAAGCAATTGGAAGAGGCGAAAGCACAACTCCTTTCACTGAACGGTCAAGTCGAAAACATCACGGCAGAAGAAACCGAAGGAAACGAAAATACCGAAGCAGCCGCTACGACGCAGATCGAGCATTGCCAAAAGCAAATGGATTACTTGCTTGGCAAGAGATCGGAATATGAAAAAACCTTCAAAACTATGCTCCTCGACTATTTGAGAATGGAAGAAGAATTTACAAAGCTTCGCGCTGTGGAAGCTGTCTCTTATATGATGAAAGACGGTATTGTAAAAGGGTTCAATGAAAAAGGCTATTTATGCACCGTCTTCGACAGCTATGAAAATTATATCGCGATCGACAGAAATGGAGAAGGACTTGCAGAACATGTATACGACAAGGACAAAAACGGCATTACCTTGATGTATGACAGCGGAAAACTTGTAAGCCTTACGGATGAAAACGGCAACCGCGTAACCTATACATATACCGATACCAAGTTGCAAAAGGTATGCTTCTCTTCCGGTAAAAACCTAATCTTTGCCTATGATGAAAACGGCAACCTGTCCGAAATCCATTCCCAATCCGAAGAAATTGATACCGCTTGCTCGGATTTTAAAACAGTATCTTTTCAATATGCCAACGATAAATTGAGCAAAACCGAGTTTTTCTCTTCTTTATCTCAAGTTTCCGCATCGAATGCTCCCATCGCAGAGAACACGCAGTTTTCCTCCATTGACATACAGTACAATGAGAATGAAGTAAAATTGATAGATATCGAAAACGGCAAGACAGACTTCTACAAATTCGGCATTGACGATAAAATTTCTCAGCATTATAGGGAAGAAAACGGTGTGGTAACCGAAGCTATGCAATACAATTACGTCTATGATGAATTTGAAACAACAACGGAAAACGCTAAACCCTATATCACCACCGAAAAAACAGTTTTATATGCCGATATCTACTCTTTATACAAAGAACCTCTTGCAAGCTATTCGTTTGAAAGCGGTGAGGAACATGTAACGGAAATGGATAACTTCTTCCGTGTAAAAAGGGAGATTGTTTCAAAGAAAAGCAATATCGACAGTCAAAAAAAGACCGTATGTGAAACGGCATACGATTACAATAGCTCAGGCAAGTTGATTCAAAAAACAGTAAAAGAATATGATGCTATTGCAAACAGTATGCAAGAAAGTACTCTCCGAAAAACAATTGTCACATATTTCTACAACACCGCCGGCAAGCCCGTCCGCACCGAAAGCTATGAGGAAGGCAAGGAAAGCACGCTCGGCAAGACAATCGAAGAAACGATATATGACAAAAACGGTCATGCCGTCAAGAGCTTCTCGTATAACTCTCTCGATCCTTCGAGTAAGTTCTACACCGAGAGCGAAACAGATGAGCAAGGCAAAAAGGCGGCTGACTTGAATGCTACAGGTAAGTATAAGACATGCTATTCCTACTTTGACGACGGCTCTCTCGCAAGCGAAACCTACCCGAACGGCGAAACACTCTCCTACAGCTACGACCGCGAGGGCAATGTAAATGCCATCACAGAGAGCACCGCAGAAGGCGAAGCCAATACCAATACCACGCTTTTTACAGCCGGTGAAGTCACGAGACTTGTCAGCGGCAACAATACGGTAGATTATACCTACGACGGCAAGCGCAGACTTACCAATGTAAAGCTGAATGATGTAAACCACGCAAGCCATACTTATACCGAAGGTGATACCGAGGATACCGTTACCACCGCTTTCGCAAACGGATATAGCGTGACCGCAACTTACGACGGATTTGACAGACTCATCAAGACTTCCGAAGGGGATACAGTTCTTACCGAAGTGACCTACACCCCCGACGGGAAAGTATCAACCAAAAATGATTATGCAAACTGCAATTTGCATAAATATACTTATGACAGCGGAAACCGCTTAACACGGTATACGCTAACCAACACTTCGGAGGAAGGTGTAAATACCGCTACCGAAACAAGAAGCTATAACACGGACAGACAA
>JAZNND010000055.1:0-50439 GCA_045580085.1 Eubacteriales bacterium
AATGTGTTTTCTTAACGAGATTCCGTCTACACACACTTGTTTACACTTGCATGTTTTGTTCGAAATTCTGTTGTTCAATTTTCAAGGATCGATGCTTGTCTTCGAGATCTCTCTCGTGGACAGCTTGATTATTATAGCACACTCTTTTTCATTTGTCAACCCCTTTTTCAAAAGTTTTTCAACTTTTTTTGAGAAGCTGTTTTTGAAAGAGTGCCACAGCTTGCTTTCTTGCAAGCGCTCGATTATTATACTACTTTGTTTTTCATTTGTCAAGTGCTTTTTGGGATTTTTTTGTTTTTTTACGAAAAATATTTATACTTTTTAGCAAAAAACCATTTCTTTTTCTTTTAACATATGTTATAATATAATATCACTTATTCTTCAATCATCACCGTTATAATATAAAAGGAAGGAAACGCAAAATATAAACATGAAAAAAGAACCCAAAGAGCAAAACTGCCGCTTAAACCGCGTGGGAGGCGAGGCAGTTATCGAAGGCGTTATGATGAAAGCGGGAGACCGCTGTTCCACCGCCTGCCGTAAAGAAGACGGCACCATCGTTGTTGCCGACCGTAAATTCGTATCCATTCGTAAAAAACACAAATTCTTCAACATTCCGATTTTGCGCGGACTTGTCAACTTCATTGAATCCATGGCACTGAGCTTCTCCATCCTCGAACTTTCCGCCGAAATTATGGGGGAAGGTTTTGAAGAGGAAGAAACCAAGTTTGAAAAATGGCTCAAGAAAAAATTCGGCAAAAGCATCTATGATGTCATTATGTTCGTTGCCGCCATTCTCGGTGTAGCTCTCGCTGTCGGTCTTTTTGTCCTTTTGCCGAACCAAGTTGCGGTTTGGACCGAACAGATTTTCCGCATCAACCTCGGCATATGGAAAGCCGTTCTGTGCGGTGTTCTGCGCATCGGCATTTTTGTGCTCTATATCGTTCTCATTTCCATGATGAAGGATATCCGCCGCACCTTTGAATATCACGGTGCGGAGCACAAAACCATCGCTTGCTTCGAAGCGGGCGAAGAGCTCACCCCCGAAAATGCCAAGAAGTATACCCGTTTTCACCCCCGTTGCGGCACAAGCTTTATGTTCGTAATGCTGTTTTTGAGCATTCTCGTATCTTTGGGCGTAAGACTTCTTTGCGAACATGTCTTTTTGCTTGATTTCGGCAAATTCAGCGGCTTGGTCTACAGCGGCCTCGGACTTCTCACCCTGCCCATCGTTGTCGGGCTCGGTTTTGAGTTTTTGATGTATGCCGGCAAGCATAACGGCCCCATCATCCGCCTGTTATCCGCCCCCGGGCTTTGGATGCAACGGCTGACCACACGTGAGCCCGATGAAGAGGAGCTTGCTGTTGCTATTATGGCACTCAAATGCGCCATGCCCGATGAATTCCCGGAATTCGACCGCACTCCCTATATCATCCGCGACGATTACACCGAAAAAACCGAAACACCCGAAGGCGAAAAAACGGACGGCGAAAACGCATGACATTTTTTTCTCTCAAAAAGCAACTGGCAAACGCAGGTATCGATTGCGCGGACACAGAAGCGCGCCTTCTTCTTGCGCATTTCTGCGGCGCATCCGCCGCTTCTCTTTACGCGGAGCCGTCAAAAGAATATGAAAGCGAAGCCTTGGAGCGCGCTCTCGCGCGCCGCCTTACGCGCGAACCGTTGGCACATATTTTGGGCGAGGTCTCCTTTTTCGAAGAACGGTACTTTGTCAGCCCCGACTGTTTAATTCCCCGCGCAGACACCGAGCTTTTGGTGGAAAAAGCCATAGAGCTTTTGCCGCGCGGTGCCCGATTTGCCGATCTTTGTACGGGCAGCGGTTGTATTGCCGTTTCCGTCCTTTCACACCGCCCCGATACCGAAGCGGTCGCCGTCGACATTTCGGAGGCAGCTCTTGCCATCGCGCAAAAAAACGCCGTGAAAAACGGCGTTAGCTCCCGTATATCTTTTATAAAGGAAGATATTCTCTCCCCCCACACACTGAAAACGGACAGCTTTGACTTTATTCTTTCCAATCCCCCCTATATCCGCGCCGATGTGATGTCTTCTCTCATGCCCGAGCTTTCTTTCGAGCCTTCGCTCGCACTTTGCGGAGGAGAAGACGGATTGATTTTTTATCAAAAAATGCTCTCTTTTTTCTCACCTCGGCTCTTTTTCTTTGAGATCGGGTACGATCAAGGCAACAACATCTGCCGACTCGCCGCTGAAAACGGCTACAAGGCAGAACTTTTGAAAGACCTTGGCGGCAACGACCGCCTGGCGATTTTGCGCCGCTAAATCCTTTTTGCGTTTTTTTCATAGAATGATAGTAAATCCCTCGAAGGAGACTATCATGAAAAAAACCGTACTGCTGTTTGGCGGGCGAAGCGCAGAGCATGAAGTGTCTGTGCTGTCCGCCTCTTATCTGCTCCCTAAGCTCAAGGAAAAAATCCGCGAGCTTTTACCCGTCTATATTGATCGCGGCGGCATGCTTTCCCATGCCGAAACGCACCTGCCCCTTTCCGTCGTCTATCGCAATGCCTCGCTTGCCTTTTGCGCGGAAAACGAAATCTTTTTTCCCGCATACGCCATTTCCCTTTTGCACGGCACCTACGGCGAGGACGGCGTGTGGCAAGGCTTATTTTCCCTAGCAAAAATCCCTCTTGCGGGCAGCGGCGTTTTGGCTTCTGCCGTCGCCATGCATAAACCCACCGCCAAACGGATTGCGGCATCTTTCGGCATTCCTACGGTCAAAGGCCTTTGTGTTGCCTCTGCGGATGAGGCGGAAGCGGCTCTTTGCTATCCCATGTTTGTAAAACCCGCCTCGGGCGGAAGCTCTTTGGGTGCCAAAAAAGCAGAGAACCGAGCCGAACTCGAAAAAGCCCTGCGCGAAGCGCGCGCATACGGCGAAGTTATGGTAGAAGAATTTATACCGTGCCGCGAGCTTTCGGTCGCCGTTTGCGAAGAAAACGGTGCAGCACGCGTCTCCGCGGTCGGTGAGACCGTACCGCAGACGGATTTTTACGATTATGAAGCCAAATACATCCGCAAGGACACCGCCTTTCTCTGCCCTGCCCCCCTTTCGGAAGATCTGACCGAAAAGGCAAGAAGCATGGCACTTTCCGTGTTTCACGCGATCGGTGCCAAGGGATTCTCCCGCATCGACCTCTTTCTCACCCCTTCGGGGCGGCTCCTTTTCAATGAAATCAACACCATCCCCGGTTACACCGAGCACTCCCTTTTCCCAAGACTGCTGACCTATTCGGGCATAGACGACCTCACCCCCTTCAAGGAGGCATGGGTATGACTTGCCTTTTAGACAGCGGTATCGGTGGGCTTTGCGCATTAAAAGAACTGCTTTCGCTTTGGGAAAACGAGGATTTTATCTATCTTGCCGATACGGCGCACCTCCCCTTCGGAGCATGTACTCCGTCGGAAATTCGGCGTTATACAGCCGAAGCACTTTCTTTTTTTGGCACACAGGGTGCCGATCGCGTGTTGCTTGCTTGCGGCACAGCAAGTACGCTGGCACTGGATTTTTGCCGCCCTCTTTTTCCGTTCGCACTGTGCGGTGTTGCCGAGCATGCCGCTTATGCCGCCGCAAATGCAACCCATAATTTACATATCGGTGTAGTTGCCACCGAAGCCACCGTCAAAAATGGCATTTACTCCGCCGCCATTCGACGATATCAACCGCTTTGCGAGATCTACGAGCTCGCCTGCCCCTCGCTTGTGCCGGCGGCAGAGAGCGAAGTACAAAGCCGCGAAAGCCTTTACCGCGAGGTTCTATCCGCCGCATCTTCCTTGAGAGAACAAAAAATCGACACTCTTTTGTTGGGATGCACGCATTTTTCGCTGTTAAAAGAGGCTTTTTCTTCGGTTTTTCCGGGCGTAACGCTCGTCGACTGCGCCAAAGAAGCGGCACATGCTTTTGCAAGTGCCTTTTACCCCACACAAAAAAAGAAACGAACCGTTCGCCTTTACACCACATCAAACGCGTCCGCGTTTTCGCGGCGCGCCCATGCCGTTTTGGGGCAAAACTATCCTGTTCGAACCCTTCAAATGAATACCGACTGAAAAAAGTCACATCATAACAAAAGAAGTTAAAAAGGAGAATTACCATGGCATCCTATCGCAAAGGAAGAATCAACGAAGCCATCGCAAGAGAGCTTTCCGTTGCACTGCGAGACGCACGCGATCCCGTGATCGCCGCATCCTTTGTCAGTGTCACTCGCGCAGAAGCGGCACCTGACCTTAAAATCGCCAAAATTTACTTTTCGCATCTCTCGGGAGAAGAAAAAGACGTCAAGAAAGCCTTGGAGCGTGCCACGAGTATGTTGCGCCGCCATCTTGCCGAAACGCTGAATTTGCGCATCACGCCCGATCTCATCTACGCACCCGACCGTTCGGGTGCACACGGCGCACGCATTTCCGAATTGCTCCATCAAATCGAGAAAGAAAACCAAGCCCGAGCCGCCGCCACGGAAGGCACCGACTCCGACGGCGAAGAATAAGCGGAAAGGACCTATCATGCCAAATTACACCTCGCTATGCGTCAGTGATGTTTCTTCGCGCCTTTTGTCTGCTGAACGGCTTGTGTTTTTGATGCACCGCCGCCCCGATGGAGACGCGGTGGGCAGTGCCGCGGCACTCATCCAAATCGCGCACGCGCTCGGCAAGCAAGCATCCGGGCTTTGTGAAGATAAGATTCCCGAACGGCTCGCTTTTTTGACCGAGGGCTTGGATTTTTCCACCGAGCCGGCAGACAAAACTGCCACCTATGTGGCTGTTGACGTTGCCTCTCCCTCTCAGCTTGGTACTCTGAAACAAAAGCTTGAAGAGCAAGGCATTTCCATCGCCTTCATGATTGATCATCACGCCATCGGCGAACCCTTCGCCGATCATTTGATCCTTGACCGTGCGGCAGCAGCAGGAGAAATCATTTTTGATATTGCCGAAGATCTGACACAAAGCGGCAATCTTTCCGCTTTGCCCGAATCCTCCGCGCGCGCACTCTACGCGGCACTCGCCTCCGATACCGGCTGTTTCCGTTACTCGAACGTGACCCCGAAAACCATGCGTACCGCTGCGGCACTGCTTGAATACAACGGCGTAGACTCTGCCGACATCAACCATAGACTTTTTGAGACCAAGTCCGAGCGTCAGCTTCGCGCCGAAGCTTTCGCCATCGAACACACGGACACCTCACGAGACGGAAAGATCGCTTGGGTGACCGTCACGCAAAAGCAAAAAGAAGAGCTCGGCGTGGAAGAAGAGCATCTTGAAACGATCATCGATATGGTGCGTTCGCGCGCCGGTGTTGAAATTGCCGTTGCCATCCGCGAAACGCCCACCGGCACCTTCCGTGCCTCGCTTCGCTCCTCCGGTTTTGACGTTGCAAGCGTTGCCGCCGTGTTCGGCGGCGGCGGCCATCTGAGAGCCGCCGGTTGCAGTATCGATGCGCACACCGTTGACGAGGCACTCTTTCTCATGCTGGAAGAAATCCAAAGGCAAAAGTAAAAAAGAAGGGGCTGGCTCTTAATGAGCTAGCCCCTCGGCATTTTGTGCCATGGGCGGCGCAAATTGCCGAAATTTTTATTGCAATTTCATTCATTTCGATTTTTAAAATCAAAATGAAAAGATGCCTGTTTTCTTGCTTTACTCGGCAAAGTGATATACTCCGCCCGAAAGCGTTTCGGTATAGCCAGAGGGGAGCGTGAGAGACGCTTTCACACCGTTTGGCACCTCGATCTCATAAAAAACAATGTCATCCTTATAGTACCAATAAAGGCGCACATCGCCCGAACGTGTTTTGATTTTAGCATCCGCATAGCCGAGGCGGCGATCGGGATGCGGTGTGAGCGCGACGGTACGGTAGGCGGGGGCGGTGGGCTTAATACCGACGGCAACACCGTACACCCAATCGAAGACCGAGCCGTAGGCATAGTGATTGAAGGAGTTCATATCGGTGCTCCAAAAGCTTCCGTCCTCTTTGATGCCGTTCCAGTGTTCCCAAACGGTGGTGGCACCGCGGTTTACCGAATAAAGCCAAGAAGGATTTCTTTCTTCCAAAAGCAAGTCGTACGCTTCCTTCACGTAACCGTTTTCGGAAAGCGCATGGAGTAAATACGGAGTGCCGACAAAACCGGTTGCCATAAGACCGTCGTTCTCACGGATCAGTTCCGCAAGGCGGGCGGCGAGTGCTTCCCTCTCCTCCTCTTCGCAGAGCCCAAAGTGCAAGATCAAAGTGATCGCCGTTTGTGTCATGCCGCAGTTGACTTCGTTGACTTTTTTCCCCGTTTTAACGATGGGGAGCGTTTGCTTCGGCATGCCGTTCTCCATAAAATAATCGCGGAACGCCGCGCGCACGCGCCGATAAAGATCCCGATACGCCGTAACATCCTCTCCGAGCACCTCACCCGCTTTGACGAGAAGCGAGCAGGAATAAGCGAAAAAGGCACTTCCGATCAGATCGCAAGAAGTAACGCCGAGATAGGAATCCTCGCCCGCATCCATCGCGAGCCAATCCCCATAGTGATAGCCGCCAAGCCATAAATATTCTTCAGGCCCCGCGCTGTGCTGATATTCCACCCACTTTTTCATCATAGGAAAATGTTCGCGCAAAAGCTCCTTGTTGCCGTACGCCATATAGAGCTCCCACGGTATGATGCAAGCGGCGTCGCCCCATGCAGCAGAAACGCGGGTGCTGTACGACATCTTCGCAAAGCAATCCGGCACAATGCCGAGCACCTCGCCCCCTGCACCTTGCTCCAGTGCCATATCACCGAGCCATTTGCGGAAAAATTTCTCTACGTCGTATTGGATCGCCGCGGTGCGGACGAAAACCTGGGCATCCCCCGTCCAACCGAGCCGTTCGTCTCTTTGCGGACAGTCGGTGGGAATATCAAGATAATTGCTTTTTTGTCCCCAAAGAGTATTGTGATAAAGCTGACGGAGCTTGGGATTCCCCGTTTCAAAATACCCCGTTCGCTTCATTTCGGAATGAACAACAATGGCGCGAAAACCGTCAAGAAAAACCTCTTCGAACGGATATTCGGTAAGTCTTATGTAGCGGAAGCCCTGAAAACTGTAGGTCGGCTTACAAAGGTCCTCACCGCCGCTTAAAATATAGGTGCATTCATTTTTGGCACTGCGCAAATTGGCGGTATAGAAATTGCCGTCGCAATCGAGCACCTCGGCATGGTGAAAGACCACGCGATCGCCCCTTTTGCCGCGGATCTTCAATTCGACATGCCCCGTCAGATTTTGCCCGAAATCAAGCACGCGCTCGCCTTTCGGTGTCACAATCAAGCGAATGGGGCGCAAGCGTTCGTTTTCCACAATGCGCTCACCGACCTGTAAAACGGGCGGGAAAGCAACATCGGACAAAACAGCTTCTCCTATCTTGCGAGGCTCTTCGGTCAGATCCACCGTCTCACCGTTATAAAGATCGGAAAAGGTAACGGCATTGGTCCAAGCTTCAAAGCTCTCATCGGTGAAAATATATTCCTCTTTTCCGCTTTTATAAACAATGTGCAAAGACGCCAACACCGCTACGTGATCGGCATAGCTTTTACCGTTTCCGTTATAGCCGTAAGCCCCCACAGCCCATCCGGGCGCAACGCTCAAAGCAAGGATATTGTCCTTTTGAAGAAAATCCTTCACATCGTAGCTTTGATACTGTACACGGTTAAAATAGCTCGTAATGCCGGGTGCGAGCACTTCCGTGCCAACACGAGCACCGTTGATCTCTGCTTTGTAAACGCCGATGCTTGTCACGCAAAGAGAGGCGCTTTCCACCTCATAGGCGAGAGAAAAATCACGGCGGAAGGTAACGGCACGAGCACCTACAGAGCCGGGCGGCATGATCCATTTCGCATTTTGATACATCCTAAAATCCTCCTTTTCACCCATTCTTTGTTACGGTAAACTCTTTCCCTTCGGGAATGAGGTATTCTTTGCCAAAGGCAGAAAGCACGCCGCCTTTGCACTCGGTATAAACGCTGACGGAATTTTGATCCGCCGACACCCGCACGAAGCCGCCCTCTATCGGCACCTCGCCCGAAACGCTCTCAAGCCCCGTCGGTGAGGGGGATACGCGGAAAGAAGCACCCGTGCTCTCTACACCGAGATAGTACCTGCCGAAAAGATAAAGCGGACCTGCGCCCCAGGCATGGCAAAGCGATTTACCAAAGCGTTTGTCATACATGGCATAATGCTCCACCCCCGTTTTTTCGGGGACGTATTCCTCCCAAACGCTGGTCGCGCCGAGGCGAATCATTCCGCCCCAATAGTTTCGCACTTGCTCGGTGACAAGATCAAGCCTTCCCAGTCGCGAGAGCGCGTCCATTTCATAAAAAGCAAAATAGGGGGTTGTGATCTTAGTCACGGCATCGTTTAAAAGCACGCGAGTCAAAATGGACTCGCACATTTTTTCATCGGCATAACCGAAAAGAACCGCAAGAATGTTGGCGTGGCGCGTAACGTGCTTTTTGCCAGAGGCATAGCTATCGATAAACGCGCCCTTTTCTTCACACCAATAATATGCGTAGATCTTGTCTGCAAGCTCTTTGGCATGTGCGTGATAACGCACGGTATCTTTGCCGAGAAGATCGCCCACATATGCCATCGCCTCGTAAGCACGGCGCAAAAGAATCTGCTCTGCCGCGATGGCTCCCGTTTTATCGTAGTCCGTCCAGTCTACGAAAACCCAATCGTCTTGCGCGCCTTCGATAAACCCTTCGGCGTTAAGACGCGTCTCACAAAAGCAAAGCAAACTTTGCATTTTAGGGTATATGTAGCGCAAAAGCGTCTCGTCGCCGTAGTGCCTATGATATTCTTCAATGGAAATAAGCCAATAAAGGCTATAGTCGGTGATGGTATTGATATGCTCGGCATAAACGCCGTCGCCGCCGAGGGCGAGGATGGTACGGCGCATAATGTCCTTATCGCGGCGGAAATAGCGATCGATCATATAGCTTTGGAACGCGTCACCCGACCACACCCAGCGGTCACGCTTGATGCCGTCCAAGAAAAACTCCCGCGAACACAGGCGGAAGGTGTCGGCACTGATGCGCAAAATCTCATTCATCAAAGCATCGGAAGAGCTATACGTTGCCTCTCTCATAGCTATCACGTTCTCATCGAGTGCTTTTAGGGAATAGGGCGCATCCGCCTTGACAAAAACATAGCGAAAAGCACGCGCGGCAAACCGATATTCGCTCTTCCCCGATACACTTTCAAAAAGGATCGCTTCCTCTCCTCCCAGTGCCTCCTCGCGAGACTCACCGTAGGTCACCGACACCGTGGCATCAGGCACGGTCGAAAGGAGCAAAGAAGCAAAATGCTCCTTACCGAAATCAAAAAGCGTTCCGTCCGCTTTCTCCTCCTTCGCCGCAAGAGCCGCTTCGGTGTAGGAGAAGGGGAATTGCTCGGGTGTGACGGAAAGCGAACGGTAGGCAGGCTCACAGCCCGCAGGGATTTTTTCCACAGCCTCACCCAAAGCGGCGGGCAAACGCTTCGCGTACCACCCCTCTCCCGAAGGGCAAGATTCGCTTTCCACGAAAGCGGCGGCGAGCCCCTTATCATTCATCACACAAACATTGGCACTATGCGAACCCTTGGGAATCTTCACCGTCACATCAGAGGGATAGCGAACACCGTCAATTATGATATAGCCGATGCCGAGCACCGAGAGCTTGGCGGTGGTTTCCGTTTCGGTTTCAAATTCGCGGTAAAGCCGTAGCCAAGGCGAAGGGGGAGACACGCGCCAAAATGTGGGATACTTCGCACCGAACTCCTCGCGCCGCGCATGCAAAAGCATACTGTGATACAATTCATATTCGCCGTAGAGCCACATCCATTTTGCCGTATTTTTCATAGTGCACCTCGTGTTTTTTCTTTCGCAGCAACACAAATTTGCCATCTACGGATATTATAACACGCCCACGGAAAAAAATCTACCTCTTTTTGAGACTTGCAAAGATTTATTATAATCTCTTGGGTTTGCTTTTTCCAAAAAGCGCGGCAAGATAGCCAAAGCAAAGTGCCGCCGAGCTTCCGCCCGCCGCGGCGGTCAACGCCCCCGAGAAAATGCCGAGAAAACCGTTCTCTCGCACTGCGTCACGCACGCCGACGGCAATGTTGCCTCCGAAACCGAAGAGAGGCACGGTAACACCCGAAGCAAATCTTTCGCGCATCGGTTCATAAAGCCCCAATGCACCGACGAGCACCCCCGCCACCACATAAATTACCAAAATACGTGCGGGAGTGAGCTTGGTAAAATCAATCAAAAGCTGAGCGATCGCGCACAGCACACCGCCCGACAAAAACACCAACAAAAAATGAAGCATTCTATTCCTCCTTTTTATCCGATCACGGCACATGCTCAAGCAAAACAGCGGGAGCAATCCCAAATACATTTTCCCCCTGCGCTACACTCGACGGGCTCATGAGTGCGCCCGTGGAAAGAAAGAGAATGCGTTTTGCCTCACCCTTTTCTAAGAGGGGAAGAAAATGGGCGGAAAGCATCGCCGCCGAGCATCCGCATCCCGACGCGCCCGCATGCGCATCCTGCGTGGAGAGATCGTACAGCAAGCATCCGCAATCAACATGATTCGAAAGCATAACCCCCTCGTTTCGCAAAAGGCGAAGTAAAAGCGCACTGCCGACGGTGCCGAGATCCCCGGTAACGATGTGATCAAAATCTGAAGCATCGGCATGTGCATCCTTCAAAAAGGCGAGAATGCTGTCCGCCGCCGCGGGTGCCATAGCGGCACCCATGTTGGAAGAATCCCGTACACCGCCGTCGAATATTCTGCCCGCCATGGCGGCTGCGATCTTGACGTGTGTCTTTTCATGTGACAAAAGAAACGCCCCCGCCGCGGTTGCCGTCCACTGCGCCGCAGGCGGTCTTTGACCGCCGTATTCAAGCGGCAGGCGGAACTGCCTTTCCGCCGCCGCCGTATGCGATGAAGTGACAACGGCGCACCGCTGTGCCTTTCCGCCGTCCAAAACCAAGGACGCCAATGCCAAGCCTTCCGTCAGAGTAGAGCAGGCACCGTAAAGACCAAAATGCGGAATGCCGAACGGTAAAAGACCGTGCGCGCTCGCCATACACTGATTTTGCAAATCACCCGAAAAAAGAAAATCGATCGGCTCTTCCCTTTTCGCTTTTTTGATTGCCAGCGTCAAGGCAACGCCTTGCATCTCTCCTTCCGCCTTTTCCCAAGTGTCCGCACCGAAGGTATTGCTTTCATCATGGAAATCAAAGCAAGCACCGTAAGGGCCTCTGCCCTCCTCTCTGCCGACGGCAGACGCGTGCGCTTGGATGTATACACGCTCTATGTCTTTCACTCTCGTCATGCGGCACCTCCAAAAGCAAGGAAAAGGGCGTAAATCAAGCCGTAAAGAGCTCCGCTTAACACGCCGAACAAAATCACGGGGCCCGCAACAGTAAAGATTTTCGCGCCGACACCAAGCACAGGCCCTTCGCTTTTGTGATCCATTGCGGGGGAAACAACGGCATTGGCAAACCCCGTAACGGGAACCAATGTTCCCGCCCCCGCAAAGCGGGCAATGCGGTCAAAAACGCCGAGTGCCGTCAGAAGTGCAGACAGAAAAACGAGCGAAACCGTCACCGCAAGCGCGGCATTTTGCTCCGACAGCCCAAACGAAAGATAAAGAACACGCATTCCTTCTCCCAAAAGACAAATACCGCCTCCCACGAAAAAAGCGGCAAGAATATTTCTCACATGATGCCGCCCCTTGGCGTGCTCATCTGCCCAAAGGGCATAGGTTTCTTTGGAAAAATGTTGCACAAAAAATCTCCTTTGTTTTCTTTTCTTTTAGATTGTGTTTTTTTGCGCATTTTATTCTTTTTTCCCGAAAGCCCTTTTCTTTTTCTGTTTTTTATGTTATACTGAAAAAAGAATGAAACCGAAAGGAACCGGCTATGACAATTTTTGAAAAACTGGAACAAGCATATGGTGTCTCGATTCTTCCCGAGCTTTACGGAAACGGACACATCAACAAAACCTACGTATCAAAGGAAAAACCCCGTCTTATCATCCAAGAGATCAATACCGGCATTTTCAAAAATCCCCACGCCATGATGCAAAATATTCTTGCCGTTACCGAGCATATCGCTCAAAAATTAGAAGCCGAGGGCAAAGATAAGAAACGTTATACCCTCACCGTAGCCCCCACGACAGACGGAAAGAGCTTCACCGAGATCGACGGCAAATTCTTCCGCGCCTATCTTTTTATCGAGGACTCGGTTTGCTATGACCTTGTCACTCCCGAAACCCTACGTAAGGCAGGTTTCGCCTTCGGCACCTTCCAGAACTACCTTGCCGATTTCCCTGCCGATACGCTTTCCGAAGTCATTCCCAATTTCCATAACACCCCCGCGCGCTTTGAGACATTTCTTGCCTCCATCGAAAAAGATACGGCAAAAAGAGCCGCCGAGGATCAAGAAGAGATCGCCTTTTTCCGCGCACACGAGGCCTTTATGCGCACCGTAACCGACCGTCTTGCCGATGGCAGAATTCCTCTCGCCGTCACCCATAACGACACCAAGATCAACAACATTCTTTTCGATGCCGCAACGTCAGACGCGCTTGCCGTCATCGATCTTGACACCGTTATGCCCGGTAGCCGACTTTATGACTTCGGTGATGCTTTGCGCACCGGTGCCGCCACCGCCGCGGAGGACGAAGAGGATCTTTCTCTCGTTTCTTTTGATGAGGAGAAGTTTGAAGCTTTCACCCGCGGCTATCTTGCCGCCGTCGGCAATGCCTTGTCCGAAGAAGAGATCAAACTGCTTCCCGAATCTGCATTGCTCTTAACCATCGAGTGCGGCATGCGCTTTTTGACCGACGACCTTGACGGCGACGTTTATTTCCGCATCCACAAGGATCGCCACAACCTCATCCGCGCACGCAATCAAATCAAGCAGGCAAAAGAAATTGAAAAGCTTTTGCCCCGTTTGCACACCATTGTAGAAAATTGTTTGAAATAAAATGGAAAGAACTGTTTACAAAAATCTGGTTATCAATCAAAAGCTGACCGATCTGACGGTAGAAAAAGGAAAGATCGTTTCCCTCTCCCCCACTTCGGAAAATGGCATTGACTGTGGGGGCTTTACCGCCCGTGCGGGGCTCTTTGATATCCACGCGCACGGATGCATGGGAAAGGACACCATGGACGGTGCGCTCGTTCCCATGGCGAACGAGCTTGGCGCAAGAGGCATCACCTCTTGGCTTCCCACCACCATGACCATGCCAAGGGAAGCCATTCTCGCCGTCACAAAAGAACTCCCCGAAACCGACGGTGCGCGCATCCGCGGCTTTCATTTGGAAGGTCCCTTCATCAACATCCATAAAAAAGGGGCGCAAAATCCCCTCTATGTACAAAAACCCGATGCATCTTTGCTTGACGACTGCCCCCATGCACGCCTGATCACCGTCGCACCCGAGGTCGAGGGTGCCGAAGAGCTGATCGCGGAAGCCAAAAAAAGGAATGTTCGCGTTGCCATCGGTCACACCGAATGCAATTATGACACCGCAGTCCGCGCCATGCATTTAGGTGCCGACTCTCTTACCCACACCTTCAACGCCATGCCTCCCTTCCACCACCGCGATCCCGGCCCCATCGGTGCGGCACTGACCGAAGGCGGCTTTGTGCAAGTCATTTCCGACGGCATCCATCTGCATCCCGCCGTTGTGCTCGCCCTTTACAAAATGTTCGGTCCCGAACGCATGATTCTCATCAGTGATATGATCTCCGCCGCAGGTCTTTCGGACGGCACCTATTCGCTCGGCGGTCTCACCGTATACTGTCAAAACGGCAAAGCAACGCTCTCGGACGGCACCATCGCGGGAAGCTCGACCTTCCTTGACGAATGTGTCAGACGCGCCATCTCCTTCGGTATTCCCGAAGAGGACGCTTTCCGCATGGCATCCGAAACCCCCGCACGCTATCTCGGAATTCAAACGGGCATACTTGGCGTGGGGTATGACGCCGACTTTATTCTCACCGACACCGCCTTAAAAATTCGCGCGGTCATCGCAAACGGAAAAATCATCAAACCGCTTTCATAAAAAGGACCGATTAATATGAAAGGAGACTTTCTATATGAAAATGCTCATTCATGCCCAAACCTTGAAGGGCACCGTCCGTGATCTTTCGCTCAGCGAACCCGTCATTCACGCCGACAATGAGAAAGAAGGCCGTTCGGGGCATATCGGGCACGCCATGGCTGATCTCGGAGGCGGCAAAATCATTGCGTTCAGTGCCAACACCTCTTCTAAAAGAGTGGAAGGGCACGCCGCCTTTGGGTATATGGAATACCGTTTTTCCGAGGACTACGGTGAAACCTTCGGAGAAGCGCATCTTTTCCCCTATTCCTGCGAGGTGCTTATGGATGGTTTGCACACCGTTTCGGTCGAAAAAGCGGTCACGCTTGCGGACGGAACGCTTGTTGTTTTCTGTTTGATGAACAGTCAATCCGCCCCGATTTCTTGCGAACCTTGGACACTTCCGCCGCGCGTTGTCAAGTCTTTCGACGGCGGTAAAACATGGGGTGAAAGCACCGCTTTCAGCATATATAACGGCAGACTTTACGATGCCATCGAGCGCGACGGCACCGTCTACGCACTTGAGTTTTGCAACGATGCGGAGGAATCCTTCCTCGGCAGCAAGCCCGAGCATCTCTACCGTCTCTTTGTTTCTACCGACGGATGCGAAAGCTTCAGGGAAAGAAGCGTCATTCCTTTTGATACCGTCGGGCGCGGCTACGGTAATCTTATCTTCACCCCGTCGGGCGAGTTAATTGCCTACGCTTATAATGTAAACGCGGAAGATATGTTAGACTTTGCTATCAGCTATGACAAAGGGCAAAGTTGGGAACTGATAGGGCAAACGCCCGTAAAGCACAAAATTCGCAATCCCCAAGTCGGGCTTCTTGACGGGCAGTTTATCCTGCACGGCAGAGCCGGCGAAAGCGAAGCGGGCACGGGTGCTTTTGTGATCTACACCTCCGCTGACGGCATTCATTGGGACGAGGGAAAGGTTCTTGTAGAAGGCAGACCTGCTTCCTTCTATTCCGAAAACCTCACGGTCACACTCCCAAGCGGCAAACAAAAAATGCTCGTCAAATATTCCGAAAACTACCGCGATCCCCAAATAGGCGAATGGAGTGGTTGCGTCAATTCCATGATGTTCACGCTCGAAAGTCTTTGAAAATCGCTTTGATCCCTCTCTCTTTTGTATATCATAAACAAAGGGGCTGCTTCAACTGTCGTGAAGCAGCCCCGCTTTTTATATTTAAGAAAGCGCAAGTGTTAAGATTTCTTTCGGATCACGAACAATATGATCAGCTCCGTGCTCTCGCAGTTCTTCCTCCGTACGGAAACCCCAAAGAACGCCTACCGTCTCGAATCCTGCCGCGTGCCCCGTGTCCATATCCACGGCGGTGTCACCGATGTAGAGCACATCGGCGGGCGCAATGCCGCCCAGCTCCTTTAAAATAAGAAGCGCACCTTCGGCGGACGGCTTCAGCGCAACCCCCTCGCGTCCGCCGTGGGCGGCTGAGAAGTCATGCGTGGGGAAAAAGTGCTTAACCACGGCGCATGTGGCAAAATCAGGCTTATTCGACAGCACCGCCGTCAAAATACCCTGCGCCGAAAGCGATGCCAAAAGCGAGGGGATACCCGCATACGGCGCGCTTTTTTCGTAGGGTGCGCCGTCATACAGCTCGTTATAGCGCGAAAAAACATCCTTAAAATTCTCATCATTCATCGCGCCTTGCGCCGTCAGTGCACGTTCAATCAGCACTCTTGCACCGTTCCCCACGAAATATTTGTAATCCTCTTCGGGAAAGGTGCGCAATCCCCTCTCCGCCAATGCCTGATTGGCATAGCCTGCAATGGTGCCGAGGGTGTTCATAAGCGTTCCGTCCAAATCGAACATGCAAAGTTTTTTCATTTTGTAACAGTACCTTTCCGTAAAACTTTTTTCGTGCCCTAAAGCGCAAAAGGATGCGGGCTGTCTCTCGTGAGACAGCCCGATCGGTCAAACAGGAGTCTTTGCCGTCTTGCCGACGCTTTCGGCGGCATCGAGCAACCGACGGAATTCGCCGTCTCTGGCAGCCAACTCGTCATAAGATCCCTCTTCCACGATATTACCGTGGTCAAAGACCAAAATGCGGTTGACATTTCGAATGGTGGAAAGACGGTGTGCCACAAAGATGATGGTGTGAGTTTTCATCAACTCATCCATTGCCTCTTGGATCAGATGCTCGGAAATATTATCAAGCGCGCTCGTCGCCTCATCAAAAATAAAGATATCGGGATTTTTCAAAACGGCGCGTGCAATGGCAATACGTTGCTTCTGACCGCCCGAAAGGCTCAAAGCACCGTCACCGATGATGGTACTCCACCCCATCGGCAGATCGTTCACGAACTCATGCACACGGGCAACTTCCATGGCATCGATGATCTCCTTATTGCTTGCCTCGGGGCGCACAATGCGAATGTTATCCCAAATGGTACCGTAGAAAATAAATGCGTTCTGCGGCACAACACCGAAGGAAAGGCGGAGCTCGTGCGTTTCATAGTCTTTGACGTTTCGGTCATGCACCTTGATCGCGCCGTCATCCACCTCGTAAAGGCGCATCAAAAGCTTGGTAAAGGTGGATTTACCCGAACCCGAACCGCCAACCAGACCGATGCTCTCATTGTAGCCGATCTGACAGTTGAGATCTCGGAAAACAACCTTGCTTTCATCATACCCGAACTTGACATTCTCAAAAGAAATGCAGGGCTTTCCGTGGCGAATCGCGGACTGCTTTTCAATCTCAATGCCGCGGCGCGCGTTTTCATTAACTTCAGGGGTTGTACTGTGTTCGTCAATGATACGCTTGATGCGTTCAAGTGCCACTGCCGCAGTATTTCGCGTCATGGCAATATTGAGCCACGTAACCAGAATACCGAGAATGGTAGACATGGTGGAAAGGAAAAGATAAAGCTCACCCACCTCGATTTCACCCATAATACAGAGGAAACCGCCAAGTAAATAGACCATTGCCGTACCGAGGTATTGCGTGATCTCAATACGCAAAGAGGTCAAGAAGGTGGACATGCTGTAATGAATGCCGCTTTCCTTGAGGTTATAAATATAGTTCTCGAAACGCTCGATGGTTTTTTGCTCGATGGAATACATCTTGACCGCTTCGGAGCCATGCAAAATATCGGTGATGTACTTGGAAGTCTCCTTCTCTGCCGTCAAAAAAGTCTGGCTGGCACGGCGAATTTTAGCGCGCGCCGAATAATTGAGAAGTGCCATCACGATAGCCGTGGCAAGAATCAAAACCGTCAGCTTCCAGCTGTACGAAAAAAGCGCGAGAAGCGAAATCACAAGTGCCACCGCCTGATACGGCACACTTTGGATCATGGAGTGCAAATAGGCTTTGATGTTTGCCATGGGAGAGCCCATGATGTAATTATAAAGCTCACCCGACGAGTTTTTATCCGAAAAGCGCATGCACATGCGTTGCACATGCCCAAAGAAACGGGAACGAAGCGTGAAAAGCGTGCCCTCTAAGGCCTTGAGCATGTTGGAAAGCCCAAGCCCCCAAGCCGAAACACGAAGTAGCGAAAGCCCAATATAAACCGCAACCGCGACCGCGACGAAAATCATATGCGCTTGCTCGGTTGCATTCATATCAAAACGGAAAAACTCCTTGCCGAAAAGCTCAAGCGGTTTGCCGCTGATGCCCGTATCGACAATAAACTTGATGACGAACGGTTGAAGTGCCACGCAAAATCCCGTCAAGAGCGAAAAGAACATCGCCAGAACGATATTGCGCATATGCGGCTTCATATAAGGAAATAGGGTTGACCAAAATTCCTTACCTTTTAAGCCTTTTTCTTCATCCAACTTTTTGTTGATCTCTGCTTCCGCGGATTTTTTTCTTTTTTTCTCTTCCGTGTTACGCATAGTTCATCCCTCCGTGCGCTGCGCGCCATTTTGAAATGAAGATCATGGAAAAGCATTGATTGCTCTTCGCTTGCATTATACTCCACTAAAAAAATAAAGTCAACCCTTTTTGGAAAAAGAAAAAAGTTTTGGAAAAAGCACCAAAAAAAGACTGCGTTTTTCGTGACTTCCGCCGAAAAACGCAGTAATATCAATGACTTTGGGTTATCGGAAACAACTGCCGCAGGTCTTATACCCTTCCGCGATCAGCGCGTCTCTTGTGCCGGTATACTCTTGTTTATTGTGCGCAGCCATATCATCAACCGAAGAGCAGGTGGGCTTATGGATACGCTTCGAACTTATGTTAAGCACGTAATCCGCCACAGCGTCGGAAGCAATTTCCTCTTCCTCCACTCCTTCATCTCCCTCGGGGAAAACGGGATTTCCGGTATCAAGTGTATTTCTTCCCGTGGCATAATCGATGGCAACGCCCGGTTGCACATTGTAGCAATAAACACAGAAAGAGATCGACTCGCCGCCATCCGCAATCGAATACGCTTCCATCAAAACGCCGCTTGCCACCAGATTGTTACCTTCATAAATAGGCGTCACACGGTACATAACCTTCTCGTTTGTCTCGCGAATATAGTCGGCAACCATGTTTTCAAAGGGAAGCATGCCCTTGACATTGAAATAGCGCGTGCCGGTAATGAGATTCTTTTCGTTGTCGTCCTCGTCCGTCAACTGCCAGCCGATCAAATGCGAACGGTTGTAAAGATAACCGCCGTCCACCAAGGAAGTGTCATACTTCCCTTGCACCCAGCCCGAAGGCTTGACATGGCTGATGGCACCGCGCTCATCGTCCTTAGGCGGCATCGTTGCCTTGCCGCAAAGCGCATAAACCACGCCGCATCTGCCAAGAGAATCAAGATCGCTGTAATATTCAAAACATTCCGTCTTGCTCAGTTCCTCTTCGGTAAAAAACGGAACGTTATCGTTGATGGCAACATAGGGCGTGCCCGAATAAGCGGGAATGCTGTCGAGCGAAACGTTTTGTGCCGGCGGTGTCTCGTCCTTGGGGGCAAAAAAATCGCACGAGGTAAAGCAAAGCAATATGGCAAGCAGAAGCACGCCAAGCCGCAAAGATAATTTTTTCATACTGGAAACTCCTTATAGGTCAATATGTAAATGTTTATTTACATTCTTTCGTAAATTTCTTCGGTAATCTTATCGTGCGAGGAACCTACGAACTCATACGTTGAAGAAAGCGAAAATCCTTCCTTCGAAGCATCAAACATAAAGTAGCAATCGGCAGGATAAGAACGGTTCCAACGGTAAAGAACGAGCCTTGAAACATCTCGCAAGGAAAGCTCGGCATCCTCGGCAAAGACGAAATCGCCCTTCTTCGCTTTCTTTTCGAAATCGTCAGAGACCGTATACCCCGTCTCTCCCTCTTCAAACTGTTTCGCCGTATAGCTCGAAACATAAAAGTTCTTGCCTTCGGCAAGCGCGAGCATGCGTGCGCGAAGCACGCGGTCCTTGCTCTGGCGGCGGCGGTTGAACATCACGCCCATGCCGTCATCCACACAAACAAACAGTGTCATAGCGCATTCCTTTCTTACACTTTTCAAGACCGCTTTTCGTCTCGGCAAAGGACAGACTTTTCATTTCAAAGTCTCCAAAAGCTCCTCCGTGATGCCCAGATCAAAGGCGAGGCGGGAAAGTACATATTTATCGCGAATGTCACGCGTAGCAGCGAAGGTCAGAGGAACGATGTCCTCGGAAAGTCCGATATCCGTAGCGGTTTTAGGCGCACCGATCTTATCGAGCAGTGACGAAATCAATTCCGCTGAGGGAATCTCTTGCTCTACTATGGCAAGGATATCTTCTTTATGCGCAAGAATCTTAGCAAGGCGCGCCTTGTGCTTTTCCTTGTCGTATTTTCCTTCCTTTTTCTCAAGAGCGATCATGCTCTCGGCACCCAACCCCAAAAAGGCGCGAAGCTGTTCGCTCCATGTGGAGTAATCAAATGCCGCAACGGAGGAAAGTGCCTTTTCGGCATCCCATGCCACCGTTTTCAGCTTGTCGTACATTTTGGCGGCGTAGAGCGTTCCGACCGCACATTGAATGCCGTGCAGATCCATCGGTGTGTCAAAAGACAGAGCACGCATATCCCAAACATGAGAGAAATAATGCTCCACACCCGAAGCGGGGCGAGAAACGCCCGCATATTTCATGGCGACACCTCCGAGCACAAGTCCGTCGAACACCGCACTCACAGCTGCTTTATCGCGCTTAAGAAGGGCATCCGCTTGCGACACACAAGCCGAAAGTGCTTTTCTAACCAGCGAAGCGACCTCTTCGCAATAATATTCACCGATCAGCAAATGTGCGATACGCCATTCGGCAAGGCTCACATATTTGGCAAGCATGTCGCCAAGGCCCGATTTCATCATTTTAAGAGGGGCTTCGGCAAGAATATCACTGTCACCGACGATGATATCGGCGGCGCGTGAGGGAAGCGTGATTTTAAGCCCCGCGCGCGTCATAGACGAGGACTCCGAAGCATAGCCATCCATGGAAGGCGCCGTAGCAACAATAACATAGAGCTTGCCCGTCAAAGCAGAAACGATCTTTCCGATGTCGTTGAGCACACCCGAGCCAACCGTAACGATGGCGTCCGCATCAAGCGGATAGTGCATGACCGCACTGCCGACGTTTTTCTCATCGGGCTCAAGAGCATCCTCTTGATAAATATAAGGGCAAACAGAAAAACCTTCCGCCTTAAGCAAGGTCTCGGTGCGTTCCCCTGCGGCGGCATAGGTGTTCTTATCGGCAAGCAGGTAGATCTTTTGAATTTTCTTCTCTTTCAAAAGCGCGGGAAGCTTTGAAAGCACTCCCTCCCCCGACAAAACGGTAGCATCAAAGCGATGCTTTTTGCCGCATGGGCACTCCATCCCGTTCATTTTTTGCATGATTTCACTCAATGACATTCTTTTTCATTCCTTTTCTTTGTTTGATCATTTCTATTTTATCAAAAATATACCGTTTCGTCAAGAAAAAGGCGTGATTTTCTTTTTCTTTCTTAAGAAAAATCGCCTAAGCGGTTGATTTTTCCGCAAAAGCATGATATACTCAAATTGGGTAAAACTTTACTTTAAAAAGGCAGGTAAAAAACAATGGTAAAACTCGACAAAATTGGCGTTCAGCTCTACACCATCCGTGATTTCCTCGGCACCGAGGAAGACGCTAAGCGTAGCTTCGAAAAGCTCAAGAAGCTCGGCTATGATGAGGCGCAGACCGCAGGCTGCAAAATTCCTTATGCTGACTTCGGCAAGATCGCAAAGGAAGCAGGCATCACCATCGTCGGCACGCACGACAACTTCGGTATGATGGTTGACGATCCCGAGCAGGCAATGGCAAACCACGACCTTCTTGGTACCAAAATCATGGGTATCGGCGGTTTCTTTGAACAAACGCGCGACAAATACGATGAATTCATCGCCAAGGCAAACATCGTTGCGAAAAACATCAAGGCAAGAGGCTTTAAGTTCACCTACCACAACCACAGCCATGAATTCCGCAAGCTCGACGGCAAGCTCATTATGGACCTTCTCATTGAGGGTATGGATCCCGACAATACCGGTTTCGTTCTCGATACCTATTGGGTACAGCATGGCGGCGGCGACGTTCGCTATTGGATCGAAAAGCTCGCAGGCAGAGTGGATATCCTTCACTTGAAGGACATGGCAAAGAGCCTCGATAACAATCCTCCTCAGTACATCACAGAGGTCGGCAACGGTAACCTCTATTGGGAAGGCATTCTCGAAACCGCACTCAAAACCGGCGTCAAGCACTTCGTTGTTGAGCAGGATACCTGCCCCGGCGATCCCTTCGACAGCCTCAAGATGAGCAGCGATTATCTGCACGCAAACTTTTTCTGATAATAAAAAAGGCAATTTCGCATCGAGATTGCCTTTTTTCAACGAGAAAGGATCAAACCATATGAAAAATGTTATTTTCAACGAAGATTGCAACCATTTTCTCTACACACGTCAAGCAGGCGGTTTAGAAAAACTCAGCCGTAAGGAAATTGTCGATTTTGTCATGCAGTATAAAAACACGGGGGTTGAAACCTTCATGTTTGATATCGGTGCACCCTTGCAGTGGTACGCCACACTCCGCCACAGAAACGTCATGGAAGTTTACAAGGACTTCCGCGCAAGAGGCGGCAAGCAAATCCCGTATGTCGATTATCTCATCGAGTTCTATGAGCGCGAAGGGACCGACGTTTTTTCGGTAATGCTTCAAGCAGCAAAAGAAGCGGGGCTCCGCCCCTTCATCAGCTTACGCATGTGTGATGTGCACGAAGGCTTTATGGAAGATTCCTTTCTTTGGAGCGATTTCTACCGCGCCCATAGGACCACTCAAAACATCGTGCCACACCGCACCCCCGCAGGCTATTTTGATTACTGCCTCAACTACCATTTCGAAGAAGTCAGAGAACACTATCTCTCTATTTTAGACGAAGCACTGGAAACCTTCGATGCAGAAGGTGTAGAGCTTGATTTCCTGCGCGAGGCCTACCTTTTCGGTTACGGTAAAGAATACGAAGGCACCGCCGTCATGAATGCGTTTATGCGCAAGATTCACGCCCGCATCAAAGAGGCGGAAAAGAAATGGGGGCATCCGTTAGAGCTCTCCGTCCGCCTGCCCGCCTCGCCCGAGATGGCACTGCGCTTCGGATTTGACTTTTTTGACTGGATCGATGCCGGTCTCATTGACCGTATCGCCATCTCTTCCCGTTGGGCCACCACCGATACGGGCATGCCCGTGGACCTTTGGCACAAGCTGTTAAAAGGTAAAAACGTGCGCCTCGCGGCAGGGCTTGAGATCCTCATGCGCGGTCAGGACACGGCGCCCATGATGACTCACTCTTACGAAACGGCAGTCGGAACGGCAGCGGGGTATCTCTCACAAGGCGCGGATGAGATTTATCTCTTCAATTTCTTTGATCACTATAACGGCTTCAGCAATTTCATTTATTTTGGCAAGGATGCCGCGCTCTATCACCGCTTTTTGTCCATCGTGGGCGATTACGAAGCGGTGGTCAACGAGCCGCGCCGCCATGTGCTGTCCTATAACGACATGACTGCCGTCGGTGTGGCAAACAGAAGGCCTCTGCCCGTCGCGCTTTCCTGCGACAGAAACGAAAAAGGGCCTTTCCATTCCAACATTCTCTACAACCGTTTTCGCATCATAACAGGCAAAATCCCCGAAGGGCGGCGCGTAAAGGTGGTGCTCGGCTTTGCCAAGAACACCGAATACAGTGTCGAGAATCTCACCGTTTACCTCAACCAAAACCCCTGCACCTATGTCGGAACGCAAGAGCCCAAAAAACCGCAACCTGATGACTGCGATTACCTTGTGTTTGAAGCAGAAAATGACGGAAGCCTTCCCGACGTTTCGGTGGTTGAGCTCGGCTTTGCCCACGGCAAAAGCTCGCTCGGCTGGGTAGAAATCGAAGTACTTTAAAAGGAAAAAAATTTCATATGAAATATATCAACACATATTCCGAAAATGTCAAGGTATCGGCGGTCGCGCTCGGATGCATGCGCATCGGCAGCATGAGTGACATGGAGGCCGACCGTTATCTTTCCTCTGCATTTGAGATGGGCTATAATTATTTTGACCATGCCGACATCTACGGCGGCGGCGCGTGCGAGGCCGTGTTCGGCAAAGCCCTTGCAAGAAATAAGAGCTTGCGTGATCACATCGTCATCCAAACCAAATGCGGCATCCGTGCCGGCAGATATGATTTTTCAAAGGCGCACATTCTTGCGGCGGTGGATTCTTCTCTGAGAAATTTGCAAGTGGAGCACATTGATGTGCTTTTACTCCATCGCCCCGATCTTTTGATGGAACCGGAAGAGGTGGCAGATGCCTTTGCTGTTTTGAAAAAAAGCGGCAAAGTCGGTGCTTTCGGTGTTTCCAATCATAGCCCTTTGCAAATAGAGCTTTTGCAAAAATATACCGATGAAAAGCTTTGCATCAATCAATTACAGCTCAGTATCGCCCATGCCCATATGATCGCGGGCGGTGCCAATGTCAATCTTAAAGAAAGCGGCACGCTCTACGACGGATATGTCAGAGACTATTGCCGCCTGCACAATATTACCGTTCAACCATGGTCTCCGCTTCAATACGGTTTTTTTGAAGGTCCCTTCATCGATAACGATGCCTTCCCCACCCTCAACGCCGAGCTTTCCGAGTTGGCTGAAAAATACGGATGCACCAAAACGGCTCTCGCCATTGCCTGGCTCTTGCGCTTGCCCGAAAAAATGCAACCCATCGTGGGCAGCACCAATTTAGAACGCCTTGCCGAGATCGCCGCCGCCGCAGATATCATCCTTTCCGCACAGGACTGGTACAAAATCTACCTTGCCGCAGGCTATCGCTTACCGTAACTTGCTATCCCTTTCTCTTTTCCTTTCTAAAACATGGGCTGTCTCATAAGCCGGCCCATACCTCTTCATAACCACGGGCGATCGGTAATCGCCCCCTGCAAAATCATACGCTTGCGCAGGGGCAGTCACCGATCGCCCGTTTTTATTTCAAATTAAAAATCACCGAATAACCGCTTGGCATACGGTTTTAGAGCAAGAAGCAAAACCGTGCCGAGAAGCGTGGCGGAAATAAGTTCTCCCGCGCAAACCGAAAGCAACAGGAAAATATAAGCTTCTTTGGCTCCGTATACAAAAGCAAGAAGCAGGGGAATGATGGCGGTGTTAAAAAGCACCGTCGGAAGCGTCACCGCGAAACCGAGATATTTTCGCTCCGCCAACGAACGGAAAAGAAATCCGCCGCATGCGCCGAGAAACGTGGCAAGCGAACCGAAGATCACATCCAAAATGTGAGCACCGGTGAGAAGATTGGCAAGAAGGCACCCAACCGCCAAACCCGGCACAGCGGCAGGTGTAAAAGCGGTAAGTACACAAAGCGCCTCGGAAAAGCGGACTTGAATGACACCCTTATCAAGCCCCAACCAAAAAGCAAGAAAAGTAAGCGCGATGTAAAGTGTTGCAATCAGTGCGGCATGCGTGACAAAACGAATGCTGCGGAATTTTGTTGTTTTCATTTTCATATTCGCCCCGCGAAAAGGCAAGGCACTCCTTAGTTTTGTTTATTGTGAGGATGGTTTCGAACTCACAGGCATCTCAAATGCCGAAAAAAGAGAGGAAAAGCAAGGCTGCCGCTTACGCGACAGCCTTGTCGGATTTAAACTTAATCAGCGAGAACCGTTATGGCTTATCCGCCAACAACATCGTCACCGGGAGTATCGTCGCCGGGGATGTCATCGCCGGGAACATCGTCGCCGGGAATGTCATCGTCGGGAGTATCAACTTTGGGTTCAGCGGTGTTGATCTCGTTCTCAGCGTAAGGCAAGAAGGTTTCGATGATATACTTCATGTTAGCCTCAAGAACGGTGATACGGTTATAATTGTTCAAGGTCTCGCCTTCAGCAAGGCCACGAGTTGCATCATAATTGTACTTCTCCTCAAGGAGCTCAAGAACCAACTCGTCTGCGCGAAGAGCAATTGCCTCACGGAGAGCCGTCTCATCCTCACCTACCGTGCCGTTGTTCAAGCGAGTGTCTGCATATACATAAACCTTGACAGGAGCAAGAACGGATCTTTCTTCCTTATATGCAAGCTCAATGTACTTGTCGATGCAATCAATCAAATGATCTTGCTCGGTGATAACGCCGGTGTAGTACTTACCGTCTGCATCATCATTGCGCTTAGCAAATTCAAGATACTTGTCATATGCAGCCTTCAAAGCACCATTAGTTCCTCTGTAATCGCTGATAACGATCTCGTCTACATTATCCTTAAGTGCAGGAATCAAGTTCGTATTGATGTCATTAGCCATTTCAACGAGCCCGTCATATTCATCCTCAGCAGCCGTAATGGTCTTATCGATTTCGTCTACACCGTTTACAAGAGCAACTTCCTCATAAACAGCCTCACCGTAATGGTGGTAGAAGTCATCGCGCGCTTTTCTCGCGGTCTCAATAGCAGACTTGGAGTCAACGCCTTCCGTCTCGGTAGCATAGATGATGTACTCGGGAATGTCAGCTACGAAATCCTTAACTTTCTGAATATCAGCACCGATGGTAGCTTCGATCAGCTCATCGTAGTTAGGAACAAAGTATTTCACCATGTAATCTTCGCTGAAGTCATATTCCCCAAGCTCATACTTGGAGCTGTCCTCAGTCTCAATTACCTTGAAGATACCCTCATAGGTCTTATCAAATACAAGGTTGTTGTGGTATGCTGTGATCTCGCCGTTCTCGGAGAAGATCAGATTTTCCTTGCCCCACTCCTTAAGTGCGGTCCAAGCATTGGCAATGGCTTCATTCTTCTTATCGGTATCTTCAGCATCAACATCAGCAATAGCATCGATAAGATCGATAATGTGAGCAGCCTCCGCCTGCTTAGAAACGAGATCCATGTAAACAAACATGAACTGCTCGGAGTATGCATAAAGGTCGATAGTGATATCGGTGTTGAAAATGGTATATGCCTTCATGTTTCTCTGTGCAAGCTCATCACCGAACTTCTCTGCGTAATCATTGTAATCCTCAGCCATCTGCTGAATGAGCATCCAGATTGCATCCTTGTCGGTCATGGTGTTGCAGATCAGTTCCTTAGTGCTCTCGTTCACGGTGTAAGCGCCGGGAACAATGGTGATATCAGCACCGTCGCCGAGAACGTCCTCGGTGTAGGTCTTATCATCAATGTTGTAGAGAACATCCTTAAGAGCATCATAGATATCGTCAAGATCGGTTCTTGCGTTCTTCACGTAAATATCGTCGATGATATCTTCAATGCCGCGAAGATCGATAGCAAGCTGAATATACTCATACCAGAACTCAAGATCGCCCAACGCAGCCTTGAACTCGCCAAGATAAACCTGCTTGTTGACAGAGGTGGAATAAGCAGCCACATCATCTCTCAAAGTTTCGAGATGTGCGATATAACGCTTTGTTTTCGCCAAAAGCTCGATCTTTTCACCGATCATACCGGGACCAACATTGTCGGGGGTAATCGGGCCGGAATTCTCAATGTAAACCTTCTGCTCATTGATGATGTTGGTGATCTCGGCGGTATAAGCCTTTACCAAATCCTCTACTGCTTCTACGGTAGCCGCTGCCTTAATATCGCTGGTTACCTTCAAAAGCGCAGAATCAGCTCTAAGCTTGAACTGCTCAACAAGAACAGTATAATCTACTTTGTTAACCTCGGAAACAGCATCCGTCTTAGCCTTGAGGTATGCTGCAAGCTTGGTCTCGAAACCGGATACGAAAGTATCGATATCGGTCTTGGTACCGGCAGCATTGATCACCTGAGCGTAATCGATGAGAAGATTCTTAACGCCTGCATCGTTGGCATTTTGCGCAACAAGGGTATTGCCGTTGATTTTAGCGATAGCCGCTTCTCTGTCCGCAGCAAGGGGATCCAAAACGGTAACGGGGATGGTAGCAGTGATGGTACCGCCCTCGGTGGAATAAGTTACACTTACAGTGGTAGCGCCAACGGTGTTCAAAACAACCTCACCGACCATGGCGGGGGTGACGTTGACCGTTTCGGTCGTATCATTATCATATGTAACCTTAATCTGTGCGCCGGTGCAATCGAAAGTTTCGCCACGATTGTATTCACTATCTGTCAAGGTGCCGGCTACATACTCAGCACTGACAGGCGCAGCTTTGCCGCATGCCGTCAAGCACAATGCAAGAACCGCAACAAGTGCAAGCACCATTGCAGCATACTTAACAACGCGGAATTTGCTCGTTTTTCCTTTAGTAAGCATTTTTGCCTCCATGTAAATTAAAGTTTGATGTTTGTATTGTACACGATATTATTGTTTTTTTCAATACTTTTTCATGAACGGTCGATATTTGAGATGAACGGGATGGAAATTACCACATTTTTCTTTTTTCTCCTCTCACCGTTCCCATATCATGGGAGAAAAGGATTTTTTTGTTTTATCCTCAGAAAAAAGCATCTTTTCAAGTGCGTAAAAAGCGCTCAAAAACTTCCTTCACTTCGGTGAAACGGTTTTTGGCAATCGCAACCGTGTCGCCGTTTTGCATACCGAAGTAATATCTCTCGATCTTTTGCACATACCCGAGATTCACGATAAAGTTTCGGTGCGAACGGTAAAAAACGTTTTGCGGTAAGAGTGCCGCCGCCGCGTTTAAAGTTCCGATGCCGCGCAGCGTTTCATTCTTGCAGTGGAAGTCAAGTTCGTTTCCGTACACCTCTATATATATAAGATCGGAAAGCGGTATGATGATCTCACCGCCGTCCGCCGTGCGGAAAAGAACGGTTTGTGACGGACGTTCCTTGCGGAATACATGCGCGAACGGCTCGTAAAGCGCCGCGCGGGTGACACGTTTAAGAATATACCCGGAAGGAAAGACGGAATACGCCGCAAGCGCGTACTCATCCCTGGATGTCACAAAAATGAACGCCGTTTCCTTGTGTTGAAATCTTAACCGCTTGGCAAGCTCTATACCGGAAGTACCGGCAATTTCGGTCTCAAGGAGAACCAACTTATACGGTTTACTCTTCGCCGCCTCCAAAAGTGCTCTGGCACCGCGGTAATTGTCTACCGAAACGTCCAAGCGCATTTCGCTTGCCAACTGTTGCACCTTGTTAACCAGTTCCTGACCGTCAGCCACATTGCTGTCACATACTGCTATTCTGTACAAGATCCCGAACCATGCCCTTCCGTTTAATTTTTCAAAGGATCCTTCCCGCAGAGTGCCGCATATCCGATGCGGAAGGTACGCGCCGCCCGTGCGCGAGATTCCGGAGTCCCCTCCGTCATTTCTCCGTAAAAATGGCGATAAAGCTCACCGCGCGCGCTCATTTCCCGCAAAAGATACTCCGTGCCGTCGGTCGGAACGGTCTCATCCACGATCTCCAGCATGTATACACCGTAATCCGCGGCGGAAGAAAGTGTCAAGAAGCTCGCATCCGGTGTCACAGAGCCGCGCAAGCGAACACGCAAAGCCGTTTTTTCATGATATCCTTTTTCCGCGATGCGTGCCAAAATACGTTCGGAAACGTCGCTTTCCGCAAACAAATGCGAAATATCGACAATTTCTTCGGCATAAAGGTATTCGCCGGTCGGAACGCGCTTGGTCAAAATCTGCCAGGCTCCGTCCTCCCGAGACTCTGCGCTGATCAGATTGACGCCGCCTCGTTGCTTATCCGCAAAAGAGGTACATTCGAAAGCTCCGCTTTCCGCCACCACACAGTTTCCGATGCGGAAAAAGCCTTCATACCCATCGCCGCTTGACAAAGCCGCGCTGTGCGCGCCAAAGGCGGCGATATCCTCATTGGAAATCGGGCAAAACGCACTGTCCTCCCGATCGCATTCGCAATATCCCGCCAAAAGAATCAAATGCTCAGGATGCCTTGCGTGCTTATGCTTTACGGGAGAGAAGCGATGGTTTTTCTCGGTGAACGCCCAGCCGTAAACCGTTACGCCCAAAGAAGAAAGCTCCACCTCACTCAAAACCTCTTCATCTATGATATGCACGTTGGAGGGAAAGCGTCCCGACCGATAAACCGACGTCTCGCCAATGTAATCGGCAGGACCGGGGGTAATCACGAATTGCATGTTCGGCCGTTCCGAGAACATCTCTACCAAAAATTCCACCGTCCCGTTGGTGACGTATTCATGATCGATCAGATTGCCGGTGAACAAAATAAGGGAAACCCCAAGCTCATCCGCCGTTCTCATAAGTTGAAAGAACGCATCTCGTAAGTCCTCTCGGCGTCTTTCGGGCATGCCGTCTTGCAAACGCGCAATCGGACGGTCCAAAAAAACATTACCCACTTGCAAAATGCGTAAGGCACTGTTTGGCGGAGTACTCATATCATCACATCCTTTCATACATGTGAAATTTCATTACCTATTTATTATAGGGCATTTTACCGAAAGCAAAGAGCCGCAACCCGATGGGCACGTATATAAGCCTCGGTAATATATTCCTCATCCGTCATTCTTCCGTATACCGGAACGCCCCCGAGTGCCACGTTGCGTTTTAACTCGAAAGTCAGCGTCTCGGTAAAGCCGTGGCGGTATAGCCGCTTGCCGATGTCCGCAAAATCGCCGATGCCGTCAAAAGGCAAAAGATGATGGTCATCCAAATAGGTGATCTCGCCCGAAAAATCATGAATGCCGAGATTATCGTTGATGTGCGTTGCGATCAGGCGGTCTCCGTAAAGCGCGAGCATGTCTTTGCTTTTGTTATAGCACATTTCATGCCCCGTATCCCAACAAAATCCAACCATAGGGCTGTCCGAAAAAGCATCCATCAAGGCGGCAAGGTATTCCTCACCCTCGGTGTTTTCAAAAGCAATTTTTACCCCAAGCTCTTCCGCACGGTGCACCACGCGGCGGTAGTTCTCCACCCCTTTTTCGGTGGGAGTATGATCTTTAAATCCAATAAAGGTGTGTGCCACCATAATGGGAACCTCGCACGCGGCACAGTCAGACAAGCAGGAAAGCAACTCCTCCACAGCATCCTCCGTTTTCTCGGACGGATACCACATATGACGCATGGCGGTAAAAGGCGCGTGGATGGATTGATAAAGCATCCCAAGCTCATCCGCCAAGGCACGCATTGCTTTGACATTGGCCCCGCGTTGCCAATTCGTAAAAAATCCGTCGAACCCGACGCGATGATATAACCGAATCTGCTCTTCCGGCGATAAAGGCATCGAGCCCTCCATCAAGCCGAGAACAAGTTTTGTGCGATACATCCGATCGCCTCCCATCTTTCTTTTGCCGCGAAGCGCGAAAGCTTTCTCTCCACTATTATAACATTTTTTTATCTGTTTTGCAACCCCTTCTTGACATTTTCCCCGTTTTGCGTCCCGAGAGCGAAAAAGCGCAAAAAAAGTTTAAAAAAGTCGTCATTTGCTCTTGCTATATGCCAAAAAATTTGCTATAATACAGATGATAGACTTCGGCAGACGCAAAAAGGAGTAGAAACATGTTAAAACTTGCCGTTCGCAACACCAAAAAGCTGATCCGAGAAAAATCTCAAACGGAAAACATCCGTATCGGCCGTTTTTTCACCAAAAGAAGCACCGCCTTCCTTTTGGCTGACATGATCGTTCCCGAGAAAAAGGAGCATGTGCGTATTTTGGACGCAGGTGCCGGCACGGGCATTCTCTGCGCGGCACTCTTGGAGCGTCTTTGCAAAGCCGAGGCAGCAGAGCGCATCACCCTTGTTTGCTATGAAAACGACGTGATGATGCTCGATATGCTCAAAAATAATCTCACCCGCCTGCGCAAAAAATGCCGTCATGACTATCACGTGATCGTCAATTTTGAAATCAAGGAAACCAATTTTATCTTAGATACGGCAAGAATGCTTTCCCCCACGCTTTTCACGGAAAGCGAGGAAAAATTCGACTATGTCATCATGAATCCCACAAGCACGCTCTATGAAAAGGCAACGCCCGAAATTGAGGCTGTGGGAGCTTTGACTTCCGGCGCAACGGACGGTGCCTTCCTTTTTGCCGCACTCGGCATGGCATCCCTCGCCGAAGGCGGTCAGCTGGCAGCCCTTTTGCCCACCGCCTACGCCAGAGGCGTTTACATCGAAAAAATCCGCCTCTTCATGGAAAGAGACGCACATATTACCCGCATGCATCTTTTCTCTTCCGATGCCAAAAGCGAAGCCCGTGCCGACGAAACGCGCTCGCACATGTTGCTCGTTTGGAAAAAAACACCCCCGGCAGAGGAAGATACCGTTACCGTTTCTTCCTCCTTCAAAGAAGAGGACGATGCTCCCGTCACCGTAATGCCCCCCTTCCCCTACCGCCGTATCGTAAATGAAAAAGACGGCTCGCTTTTGCTCATCAAATCGGAAGAGGAATGGGAAATTCTCGAACGCGTGGAATCCTTGCCCGAAACACTCGCGTCTTTGGGGCTCAAGATGCACACGGGACTTACGCTCGAATCCCGCTACCCCGACAGCCTGCGCACTTCCCCCACAGACGGCGCGATTCCCCTCATCCATCCCAAGAATATTCTCATGGGGCTTGTGCGCGTTCCCACCGAAAAATACATCGTCCCCGTCATCCCCTCCTTGGCGCAAAAGAACAAAAACATGCTTTTCATCAAGCGTGTTCCCGCCAAGAGCGATAAGCGTCACCTTCTTTGCGGCGTTTACCTCGCCTCCCTGTTCCCCCGTTTCCCTGCCATCAGCACCCACAACAAGCTCAATTATATTGATTACGAAGACAACCGCGAAATGGATTCCGCCCTTTTGCACGGGCTTTACGCGGTATTCTCTTCCGATCTTTATGAAAAATATTGCACCATTCTCTCCAAATCCCCCCAAATCAACGCAAGAGAATACGCGAACATCCCCCTTCCCGATGAAAAAACGCTTCGCGACATTGGTTCGAAGGTGCTCATGACGCGTCAACTCACCCCGCACGCCTGCTCGGTTTTGGTGCAAAACGCCCTTCGCCCCAAGCGTTCGGCGTTCGTTTGATCGACAAAAAAATATTTTTTAAGTTTTTTTCAAAAAGTTCTTGCTTTTTCGCACGCAATGTGATATAGTAGTAACAATGATAAATTGCGGTTCTATGCCAAACCGCCAAAAAGCTATAGTTTGTAGGAGGATCCGATGTTTTTAGCTATCCAAATCGCGCTCATCGTTTTGGGCGTTGTTCTTGTAATCGCTGTTTTGATGCAGCACGGTAAGTCTTACGGTCTGTCCGGCACCATCGCCGGCGGTGCCGAAACCTTCTTCGGCAAAGAAAGCGGAAAGAAGATCGATAAGGTTCTGGCTCGCGCCACCACCATTATCGGTGCCCTCTTCATGATCCTTTCTCTGGCGGCATTCGTTCTTCAGGACGGTGCTGTTCCCACCTCGAGAAACCTGAACTTCATCGACATTTTCCAATAATCTCGATCGGATCAAGGAAGAGACGGTTTGCATGGGCTCTTTCCATGCAAGCACTGACAACGTCAGAGGGAGCTGCCGCAGAAGCGGCAGCTCTGTTTTTTTCGCTCTTCACCCTTTCATAGATACACATAAAACGGAAACAATAACGGTAATGAAAAGAAATGTTAAAACACGGCACGCGAGAAACCGCTTGCCCCAAAAACGCAACCCCTCGCGCCATGCGGGTGCAGAACAGGAATTTACAGGTGTCTTTTGCGGCACCCGCCGCGGCTTCGGCTTTGTCTCGCCGCGCGAAGGCGACACACGCATCACGGAGGACGTTTTTATCCCCGCCGGCGAAACGCGCGGTGCGCTCGACGGAGACACGGTGCGCGTGCTTTACAAAAAGAATTACGACCGCGGCTTCGACGGCAGAATTACCGAGATCCTCGAGAAAAGCAAAAAAAACGTGATCGGCACGCTCTACACCGAGCGTATACGAGGCTCGCGCATGCGAAAGCTTGCCTATTTCGTTGCCCCCGACAGCAACAAATATCCCGAAGCATTCCCTCTTGCGGAAGCCCCCGATTGCGAGATCGGGGATAAGATCGAATGCCGCATTGAACGTAGCCGCTTTCCCTATGCGGTCTTTTTGCGTTCCTTCGGGCCCGCCTCCTCCGTAGAGGCCGCTTGCGCCTCGGTGCTTGCCGAAAACAGCATTGAAACCGAATTTTCGGATGCCGTACTGCGAGAAGCGGCGGCGTGCGCCGCCATGCCGCTTTCTTGCGAAGGGAGAGAGCGCGTCGCGCATCCCGTTTTGACCATCGACGGTGCCGATGCCAAAGACCTTGACGATGCCGTTTCTTTGACAGAAAGCGAAAACGGCTTTGTTCTTTCGGTGCATATTGCCGACGTCTCGGCATACGTGAAACCCAAAACAGCCCTCGACCGTTGCGCCATGCATAGGGGCACGAGTGTTTATTTTGCCAACCGCGTAATTCCCATGCTCCCCGAAGCACTTTCGAACGGTGCATGTTCTTTGCACCCCGGCGAGGACAAATACACCCTTTCGGCGCACATCACCCTCTCAAAAACGGGCGAGATTCTGAAAACCGAGCTCAAAAGAAGCATTTTAAACAGCGATGTGAGAGGCGTTTACAGTGAAGTCAACGATCTTTTTGAGCAAGGCAAGGATTCGCCCTTTTACGAAAAATACGAAAAAGTTTTTCCGATGCTTCTCTCCATGCGCCGCCTTTACGAAATCTTAAAAAAGAAGGCGGACGGGCGAGGATATCTGGATTTCGATGCCCCCGAGCCTTATTTTGTGATGAGCGAAGCAGGGCTTCCCACAGACATTTTACGCCGTGAAAGAGGTGTCGCCGAAAGAATCATCGAGCACTTCATGCTGTGCGCCAACGAAGCAGTGGCAACGCTTCTTGAAAAAAGCGACATCCCTTGCGTTTTCCGCATTCACGAAGCCCCGGCACCCGACAAATTGGAGGAGTTCAAGCGATACTTAGTCAGCCTTGATCTCTCCGTTCTTCCTTTGAACAAAAAAGAGCCCACAGCGCTTGACTTTGCCGCCGTGCTCGAGGAAGCAAAAAGAAAAGAAAAAACCGCCGCCGTCTCCTATCCCATGCTGCGCACCATGGCAAAAGCCGTATACAGCGACGAAAGCCATCCGCATTTCGGACTCGGCATTCGCCATTACTGCCATTTTACCTCACCCATCCGCCGCCTGTCCGATTTGATCACCCACCGCATCATCAAAGCGGTGCTCCTTGACGGAGAGAGCGCGCAAAAATACCGGGCGGCATCCCGCCGCGCCGCCGCCGCGGCGACCGAAACGGAGCTTCGCGCCATGAGCACCGAGCGTGCAATGACAGCGCTTTACTCCGCTTTGTGGGCAGAAAGCCACATCGGAGAAGAATTTCTTGCCACCGTCAGCGGCATTGCCTCCTTTGGCATATTTGCCACCTTAGACAACTGTGCGGAAGGGCTCATTCCGTTGGAAGAGCTGCCCTTCGGTGCCGTTTACGGAGAAGAAACGGGCACCATGCAAGTCGGACGTGAGATCTATCGGCTTTCTGACCGCGTACGCGTGGTCATCACCGATGCCGAAGTCGCCTCCCACCGCATTCGCCTTACCCTTTTATCACGAGAAGAAGAGGAGAAAGCAACATGACCGATACCGAAAAAGTCGTTTCCTTATTAAAAGAAAAAGGCTACCATATCTCTTTTGCCGAGTCCTGCACCGCAGGGCTTGCCGCCGCCGAGCTTGTCGGCGTTTCGGGGGCATCGGCGGTTTTTGATGCCTCTTTCGTAACCTACGCCAACGAAGCCAAGATGCGCTTTGTATCGGTGTCTGCCGCCACCTTAAAAGCATACGGAGCCGTCAGCGAAAACACCGCAAAAGAGATGGCGGACGGCTGTGCCGCCGCCTCGGGTGCCGAAATCGGCGTTGGCATATCGGGCATCGCGGGTCCCGACGGCGGCACAGCCGAAAAACCTGTCGGCACGGTCTGCTTCGGCTTTCATACCCCCTCGGGCACCGAAGGCATCACCGTGCATTTCGGAGATCTCGGAAGAGAAAACGTCCGCCGTGCGGCGGTGCGGTTTGTCTTTGAACAGCTTGCAAAAAAACTGAAAGCACATTAAAATTTCCAAATAAAAAGGGCGAAGAACATTACATTCTTCGTCCTCTTTTTTATGATACCGATGCGCGAATAAGGATCTGCGCTTCGCCGTGCGTTCCATCGTTTTCGGGCAGAATCTCTCCAACGGAATCTACCGTAATTCGCCCCGATGCGGGTGCCTTGATGCTCTCCACATGCCCATGAAGGGAGGCGTCCACATCGCTCTTTTCAAAAGCCAAGTCACACCCTTCCATCGTGCAATCCTCAAGCAAAAGCCCCTTCGCGTAGCAAAGCGGTTGCGTTCCCTTGATATGACAGCGGACAAGCCTTAACCCCTGTGCATACCAACCAAGATATTCGCCCTCAATCACGGAATCGTATACTGTGACATTTTCGGCATGCCAAAAGGCATCCTTGGTTTTGAAGGTGCAGTGATGAAACGTGGCGTTCTTCAGGTATTGGAAGGAATACTTTCCCGTAAAATTCAAGTTCTGCGCCGTAAGATTCTCGGCATGCAAGAAGGCGTACATTCCCTCAAATGCCGTATTCTTCACACAAATATCCGAAGAAAACCAACCGAATTCCTCCGATCGGATATCCGTGTTTTCAATCAAAACGTTACGGCATTCTCTCACTGCCTTGGTGCCGTACAGCTTGGAGTCGCGCACGCAAACATCTTTGTCATACCAAAGGGGGGCGCGGCAGGTTTCTGTCATGGTAACGTGAGAAAGGCATACATTCTGCGCATGCCAAAGCGGATAACGCAAAGCAAATTCACATGTTTCCGCTATTACCCCGCAAGACTCCTTCAACGCGCTTTCTCCATCGGCGTCGCCGCGAAAAGCACAATGCTCTAACACAACGTCTTTGACACCGTAGAGGGCGCGTTCCTCTTCAAATTCCCGATTTTTGATTTCCATATGCCGTTCGTCCGTTTTATTTTACATACGAAGTCGAAGACAACACAGGAAGCGCAAATACCTTGCTGTCGCCGCGCTTATTTTCGCTCAAATGACTGTCTGCAAAGCTCGACTCATGCCCCATCGTATCACTGCCGACCAAGAAATACGTTTTGCTTTCCGTCGTATCGTTCCAAGTAACGTCCACCGCATACCACTTCTCATCCAAGCGAACCGCGTTCCACATATGCCCTTCTTCGCCGTCCGACGTTTTTCCCGTACCGAATATCGAGACGCATTCGATGCCGTAAGTCTCGCAAAGCAGTTTAAAGGCATGCGCATATCCCTCGCACACGCACTTTTTATCCACAAGCGCGCCGTAAACGGTATTGCGGTAGTCGGTGATCATCTCGTATTCGATGGTTTGGCAAAGATAATCGTTGATGTTGCAAAGTGTTTCATAATCGGTTGCACCCGCAAGCGAAAGAGAATTGCAAAGCGAACTGATGCGGCTGTCATAATAGTGCGTGTTGTCGGCGTATTCATTGCGCAAGGCTACCGTAACGGATATTGATTTTACGCGGTAAACATCATCTTCGTGAAGCTCAATGTTAAACTTGCTTTGAAATTCCCCCGTCTCCAGCCAAAAAACGGAGGGCACATCCAACCAAACGGCAAAAAGCGCGTTGGAAATCCAATAAGCAACCCTGTTTTGCACTTCGGTTTGCTGTGTCGGCGTGGGAGCCTGGCTCTTGCACACCTCAAGCACCTCGGGGAGATTCACGGTAAATTCATGCTCGCCGGGAGATGCCGCCGCGAAAACGTCATACATAGCACGCTCATTGGGGCTCAGCTGATCGGCATAAGAACTTTCAAACTCGGTCTTGATGACCTCGGTAATTTCCGCCGGTACGAAATCCGAGCCGTCGCCGACCGGTCTTCTGTTGCCGCCTATCTCGTTAAAAAATTCGGTAACGTCGCAAGAGACAAGCGCGAAAACCAGCAAAAGAGCTGTCAGGGCCGCCAAAATGCGCTTGCGCATGGATTTATTCTTGTTCATGAAAATTCCTTTCTTGATCGGTACTTAAAGGTGTCACCCTCCGAAAAACCGATTGAATGCTTTAAATTAAACATTTTTCGACACAATTCATTATACATGAAACCAACCGTTTTTGCAAGTGTTTTTAAAAAAGAAAGAAAACTCTCTTTCTTTTTTTGTCTTTTTGTGTTAAAATAGAGGAAAATAAAGCCCCAAAAACAGCTTTGGGCGAAAAGGAGGGCCGCTTATGACAAAAAATATGTTTTGGCAAACGCGGGAAAACAACTTTCGCGTTTTAAAGCTTTTCAGCGACCTGCTCCATCTTCGTCCCGATCTGTTTTCTCCGTCGGACATCCGTGCGCTCACGGGCGACACTGCCTCTGTCCCCGCGCAAGAGCGCGCCGCGCTCGAAGAAAGCGCGGTATATGGGCTTTTGACGGCATTTTTTCCGGAGCACGGTGCAAATTTTCACCGATCCCATCTCTTCCCTTCGCTCAAAAAACTCTTTGTCAAGGATTATACGCAAAATCCCTATTATAAAAAAGTGCGCTTGCCCTCCGTCACATGGGGAAAATGGGAGCTCGGCTACCGTTCATATAAACCGTACGAGCTCTTTGTCCGAGACGATATTCGTTTCTGCGCGGACGGCAGAGAGATTCCGCAAATCGGCTTTTTCGACCGAGAGTTCCGTTTTCCCGCCGTGCTCGAAGGCGGCAGAGAATGGATGACCGTCACCCCCAATGAAATCGAAACCATGCGCACCCCCATCGCCGCGGCGCGCGGACGGGTGCTAAGCTATGGGTTAGGGCTTGGATATTACGCCTTCATGGCGGCGGAAAAAGAAGAGGTTTCCATAGTTACACTCGTAGAACGGGACGAAACGGTGATCGAACTGTTTCGCGAATGCATTTTGCCAAGCTTCCCGCAGAAGAATAAAATTGAGATCATCCATGCCGATGCCCTTGATTTTGCCGAAAAAGAAGCCCCGAAGGGCGGATATAACGTTTTGTTTGCCGACATCTGGCACGATCCTTCCGACGGAATTCCTCTCTATTTGGCGTTAAAAGCACAAGAAAAACACCTGCCCAATACCGAATGTCACTATTGGATTGAAAAAACAATGCTCTCTTATCTGCGCACCAAAAAACTGTCTGTGCTCGAAGAAACGGAAAAAGAAAGTGCCGAAGCACTGCTTTGCCTATGCTCCGATGAGGCACTGCTCCGCGACGTGAAAGAAGGCTTCTTTGAGGGCTTGTATTGACATTCCTTTGGCGATATAGTATACTAAGTAAAAAGGTAAGAAAGGAGACCTGTCTCTTCCCATGAAAAAACTGCCCCCCATCTATTTTGTGCCCGATTTTTTGTTTGCTTTTCTCCTTTTTGCCCTGGCCTCCCTTTTGATACTGGGTGCCGTTTTCAAAAGCATTTGGCTCTTGCTCATCGGCATTTTGATCGCCGTTTATCTCTTCTTTCGCATTTTTTCGCGAAATTTACCCGCACGCATACGGGAAAATGAGATCTTTTGCCACATTTTCTTCGCGCTCCCGCGCGCGATTGGCCGTCTCTTCCGCCGCCCCGATAAAAAACATGTACACGCCCACTGCCCCTCTTGCGGTGCAACACTGCGTTTGGAAAAGAAAAAAGGGGACTTCACCGTCACCTGTCCGCGTTGCGGCGCACGCTTCCCCATCCATATTCGATGAAGGGAAAACAGAAAGGAAAAACCCATGACCGAGTCTAATCTCTATATCCTGAAAGACATTTTTTACCGCGTAAAACAGTTTTATTTCGGAACGAGCGACAAAACGCTCTCCGCGGCAAGCATGACCTCGGGCGAAGCAAGCGAATACGTCGCCGCCTTAAAAGATGCCGAAGCGCATCTCTTTTCCGAAAGTGACGGAAGCTGCCCGGCCGACGCGGACGCCATGCTTTTATGCGCTACCATCTTGATCAAAGACGCACTCAAAGACAAAAACTTCCGCATGGCAGGTGATATTGCCGATACGGCGGTACAGCTTTGCGGTGTTTACACCTTCCCTTTCCTTTCCCGCAAGCGTTTTTGGGAAAAGCATTTGCTTCCCTTGCGCGAAAAGCACGAAGAAGCGTTTTTTGCCGAAGAGGAATCGCTCTTTCTCGCCGGTGCGGACAGCAAAATCCGTTTGCGTCCCGTCTTTCACCGCCCTCATCATAACAGCTATTATTACGAAGAGGACAGCGACAGTGAAATGGCAAAGGCGCACCCCGTTTTATACCTTCTGTTCGCCGCCCTCGGCATCCTTCTCTTTGTCGGAAGCATCGTCGGCTACGGTATTTGGCTTTCCGCCCTTTCACTTTCGGGTGCTTGGTGCATTCTCGGCTATTTCGGTGCCATTTTGTTCGGCATTTCGCTTTTCAGCCTCCTTATGGCATGGATCAGGCAGTATATGGGGCATATTCTCACCTTCTCCGCCCTGTTCATCGGGCTATGCGCCATGCTGACATCTATCCTTCTTTTGTAAAGAAAAGATTACATTATGAAAAAAAGAATTTTTTATTCCATCTTTTTTGTAACACTTGGCACGCTCCTTCTCTCTTTCCTTCTTATGATCGCGGTGCTCTTTGTATTCTTCGATGAACAGCACACCGCCATCGGACTTGTCGGAGAAACATTGCTCTCCCTTTGGTGGGGATTCGCACTTCTCTTTCTCGCCGTCGGCTTTCTTGCCCATCGGCTGGCGCGCCGCATCACCGAACCTCTTCACCGCATTGATCTTAAGCACCTGCCCAAAAACGGCTATTACAGTGAGCTTGCCCCGCTTTTTGACCGCCTGAAGGCGCAGAACGAAACCATCGAAAAACAGTTGGAAAATGCAAGACAAAAGCAAGAAGAGTTTCGCGTTCTCTCCGAAAACATGGACGAGGGCATTCTGATCGCGGATCGCCAAGGAAACGTGCTGTCCTCCAACGGTGCGGCAACTTCTTTTTTCGAATACGATGACATGCGGGAAGCGGCAAAGGATGTGCTCCGCCGCGCCCTCAAAGGGCGGCATTATGAAAAAGCCTTAACGCATGAAGGGCACATCTACCGCATGCTGGGCAATCCCGTTTTGCAAAACGACCGCTTGGCAGGTGCTGTGGTTTTAATCTTGGACGAAACCGAAAAAAGAAGCCTTGAGCAATTCCGCCGCGAGTTTACCGCCAACATTTCCCATGAGTTGAAAACGCCGCTGACCTCCATCTCCGGCTTTGCGGAGCTCATGCAAAACGGCATGGTTGCCGCTTGTGATATCCCCGATTTTGCCTCCAGTATATATAACGAGGCGCAACGCCTTTTGACACTCGTGAACGACATCATCCGGCTTTCTCAAATTGAGGACGGCATCTTGCCTTACGAAAGCCGTGAGGTGGAGCTTTCCGCCCTTGCCGCCGAGGCAATCCGCCACGTTACCCCCGCCGCCGAGGCGCGCGGCATCTCGATGGTGCTCAACACCGAATGCGCAACCGTCTTTGGCGCAGAGCCCATTCTTTACGATGTCGTATACAATTTATGCGACAACGCCGTGAAGTATAACCGCGAGGGCGGCAAATTGACCGTAACGGTCAAAAACACAGCGGAAGGAGCCCTTCTTTCGGTCTCTGATACCGGTATCGGCATCCCTCCCGAACACCGCGACCGCGTATTCGAACGGTTTTACCGCGTGGATAAAAGCCATTCTAAGGAGATCGGCGGTACGGGGCTGGGGCTTTCCATCGTGCGCCACGGTGCCGAATATCACGGTGCCGCTTTGAAACTCGAAAGCGAGCTCGGCAAAGGAACCACCGTCACCCTTCTCTTCAAAGAAAACGACTGATCTCTTTCAGCCGCCGTTCTTTTTCATACCGTTTTAATTCCGCCAGGATGTTCTCGGCTCTGTGAGCATCTATGGCGGAATATTTGTTTTTTTCGCCGATTTCCAAAAGCGTTCCCACATGCCGATACCCAAGCGCGGCAAACGGCAAATGGGTGACCGCGTCGTCAAGATTTCGCAAAACGGTAAAGCCCTCCCATCGCGCTTCGAGCATGGGAGAGAGCCTCCCCCACAAAACCCGAGGTGCGCCGAATCCGTAACCCAAAAGTGTGCTTCGTAAGTCGCGCCGCCGATACCAGATATATTCATGGCAAAGCACCGCCAGCGCACCCCCGTGGGAATAGCCGACGGTCACCGCGTTTTTTATATTCGGATCCTCCAGTGCCTGCGCTATGGCGGGCAGCATCGCCTCCCAAACGCGCAAAAAGCCTCGGTGTGCGCGAAAAACGGTATGTCCCTCACGGGAATACGCTTTGGCAAAAAAAGCAAGATTGCTCCGCCAATCTTCCGCGCCGTCCGAGGCTTCGAGATAAATATACAGCGTTCTGTTTCTTTTTTTCAAGGCATAATCGCCGCCGTACTCGGTGTGAACATAGGAAGCACCGAGGCAGTCCGAAAAAAGCTCGCTTAGTTTCATAGCACTCTCCTTTTTGACAGTCTATGAAGCAAAGAGAGAAAAAGAAACCGAGCGATCGGTTAAAAACCGAGAAATTTTGTAATATTATAATCCTGCGCTTTGGCGGTGGTCGCCATGGAATAGGTATCGGAGATTTCCTTCACCCACTCCGCTTCGGCAAGACACGCCTCAAGCTCTTGGTAGTAAAGATACGAAGCGGCATACGCCTCAAAGCCCTGCAAGCTGAAGCGAATATCCTTATCGTTGGTCAAATAAGGCGCGTCGGGCAACGCGTAGCGCATCACGTAAAAGGTCCCCTCATCCTCCTTATCGCGACGGGAGACAATCTTCCCCGCCTCATCGAGCGACATCATGGCGGAAAGAAGTTCCTCGGAAAAAACAGAGGAGTAATTGCCATTCCAATACATATAGATGCCGTGAGGATATTTTTCGGTTACGGAGGTCTCGGAATTTTCTTGCTCGTAATCACGGAAGGACTCCTCCGTCATACCCGCCGCAATGAGTGCGGAAAGCTCGGTTTGCTTTTCGGCACTCTTTTCATCCGTCAGATAGATAACGTTGAAAAGGCGATAATTTTCGCGATAAAAAGCGTCCAAGCGGTCGGCATACGCGCTGTGATAAACGCCGCTGCCGTCGCTTCCGAACATGTGTTCCTTCAGAGCATAGTATTTTGCCTCATACAGTGCCACACGTTTCAGCTGACGCTCGCCGATGCCGTATTTCTCCTTCAAAAGGGCAAGCATGTCCTCATCATAGCTGTATTCTTGCATATCCGTCAAAGACTTTTCGATTCCCGTATAATACTTTTCCGCCAGATTGACACCCATGCGGTCAAAAAGCACCGAAGCCACGAAACGAAGCGCAATCTCTCTGTCCGCCCGTTCCTTAAACAAAGCATCAAAACTGCGTCCGCTTGCATCCGTCGCCGCCCACTCCTCGGGGGTGTCGTTCTCAACCAAGCCCTTATACATCACCATTAAGTTATACTTGTAGCACGCAAGCCAATAGGCGTAAACATCCTCCTTCAGTTTCGAAGAACCGTACCGCAAAACGGTGGGAGAATAGGTTAAAGCCGTAAAAATCACGCCAAAAAGAATAGCGGCAAGGAGAACCGACGCGATCACAATCAGCCAAACACGCGTTTTCTTGGACATGCCTTTTAGGGCATTCTTTTGTTTTTTCTCTTTTACATTGCTCATTTTGTAAACTTTCCTTTGCTTTATTCGGATGCAACCTTTTCATAAGCGGACAGAATGCGATACAAAACCTCCGCGGCATCCTCTCCTTTGGAGGGCTTATAGCTGACAGCGGCAGACGACACCGCGCCCGTAAACTTCAAGCCGGGATACTCGGCAAACAAAACGCTCCACACCGCGAGATCGGGTTTGTCCGCCAAAAAGCGCAAGCTTCCGTCCCGATACTCCACCTTGGCGATACGCATGCGGGAAGCGGCGGCACGCGCCGCGGCGATCCACAAAAGACGTTCCACCGCCCTCGGCGGCTCTCCGTAACGGTCGATGAACTCATCCAGCACATCCGAGCGATCCTCCGCCGTTTGGATGAGCGATATTTTTTTGTACATCTCCATGCGCTCGGGCGAGGTACGGATATAATTCTCGGGAATGTGCGCATCCACGGGAACGTCGAACTGCGCCTCAAAAGGTGTCTCCTTAACAATGCCCTTTTCTTCCAAAATCGCCTCGTTCAAGATCTTCACATAAAGATCGTAACCCACCGCCTCAATGTGCCCGTGCTGTTCGGCACCGAGCAGGTTGCCCGCACCGCGAATCTCCAGGTCACGCAATGCGATCTTAAAGCCCGCGCCAAACTCGGCATACTCACGAATCGCCTTCAAGCGTTTGTCCGCAATCTCCGAAAGTGCTTTTCCTCTGCGATAGGTGAAATAGGCATAGGCATGCCTGCCGGAACGACCGACGCGGCCTCGAATCTGATGGAGCTGGGAAAGTCCCATGCGGTCGGCATCCTCAATAATGAGCGTATTGGCATTGGGCAAGTCCACGCCCGTCTCTATGATGGTGGTACAAACGAGGATATCAATCTCACCTCTGACGAGGGATTGCCAAATGTCCTCTAATTCTTCCTTATCCATCTTGCCGTGGGCAATGGTGATACGCGCCTCGGGGAACTCTTCCGCCAAACGCGCCGCAGGGCGTTCCATGCTCTCCACGCGATTATAGAGGTACAGCACCTGTCCTCCGCGCGCAAGCTCTTTGCGCACCGCCTCGCCGATGATGATATCGTCATGCTCCATCACATAGGTTTGCACGGGATGACGGTCGGCGGGTGCCTCGTCGAGCACCGACATATCGCGGATCCCACTCATCGCCATATTGAGCGTGCGGGGGATGGGGGTAGCCGTGAGTGTCAAAACGTCGATATCGGTGGCAAGTGCCTTGAGCTTTTCCTTTTGGCGCACGCCAAAGCGTTGCTCCTCATCCACGATGAGAAGTCCGAGATTTTTAAATTTAATGGTCTTGGAAAGCAAGCTGTGGGTACCCACGATCAAGTCAATCTCGCCCCTCTCCAGTCTGCGGCGAATCTTTTCCTGCTCTTTCGGGGTGCGCAAACGGGAGAGCATTTCCACGTCCACGGGAAAAGAACGCATGCGCGAGATGACCGTTTGATAATGTTGCATCGCCAAAATGGTGGTCGGCACCAAAATCGCAACCTGCTTTCCGCCCACGATGGCTTTGAAAGCGGCGCGAAGCGCGACCTCGGTCTTTCCGAAGCCAACATCGCCGCACAAAAGGCGGTCCATGGGAACGGGGCGCATCATATCACCCTCAATCTCGGCAATGGCTTGCGCTTGCGGCTCGGTCTCCTCAAATTCAAAGGCATCCGCAAACTCCCGTTCCATCTCTCCCTCGGGCGGAAAGGCAAAGCCCTCTCGTCTTTGACGCTCGGCATACAGGCGCACAAGCTCTTTGGCCATATCCTCCGCCGCGCTCTTGGCGCGGTTTTTGGCGCGTGTCCATTCGGTACCGCCGAGCTTTGAGAGCTTAACCGTGCCGTCCTCGCTCTTGGCACCGATGTATTTGCTGATCAGCTCCAATCGGTCAGCAGGCAAGAAAAGACTGTCACTGCCCGCATAGCGGATGGTGATATAGTCTCGCGTTACCCCATCCACACGGAGCTGTTGCATGCCTTCAAAGCGGCCGATACCGTGCATGGCGTGCACCACGTAATCACCCACCGAAAGATCGGCATAGGACATGATTTTTTGCCCCGCCGAATAGCGGGCGTTCTTGCGCGCCTTGCGCGTACGGCGGCGCACGGTGATCTCATCGGGCAACGTTGAAAGCACGGCGATCTTGGGCACCAAAAGCTCAAAGCCCGAAGGATAAGAGCCGTAGCAAATCCCCACCGTGTCCTTCAAAAGCGAAAGATCGCAAGGCTCGTCGGGCGGAAGGATAACCACGTTGTAACCCGCCATGCGCAAACGCTCCGCTTGCGCCTCCGCCGCCGCGGCGTTTTCGGTCAAAACAAGCACGCGGTAAAAGCCCGAAAGCAAATTTTTGAGATCGTCGAGCAAAAGCGTCTCTTTGTCAAAATAAGAAACCGTACGGCGGGTGCGGAAGCCGAAAAGCCCCGCCATTTTGCCGTTATAGGAATGCCCGAAGGAAGAAATATAAACAGAGGCTTGCTCGGATAAAAACGCCGTCAAGGCGTCATACTTCTCGGCAAAACGGTTGTAACGGGGAGAGAGCATGCCCTTTTCCACATAGCTCGTTCCCTCCTCGGCAAGTGCCCCAAGAAGCGTTTGCGCACGTTCCTCCATGCCTCCTTCGGATTCCAAAAGCACAGGCACGCGCATGCCTTTAAAATAATGCAAAAGCGTAGACGCATTTTTATAAATCAAAGAAATATAGCGGTCGGCAAACAAAAGATCGTTTCCGCTTTCGATGGATGCCTTTTCGGCAGAAAGCGCGCGCAAAGTATCTACATCCGCCTTTTTGATGAGCTCCTCATGTGCAAAAAGGATATCGGCGCGAGATGAGCTGTCAACGAGAACCTCTTTGGCGGGAACAAGCTCCACCAAAGGGCACTCCCCCGTCATTCGCTGGGTGATGGCATCGAAATAACCCATGCGGTCAATCTCGTCCCCAAAGAATTCAAGGCGAATGGGGGCGGGAGAGGAAGCGGGATAAAAATCAAAAATACCGCCGCGGCGGGCAAACTGCCCCACGCCGTCCACCATCTCCACACGCGCAAAGCCCAAATCAACCAAACGCTCCGCCAAAAGAGAGGGAGATATCTCATCCCCCACCGCAAGACGCAAGGAAAGTGCGCGCAAACGCTCGGGCGGCATGGTCAATTCCAGTGCGGCAAAAGGCGTGGTGACAACCGTGATGTTTTCCCCCGCCAAAACGCGACAAAGCACCGAGAGCCGTTCGCGCTCGGTGTCGTGAGAAGAGGAAATATTCAAAAACAGGAAATCGCGGGAAGGATAGAAAAGTGCCGTCAGCCCTTGCGCCGAAAGCGACGCCGCCAGCGTGCGCGCCGCCCCCTCCTCCGAAACCAAAAGGAGCGAAGGGGAAGGATGTTTCTCGGACGCATAGCGCAAAAGCTCCGCCACAAAGGCTTCCTTCGCGCCGTCTGCAAGCCCGTTGACCGAAAGCGGCAAGGGCTTATTCGCCCGAAACTGCTCCGACAGCGCAATGGTGGCTTGGTAAAATTCTCTGTCCTCCGATAAAAGTGAGGTAATCAGCTTCATATATCAACCATTCTTACGATCATCATTTTATTTGGAATAACGCGAAAGTGCTTCCTCGCATCGCCCTTGCACCCACAAAAGCAGAGCATCGGCGGCATTCTCACAGCACTTCGCCATCGCCTCACGATCTGCGGCGGGAAGCTTTCCGAGCACCCAATCCGCCAAATCGTATTCGGGTGTGGGCTTCTGCCCCACGCCCAAGCGAAAACGAACAAAAGCATCGCTGCCAAGGCAGGCAATAATGCTTTTCAGCCCGTTGTGACCGCCCGCGCTTCCCTTGCGGCGAATACGCAAATGCCCCGGCTCAAAATTGATGTCGTCGCACAAAACAATCACGCGCTCGGCGGGAAGCTTATAAAAAGACGCGGCGGCGGCAACCGCCTCGCCCGAAAGATTCATAAAGGTCTCAGGCTTCATCAAAAGCACGCGCTCCGTGCCCAGCGTGCATTCCCCGACAAGTGCCTTGAACTTGGCGCGGTCCACGCGCGCCCCATGCGCCGCGGCAAGAGTATCAATGGCAAGAAAGCCCGCATTGTGGCGCGTGTTTTCATACGCCGCACCGGGGTTTCCCAATCCCACGATAAGATAGCTCACGGACCCCACCGGCTCTTTCGGCTTTTCTATAGAACGAAATAAATCAAAAATATTGCTCATTTTGCTAACCAAACTTTACTTTTATTCCTCTTCCTTGACAGCAATCAAATCCTTAGCATAAGGCAAAGACAAAATTGTGTCGCACAGCACGTGCCATTCGGGAAGCTTGTGCGAACGGCGTGCGTAATAGATGTTGATAAGCGTCTCATAGTTCATGGTCACGGTACGCATCTGGTTGAAGGACGAGGGGAGCAGTTGAATCATATCGTCCCAAAGCGCGCGCTCATGCGTTTCAAGATATGCTAAGCGGGTTTTCTCCAAATAGGCAATCACCGTATCAAGCACCGCCAAAGCCCCGTCGGTCATACGGTCGCAAGAAAAGTCCTCACGCATAAATTCTTTGGCTTGAATCTTATGCATGGTGCTGGTGGAGTTTGCCACCGTTGCCACCTTATAGGTATCAAATTCCTTCCACCAATAAAGAGGCGCAGTGATATCCATCGAAACAAAGATCTGTCTCAAATATTTGCGATGATCGCTACCCGCTTTGGCAAGTCTCTTTGCCAAAGAGAGATCGTTTTCGCCCAAAACAAAGTTGCCGTTTTCATCGTAATAGCTGTCCATACGGTCCCAACTGTTCATCGGATTTCTGGCACCGCGAATGGCGTTTTCAAAATTCATCACCGAAATGCGTTCTACTTTAATCATGAGCGTCTCCTCGTATGTTCTTTTTATTCTATTTATTGTACCATATTCTTCCCTCTCTTGTCAAGAAAAGCAAGCAGAGTTTTTGAATTTTCTTGATGCGTCAAAAAAGCATTTAAAACAACGGGTTGCCCATTTCAAAGCAACCCGTTTCCAATTTCTGCTTTTATCGGAAGCACTTCGCTTCGGAGATATCGCTTTCGCCGATTTCCTCAAAGGGGTAAAGAGGAGAGGGACGCTTTTTATAGGGCAAATCGGTGAGAACGGTTCCCGCGGCACCGGGCGTTTTAGTGTTGCATATCTCGGCGGCAATCGGTTCATACCCGGCACGGAAAGAAGTGCACGCTTTCACCGAAACAAGATCGCAAAGCTCGGGCAATATACCAAACCCGCTATAAAAACCGCGATCGCCCTCGGTGCGGCTGTTTTCCGACACCTGGATGAGAATAGAACCGACTTGCAAAACGGCAACCTTGCCGCAATAACCGACACCGCCGCGAGAGATCGGCCCGACAAGGGTGAAATAACCGTTATGAAGGCTTCGAACAAGTGCGTTTTCGATCTTAACGGGAGAAGAAAGCTCTTTGGCAACGCTCGCGCCGAGCGTAAAGTCTGCGTGCGCACCGACACCGAGCGTAAAAGCCTTCTGCACAGCAGCTGCATCGCTCACGCCGACGGCGCATTTGAGCCGATCCTTATAGGGAAGCAAGTGAGCAAGGACAGATGCACTGTCTGCCGTTGAGCCCGCGCCGCGCGAGTCGGCAGAGTCAACGAGGATAACGGGCTTGCCCGTTTGGTTGGCAAGTGCCTTTTGAATCACGGTATCAATCGGAGTAAGGGGTGTACCAAGCAGCTCTTTTCGAATGGCAAAATTTTGGTGCGCAAGCTCCGTTGCGGCGGCTTTCGCCGTTTCCGCGTCTTTGGCAACCACAATAACGGAAGCCGCCATTTCGCGCGCGTCAAGCCAAGGCTGTACCTCGAAAATCGTATAGTCGAGTATGCGCCCCTCCTTTACCATCGCGCGCGCCTTTTCAACGAGAGCAAGCAGTCCTCCCTCTTTGGTTGTATAAGCATGCGCGGGGGCGATCATGGGAACCGTCACGCGTGCCGTTTTGGCTTTTTCTCCGTTGAGGTGACGCAAAAGAAGCGATGCCGCGCGGTATCCCGTTTCCCATTGGTCGATATGCGGATATTCTTGAAAACCGCAAATATAATCGGCGTTTTTCATGATTTTTTCGGTGATATTGGCGTGAAGGTCAAACGCGGCGCTGATGGGAATCTCCTCGCCCACCGCCGCGCGGATGGCTTGCAAAATGTCGCCGCAAACGTCATCCGAGTCTTCTGCCATAGTGGCGCCGTGCATACTGACGGCAACGCCGTCAAGCTTCCCTGCTTTTTTGATATCGGGAAGAACGGATGAGAGAAAATATGCGCTGACCTCCGCCTTTAAAGGTGCGCCACTCGGTGCCCACATCACGGTGCCATACACAGGCTCGACGCTTTCCTCTTCCGCAAGGCATGTCATCATACCGCCCGTCGAAGATTTTGCGGAGACGGCATTTTGAGATTTTTCACCCTCAAGTATACCGAACATCTCCTTCGGCGTGAGAATGGGGTTAAAGCAGTTGGATTCTTGATGGATACCGCAAACGAAAACGCGTTTTTTTGCCATATTCATAATTATGACCTTGCCTTTTTGATTTTTTGGTTGAAAGCAACTACAGTATAGCACGGGAAAAGACAAAATGCAATATACAAAATACGAAAACAGAGTGTAGGGGCTGTCTCACTAGTCTTGATACAACGAAGGGGCTGCGCCAAATGCTTACATTAAGCAAAAGGCGCAGCCCCAAAATGAAACCTTATGGTTTACATTTATGCTTCAGGAACCGTGAAGGTGCCCATGATGGTATTGGTTGCGGTCGCAAAATCATCGTAAGCGGTCACGGTGACGGTATAGGTCTCGCCTGCGTTCTTGGTTAAGTAGGCGTATCGTTACTTAGCTCTCTGTTTTTTTGAAATTATCCGTACAAATTGACTCTTTTGATTTTTACGAGAAATATGCTACACCACCGAAAAGACAATAAAATAATTGGTGTGAGTCTTGCATATCATCAGACCGAAGGTCTGGATATCACCAACGCGAAGTGTTGTATATCATCAAGTCGCAGGAAATAATAAGCACGGCTATGCCGTGATGATATCGGAGCTAGCTCATTAAGAGCTAGCCCGCCTCACTTTACGCCACGGGCGGCGTGAAATGAGGAAATTTTCTTTGAAATATTTGCAAGGGCAGAAAAACGAGCATTTTTGTTCGTTTTTCGGTAGCTCATGACTAATGAGCTAGCCCCCACCACTAAGAGCGTAAGTTGAACGGAAAGGTTTGACTTGCGTTTTAT
>JAZNND010000056.1:0-20415 GCA_045580085.1 Eubacteriales bacterium
CCAAGCGTTTTACAGGGCGGGTGCGGAACAGGATGCGTTCCTTTCCATCCTTCTTTTCGCGGTGTGTGACATAGGCATTTACAGGGGTTCTTTCATTTTTCATTTTTTAATTTCCTTTCTTTTTTGATATAACATTTCACGCATCAATCCCGAAATAGCGCGAAATTTGTTACATTTTAGAACATCTTTTCCAATCCGATTTAAATGTATCGTAAAATGCAACATATTGGTGAAAAAACAAACCGAGTGGCACAATCCATCTATAAACGGGGCATATAGAAGAATTCTTCCTTTCGGTTATCGACAGTATACAACATATTTCGCAACTTGTCAATACTTTTTGGAAAATATTTTTAAAATGTTGCATTTAGAGATACAGAAAGAGAGTTTGAACGAATAGAAAGGAGCCATGCTTATGACCATTTCTATCTGTTTGAGGTCGCCTTTTGCGGTGATAATATAGAAAGAGAGAGCGAACCGGTTAGGGAAGCTCTCTCTTTTCTGTTAACGTATTGGCTATGTAAAAGTACTGTTGCTCACGAGGGCAGTATGATCAAGCCCGCCACGATGAACGCACTATTCTCGCTTTTCCTTTTTTATTTCTGGCGTCTGATATCGGTTCCTTTGAAGAGCAACACGCTAAACTCACCGAGAAGTCTGCTGGTGATGCGCTCGTCGTAGCGTTCAAAAAGCCCTTTTTGTCCAAGGTTGGTGCTGATAATCATGCTCTTACCGCGGTTGATGCGAGTGTTGATGATGTTATAAAGCGAAGAGACGGTAAACTGATTGGTTAACTCGGTGCCGAGATCATCCATAATCAAAAGATCCGCCTCAAAGTATTTATCACTGCGCGATTCTTCGCTTCCGTAGCCGTTTTTGAAGCGATCGTATTCAAAATCCGCAATCATATTTTGCGCGGTTTCGTACACCACGTCATACCCTCTTTCGATCGCGCGCCGCGCGATGGCGGTGGAAAGATGCGTTTTGCCAAGCCCCGTACCGCCGATCAAAAGCAAATTTTCGTGTGTTTTTTCAAAGCTGTCCGCGAATCTTAAAGCACTCTCGAACGCAAACTTTGCCAAGTGCAGGTTCTCGCCCATATAGTACGAAAGCGAAAAATTATCAAAGCTCTGCTTTTCGATCAGCCCCGAAAGGCCCGAAGAACGGAAGCCCGCCTCGGTAAGCAATCGCTTCAAGCAAGTGCACATGCCCTTTTCGGTATAGCCCGTATCGTTGCAGACGGTGCAGGTATACTGCGGCTTGGTATAATATTCGGGAAGCCCCAAAGCGGCAAGGCAAGCGCGGCGTTTTTCTTGCAACGCCTCGTTTTCGCGGCGCAACGCCGCGATATTTTCCTCCACGTTTCCGCCCGAAATGGCAATGCGGAAGGCTTCCAAGCCCGTTTTCGAAAGCTCCTTGTCGATCTTTACCGCCTCCGCGCTGATGGCGTGCAGATGCAAACGGTTTTCATCCGCCTGTTTTTCGGCATTTCTGCGGCGTTCCGCCAACACCTCCGTGGCATAACGCATATTTTCACGGGAATATCCCATAGCTTAAGACTCCTTTTTGTTTTTATCGCCGTAGCTGCGCGCGATGGCACGCTCAAAAAAGTCATCCACATCAAAAGAGCGCATGCTTTCTTTTTCGGCATTCACCTTTTGATCCGATTCTTTCCCTGCTTTTTTGCCCGTCTTTTTGGCGTTTTGACGCTCTTCCTTTTGCTTCTCGGCGTATTCTTTTACCGCCAAAAGATTATGGCATCCCGCCTTATACCAGTTGGCAAGAATACGATCGGTATAGGAGATGGTCGGCTTTGCCGTAGCATTGACGGTCAACTCGTAGGCGTATTCGATCACGCTGTCGTCATATCCGTATTCTTCGCACCAGCGAAGAATTGCCGCGTCCTCCTTGGAGGTCAGCGCGCGCGCGCCAATGCCGAACATTTTGCGGATTTTTCCTTCGCGCGAATCCGCCATCTGCTTCTTTTCAATATAATCCTCTAATTCCTTAACGCTGAGAACCCCTCGGTCATACAGCGAAAGCGCAACCTTTTCGATATACCGAAACGCCTTTCGGTTTCCTTCCTTGTTGCAAAAGGCGATCAAAAGACATATGTATTCCGGATCAAAGCCCAACTGATCGTGCAACCCCAAAACAATGTGAATATCCGCGGGAGAAAGCACCTTGCCGTAGATTTCTTGGCACTGCTCTACGAAAGCGGAAAGATCGCCTTCGTCAATAATCCGCGCCGCCTCACTGTCGGAATAATCAGAAAGCGTGTCGGCAGATTCTATATAGCGTTTTTTCTTGGGCTTTGCGGATGTTTTTTCACCCTCCGCCAAGCTGATAGCACCCGCGCCGCGCCAAAAAGAGAGCACATCGCGCAAGTCCTCCTCCCCCATCTTTAACGCCGCCGCAAGCTCCTCTGCCGTTTTAGGCTCTTCGGCAAGGGCAAGGAAAGCCAATACGCGAAGCTCATCCGCCGATGCACCGAGAAACGCCGCGGAGGAAAGAAAACGTTTGTCCTCTGCGATATGATATGCCTTCACCGTCAAGTGCCCTCTCTTTTAACCTTGAGCGAATAGCAAAGAAGCATCAGCGAATCGCCCATATGCATGTTTTCAATACGCACGGGGGAACGGCGCGGCAGTGTGATCTCCATATTGGAGAAATTCCAAATACCCTCCACGCCCGCATCGATCAAACGCTTCGCCACATCCACCGCCGCATCCTTTGGGGTGGTTAAAACACCGATATCCACACGGTTTTCACGGCAAAAAGATTCAAGCTCCGTCATACTGTATACGGGAAGCCCGGCAATGGTCTGCCCGATCACGGCGGGATTAACATCAAACATGGCAATCCGTCTGACACCGCGGCGTTCAAACATATGGCTGTTAACCAAAGCGCGCCCAAGATTGCCCGCCCCTAATATGATGGCGGTAAAATCCTCTTGCGTGCCAAGCAGTGTGCCGATCTGCTCATAGAGATATTTGACGTTGTAGCCATACCCCTGCTGACCGAAACCGCCAAAGCAGTTGAGATCCTGACGGATTTGAGATGCCGTAACGTCCATAAGCTCCGAAAGCTCTGCGGAACTGATGCGAAGCTGATTTTTGCGCAAAAGCTCCCCGAGAAAACGGTGGTAGCGCGGCAAACGGCGGATAACCGTGGGCGATACGTCACCGTCTTTGATGACTTTTATTTTCTTCTTGGTGCTCTGTTCTTCCAAAACTTTTCCCTCTCTTTTCAAACAAAGATTTTTTGTAAACCCTTGTTTACTTTTATGCCTCATCTGCGGCAGATGCGTTGAGCGAACTGTCTGCACGGCTGCCATTTATATATTCATAATATCCCTGCGCGGCGATCATCGCGCCATTGTCTCCGCAAAGCGAAAGCGGCGGGATAAAGAGTTTTCTTTTTTGCTTTTCACACACCGCGGCAAGGCGCGCGCGCAGATGTGAATTGGCGGCAACACCGCCCGAAACCACCAAGGGGCAGCCTTCATACCGTTCCAATGCCACGGCGGCTTTTTTGGCAACTGCCTCTACCGCCTCATAGGTATACCGCGCGGCAAAGAGAGCGCGGTCAAGCTCTTCCCCCGTCTGTTCGTAATGGTGGAGCAGATTGATCGCGGCTGTCTTAAGCCCCGAAAAGGAAAAATCAAGACTGCCGTCTGACAGCGCGGGCGACGGGAGCTTATAAAGGGGATTCTTATACACGTCGCATTTCCGAAACGCCTCAAAAGCCCCCTCTTCCTTCCCCGTTGCACGGACGAAGCCCTCTTTGGCGAGCCGATCAAAGCCCGCACCTGCGGGATAGGGGATGCCGATGATCCTGCCGATCTTATCAAAAGCCTCCCCGATGGCATCATCTCTGGTCTCACCGATGCGGTGATAGGTATGGTGATTCTCTACGTAGAAAAAGGTCGTATGTCCGCCCGAAACGGCAAGAGCCACGAAAGGCGGCTTCGGCGGCTCGGGAAGCAGATAAGCGGAGGCGATATGCCCCTTCATATGATCCACGCTCACCAAAGGAATACCGTTTTGCACGGCAAATGCCTTGGCAAAATTGACGGCAACGAGAAGTGCGCCGATGAGCCCGGGATGGGTGGTAACGGCAACACAGTCTATGTCCTTCGGCGAAAGATTCGCCGTCTGCAACGCTTCATAAGTGATATTCGTGATTGCCTCAATATGCGCGCGCCCCGCGATTTCGGGAACAACGCCGCCGTAGAGCCGATGGGTTTCGATTTGAGAGGCGACAATATTCGAAAGAATACGAAGATTGCCGTTTTCATCGGCTTCCACCACCGAAACTGCCGTCTCATCGCATGAGCTTTCAAAGCCCAGAATTCGTATCATTGATCTCACGCTTGTATACACAAGCATCCTCCATGGGATTTTTATAATAGTTTTTGCGCACGCCGACCGACACAAAGCCGTGCTTTTCGTACAAAGCTCTTGCGGAAGCATTGCTCGCGCGCACCTCTAAAAAGCAGATGGGAAGATCCTTCAAAAAGGCATGAAGCAATCTGTCGGCGATCCCCCGCCTACGGAACTTTGGCAAAACGGCAACGCGGTAGATCTCGCCCTCGGGGAAAATGACATTTCCGAGCAAATACCCGACGAAAACACCGTCCTCATACGCCGCAAGCGTGCGCGCGGCATCGCTTTTTTGGTGAGAGCGCAAAGAGCTTTCGCTCCAAGCGTCCGAAAAAACCGCTTTTTCCGCCAAGGCGATATCGGCAAGCACCTCTTCGCCCGTTTTAAATTCCATCACAGCGTTTTGACAAACTCCTTCAAATAGGCTTTAAAATCCTCTTTCACCTCGTCATGCAGAACGCCGCGCGCGACGTTCGCCATCAAAAAGCCAAGCTTCGAGCCGAGGTCATACCGCACGCCCTCAAAATCGAGCGCGGTCACGCCCTTCTTGCGGGCATATTCCGCCATAGCATCGGTAAGCTGGATCTCACCGCCTGCACCGGGGGCTAAATGATCGATGATATCAAAAATCTCCGGCGTGAGAAGAACTCTGCCGAGAATGGAAAGATTAGAATATTCCTCTCCCTCTTTGGGCTTTTCGATCATATCGTCGCAAAAATAAGCGTTCTCTTCACCGGGAAGCTTTTCCACCTTCAAAGAACAATATTTACGCACAAGCTCCATCGGAACGGGCTTGACACCCACCACGGGGCGGCCGTATTTTTCATAAAGATTCATCAGTTGACGGCAGACGGGTGTTTCGGAAAAAATAATATCGTCGCCGTAAAGAACCACAAAAGGCTCGTCCCCCACAAAGCTCTTGGCACGCCCCACGGCATGACCGAGCCCGCGGGCTTCCTTTTGGCGCAGGAAATAAACGTTGGCACTGTCGGCAATTTTTCGCATGCGTTCGATTTCCGCCGTTTTGCCCGACGCGGCAAGCCGCGCCTCATATTCGGGCGAATAGTCAAAGAAGGATTCCATGGCATCCTTTTCCCGATTGGTGATGATCAAGATCTCCTCGATGCCGGATTTTACCGCTTCCTCCACCAAGTAAGAAACGGCGGGCATATCCACAATGGGAAGCATTTCCTTCGGCACGGCGTGCGAGATCGGCAACATCCGCGTTCCAAGCCCCGCGGCGGGGATGATGGCTTTTCTGATTTTTTTCATATCGAAATCCTCTCAAAAAAGGAAAATGTAATGTTTTATTTGCAAATTAGGACTTATAAAGCGAAAGTGCCAAACAAGTAAGCGCAACGGAATTGACCGCGGCGCGAACAGGATCGTAGCCCAAAGCATCGTCCGCGCTGTCCGAAACGGCACGGATCACGGCGAAGGGGGTTTGATTAAGAAACGCCACGTGTCCGATCGCGCCGCCCTCCATCTCGCAAGCGATACCGCCGAAATCTCGGATCAAGGCTTGCTTTTTTTCGCTGTCGGCAACAAAGCAATCGCCCGACACGATCATGCCCGCCTCGGCATGGAGAGAGAGCTCTTGCGCACCGCGCAAGAGAGCGTCCGCAAAAGCGGCATCGGCGGGAAAGGAAGTAGCGGAACCGCCCGGGAACAGCACCTCACCCTTGCGATAGCCCAAGGGAGAAATATCGTAATCGTGTTCGCAAACCGCCGTGGCAATGGCGATATCGGGCACGCGGAGCGTTTCCGAAAGAGCCCCCGCGACACCCGTGTTGATGAGCAAGGAAGGGTTATAAAGAAGGATCATCGCCTCGGCGCACATGGCGGCGTTGACCTTGCCCTCTCCGCAAACGGTGGCAACCGTCTTATGCCCTTCGAGCATGCCTACGGTAAAGGTAAGACCACTGACGGTCCTTGTTTCTTCCACCTGCATGCGTTCGATGATTTTTTCCAATTCTACCGACATCGCGGCAATGATACCGATCATAAAAAATCTCCTTCGTTTTAAAGGTGTTTGATAAAACAACGGCGGCGTTTGTGTTGCTCGTGCGGGAAAATGCTCCATTGCGAGATCACATCGGCATTATCCTCTAATTGCGGGCCGGTTTCGGCATACTGCGTGCCGCGCCGCCAAGCACCCGAAAAGACGTGATCGATGATCATGGCATTGACACCCTTCCCCTGCCAATCGGGGTGCACGGCAATGAGCAAAAGGTTGAGCCCATCCCCTCTCTTGAGTGCCTTCAAGGTGGTGATCCAGCCGAAGGGAAACAGCTTGCCTTGGGTTTTACGAATCGCCTTGGAAAGATCGGGCACCGCGGCACCGAAAGCGATCATCTTGCCGTTTTTGTCCAAAATAACACCCGCGAAATCGGGATCCACAAGCGGCACGAACTTCGCCGCGTAGCGGCGGATCTGAACCTCATCCAGTTGCACCGTGCCGTAAAGTTTGCCGTAAGCCAAATTGACCAAGGAAAAGGCTTGTTCGATATAAGGCTTAAAATCGCGGTTGCGCTTGGCATGAAACACGGTAAGTTCATGCTTTTTTGCCACGCGCGCAGCAAGGCGGGAAAGCATGGAAAGCGAACGGTCATTCCCCTCGGGGCGCGTGATGCGGATTTCCACCCAGTCCACGCTCTTGCAATAGCCGAGAGCCTCCAAGTGCTCGCGGTAATACGGCGCATTATAGTAGGTATAAAACAAGCTCGGGCTTTCAAAGCCCTCAATCAGCATACCCTCCCTGTCAAGATCGGTAAAACCGAGAGGACCGTGGAGTGCCTCGCATCCTTTTTCCTTTGCAAAAGCTTCCACCGCACCGAAAAGAGCCGCAGAAACCTCTTTATCGTCCACAAAATCCACCGCCGTGAAACGCATGCGGTTTTCGCCCCATTTTTCGTTGGCGCGATGGGAAAGGATCGCCCCGATGCGGCCGACGAGCTCTCCGTCTTTAAACGCGAGAAAACGCTTGACCTCGGAATAGGAAAACGCAGGGTTCTTTTTCGGATCCCAATCGCTGTATTCGTCTCCCTTGAAGGAAGGCACATAATAAGGCGACGCGGCATAAAGACGGTCCGGAAAGGTGATGAATTGCTTATTCTCTTTTTTGGTCCGAACTTCTTTTACGGTAAGCAAGGCATTCCCTCCCCAGTGTATCATTCTCTACCTATTTTATCATAAAGGAGAAAGAAAATCAAGTGGTAAACGGATATTGCTTTTAAAAAGATAAAAGAGGGCTTTTTGTGCTTTTCTATTGCTTTTCGCCGAAAAATCCGTTATAATAAATAAAACAATACTTATCAGAGGACGGAGAGACTTATGACCTACATCGGCATTGATATCGGCGGCACCAAATGTGCCGTCACCAAGGGTGAGCCCTTACACATCACCCAAAAAGTCCGCTTTGACACCGAATCAGCAGAGGCAACGCTTGCCCGTATCATCCAAGAGGTGGAAAAATGTATGCCTGCCGATGCCATCGGCATCTCCGCGGGAGGTCCCTTAGACGAAGAAAAAGGCGTGATTCTCTCTCCGCCCAACCTGCCCGGTTGGGACGAGGTGCCGATCACGGATCTTTTGCACGCTCGTTTCGGCATTCCCGTATATCTGCGTAATGACGCCAACGCCTGCGCGCTTGCCGAGTGGAGACACGGCGCGGGAAAAGGCACCAAAAATATGATCTTTCTCACCTTCGGCACGGGGCTTGGCGCAGGGCTGATTCTCGACGGCAAGCTGTACAACGGTACAAACGGCATGGCAGGCGAAGTCGGTCACATCCGTTTGGCAGACGAAGGGCCTCTCGGCTACGGCAAGGAAGGCTCTTTTGAGGGCTTTTGTTCGGGTGGCGGCATCGCCAAACTGGCAAAAATCCACGCCGAAAAAGAATTTAAAAAGGGCAGAAAAACAGTATTCGGGCACACCCCCGCCACGGTCGGCGAATGCACCGCCAAAGAGATTGCCGATCTTTGCAAATCGGGTGACAAAGACGCTGCTTTGGTATACCGTCAAAGCGCCGAGCATCTCGGCAAAGGGCTTTCGATTTTACTCGATGCCTTCAACCCCGAAGCCATCGTGATCGGCAGTATTTTTGCGCGAGACGAGGCACTCTTCCGTGCGGACATGGAAAAAGTGATCGCCAAAGAAGCCATCTCCCACACCGCTGCCGTTTGCCGCGTGCTCCCCGCAAAACTTGGTGAGCGCATTGGAGACATTGCCGCGCTCACGGTAGCAGAAGACGGATTTTTACGCGAATTTGACAACCAAAAGTTAGCAAAATTTGAAGAAAAACTCTATCTGCCCGCAAAAGAAGAAAACAGTTATACCTATCTAAAAGAAACGCTTCGCCGCTATCCTGCCCTCTCGGTTTGTGAAAACGACATGAAAAAAGCCATCGACGCACTCGTCCGTTGCGCGCGTTCGGGCGGCAAAATCATGATCGCGGGCAACGGCGGAAGCTCTGCCGACGCGGAGCATATCGCGGGCGAATTTCTCAAAGGTTTTCTATCCCTTCGCCCTCCGAAGGGTGAGCTTCTCGACAAGCTTTCAGCCTCCCTTGGAGAGGATGCCAAAAAACTGCAAGGCGGCATTCCCGCCCTGCCGCTTCCCTCCTTCTCGGGCGTGCTTTCCGCCTACGCCAACGATGTGGATCCCGCCTTGGTTTTTGCCCAAGAGCTCTATGCCCTCGGCAAAGCGGGGGATGTATTCATCGGCATTTCCACCTCAGGAGGTGCCAAAAACGTACTCGCCGCCGCTAAAGTTGCGCGTGCACTCGGCATCACCGTCATCGCTTTAACCGGAAAAGACGGCGGTGCCCTCGCCAAAGAGGCAGATATCGCCATCATCGCTCCCGAAAAGGAAACGTATAAGATCCAAGAATTCCATCTTCCCATTTACCACGCACTGTGCGCCGACACCGAAGAGATTCTTTTCGGCACACTTTAATTTTTTAAAGCATCGGGCTGTCCTTGCGGACAGCCCCCTGTTATTAAAAATTCATACCTACATCGCTTTTTCAAAACTACAAGGAATAAGAGCAGAAAAAACGAATTTCGGTGGTGCTTCCTGGAATCAGATTGCAAAGACACCCCTTTTTTCATAGCAACAAAAAGGCTTCCGACATATGATGATACTGTAGTAACACTACAAAACCATCGTGGAAAGGAAATCTTTATGAGAATCGGATGGATCGGCACGGATGCGCGCCTCGGCGTTTGCGCAGCCCTCGCGGAAAAGGATGGGCATACCGTGTTGCATTTCAAGGAGCAAGAGGATATTTCTTCCTTTTTTCACTCCATAGATTTTTTGATACTCCCCTCTCCCGTCACGCGCGACGGCATACATATCGCCGGCACAAACCTACCGTTCGACATCTTTAAAAACTGCTCTTTGCCCATGATCGGCGGTTTTTTGCCCCCAAGCTTCCCCGCTTCCGTTTACGATGTGGCTAAAGACGAAGCTTTTTTGCTCAAAAACGCTTCCTTGACCGCCGAAGGCGGCATCGCCGCGGCACTGTCGGCAACAGGGCGCGGATTTTACGGATTATCGGCAGGTGTCATCGGCTTCGGCCGCATCGCCAAACTCTTGCTTCGCAAGCTTTCGGGTTTTGGCATTCCGCTGACGGTTTACGCACGCCGCGGTGATGCGCGCGCGGAGGCGAGGCTGATGGGATACCGCGCTCTGCCGCTTGGGAAAGATACGGTATTTGAAGAGCATCTTTTGTTCGGCACGGTACCCGCCCGCATTTTTGAGGAAAACAAAGTCAAAAACCCTCTTTACATTTGCGACCTTGGCGGCGGCATGCCGTGCGAATTAAAAAACGCCAACGGAGAAAGCTTTTCCGTTACCGCTTGCCGCGGTGTGCCGGGTGTTTTTTCGCCCATCGCCGCGGGAGAAATCCTATACGAATGCGTCCGCCTTCGATTATCGTCTCTTTGAGATTTTCTTTCCGAAAGGAGCATCTTTATGATCGGATATGCCTTTTCAGGCTCCTTTTGCACCTTATCCCACTCCTTAGCGGCACTGCGCCGCCTCCGCGCGGACGGCGAGGAGATTCTTCCCATTATGTCGGAAAGCGTTTTTTCCACCGACACACGCTTTTGGCAGGCAAGTGAATTCTATCATGCCGTCAGCACCCTATGCGGCGGCCGCGAGATCATCCACACCATCGTGGATGCCGAACCGCTGGGCCCCGCCACACCGCTTGATGCGTTGGTCATTGCGCCTTGCACGGGAAACACCCTCGCCAAGATCGCAAACGGCATCACGGACACCGCCGTCACCATGGCGGCGAAAGCGCACCTGAGGCAAGATAGACCTTTGCTTCTCGCGCTGGCTTCCAACGATTCCATGTCGGCAAACCTCTCGAACATCTCCAAGCTTCTTTTGCGCAAACAAGTCTATTTTGTTCCCATGCGACAGGACGATCCCGACAAAAAGCCGCATTCCTTGGTTGCCGATTTCACCTATCTTTCAGACTGCCTTTCCGCCGCCAAATGCGGCAAGCAATTAAGACCGTTGTTTTTATAAAAATCTAAAAAGGTGAGCCAAATGCATTCGCAAAAGGCTCACCTTTTCCATTAGAAATTATTCTTTTTGCGCAATAAGAGTTGCTTGCGTTCCCGCAAAAAACCACCCTTGAGATCACTTCCCGCAGGAACGTGATATCCCGATGCCGCGGCATGCTGATACCAAGCTGCCGCCTTTTCGCGATCCATGGGTACACCGTCGCCAAACTCAAAGTGGCAACCGAGCACGTACATGGCACGCGCTACCCCCAATTTTGCGGCAATGGTGCGGAAATGAATGGCTTCGCCCACATCCCCCCTGCGGTAGAGCACCGAGGAAATAGCATAGGCTTTTCTTCCCGCCTTTTTATGCCTTGTGCGCTTGATCTTTTCGACCATCGACGAGGCATCCTTATAATTTTGCTTGGCGGCAACGGTCAAAAGACTTTCCGCCGCCTTGAAATCACGACCAACACCCGTACCGTCCATATAAGCGATACCTAAACGGTAAACGGCATCCAAATTGCCAAGCTCTGCCGCTTTGCGATAGTAACGCACCGCAAGGCGCATATCCTTCGCCGTGCCGACGCCCTCGGCGCAAAGTGCGCCAAAGAAGCAAGCGGCGGCGGCATGCCCCATATCGGCGGCAAGCTTAAAGCGGCGATGCGCTTCGGCATAATTGCCCTCACGCACCAAGGTGCACCCTTGCTCATACATCACGGAAATGGCATCTCGAATCTCATGCTCTCTTTCCTTCGCCGTCTCATGACCGAGGGCGGAAGCGCGGCTGTAGAAGGAAAGGGCGAGAGAAAGATCGGTATCCGCCAATGTGCCGTAACGGTAGGCTTCACCCACGCGGAAGGCACCCTCGGCACTGCCTTTTTCGGCTGCTTTTTTATAAAACGAAAGAGCTTTTGCGGCATCCTTTTCGCCCGCTTTGCCTTCGCTCACATATTCGGCAAGACGCAAATACGCCTCCACATAGCCCCCTTCGGCGGCAAGCTCAAAACGGCGGTATGCCTCGCTTTCACTTTGGGGAACGCCCATTCCTTTTTCAAAGCAAAGAGCCAACGCATATGCCGCCTCGGCATCACCCTCACGCGCGGCAATGAAATAAATGTTGGCGGCGATGGCATATTCCGCGGCGGAAGCGGCACGGCGACCGAGCGCAAAACGCTCGCGCGCGATGCTGGGCAAATCGATTTTGTTCGGCTCATGCGGGGTAAATCTTGCCACTTTATGCAACATTCTTTTTTGCGAAAAGCTCAAATGACCGATGGATTCGAGCAAATAGCGTGCCGCACCGCAGTCCTGCTCTACGCCGTCTCCCGAAATGTACATTTTGGCAAGCTCGAGAGCCGCGTCGCGAGAACCCGCCTTGGCGCTTTCGGTGAGATAATACAGCGCGTGGCGATGGGAAACGGGGGTACCGAAGCCCTGCTCATACATCGACGACAAAGCAAACATTGCGTCCGCGTCTCCAAACTCGGCGGCAACGCACATCCAGAAAAAGACTTGCCCCTCGTTGTTGCCGAAACGCTTGTCCTTCAGGCATTCCGCCAAACGATAGGCGGCAGTGGGATGCATTTTGGCGGCGGCGGCTTTGTACCAAAGAAGCGCCTCCTCCTGATCCTTTTCAATGCCCCAACCTTCCGAAAGGCTTTCGGCATACAAAAATGCCGCCTTGCGGTCCCCCTGCTCGGCAAGACGCAAGAAGCAGTTCGCGCGAAGCGCGTAATCCTTGATTTTTTCGGCGGCATACGCCTCTTCCCAAAGCGATTGCTGTTCGCTCGCCGTCAATACCGCAAGCGAGCCACAGCTCGGGCAAGTCAGATGCTCGCCGTATGCCTGCCACTCGTATCCGCATTTTTTACAATTCATATCTATATCCTTTCTGTGCCGCGCCTACGGCACAAAAACCGCAAAAGAAAGGGTTATAGCAGCCCTTCCCTTTGCGAAGCCATACTCTTCTTATTATATTATATAGGAAACAAAGACATTTGTCAAGATAAAGATTGTTTCCTATATTTGCTTTCTGTCTTTAAGATTTCCTTGACGGTAAGAACACCCTCTTTGACCGAAAAGCGCACCTCGTATTCCGCAAAAGGAAAACCGTACACGCGTGACGAGTCCTCTTGATACGCGGGGCGCGGATCCTCTGCCAAAACCGCAAGCAAACTTTTCCGCTTCTCTTCGGGCAAAACCGAGAGCCATTTTTCCTCGCATTCCACACGTAAGCGGTAATCGGTAAAAGCATCGGCAAAGCCGCCCACAGCGTCGGGATGCGAATCGCTCGAAGGCAAATAGGGCTTGATGTCGAAAATGGGAGTCCCGTCCAAAAGGTCCGCCCCCTCCACCAAAAGATACACGCCGTCCTTATCATTTTTTTCCACGCCGATGAGTCTCACCGAGGAAAGCCCGACAGGATTGGGGCGGTAGGGGGAACGCGTGGCAAAAACGCCCTCGCTCTTATTGCCGCCAAGGCGCGGCGGACGAACGGTGGGGCGAAAAACCTCGCTTCTTTCCGCTTCGGAAAAATACCAAAGCAACCACAAATGAGAAAAGCCCTCAATACCGCGCAAGGCATCGGCAGAACGGTACTTCGGCTCAAAAACGATGCGTGCGTATAACCCCTCTACGCGCCCGCTTTGGCGCGGAATCCCGAACTTGGAAGGAAAATCCGTTTCGGCATGGGCAATAATCTCAAAAGGAACGCTTTCCCGTTTCATAAATAAAAATCCTCTCTTTTTATCTTTTTCTATTCTAACATATCCGAAGGCACTTGTCAATCAAGCAAAAAAGACTTGCAATTTCTTTTTTTATCTGCTATAATAAAAAAACCGAAGAGGTCTTCGGAATTTGTTTTGCACGGCATTCCGCCAGGCGGAAGCAGTAGCAGAAAGGAAAAAACATGACAACCAAAACCATGGAGAGAACGCGCCGCATCGCTATGACCGCGCTTCTCGCCGCCCTGACCGTAGTGCTTCAGGTGATTTGCACCTTTATTCGCTTCGGCCCCATCTCTCTCACCCTCGCTCTCACCCCCATCATCATCGGTGCCGCCATCTACGGCGTGCGTGAGGGTGCCGTTCTCGGCTTTGTATTCAGCGCAACCGTCTATGTTATGGGCCTTATGGGGCTTGACGGCGGCTTCGTTCAGCTGATGATGAGCTATTCCGCTGTCGGAACCACCGCAGTTTGCCTTTTGAAAGGTACCGCCGCGGGTGCTGTTGCGGCTTTGATCTTCAAAGCTTGCGGTGAAAGCCGCCCCACCCTCAGCACCCTTGCCGCCAGCGCGGCAGCACCCATCGTCAACACCGGGCTTTTCGCCCTTGCGACCGTCTCCATTTTTGGGGACATGCTCTCGGATCTCGCAGGCTCCGCCGATCCCATCCCCTTCCTTTTGACCGGTATGATCGGCATCAATTTCATCGTTGAATTTGCCGTCAACGTAGCACTCGGCACCACCGTATCGCGCATCATCCACATCTATCGCATCAAATACGGTAAGGCAAGCACTACCCGATCCGCATTCGAATGGAAAGGATAAGATAAAAGTACTATGGCAGACGAAATTCTTCTTGCCGTTTCTATCACGGCGGATGCCGTTTCGGTCGGTTGTGTTGACGAAACGGGGGTAAAAGCCGCCTTCTCCCTCTCCGCCGATCAAGCGCGGAGCGCGGATGAATATGCCCTTCTTTTGCGTGATCTTCTTGCCTTTCACGGATATGGGAAGGGAGATTTTTCCCACGCGATGCTCGCGTCGGTTGAGCCTTCCCTGACCGAAACCGTCAAAGACGCTCTCCGCCTTTGCCTCGGCATCCGCGTTTTCACGCTCGGGGCGGGTATCAAAACAGGGCTTTTGATTCAAACAGACCGTCCCGCCGAGCTCGGCGCGGATCTGGTTGCCGCCGCGGCGGGTGCGCTCTCGGTCGCAAAACCTCCGCTTTTACTGGTTTCTTTCGGCACGGCAACCGTTCTTTCCGCCATCGACAGACAGGGAGCTTTTCTCGGTTGCGCCATCGCGCCGGGGCTTTCCGTTGCCGGGCACGCCCTTGCCAACGCCGCCGCGCTTTTGCCGAGCGTTGCTTCCAAAGCACCCGCGTCCGCCATCGGTAAAAACACCGCCGACAGCCTTGCCAGCGGCACCTTTCTCGGCACAGCCGCCATGGTAGACGGCATGCTTACCCGCATGGAAGCCGAAATGGGAGAAGAAAACGTTACCGTGCTTGCCATGGGTAAAGCGGCACCCTCCGTCATGGCACATACCCTGCACCCCCACACCTGCCGCGACGATCTGGTCTTTCTCGGTCTTTATGAAATCGACAAGAAAAACCGCCGCAAATAAGTACTTATCTCAAGTATATCATATGAAAAAACGGAGCTTTTCCTTTCGGAAGCTCCGTTTTTGTATGCTTTTGTTTGCATTTATACCAGTTTTTCAATAAATGCATCGATGATGCGGAAAAGCTTTTCATAGCCTCTGTCATTCGGATGCAAGCCATCGGCGGTATATGCGGCGCGAAGCGCGGGAACGGCAGGCTGAATGCCCGAGCAAGCATAAAGATCCAAAACGGGGAAAGAGAAATATTCCGCGTTTTTACGAACGGCATCGACATACTCCGAAAGCACGTGGTATCCGTCCGGCTTTTTGGCGGGAACATCCTCGCCATCGCGGTGCAAGGGGGTAAAGAAAACGATATGCGCCGTGGGGCATTTCTCGATCAACTTCACCGAAAGTGCGTAGAGCGCACCCCAAAAAGTATCGTTGCTCTTGCAGCCGAAGCACCCCATGGGAGCATCGCCGTGACCGTAATCGTTGGTGCCGCCGAAGACGCAAATCACATCCGCATCGGCAGAAATTTCTTCCGAACGCAGAAGGAAATCAAGATCGTAACGCGCTTTGGCGGACGGGGTGGTTTGCTTGGCAAGACGGGTGCCGCCGATGCCCACGTTGAACACCTCTGCTTCGGGATGCGCCGCGCGGAAGAGCGATACGAAGCACTTGTCGGGTGTGCTTGCGCCCGCGCCTTCGGTGATGCTGTCACCGAGAAAATAAATCTTTTTACCGTTGAGCTTCATGAAAAAATCCTCTCTTTTTCTATTGTCTTAAAATAAAGGTCGCGCAAAAAATCCCGCCTTCGGTGCACAAACGGTTCGAAAGCGGGCTTTTTTAATTATGCGTGGAGTTCCAGCCAAGCATCCGCCGCTTTTTTGGACAAACGTTTGATATTCTCCACAGGATATTTCGACTCTTCGCCGCCGTTGACATACTCAAAATAGCTTCCGTCGGGCGTCATGTAAAGCGTTTCTTCATAGCCGTTCGCATCACCGAACGCGCCGAAAACAGACTTCTTGATCAGCGTTGCGGTCTCGGTGTCATATTCCTTCTTACAAATGATCCTTTTCATTCGATAAGCTCCTTTCTTTTTTTCGTTTCCATTATAGCAAAAGACAAAAAGCTTGTCAAGAGAAAAATGACACTTTATCCCATAAGGGAAATATTACATACCCAAACCAAGCTTTTCGCGCAAACGCCTTGCTGCTTCCTTGGCATAGCGGTCAAACCATCCCTTATCCCTCAAATAGAAAAGGACGGTGTAGCGGTCACGCAGTGTCAAAGCGCGATAGATACCGCGCAAAATATCTGCCTCTTCCGTCACGGTCGGCGGCACCTGCATGCTCACGCAAAAATCCTCCACCGCGCGGAAAACGGGCAAATATTTTTCGATCAACGCCCGAAGATTTTGATCCTCGGTCTCTTCATACAGCATTTCGTACATAATGGCAATCAACCGCGTGGCTTCGCAAACCTCAAGGCCGTGCAGATGAGGGGCTTTGCCCTCCTCCACGTCAAAAAGCTCCCACGCATGCGCCACAATATGCTCACTGCCCGAAGCGGGGCGGGAGTTGCCGGTATATGCCATACCGAGTCCCGTCACCAAAAAACCTTCCATGATGTTTTTAACGCACGAAGCTTCTCTCTTCGGAATATCATAGCCGTTTTGAAGGCAACGGTCGGTTGCCGCCTTAACATCGGCGGCGATCTTGTCACAAAAATATTCGCCCGTAAAGTCACGCGCCAACTCCCAATCGAGAAGCCCCGTATATTTGCCGAACATATCTCCGATGCCCGCGAGCATCATGTCGTAAGGAGCTTCCTTCAGAATATCGAGATCGGCAATCAGATAGCGCGGCGTAGTGCCTTGCACGGTACTCTTGGTTCCGTCGTGCAAAATAGGAGAGCCAGCGGAAACGTATCCGTCCATCGAAGGGGCGGTCGCCACAACACCGTAGGGGATGCCCAAGCGATAGCTAACCAAGCGTGTCGAATCGTTCACCGTTCCCGAGCCCACCGCGAGCATGAGGTCGGGCAGAGGAGAAAAGGCAAAGATATCGCTTTTCGCATCGGGCGGAACGGCATGGAGCAAAATCTTGCCGAGCGTGTCGGCGCAAGGCAAAACCCACTCTCCCGTCAAAACCAAAAGATTATGTAAAACCCCTGCCGAAGAAAGCAGCTTTTCCACCCGCGCACCTGCGGCGCGATAGGTATTTTCATCGCAAACAACGTATATTCTTTTATAGTCTTTCAAAATCTCGGGGATTTTTTCAATCGCGCCCGAGGATATCTCGTACGACTCCAAAGGAGCCGCATGACTCTTTCTTTCACATGTGCAGTCAAAGCGAATCATAGTACACCCTTCCTATCTGTAACCTTTTTTGCGGCGCGAAACACGGAGAAAGCAACCGACTTGTAGCTATTATACCGCAAAAGGCATGAGCATACAAGCCCTATTGAAGTGAAAATTGTTCATTTTCCGTGCTCAATCCTCAAGCGTGCGGAAATAAAACGCCTCGTTTTCCAAAAGAATATACCCGCGCGGAGTGTTTTCCTTCGGGATAGAAACAGAGCCGGGGTTCATATAGGTATAGCCCTCGTGCTCACGCAAAGCGCGCACATGGGTATGCCCGTTCATCAAAATGTCTCCCTTAGCAAGCGGCGGAAGATTTTCTTCATTGTAAATATGCCCGTGGGTAAGATACATCAATCTCTCTCCCACCTGCCAAACCGCGTAATCGGCGAGCACGGGAAAAGGCAAAACCATTTGATCGACCTCGCTTTCGCAGTTTCCCCTCACCGAAAAAATGCGTGTACGATAGTCACTTAACATCTCGATCACCTTCTTTGGCGCATAATCGCGCGGCAAATCGTTTCTGGGACCGTGATACAAAATATCTCCGAGCAAAATCAGCCGATCCGCGCCCTCCCTCTCAAAAGCGTCCAAAAGCTTGCGGCAATAATACGCCGAACCGTGAATATCCGAAGCTATGATAACCTTCATCGTAAAATTCCTTTCTTTGCGCTATAATCGAAACCATTGTAGCATAAATTGCCTTTTCGCGCAAGTCCTCTTTTGTAAAGGATGGCTCCCCATTCTCTTGTTAACGTTTTATAAACATTTTTTTGTCATTTCGGAAACACTTGTTTTGTATACTTCTTGTAATATGGTGTAAATTTGCCGCACTGTGTGCGGCTTTGATCAAATTTGAATAAAAAGGAGTCTTTGCATCATTCTATGTCGTATCTTTACAGTTTGCTTTTAGGCTATGCGCTTGGCTGTATCAGCCCCTCTTACATTCTCTCTTTTGTAAAAAAGAAGGACATGCGCAAGGAAAACACCGGCAACCTCGGTGCCACCAATACCATGCTGACCTTCGGCAAGGGTTGGGGCATATTCGTCATGATTTTTGACATCTGCAAAGCCATGGCGGCGGTTATTCTGTGCGGACTTTTGTTCCCCACCGCGCGCTATGCCAAGCTCTTCGGTGGCATCGCAAGTGCCGCGGGGCATATTTTCCCCTTCTATCTCAAATTCAAGGGCGGCAAAGGGCTTGCCACTTTCGGTGGCTTGGTGCTCGCTTACTCCCCTCTCACCTTCTTGGTGCTCTTCCTCATCGGCGGCTCTTTGGTCCTCATCTCCAATTACAGCGTTGCCCTGCCCTTTTCGGCATCCGTGCTGTTCCCTTTGTGTGTCGCCTTCATTGAGCGCGCTTGGCAGCCTGTTTTGGCAACGGCACTCTTCGGCTTGGTCGTTATTTTAAAGCACTGGTCGAACTTTATGAAAATTCGCCGCGGCGAAAGCGAAAAAGCAAGAACCTTTATTAGAAATCACGTAATGAAATAATCCTTTTATGTAAACAAATCTTGGCAAAGAGGTAGATTATGTCACAAATTGAAAGAAAAAAGGAACAAGAAAACTTCCGCGATGCCGCCTACGGGCTCTTCATTCATTTTGGGCTCTACTCCATCCCCGGAGGAATTTGGCAAGGCAAGCGCGCACCGCACGGCAGTGAATGGATGATGCGCAACTTGGAAATTCCCTTCAAGGAATATTCTCAGCTGATGCACGAGTTTAATCCCACAAAATTAGATCCCCGTTTTTATGTACGCAAAGCCAAAGAATGGGGCATGAAATACCTGGTTTTGACCGCCAAGCATCACGACGGCTTTTGCTTATACGACACCGCCGTATCAAACTATTCGGTCATGCACTCCCCCTATGGCAAAGATATCGTCCGCGCATTTGCCGACGCTTGCCGCGAGGAGGGGCTTCCCTTCGGCATTTACTATTCTCAAATGCAAGACTGGGAGCATCCCGACGGAGACGGCAACAACTTCGATTATAAAAAAGAAGAAAAGGTCTTTTCCCGTTATTTTTACGAGAAAGCCCTTCCCCAGGTCAAGGAGCTCTTGACAAACTACGGCGATATTTTTCTTATGTGGTTCGACACACCCTATGACATGCCGAAAGAGCTATGCGCCGAGCTCGCCGATACCGTGCACGCCATACAGCCCTCTTGCCTTGTAAACGGCAGAATCGGGTACGGCTTGGGCGATTACCGTCAGATGGCGGACAACTGCATTCCCGTCACCTCTTATCCCCACGTATGGGAAGTTCCCATGACACTCAATTCCTCTTGGGGCTACCACAAAGCGGATCTTACCTGCTATTCCCCTGCCACCGTCATCGGAAAGTTAGTTTCGGTCAACGGCAAGGGCGGCAACGTGCTTTTGAACGTCTCGCCCGACGGTGAAGGTGTCATCAGCGACGCGAGCATCGAAACCTTGGATAAGGTCGGCGCATGGCTGCGCGACAACGGCGAGAGCATCTACGGTGCTTATCCCGCCCCCGATTTCCCCTACATCACGCGCTTCGGCAAGGTCGGCATGGGAAAGGACGGTGCGCTGTATCTCTTTGTGGAAAACTACCCGGATTTCCCTCACCGTATCAGCCTCACCGGTCTTGAAAATAAGGTATTGCGCGCCTCACTCGTCAAGGGAGATGTCACCCTCCGCTTCAGCCAAAGCTACGAGCTTGCGCGAGATGAACGCCGCCTTCATGTCTTTCTGCCTGAAACGCCGCCAGACGCCCCCGTTACGGTGGTAAAACTGGAAGTGGAAGGCATGCCCAAAGCACAAACGCTTTAATAAAAAGTATGGCTAAGAAAAC
>JAZNND010000057.1:0-4891 GCA_045580085.1 Eubacteriales bacterium
CTTCGGGCTTATCACCACCTTCGGGTTTGTCGCCACCTTCGGGATTATCGCCGCCTTCGGGGTTGTCGCCGCCTTCGGGTTTGTCACCACCTTCGGGGTTGTCGCCGCCTTCGGGCTTATCACCGCCTTCGGGGTTGTCACCGCCTTCGGGGTTATCTCCGCCTTCGGGTTTGTCGCCGCCTTCGGGGTTGTCACCACCTTCGGGATTGTCACCGCCTTCGGGGTTGTCGCCGCCGTCGGGGTTGTCGCCACCCTCGGGGTTATCGCCGCCTTCGGGGTTGTCACCACCTTCGGGGTTGTCGCCGCCTTCGGGCTTATCGCCGCCTCCGGGGTTATCGCCGCCTTCGGGGTTGTCGTCGCCTCCGGGGTTGTCGTCGCCTTCGAGGTTGTCACCACCTCCGGGGGTGTCGCCGCCTTCGGGGTTATTTCCGCCTTCAGGAGTATCACTGTCATCGGTGGTATCACCTGTTGTATCACTGTTATCGGTATTGGTTTCGCTGTCGCAAGCAACTGCAAAAACCAAAACACAAGTTAACACCAACACCAAAGCCAAAAGCTTCCATAGGATGTTTTTCATGTTGTTCACCCTGCCTTAAAAGGGCATCCTTTCTGTCAATCATACAAGATTCATATTTATTGTTTTTATATGAACTTCACACTAATATTTTAACACAAAGAGAAGACTGTGTCAACAACTTCGAAGCAAAAAATTCATTTCGCCTTGTGCATTTGTATGAAGGCAATCAACTTTAACCAATCCTCGCGGCTAAAGTAGTGTTTCCCTGCTCTTTTATGATAACCGACATGCCCCTCAAAAAAGCTTTCGCCTACATCGGCAAAACGATCGGGACCAAGAAAACCTAAAACGCCGTTTTCTTCAAAAGCGGGGGATGCGGCAAGGCAGGCAAGCTGTTCGCTTTCGGGATCTGCCCAAAGATCCTCCTCTGCACTTCCGACGCAAACAAAGCGCGGTGCAATAGCGGCGAGAAGAAAATGTTGATCAAAGGGCATTATTCCTTCCCTCTCACTATATCTTTTATAGTTTTCGCAGAACCAAAAGGGGAATGAACGCGTGATATCTTTCACCGTTTCACCTTGTTTTTGGCGCGTGAGCGCGGCACCGCTGCATCCCGAATCATTGGAATACGCAAAGCGCAAACGCGTATCGGTGGCGGCAGTCAGCAACGCGGTCTTTCCCAAGCGAGAGTGTCCGCACACACACGCGTTCGTAAGATCAAGTATATCATTTCGGCTTTCGGCATAGTCCATCACCCGTTGTGCCGCCCAAGCCCACATGGCGATTTTGCCCGCACTGTTTGCGTCGCGCACGCCGCCTTCCAAGAGAACGCCTGCCAAGCCATTTGTCATATCACCGTCATCGGACGTCACATCTTGATAGCAAAAAGAGAGGACAGCGAAGCCGTGGTCCACAAGCTCCTCGGTGGGCATGTAACGATCAGGCACGTCGGGGCGGAAATTGATATGGATGAAAAAGGGATATTTTCCTGCTTTTGTCGGAAATACCGCGGTAAACGGGAAGGAAAATTTCTTTCCGCTTATGCTCATGTGCGTCGTAACAGTATGAGCTTTCGCTTTGCCGGCACAAAAATTCGGAATGATATCTTCTTTCATTTCGAAACGAATCGTGTCGGGAAGAGGCGGCATTTGCCCATACTCTTCTTCACAAAGAAGCGAGAGCATTTCCTCTCTCGAACGAAGGGGAGGAAGATTTCTTTGCTTGAGCGCTTCTTGAAGCATTACTTATCCTCCACGCAATTGGTGCGGTTATAGGTCGGAAAAAGCTCACGCCAAACGTCGCTATGCGCTTCACAATCGAGATAGTGCGCGAAAAAGGCATTTTGCTCCTCGGTAGCTCCTTCCACGGCGGCATTTTTGATAACATTGATGTAATTTTTTCGATTGTTTTCGCAAAAAGCATGCCATCCTTCCTGCCACATACCGTCTTTCAGCGTTGCGTTACGCGCGGAAAAACCTTCTAAAACGGCACGTTTGATATCTTCGGAAGCAAGACGAATGCCATTTTCCGTGCAGGTAAGAGGAGTGAAGGAAACTTCATGGCTCTCGGTATCGTAAACGACAGCGAGACTTCTGTTCCACATATCGTAATATGCAGGACCAATCGCGGGTAGCTTAACAAAATGGAAATTGCCTTGCCCGTAAAGAATATGTCCGCCTTCGTAATTTTCATAACAACCGATACAATGGCTGTGTTGGCAAAGTACGATATCGGCACCGCTTTTCACCAGTGCACGGCAGGCTTTAAGCAAACGGGGCGAAGGATATTCGCAAAACTCCTTGCCACCGTGATAGAGAACGATTACACGATCGCAGGTTTCTTTCGCCGCGCGAACATCAAAAAGAGTCTCGTAGGGATCAAAGGCACGGGAGCCCATGCGGTTTTCGAGAGCGTAGGAATACTCATGCTCACATACGGCGATAACGGCGATCTTTTTGCCATCCTTTTCGATGATATAATTACGGCGGGCATCTTCATTATCCGATCCGAATCCCGTATAGTCAATTCCGTTTTCACGCAAAGCGGAAAAGGTATCTGCCATTCCCGAGGTGCCGAAATCGAACACATGGTTGTTACTGAGACAGCAAAGATCCATGCCGATCTGCGCCATGACCTCCGCGGTTTCCTTCGGACCTTTGATAGCGGGACCGAACTTTTTGATGCTCTCTTCGGAATCGGTCAGAGCGCACTCCAAGTTACAAATATGAAAGTCGGTTTGTTCAAAAAGGGAAAGAGTGTCGCCAAAAAGCGTGGGAATCTGTTTTTCACGAAAGAGTTGGGCTGTGGTAGGGGTGGGGGCAAGATCGCCGAGAAGAAGAAGTTTCATAATTTTACCGTTCCTTTTTTATTTTTTCTTACGTATCATATGCCAAAAGATTTTCGCACGACTCTAAAAAAACATCTTGTCAAAACAACAAGAATGTACTATAATCATTATAGTAAAAGAAGCCGTATATGACAAGAACATATATTAAGTTTTTTTCTAATTTGTTGCACTATATTAAGATTTTATGAGAGGCGCATCATGAATAGAATCCAGAATCTCCTTCATTTCTGCAACATATCGGTTAAGCACTCCGCCGCCATTCCATGCAAGAAAATTGACTATTACGATCTCACCATGGTGCTTTCGGGCAGTTTAACCTATTTCGTCAATGAAAAAGAGTATATTTTAAAGGAAAATGATGTGATTTTGCTCCCTCCGGGAAGTTTACGCCAACGTATTGCGGGGGAAAGCGCGGATTATGCCAGCTTCAATTTTGAATGGGCAGGCGAATCTGAGATTCCGCTTGATATTTTTCTTGAAAATGCCGTTACACCCGACATTCGAAAAATTCTCTCTCTTTTTGCCGAAGAACACCTTTCTTTGTTCTACCACTCCAAAGAAAAAGCGACATGTGTTTTGCACTATATTATCCTCGAGCTTCTTGATCACGAACGTCTGCCAACCGGAAATCCGCATATAAGAAGAGCGTTAAAATACATCGAAGAAAACATCGAAAAAAACATTTCGCTTGTGCTGTTGGCAAGGCACTTGCATTTGAGCAAAGAGTATACCGCGACCTTATTCAAAGCCGAGATCGGAAAAACCGTGTCCGAATATGTCAATGAGAAAAAAATGCAGATCGCCAAACGAATGCTGGCTGAGACGGACTATAGTTTAAAAGAGATCTCAGAGCGTTTGGGCTTTGATCATTACGGTTATTTTTCAAGACTTTACAAAAAGTATTTTAAAACCGCGCCATCGCGTCAAAAGAAAAAATGGAGCTAACGACCAAAGCAAGTTACCGTACAACTTGCGGCGTTAGCCCATTTTCGTTTTATTTCAAGAAATCCACATAATCACACGCGGCAAGCGCGGCGACGGCACCGTCGGCGGCGGCGGTCGCCACCTGGCGAATGCGCTTGGTGCGGCAATCGCCGGCAACAAACACGCCTTTTGCCGTTGTAAGAGTATCCTCGCCCGCCTCGGCATAGCCTCTGCCGTCGAGCGTAATGAGATCGGAAAAAGGTTCATTTTGAGGAACAAGTCCGATGGCAATGAACATACCGTCAAGAGAAAGCTCGGTTATATTGCCCGCCGTATTTTTCAGCGTGATACCAGAAAACTCTTCTCCGTCACGGATAGAGTCCACAACCGTGCCTAAAATGACTTCAATATTTTCTTTTGCCATGACCTGCTCGGCAAGTTTTTTCTCACCCGTCAAAAAATCGAGATTCTGCACGACATAAACCTTAGACGCAAGCTCGGAAAGCATCAAAGCCTCTTGGAGCGCAGAGTTTCCGCCGCCGATGACAGCAACGGTCTTTTTCTCATAGAACGCACCGTCACAAACGGCGCAAAAAGAGATACCCTCACCAATGAACTTCTCTTCCCCATCCAAGCCAAGCAAACGGTGACGTGCACCTGTTGCGATGATAATGGCACGTGCGGTATAGTCGCCACTGTCGGTATGAACGGTCTTTTCTTCTCCGTCGGTGACCTTCAGCACTTCAGCGCATTCGATCTCCGCCCCCTGCTCAAGTGCTTGCTCCACCAGTTTTTCGGCAAACTCGTTGCCGGAAAGAGAGAGAAACCCGGGGATATTTTCAACCTTGGGCGAATGGGTGATCTGACCGCCGAAGCCGGTTTTTTCCAGCACCAGTACGCTTTTTCCGTTACGCAGTGCATAAAGCGCTGCCGTCATACCGGCAGGACCGCCGCCGATGACCACAAGATCTGTCATAATGTTCTTCCTTTCAGGCTGATTCGGCGGGGTCATAGACCCCCCCGATGCGTTTCATTACAGGTTGGAAAGATACTTCTTGATGTCGCTGACGCCGCGGTACTTTTCAAAACCGTCGGCAGTGACG
>JAZNND010000058.1:0-13235 GCA_045580085.1 Eubacteriales bacterium
CACTTTGTGCGACGACTCGCGCGAAGCGCGTGCGCGGATACCATCGAAAATATGCCGCTTGCGCAGTGCGCAAGACGGAAGTTATGCTTCCGTGAACAAAATCGAAGATTTTGCGGCATGTTTATGATATGCTATTATCGGTTGGAAAGCCTGAACGAAAGCGAACGAGGTGACAGTATGAAAAAATGCGGTAAAATTCTTGCATGGCTCCTTGCTTTGACGATGATGATCGGAACTTTGGCGTCGTGCCAAACAGAAAAAAATGGGGATAATGTGGGAGAGGACGATAAATTGCCGTCCGATACCGATGAAACCCCCGATGATGGAGTTGAAGGCGAAGAAACTCCCGATGACGGAGTGGATAAAAAACAGGCATACAGCTATTTCCCTTTGATTGAAGAGGAGATGCCCATCATTTATATCAGCACCGATGATGATAACGAATGGGCAACCAAGTATACAAGATACTCTAAGCTCATGGGGCAAATCGAATATGCGGAAGCTTTGATCTCTACCGGCCGTTGCGCGGAAGAATACGAAATAAACGCAGTCGATGCCGATGTCAAGGTGCGCGGCAACTATACGTTAGACTATGAGAAAAAGCCGATTCGCATCAAGTTTAAAGAAGAAACCGGTCTTTTTGGCTTGCACGGCGGTGAGGCGTATAAAAACTGGGTGCTTCTTGCCGATTGGAAGGATCTTTCTTTGATGAATAACACCGTTGCCTTTTATTTAGGTAACACAATCTTGGGTTCCGATGGCTATTATTGCACCGATTTTCGCCATGTAGAGGTTTATTTAAACGGAGAGTATTGGGGCGTATATCTGCTTGTGGAACAGCAAGAGGTGAAAGACGGCAGAGGGGGCGTGCCTGCCGTGCCCAAACAGTATACCGGCACGGATATCGGTTATTTTTTTGAATACGATGCTTATTACCATGAAGAAAACTCCATGCCGGGAGGAGATCCCACCTTTGTTATGAATTACCAAGGTGTTCCTGCCGCCGCGCAGGGGTATACCGTCAAAAGCGATATCAACGATTCAAAACAGCTTGCCTTTTTGAAAGACTATATGAATCATGTATTTTATATTGCCTACAGAGCTGCTTATCACGGCGAGTATTATAAGATGAAAGCGGATTATAGCGGCGTTGAGCTCGCTCCCGAATATAAAAGCGCAAAAGAGACACTTGGTGCTGTCATCGACTTAAAGTCCTTGGTTGATAGCTATATCTTGAATGAGATTGCTTGCGATCTTGATGTGGACTGGTCGAGTTTTTATCTTTCGCTTGATATGACAGCCGAAGGCAATAAAAAGGTGACCTTTGAGGCACCTTGGGATTTTGATTCTGCGTTCGGCATCATCAACAAGAGAAACTGTGACAATCCAAACGAACTTTATGCCGCTATCAGCCAAAATCCTTGGTTCCGATTGGTGATAGGCGAAGATTGGTTTGATGAGATGGTGCGTGAAAAGTGGGCAGAGATGAAAGCGTATGGCGTTCTTGACGGCGTGATTCGTTTGATCGACACGGAAAAAGAAGTTTATCAAAACAGCTATATCAGAAATCATCAAAAATGGTCTGCCCGCGTTACGGACGGCAACGGAGAGGTTGTTTATGTATTGAACACCTACAAGGATACGCAAACCGCGCAAAGCCTTGCGGCGGACTATTTAAAGGCTTGGCTCACCGCGCGCTTGGCATATCTTGACAGCATATGGAGTGAATAACGACTTGTGCTTTCAACTGCAAAAAAGGGAATTGTTTCCTTGTCGAAACAGTTCCCTTTTTATATAGAAATTTTCAGAAATTATGCCATGGTTTTGAGCATGTCCAGCGTGACTTCCCAACGGCAAGGCTTGCCCTCCAGGAGATTTTCGCATTCCTCGCACATGAATTTCGCCATGCGGTGTACCTCGTCTCCGGAGCTACCCGCGATATGAGGGGTAAGATAAATGTTCATTTTGCCGAAGAGAGGCGAAGAGGGAAGCGGAGGCTCGGGATCCGTAACATCAAGTACGGCAGTGGCGAAGGGATGATATGCCATAAATTCGGCAAGAGCCTCCTCATCTACTTGCGCGCCGCGCCCTGTATTGATAAAGGTAGCGTCCTCTTTCATGGAGAAAATGAGCTCGTGATTGATGATGCCAACGGTTTCAGGTTTGTTGGCGAGATGGTTGGAAATAACGTCAGAGGTGGCAAAAAGTTCCTCAAGGGATACAAGCTTTACGCCAAGAGAAGCTGCCTTTTCAACAGAGCAGAAGGGATCAAACGCCACCACTTCAAGCTCATAATCCTCCAGTTTTTCAGCTACCATCGTACCGATCATACCGAGGCCTAAAAGACCGATGCGGGCACCGTAATTGCCTTTGTGCGCCTTGAAGATAGCCTTTGCGGAATCGCGATCCGCAGGATTTTGCGTGCAAAGGTGGAGTGCTGTATAAAATCCTTTGTTTGCCAAAATGATCTGCGCGACGGCATATTCGGCTACGGGAACCGCGTTTGCGCCCCATGCGGAAAAGACTTTAACACCTGCTTCCAAAAACTCACGGGCAAAATCCTTAACCGTGCCTGCCGCATAGAAGAGGGCGCGCAAAGAAGGAAAATATTTCTTAATTTCCTCAACGGTATAGTGCTCCATGCCCCAGGTCGAAAAAGCAAATTCGGTATCTTTCAGTTGATCCGCGTACTCTTCGATGTTTTCCTTGGTGATGACGGGGGCGTGGCAAAGATCGCAAAGTTCGTGCAGACGGCTGAAGGAAGCTTCGTCATAAACATAGTCAATGTTCTTTTCAAGCCCCATAAATACAGATTTCATACGGTTCCTCCTTTTTTTGGAAAAAGCAAAAATGATATATATTTTCGCAAATTCGATATAGCTTTTTTCTATTTATTATTATATACTTAATATAACGAAATGTCTATACTTTTTTTGCTGTTTTTTTCGTTTTGAGCAAAAAAACATGTAAAATTCAAAAAAAGCGAGGAATTGAACCGTGAATGTGCCAAAGAATCGAGAAGAACTTGCTGTTTTGGAAGCAGAAGCTTCTGTGAAACTGCCTTATGAAAGTGATATTTCCGTATTGGGAACTCCTATCACTGTCGGCGGTAAGACGTTTGCCAATCGTATCGTTTATCAAGCCATGGAGGGATGCGACAGCCATGCTGACGGTACGCCCGATGAGTTAACGCGCCGCCGCTATCGCCGCTTTGCCGAGGGTGGCGCAGGGCTTATTTGGTATGAAGCAACCGCTGTGCTGCCCGAGGGCAGAGCAAATCCCCGCCAAAGTTATATTACCAAAGACAATCTTGACGCTTTTAAACGTGAGGTGGAGGAGATCAAGTCCGCTTGCATGGCAAAAAACGGCTATGAGCCCATCGTGATCTTGCAGGTGACGCACTCCGGCAGGTATTCCAAACCCGAGGGAACTCCCGCGCCTTTGATCGCCTATAATAATCCTATTTTTGAAAAAGAAAATCCCATTGATTCTTCCCGCATCGTTTCGGACGAGTACTTGGATTTGGTTTGCGAAAAGTTAATAGAGGGAGCCTCCCTTGCCGAAGAGGCAGGGTTTGACGGCGCGGATATCAAGTGCTGCCACAGATACCTTCTTTCCGAAACGCTTTCCGCTTTCGAGCGAAAGGGCAGATACGGCGGAAGCTTTGAAAACCGTACCAGACTGTTCCGTGAAGCGGTTTACGGCGCGCTCGCGGGGGTGAAGGGTAATTTCTTAATTACCTCCCGATTGAATATCTATGACGGTTTCCCCCGTCCCTACGGCTTCGGCGCAAAGGACGACGGAAGCATTACCCCCGATTTTACCGAGCCCATCGCTCTTGTCAAGGATCTTGCGGCACACGGCGTAAAACTCCTTGATTTCACCATGGGAAATCCTTATTTCAACCCTCATGTTAACCGTCCTTACGCACACGGCACCTATACACCGCCCGAGCATCCGCTTTACGGTGTGCACCGTATGCTTTCCGGTATTGCCGAGGTTCGCGCGACCATTCCCGATGTTGCCGTAATCAGCTCCGGTATCAGCTTTCTCGGTACGGAAGCTCCCTATGTCACCGCCGCCGCCATCAACGAGGGCTGGTTTGACTTTGCGGGCTTCGGCAGACAAACGCTTGCCTATCCCGATGTCGCACGCGACCTTGTCATGGGCAACGCCATGAATAAATCCAAGCTTTGCATGGCATGCGGCAAATGCACCGAAATCATGCGCCGCCCCGGCGGTACACCCGGCTGTGTCGTCAGAGATGCTGAAATCTATGCTAAACTTTATCGCGAGCTCGTGCTCGGCAAATAAAACAGAAAAAGAGGAAAAACGATATGAAAAAGATTGCTATTGTAACAGGTGCTATGGGCGGTATCGGCTATGCGACCGTTGAAAAACTTTATGCGGAAGGGTATCGCGTAATGTGCATGGATGTGGTGGATGAGGAAAAGGTTGCGGATAAGCTTGCGGCATTTGACCGTGCGCGAGTTCAATACTTTAAGGGTAATTTAGCATCCGCATCCGACCGTGAAGCATTGCTTGGAGCAACATTGGCGGCGTTTGGCGGCGTGGACACACTCGTCAATGTAGCGGGCGTCGCGCCCAAAGTGCGCCGCGATCTTCTCGAAATGACAGAGGAGAGCTATGATTTCGTTATGGATATCAATACCAAAGGCACGCTTTTTCTTACCCAGCTTGTTGCCAATGAGATGATCAAGGAGAAAAATCCCGCAGAACCCCTTTCGGGTGCTATCGTCAATATTTCTTCTTGTTCGGCATATACCTCCTCGGTTTCTCGCGGGGAATATTGTGTGTCCAAAGCAGGACTTTCTATGGTAACCATGCTCTTTGCCGACCGTCTTGCGTCCGAAAATATCACCGTCAATGAGATTTGCCCCGGTGTTATTATGACGGGTATGACCGAGGTTGTCAAAGCCAAATACGATAAGCTTATTGCGGAAGGTCTCATTCCGATTGCCCGCTGGGGTATGCCCGAGGATGTTGCCAATGCCGTGTATACCCTTTGCTCCGGTGCGCTCGGCTATACCACCGGTCAGTCTATTTCCGTAGACGGCGGTATGCACATCCGTAAGCTTTGAGCCGATCAAGTTCCAACGCCTTTTCTACAGAAAGGAATGATCATGATATGACAGATACAATTGTAAAAATCGCAGATCAAGAAATTCCCGTTACCGCCCTTTCGACGGTAGTGGTCGGAAGCGGTGCCGCGGGCTATAATGCCGCCCTTCGCCTTTCGGAGTACGGTGAAACCGATATCGGTATTTTGACCGAAGGCATCAAGGCGGGCACTTCCCGCAACACGGGTTCGGATAAGCAGACTTATTATAAGTTAAACCTTTGCGGCGATTATGCCGATTCCCCCCGTGCCATGGCGGAGGATTTCTTCCGCGGCAGATGTGTGGACGGCGATATCGCTTATGCGGAGGCTGCCCTTTCCGTTCCGTCTTTTATTCATCTTTGTGAGCTGGGTGTTCCTTTTCCTACCAATCGCTATGGGGAATATGTCGGTTATAAAACGGACCACGATCCCCGCGCCCGTGCCACCAGTGCGGGGCCTTTGACCTCCAAACTTATGACCGAATGCTTGGAAAAGGCCGTTGATAAAGCGGGCATCGCCGTGTTTGACGGTTGGCATGCCGTTCGTATTTTGAAGGATGGAGCGTGTGCTGTCGGTCTTGTTTGCGTCAACGATAAAAATGAAATGCACCTACTTCGCGTTAAAAATATCGTATTCGCTACGGGCGGTCCTGCGGGTGCTTATGCCGATACCGTTTATCCCATCGGTCACACAGGCTCCTCCGGCGTGCTCTTTGAGGCGGGCGTTCTCGGCAAAAACCTCACTGAATGGCAGTTCGGACTTGCTTCCACCTGCCCCCGTTGGAATGTGTCGGGCACTTATATGCAAGTGCTCCCCCGATTCGTCTCGGTTGATGCGGACGGAAAAGAATATGAATTTTTGAGCGAGTATTTTGAGGACGAGGGCGAGATGCTCTCCATGATCTTCAAAAAAGGATATGAGTGGCCTTTCGATTCTCGCAAGGTGCTTTCGGGCTCTTCCATTATCGACCTTCTTGTATACCGTGAGTGCAAGCTCCGTGGAAGACGCGTTTATCTCGATTTTCGCAAGAATCCCAACGGAAAAGAAAATGTTCCTTTTGATCGGCTGACGGAAGAGGCATATTCTTATCTTGAAAATGCCGAAGCACTCTTCGGTACACCCATTGAGAGATTGGCGCATATGAATCAGCCTGCGATTGATCTTTATATGGAAAAGGGGGTGGATATCCGTACCGAAATGTTGGAGATCGCGCTTTGCGCACAGCACAATAACGGCGGCGCGGATATTGACCTTTTCTGGCAAAGCGGAATTGAAGGTCTCTTTGTGGTCGGTGAGGCGGCAGGCAGCCACGGCGTTTATCGCCCCGGCGGCAGTGCGCTCAATGCAGGCCAGGTCGGTTCCATGAGAGCTGCACAGTATATCGCCAACAGAAGGCAGGGTGAACCCATGGAAGAGGAAGTTTGGCTTTCTAAGGTTGAAAAAGATGTTGCATCCGAGCTTTCCTTTGCCGCATCTGTTCTTTCTCGTACGGAGAATGCCAACAAAACACTGGAAGACCTGCGTCTTGACATGAGCCGCATCGGCGGTGCTATCCGCAATCCTGCCGTTATTGCCGATGCAATCCCTGCGCTTTGTGCGCGTTATAAGACTCTTTCCGAAGACCTCGGAGCCGATAAGCTCTTGACGGCTTATCTTGTCCGCGATGCTTTGGTTTGCGAAATCATGCTTCTTACCGCCATCAAAAACTATGCCGACGAGGGCGGAAAAACGCGTGGCTCCTCTCTGTATACCGATGCCGCCGGCGTATCGCCGCGTGATTTCGGAGATGATTTCCGCTTTGTTCTTGACAGCGGAGAAAAAGACAGTGTGGTTCAGTTGGTTCGCTTTGACGACGGCGAACCCACCGTCACTTGGCGCGAAGTTCGTCCTCTTCCTGAAGGCGGCGGTTTCTTTGAAAATGTTTGGCGTGAGTATCGCAAGCACAAAAATATCTATTGATGTAAACAAATATTTACTTTTTGACGAAAGGAAAACCTATAGAATATGTTCACGTTAGGACTGGTTTCCATCTCTTTTCGTAAACAGAGCGTAGAAGAGATTCTCGACGCATGTCGTGCCTCGGGGCTTTCTTCCGTTGAGTGGGGAGGAGATGTACATGTGCCCGTGGGAGATATCGCCAATGCTTTTCGTGTCAAAGAATTGACCGAAAAGGCGGGACTGACGGTTTCCGCTTACGGTTCTTATTATAAGATCGGCGAAGAGGATAACAGCGAGGAAAAAATGCACGCACTTATGAAAACCGCCCAAGCACTTGGTGCACCGTTCGTTCGTATTTGGGGCGGCAAGCAATCCTCTGACCGTTTTCGCAAAGCCGATAGGGCGGCGTTCGTTCGTGAGACGCAGACGCTTGCGGATATTGCCCGAGAGTATGGGCTTCGCATCTGCTTTGAATGCCACCGTGATACCGTTACCGATGAATATCACAACACCGTCGCCTTGTTGGCGGAGATTGACCGCGAAAACGTCGGCAGTCTTTGGCAGCCTCTTCAAAACCGTACGGTGAGCTATAATCTTGATTCGGCGGCAGTGCACGCGTCTTTTGCTCGCCATATCCATGTTTTTCATTGGGACAGTGACTGCAGATATCCTCTTGCCGATGGGCATGATATTTGGTGTCGCTATCTTTCTTACTTCAAAGGAACGAATACTTCTTTGATGCTTGAGTTTATGCATGACGATCGCATCGATTCGCTTTCCGCTGCGGCGGATGCACTTCGCGCCATCGTCGCCGACGTAGAGGAGAATAGATGATGACAGCTCTTTTGACAGGAAATACACCCGAAAAGTGGGAACAGATCAAAACACATCCTTTTTATGAAAAAATGCTTGAGAAGCTCCTTGCAAACGGTGAGGAATATCTTTCTACTCCCGTTCCGCCCGTCCCCTATACCGCTTATATGCGCTTTTTGGAGGACGGCAACCGTTCCGAGTATGAAAAACCTTGTCACGCGCGCCGCCGCCGCATCAGCGAGCTTACCGTTTTAACGCGCATCTACGGCAAAAAATATCTCGGGGCTTTGTGCGATGCTTTGTGGGCGGTGATGGATGAATCTACATGGGCGGCGCCGGCGCATATTAAGGAGGGCTTTGACGATCCCTATCAGCGTGATACCTTCCTTGAACTTTTCTCAACCGAAACGGGCGCGCGCCTTGCCGAGTGCGATATGATTCTCGGCGATATCATCCCTGCCCGTGTCCGCGCACGTATGGCGGATATGGTCAGAAAGCGTATTATCGAGCCCTATTTTAAGCACCTTTATTGGTGGTATAACGGGAAAAACAACTGGGGCGCGGTTTGCTGTGCAAACGTGATGCTTTGCATCACGCATTACGGCACGGAGGAAGAGTTTTTCCGTGCCGAGCCCACCATGCACGATACGGTCACACGGTTTCTCGCCTCTTATGGCGATGATTGCTGTTGCCTTGAGGGTGTTTCCTATTGGTATTACGGCTTTGGTCACTTCGTCCGCTATGCCGATACGGTGCGTAATTATACGCGGATGCACCCCTCTACGCCCGTCGCGCATACGTTCTTATCCATTCCCGAGCGTGAGGCAAGACTCTGCGGCGATCGCCCCTTTGTCAAGGACGGTGTAATTGATTATTTTGCCTGTGACAATGTTTATAGGTCCGCCCTTTTTGCTGCCAATATGCGCCTTCGGGGCGAATGCTCGGTTTCCTTCTCGGACGGTCCGTCAAAGTATTTCTTCCGACCAGCCTTGTTGTCTTACCTCAAAAGCGAATATCCCAACGACATCTTTTACCCCGACATGTCCTTGGCGGATCTGTGCGTGGACGATGTGCGCTCTTGGCTTTGGAGCGATCCCGACGGCGTTTACGGAGACCGCATGAAGCTTGGTACAGTCTATTACGCGGAGGGCGCGTGGTTTATCCGCAATGCGGAACGTTTCTCCTTCGCCGCCAAGGGCGGCAGTAACGACGAATCGCATAACCATAACGATGTCGGTACGTTTCTCATCACGACGAAAAACGGCATGAGCTTTGTCGACCTCGGCGCGGGCGAGTATACCAAGCAGTATTTTGAGCCCGAGCATCGTTATGAGCATCTCGTTTGCAACTCGCGCGGTCATTCGGTTCCCATTATCAACGGAGAAGGACAAAAAATCGGAAAGATCCGTGCCGGTGTCGAAACCGATGAGAAGGATTTCTTCTCGGTCCGCTTCGCACACACCTATGAACTTGCTTCTTTGAAGGACCTCTCTCGTACCTTCCTCTGCGATGAAGACGGCATCACTTTGACCGACACCTTCGTTTTTGATGAAATGCCCGAAAGCGTAGTGGATCGCTTCGTGTCGTGGTATGAGCCTGTTTTGACGGAGGGAGAAGTGCGTTTGATGGATGTGTGCCTGCGCTACGACAGTACAGCTTTCGACATTTCAATCACCTCGGAGGACTATGCGCCCAAAGCGGATGCTACCAAAACGGCGTATCTGATTGATCTTATTCCTCGAAAGCTTGAAAAAGAAATCGTATGTACTTTTCGTTTTGATATTCTTTAAGGAAGTTTGTCATGAGAGAAATATTAACCAATAACACCCCTGAAAAGTGGGCAGAAATTAAGACACATCCTTTTTACAAGAAAGAATTGGAAGAGCTGATCGCTTATGGAGAGGAATATCTTTCTTCTCCCGTTCCGCCTTTGCCGCTTTCGTCCTATTTGCGTTTTATGCGTGACGGGGACCGAAAGGAATATGAGCGCCCTTATTTCGAACGTCGCCGCCGCATGGCGCGCCTTGCCGTTCTTTGCCGCCTTTTCGATGAAAAGTATACCGATGCGCTTGAGGACATCATATGGGCGGTGTTGGAGGAGTCCACATGGGCTGTGCCGGCACATTTGTGTGATGGGTATGTCGATGCCCGAAAAAGGGAATCGTATCTCGATCTTTTCGCCACCGAAACAGGAGCGCTTTTGGCACTTATCTATCATATTCTTGGTGGGAGACTTTCGGGTTTTGTTCGTGAGCGTATGGCTAGGATGGTTCGCACTCGTATCATCGACTCCTTTTTTGCAGGACACTTTTGGTGGATGGAAGGACCGAACAACTGGGGCGCGGTTTGCACTTCGCAGACTGCCATTTGCTTGATGGTTTTTGGCACGGAGGAAGAGTTCCGCCGTGCCGAACCCTCCTTCAATCGTACCATGAATCTTTTTCTTGCCTCCTATGGCAAGGATGGATGCTGCCTTGAAGGGCTTTCTTATTGGAATTATGGTTTTGGATCATTTCTTGATTATGCCGACGCTGTTCGCAATTATAGCGAGGGCAAGCTGCTGTTTTCTCATACCGAAAAAACGCTTCCAGCCGAAAAGCAGGAGCTTGCACATGATCATGAACGCGGAGTCATCGATTATTTTAAGCGCGAAGATGTTAGAATTGCGGCACTGTTTGCGCAAAATGTGCGTTTGACAGGTGATGTTGCCGTTTCTTTCTCAGATGGTGGCGAAAAGTACCGTTGCACGCGTGCGCATACTTATCTTCTTAAGCGTGAATATCCCGATATGATTTTTTATCCCGCCGATGAATTCTTTGTTCAAAGTGCCAGCGCGGGCAGTCTTGGCATCATTCGTCACTTCCTTTGGAGTGATCCCAAAGCTGATTACGGTGCGATCATGAAAAAGGAGACGCTCTATTATGAGGAGGCGCAGTGGTTTATCCACAAGAGTGATCGCTATTCTCTCGCCGCCAAAGGCGGACATAACAGCGAGGCGCATAATCATAATGATATTGCCTCTTTTCTCATTACCGCAAAGGAGGGAAGCGTTCTTTGTGACCTTGGAAGCGGTGAATATACCAGGCAGTATTTTCAAAACGAAACGCGATATGATTATCTTGTCAATTCCTCGCGCGGACATTCGGTGCCGATTGTAAACGGTGAGTGGCAAAAGGTGGGCACAACCCGTGCCGAAGCGGAAAGAATTGGTGAGGATACCTTCTCCGTGCATTACGGTTTTTCTTATGAGGACGAAAATCTTAAGGATGCCGCGCGAACCTTCTCTTGCGATGAGGACGGTGTCACTTTGACCGATACCTTCGTTTTTGATGAAATGCCGAAAAGTCTCATTGAACGGTTTATCAGCCGTCAAAAACCGATGCTCGAGGAAGGAAAAATCATATTAAAAGGCGCGGTTCTTTCCTACGATGCCGAAGTTTTTACCGCTTCTCTTTCAACGGAAGAGTACAGCGACCACGCCTGCATGATGCAAACGGCGTATCTCATTGATCTTACGCCGAAAAAGTTGACTAAGCAGATGAGCTTCACCTTCCGCATTGATATTACCGACTAAAACACCGTTTCGGGTGACGGTATTGCTGCATCGCGCAAACGGTATAACGCATACCGAAAACTTACAAGTGCCGTGGAATATTCTGCGGCACTTTCATTTTTGAGTGCGCTTTCTAAAAGAAGGAGTGTATTTTCCATACCGTCTACCACTTCCATTTGTACGGAAACGGAAAAAAGCCATCTGTATTTTTGAAAAACTTCTCGCAGTGTACCGCACAGTGTGGCATTTGCCCGGTTTTCTTGCGCCATTTCGTCGTAAATGCTTTCCATTTCCTTGATCCCTTTGTGCATAGCAAGCGAATCTACAGCGGCAACGGAAAAAATCAAACACAGTAAAACCAGAGATACTCCTAATGATTTCATTCGGTTTCTTCCTTTTTTATAATATATATATGCTCATTGTCATCTGCGGTCAGAAGAAAAACATCTTCAATCGCGAGCTTCCTTTTCCTACAAACTCTTTTCAGCCATTCTTCGCTCTTACCGTAGGAAGACAGCGCGATTTTACTGATCTCTCCATCTACGATTAAGGTGTGCGCGATGCCTTTTTCGTTGACGGGTATCTTAGCATCGGATGCCGAAAGCGGTGCTCGGTCGGCGCGCAAGATCACGGAAAGTTGACCGTTTTGTTCCAAAACCGCGTAATAGACATCTTCGGGTGTGCCGATGCCTTGCAAACGAAACGCGCTGAACAGTTCTTCTACCGAGATGCGCATGCGTTTGAGTTCTTTTTGGTCGATGCGGCCTTGTCGGACCAGTATACTCGGCGTGCCGTCGAAAATCCTTTTTAAAAGAGGGGATCGGTTTTTGATGTTGCTGATCAAAAATTCGAGAGCAACGATCAAGAGAATGGCAAGAAGAGAAAAAGTCATCGGCATGGAAGGATCCCCGATAGCGGCGGAGGCGAGCTCGGAAAGTAAGAGAGTGGAAACAAGCTCGGAGATTTCAAGCTCGCCGATTTGACGTTTTCCCATTACACGCAGTGTGGCGGTGAGCAGGATGTATATAACGAATGTGCGGATAAGAGATGTTGCCATAGTGCCTCCTTATGGTCAGTATGGATAGTATACCCCGCGATAAAAAACATATAACTTGTGCAATTCGACAAAAAAGAAAAAAGTTGAAAAAAACAGAAAAAAAGGGTTGACAAACCGAAAAGGCTGTGCTATAATAATCAAGCTGTCCACGAGAGAGATCTCAAAGACAAGCATCGATCCTTGAAAATTGAACAACAGAATTTCGAACAAAACATGCAAGTGTAAACAAGTGTGTGTAGACGGAATCTCGTTAAGAAAACACATTGAGTAAACTCGAAAAAGTAAGAAGAAGCTAAGATAGTAACTTCTAAAAAAGGATTTAGCCGGTTTAGGCCGGATAAGTTATAATTTTTTAGAGAGTTTGATCCTGGCTCAGGATGAACGCTGGCGGCGTGCATAACACATTCAAGTCGAACGGACAGTAGAAATACTGTTAGTGGCGGACGGGTGAGTAACGCGTGAGCAATCTGCCTTCGAGTGTGGAATAACAGGGAGAAATCGCTGCTAATACCGCATAACACAGCAAAGTCGCATGGCTAAGCTGTCAAAGATTTATCGCTCGAAGATGAGCTCGCGTCCGATTAGGTAGTTGGTGAGGTAACGGCCCACCAAGCCGACGATCGGTAGCCGAACTGAGAGGTTGAACGGCCACATTGGAACTGAGATACGGTCCAGACTCCTACGGGAGGCAGCAGTGGGGAATATTGGGCAATGGGCGAAAGCCTGACCCAGCGACGCCGCGTGAGGGAAGA
>JAZNND010000059.1:0-68002 GCA_045580085.1 Eubacteriales bacterium
GCTCTACCGGCTGAGCTATAGCAGCAAGTTGTTGTGTCTCACACAGCTTCGCTATTATAACGCAATATGGGACAATTGTCAACCCTTTTTCGAAAACTTTCCTCGTTTTTTATACCGGCAGCGTACCGGGAAGCGCGCTGCCGGTATCATCATTATCCGTTTTCTTTACACAAATGCAGCATGCAGGGTATTGGTCAGGGTTACCTTGCCGAGAACCATTTCAAAGCAATTGACATATGCCCGATCGTCCTGCTGGATGAGGCATGCTCGTGTTGTGCCGAACAAGGCTCAAGAGGGCTATCATGACCCGGGTATCATTTACCACTTGCAGATGCGCTTCTGCTCATTTTAGCAGTCTGATTTAAATGTACAGTCTTGACACGTTTCTTCAGAAACCCAATCCGGGCAGCTTTCAAATGTTCTATATTCCTTGCGATAAGGAAAAGAGATCCTGCAGGAAAAAAGCTTTGGCGTTGTCTCAGCGCTGCGGCTTCCGTATTTGTGGTCCCCCACAAGGGGGTAACCGCGGGAGGAGAACTGCGCACGAATTTGGTGGCTGCGACCGGTATAAAGCCGTATGTGGACAAGACTGCATTCCCCTTCGGTAAGCCGGTGGAAGCACAGGCGTGCCTGTTTTACACCTGCCCGGGATCGCTTTACCACAAACACCTTGTTTTTTCGGCTGTCCTTGAAAAGCAGGTCTTCCCAGTCACCTGTTTCCGGTGGCGTTCCATGTACCAGTGCGAGATACTCTTTTACCATGCCGCCATCCTGGATTACCCGAGAAAGTTCTGCGGCCGCCTGAGATGTGCGTGCCGCGACCATGACACCGCCTACATTTACATCCAATCTGTGAAGGGGGTAAATCTTTCCACCAACCTGTTGTTCCAACTGGCGGGGTAGCGCATGCTCGGAATCCATGCCCACGGGTTTGAGAAAAACCAGAATATCCTGATCCTGATAGAGAATATCCACAAAGAACCCTCCGTGTAATCTTATTGGAAATGGCAGAAAAAGATTTCTGTCATTTCCAACTACGTGGTCCTTTATCCGCTCATGAAAACGGAAAGGACAGCAAACAATAGGATGGTTACCATGGTCAGCGCAGATAGGGCAGAGCTGATCTGCACTCGCTCTTCCGGTTCATCCGCGAAGACAGGGATTACATAAGGAGGCGGAAGGATCACCATCAGCAGGGCAGCGCCCTCAAACATGACACCGCCGAGGAGTGTGCGGTTTATCAGAACCATAACGCCCAAAATGATCGCCATGACCACAAGCCGCATCAGGATCAGTTTGCCGGTCTTCTTCCAGGGAATTTCCCTGGGAACCAGGTCGTAGCCCACAGACAGGAGAATGATCATGGCGGTGGGTGCGCTGATAAAGCTCGTGGCCGAGTCCAAAACTCCGCGAATGCCCCACGCATCCATTTGCGTGTACAGACCGGTAACGCCAAGGAGTACGCCCACTGCAACAGCCCACAGAATGGGGGAGGTGAGCATATCCTTTCCAATTGCGCGCCAGCTGGTTTTGCCGGTCAGCAGGAACTTGTACAAGGTAAAGACGAACAGAGTCTGCCCTAAATCCAAAATGGCAAATTCCGAAATGCTTTTATCCCGGAACAGCAAGGCAAACAGCGCATAGCCGAGCAAGCCGGCCTCAAAGCCGGGTGCCAAGAACGCGGACAGTCTGCCTCTGGTATTGCTTAAACGGACCGTCAGAAAACCCAAGCCGAGGGCCAGGCAGCAAGTCAGGAACACAAAAACCGGGATAGTTAGGGTGGACAGGGAATACTCCGCGGATGCAAAGGCGTTGATCAGAACGGCAGGCAATGTCAGGTTGATCACGACTTTCTTCAAGGCGTCCACGCCTTCCCGGCTTAAAAAACCGGTTTTTCGGCAGAGTGTGCCCATCGCCAGCGCGAGAAATACCGGCAGCGCCGTTTCAATGACGGAAACCAGTCGAACCATAATTACTTAATAACACCCTTCTGCAGGATGATGTTGGCATAGATGGCAGTCTCGCCGGACTGGACGATGCAGTAGCAGTCCTTTGCCTCATCGTAGAACTTAAACCGGTCAATGTTGCCTACAGCATCCGCACCCCGGTCGTCATACTTGGCGATGATGGCCTTATACTCACCCCAAACGGGGATCACCAGATCCTTATCGCAGTCCATCTTTTCCATTAGTATGGCGGGCTGATCTACGTATGTATCCAATGGGAATACCTGCAAAATAGCATCCAGCAGTTCAGGGACACCGTGCCCGTCGGCGCGGAGGAAAATGGCGTTTTTTGCCTTTGCCATGGATGCGCCGGGGAAATTGCCGTCACCGATGCAAATACGGTCGGAGTGACCCATTTCTGCTAAAACCTTCAGAAGTTCCGGGGACAAAATGGCGGGTACGTTCTTTAACATGATCTTTGACCTCCTATAAATTGACATTTTCATGGAATGTGTGATGAAAAAAACAGACGGGGAGACTGCATTGCATTATGCAGCAATGCTGGCGATTCGTAAGAATCTTCTGAAATAGCAGAAAGTGGCGGTCAGAGACCGCCACTTTTTTGCGCTATGATTATTTGTACATAGGACCGTAGGTAGCGCAGGCGCGGTAGTCCTGGCCTTCCTTATCCATGCCGAATGCATTCCAGCAAGCGGGACGGTAGATTTCTTCCTCGGGAACGTTGTGCATGCATACGGGGATACGCAGCATAGAGCACATGGTGATCAGGTCGGCACCGATGTGACCGTAGGAGATAGCGCCGTGGTTTGCGCCCCAGTTCATCATGACTTCGTAAGCAGTCTTGAAGGGGGAGCCTTCCTTGCCGTCGCAGCGAGGAGCGAACCAAGTGCAAGGCCAAGTGTAGTCGGTTCTCTTCCAAAGAGCGTCGGAAACGTCAGCGGGAAGTGCAACCGTCCAACCTTCTGCGATCTGAAGCACGGGACCGAGACCTTTTACAAGGTTCAAACGGATCATGGTAACGGGCATCTCATACTTGGTTTCGAAACGGGAAGAATAACCGCCGCCTCTGAAGTAGCCGACGTCGGCATAGTTCCAAGTGGAGTTTGCCATGATCTTCTTCTGATCCTCTTCGGTGATGTCGTACCAAGGCTTCATAACGTGGTTGCCGTTTTCATCTACAGCTTCGCCGTTCGCGTCAAGGCAAGCGGCACCGGAGTTGATGAGGTGGATAAAGCCGTTTGCGTCCTTTGCCTTGCCTTCAAGCTTGTAGCCGGTTACGCGCTCTACGCTCTCGCCCGACCAGTAGGTACGAACGTCAGCGAAGATCTGAGCACGGTTGGTAAGCAGCTTCATGAAGAGCATGCCGAGACCGTTGAGAACGTCATTCTCGGTAGCGAGGATGTAGGGCTCACGTGCGCCTTCCCAGTCAAAGGAAGTGTTGAGCATAGCCTCGGGGAAGTCGCAGTTGGGATAGAAGTCGGTCCACTGTCTCTGACCTTGGAAGCCTGCGGCGATGGCGTTGTGACCAACCATCTCCTCCTCGCAACCCTTGGGCAGATTCTTGTTGCCGTTCATGAGGTCCTTAATGATGACCATCATCTTAACAACGAACTCGAGGTCCTTTTCCTTCTGCTTTTCGGTTTTCTGAAGCTCGGGAGGATTCTTGTCAAAGCCGATGTTGCAGTTTGCCTTCGCCCACTCGAGAGCTTTCTTATAAGTAGCCTTGTTGTAAACGCCTTCAGTCATTCGGCGGATGATTTCAACCTCGTCAACCGACTCAACGCGCATGCCGAGATAGTCCTCGATAAAGTTGGTATCGATGATAGAACCGCCGATACCCATGCACATCGAACCGATCTGCAAGTAGGACTTGCCGCGCATGGAAGCGGCAGCAACAGCCGCACGGCCGAAGCGGAGAAGCTTCTCTTCTACGTCAGCAGGGATGGAGGTGTCGTCCATATCCTGAACGTCGTGACCGTAGATACCGAATGCGGGAAGACCTTTCTGAGAATGGGTAGCGAGAACGGATGCGAGATAAACCGCACCGGGACGCTCGGTACCGTTGAAGCCCCAAACACCCTTGATGGTGGTGGGATTCATATCCATAGTCTCCGCGCCATAGCACCAGCAGGGAGTAACGGTCAGGGTGATTTCAACGCCTGCCTTCTTAAACTTTTCTTCGCAAGCGGCACTTTCGCCTACACGGCCGATGGTGGTGTCCGCAATGATGACCTTTACGGGTTCACCGTTCGAATACTTCAAGTTTTCCTCGAAGAGCTTTGCGGCAGCCTTTGCCATGTTCATGGTTTGATCCTCAAGGGATTCGCGAACCTTGAGCGCACCGCGACGACCGTCGATGGTCGGGCGAATGCCGATGACGGGATAACCGCCGATAAGTCTGCTTTTTGCCATTTGTTTGTACCTCTCTAAAAATATAGTAAAAATGGATTTTACTTCCGTAATCCATTGTAGCACAAAAAAACCAAAAAAACAATGGTTTTATGAAAAAAGTTTGGTCTTTTTTGCCTAAAATTTTAAGAAAAAAAGGCGTTTTTTCGTTTTTTGATTTTTTCTTCGTTCAAAAATAAACTTTTGGAAAAACGGTAGACAAATTTCTTTTTTTATGCTACAATATATTTTAGTGTATCATGGGATATTTGTAAGATATCCCCATACATAAAGAAAAAAGATTCCGCGTTTGCGGGAAAAGGAGCTTTTTATGGCAAAGAAAGTATTGGCATTTGACTTTGGTGCATCCAGTGGCAGAGCTATGATCGGTGAATATGACGGCAAGCTCGTCAACGTAACCGAAATTCATCGTTTTTCAAATGACACCGTTTGTACGGGCGGCAGAATGTATTGGGACGTTTTGCGTCTTCTTTTTGAAGTAAAGACTGCCATCAATAAGGCTGTAAAAGAACATCAGATCGATGCAATCGGTATCGATACTTGGGGTGTTGACTTCGGCATGCTGAATGCGCATGGCGAGCTGATTTCCAATCCCAATCACTATCGCGACGAGCGCACCGTCGGCATGCCCGAGGAGGTGTTTGAAACCGTTTCCTCTAAAGAGCTTTATTCTTTGACGGGTACGCAGACCATGCGTATCAATACGCTTTATCAGCTCTACTATATGGCAAAATACCGCCCCGAGATTATGGCGATGACCGATAAAATCCTCTTTATGCCCGACCTTATGGCATATTTCCTCACGGGTGCCAAGCGCGCGGAGGCAACCATCGCGTCTACCTCCAACTTCCTTGATCCCGTACATAAAACTTGGAACACCGAGCTTCTTACCCGTCTCGGTATCCCCACTTCCATTCTCCCTGAAATCATCGCTCCCGGCGAAAGCTACGGCATGCTCTCTAAGGAGCTGTGCGATGAGTTCGATTGCAAGCCCATTCCCGTCATCGCCGTTTGCACGCACGATACCGCTTCCGCCGTTGCCGCGGCACCCACGGAGGGCGATTTCGTATACATCTCTTGCGGCACATGGTCGCTCTTCGGCACCGAGCTTTCGGCTCCCGTTATCAATGAAAAATCCGAAGCGATTCAGTATACCAACGAGGGCGGCTACATGGGAACCACCCGTTTCCTTAAAAACATCATGGGACTTTGGCTCATTCAAGAATCCCGCCGTCAGTGGATCCGTGAGGGCTTCGATGTTTCTTATGCTGATCTTGAGAGGGAAGCACTCGCATGCGAACCCTTCCGTTGCTTCATCGACTGTGATGCGCCCGAGTTTGAGCTTGCGGGCAATCTTCCGAAACGCGTGCAGGAATTCTGCCGTGCCACCGGTCAGTATGTTCCCGAAACGCGCGGTGAAATCATGCGTTGTATCTACGAGAGCCTTGCTATGAAGTATAAGCTTAATTATGAGGCTTTGCGCGAGGTGTCGGGTAAGAACTTTACTCAAATCAACATGCTCGGCGGCGGTATCAAGGATACGCTTCTTTGCCGTCTGACCGCAAATGCTACGGGTGTGCGCGTTGTAGCAGGCCCTGTAGAAGCCACCGTTATGGGCAATATTGCCGTTCAGTTGATCGCGCTGGGCGAGATCGCGGATTGGAAAGCCGCACGCGCCATCATCAAGGATTCCACGCCTTTGAAGATCTATGAGCCCGACAATGCCGCCGCTTGGGATAGCGCTTACAACGAGTACAAAAAATACCTCGGCAAAAGCGGCAAGGCGTAAAAAGAAAGGATATAGAAATGAACGATAAAATTCTTGCCGCTTACCGTATGGCGAAAGAGGTGTATGCCGAGATCGGTGTTGATACCGATGCCGCCATCGAAGCCCTTAAAAAGATTCCTGTTTCCATCCATTGTTGGCAAGGCGATGACGTTCTCGGCTTTTTGTTTCAGGATACTGCGCTTTCCGGCGGTATTCAGACAACCGGTAACTATCCCGGCAGAGCCAAGACAGCAGAAGAACTCCGCGCCGATCTTGATGTCGCACTTTCGCTCATTCCCGGTAAAAACCGTCTCAATCTTCATGCCATCTATGCCGATACCGAGGAAAAGGTCGATCTCGTTGACCTTGCCCCCCGCCATTTCTCCTCTTGGATCGATTATGCGCGCGAACGCGGTATAGGGCTTGATTATAACCCCACCTGCTTCTCGCATCCCATGGCGGCAAGCGGATATACCATTTCCTCCGCTGACAAAGCCGTGCGCGACTATTGGGTAGCGCATTGCGCAGGTTCTCGCAAGATCGCCGAGGCAATGGGTAAAGCACTGAACACCAAATGCATGGTTAACCACTGGTTCCCGGACGGTTCCAAGGATGTTCCCGTCGATAAAGAAGGCCCCCGTATGCGTATGATGGAGGCTTTGGACGAAATGCGCCGCGAAAAGGTAGACGAAAGATACGAAATGGATTCTCTTGAGTCTAAGGTGTTCGGTATTGGCGCGGAGAGCTATACCGTTTCCTCGAATGAGTTTGCGCTCGGCTATGCTGTCAGCCGCGGCATTTCCTATACGCTTGACTCCGGTCATTTCCATCCCACCGAAATGATCTCCGATAAGATTTCCTCCGTTCTTCTCTATACGAAGGAGATGCTTCTCCACGTCTCCCGTCCCGTCCGTTGGGACTCTGACCATGTTGTTACCTTTGACGATGAGCTTGCCGCCATCGCGCAAAGTCTTATACGCACAGGCCTTATCGAACGCACCCATATCGGGCTCGACTATTTTGATGCTTCGATCAACCGCGTAGCGGCATGGGTAATCGGTACTCGCAATATGCAAAAAGCTTTGCTCAAAGCACTTTTGGAGCCTGTCGAAATGTGGAAAAAGCTTGAGCTCGAAGGGGACTATACCGCACGCCTTGCCTTGACGGAAGAGCATAAGTGCTATCCTCTCGGTGCCGTTTGGGATTATTATTGCGAAATGATGGGTGTTCCCGTCAGAGACGCATGGCTTTCTGCGGTGCGTGACTATGAAAAGAAGGTATTGGTAAACCGTTGATGGATGAAAGTACGTATCTTTACCCCCTGAAGCTCAGTTATATCGCCAAAACGGCGCTTTGGGGCGGACATAAACTCAAAGACAGCTACGGAAAGTATTATGACGGCGATAAGCTCTCGGAAACCTGGGAGCTTACCTGCCGCACGCCCGATGAATGCTCCATGATCGAAAACGGAGACAAAGCCGGTATGCTTCTTCTCGATTACTTTGCCGATTACGGTAAAGATCTCATCGGGAAAGGCTATCGGGAAGAGCGTTTCCCCCTTTTGATCAAATGGATCGATGCCGCCGATTCTCTTTCCGTACAAGTGCATCCCGATGATGCTTATGCGCTCGCCAACGAAAACGATCCCGGCAAAACCGAAATGTGGTACATCGCCGAGGCGGAAGAGGGCGCAAAGCTGATCTACGGTCTTAAAGACGGGCTCGGCAGGGAAGACTTTCGCACCGCCGTCCGTACGGGCGATTACCGTTCGGTGATGCGTGAAGTACCTGTAAAAAAAGGCGAATGCTATTTCATTCCCTCCGGCATGCTCCATGCCATCGGAGCCGGCATTGTTATTGCCGAGATTCAGCAGAACTCCGATCTTACCTACCGCGTTTACGATTTTGACCGCAAAGGTCCCGACGGTAAGCCGCGCGAGCTGCATGTTGCGAAAGCACTCGACGTGGTACGCCCTTTTACCGAGGAAGAGATCAATGCCGTTCGCTACGCGCGCGGCGAAAGCGAAGAATACCTCGCTGTCTGCCCTTATTTCCGTGTAAAACGCACAAAGGCTGAAAATGGAGAAATTGAGGTAACGGAAGAGAGCTTTGTTCATCTTCTTTGCACGGAAGGCGAAGGCACTCTCATATATAAAAAGGAAAGATTTCCTTTCAAAAAAGGCGAAAGCTATCTTTTGCCCGCGTCTCTCGGCATGTGCAAAACAGAGGGTGATGCCGAAATTTTGCTCTCCTCGCTCTAAATCGTGAAGGAAGTGTGAAGACGTGTTTGGCATTTTCCACAAAAACAAAAATGCCGTTTTGGGAATTCGCACAAAAATGCATTTTTGGCTTCGTCATTTTTAACTAAAATGAATGAAACGTCTTGACATTTGAGGAAAAATATCGTAGAATATGATTAGGTATCTGTGTGCTTTTATGAAAAAGCACTAAAATACGAAGCAAAAAGGAGAAAAACGTATGAAGAAGAGAATCCTCAGTTTCTTGTTGGTTCTTTGCATGCTTCTTACCGCAATGCCGATCTTTACCTTCGGCTCCGGTGCATCGGAAACAGCGGTGGAAGACGAAAACAATGAGCTCACCAAGAATGAAGACTCTAAAGCCGTGTCGAGCTTTTACGATTATTACGTAACCGACGGGCTTGTGGCATTTTTCGATGCCTATGACACCAAGAGCACCACTCTTGATCTCGAGAATGGTAAGTGGTATGCAAAGGTTTATAATGCATCCACCAAAGGTTTTGAAAAATCTACCGATGAGGGGCTTGTCGCTACCATTGGCGGCGGCGTCTTGGGTTCGACCACCGAGCCCGCTGAAGAAGGCGCAGAGCCCATCGTGAATACTACCGGTTGGGTAAAGGGCGATAAGGGCTTCTCTTATTTCACCAATCAATCCGTTGGTGCGAATAAGATCAGCTTGCCTCTTGCTCTCATTGCCTCCGATAGCTACACGGTTGAATTTGTCGGTTCCGTGAAGCTTCGTGAAATCCACGATGCAGAGCAAGAGACCGGTACGGTTGAAAAAACCGTTGCCGACGGTAAGGCTACCTATACTATCTCGGGCCTCACCCTCTTGACTCGTAACAACGGCACAACCGATTACACCAACCTCTGCTATTATACCGTAACCCTCAAGGGCGAAGCCAATGCAACGGTTGATCTTACGATCAACGGTTCCGCTGTCAGCGTAAAGCTTGACGGTGAGGGCAACGGCTCTTACATGGCAAAGTGCACAGCAAAGCTTGACACTTATGTCATCGTAGCTCCCGAAAACGTTGAGTTGACCTTTACCAAGGATAAGACTCTCAACGGTCAGTACATGTCTACCTCTGCGTTTGTATTCGGTACTTTGCACTGCACGCATTGGACCAATCTCATCGGCGACAACGCTTGGGGTAATGGCGCAGGTAAAACCCGTTGGTACACCGGTTCTTCCGACTGGGGAGTACATAACGGTACCGCAGGCAGCACTCAATACGGCGGTGCACTTAAGGACACTTCCTTCTTTGTGAACTATAATGATCAGGCTGCTGTTTTGCGCGTTCAAAAGTCTAAACTTGATGCGGGTGAAAGCTATACCGTTTCTTATGGCACGAGCTCTACGTCCGTTTCCGGCGATAAGCCTTTTGCCAATTATAAGTTTGACCTTCTTTCCAACACCTGCGGTACGGCTTATGCGGTTCGTGTTTACAACCGCCATTTGACCGCAGATGAAAAGAAACTCAATGACTTTGCCGACAAGATGATCCTCAACGACGTTGACTTTGGCGCCTTCAATGCACTTGAAGACAGATTGAAGGAAATGTACATCAAGTCCACCGAGGCTCTCACGCTTGATGCAGGCAACGAGGAGTTTACCAAAGCTCTTGACGGCGTACTTGATTATGCCGAAAAAGAAGCTGCCATGCGTGCTATGACCGACTATGATAAGCTCTATGCCGGTGCTGACGGCAATCCTACCGCGAATGGCGGTAGCCTTGTGGCTCTCTTCTCTGCATACGGTGACAACAGTGCTTCGCTCGACCTTGTCAACAAGTCTTGGCGCGATAAGGTCGGTATGAATGATATCGTTTTCCAAGGTGCAATGTACGATGAGGCTACCGGTAAGGGTTATTGGAAGCTTCGCCAAGACGGCGGTGTCGGTTACGATATGAACTTTGACACTACCGGTAAAAACGGTACCTACAACTCCGGATCGGGCGTATATATGCAGCTTGAGCCTTCGCTCATCGCTTCTCCCGATTTTACCGTAGAGTATGTTGTAGCGTATGAGTACTTCACCTATCTTGACGGTTCTGTTTGCCCCGTCAATTTGAAGCTTACCTATAACGAGTCTCCTGCCGAGACAATCGGTCTTTTGAAAAACTTCGTTTCCCGTACCGGTCCTATCGACGCTACCGGTGCAAGCCGCGGTACCCGTTGGTATGTTGCTAAACCCTCTACCGGTTGGCAGCAGTCCGGCTTTAACCATCAGCTCTGGGGCGATGTCCGTCCTGATGATGATATCTATTTGCAGTCCATCACCCGTGACGAATCCGATATCACCGGTGGCAAGCAGGCTGTTTATGAAATCAATAAAAACGGAAGTATGGTATTGAAGGGCACCTACAAGTCCAACGCTGCCCAAGCCGGTGAGATCTATTACATCGGTTCCGATGCGGCAGGTCAGTCCTTCCAGCTCTTCCGCCAGATTCCTGTTTCCGCATATTCGATCCGTGTATATGATGCAGTTCTTACTTCTACGGAAATGCAACACAACCGCTTTGTCGACCTTGCCGCATACTGCGGTGCCGATATGACGGCGTACATGGCTCTTAGCAAAGAAGCACAGACGATTGTTGATAGCATGCTTGCCGGCAACGGCTTTGACCTCGATACCGAAGCATTTGAGGCAGCTCTTAAGACGGTTACCGATATCCTCGGTAATGACAGCGGTCTTGCTGACAGTCTCTATGTTACCGACGGTCTTACCATGCTTCTTGCCGCATACAGCGGCTTCAATACCGGCGCGATCGGCGGCAACGGTGCTCCTATCAGCTGGTTCAACGGCGTACAGCAGGGCTCTTTTGCAACCCTCCGCGGCTCCGGATGGACGCTCAATGAGGATGGTGGTTTTACCATCGTTAAGACTTGGGAAGAGTTCCAAAAGGATATCACCTTCGGTCTCTATCTCGATCAAAGCCTCCTTCCCACCGGCGGTTACACCGTAGAGCTTGTAGCGAACCCCGTTGGTGTTACCAACCCTGACGGCACTCGTTTTATCGATGACTTCTCTACCTACGGTCAGAACTATAACAACGGTTTTGCCATCGGTCCGATGCGTTGCTTGCAGTTCGTCTGCATGCGTCCTACCGGTAAAGACGGTCAGCTTGAAAAACGTTGGGTTTACCAAAAAGAAACCAATGCTTGGCATGCTTCCGGTTATAAGGCAAGATGGACCGATACCACTTGGAAAACCATCGGTCTTGACCAGATCCTTACTTACACGATCTCCATGACGCTTGAGGAAGATCTCACTTCCAACTATATCTTTAGTCAGGACTCTGTCAGAAAGGGATCTATCCAGATTCCCGCCGCACAGTATATTAATCCTATGGATACCGACCGTCAGTTCCAACTTATGGTTGGTGTTGCGGGTACCATCTATGCGTGCCGTGTATACAACAGACCCTTGACCGATTCTGAAGTAAAGCAGAATCACATGGCCGACCTCGTATACTTCTACGAGATTGATACTACCTTCCTTGATTCCACCCTTTCCAGCATGTCCGACGCTTCCGCGCTTTATGACGCGTTTGCCGATATGGACTTCACCCTCTCCAAGGAGGATGCTCAGGAATACTTCGAATCCAAGACCGCGGCTATCTGGCTTACCTACAGCGGCTTCGGCGTTCGTAAGGACCTCACCGACGGTGTGCGTTTCTACTTCGACCTCAACCAAGACGGTATCGACGCTATGCTTACTGCCGGCTTTGGTCTTGAGATCGGTACGATCGTAAACGTTGGCAAGGATGCACTCCCTGTTCTCGATGATTACGGCTACGACTATAAGGTTCTTGCCTTTGATTCCATTGCAGGTAAGTACACTTCCTTCTTTACCGATGACACCACCTATGCGGTTACCGTCCGTTATGAAAATGCGGATAAGCAAGCACTGCTTGCATCGCTCGGTGTGCGCGGATACGTTAAATTGATCAGCCCCGACGGCTCGGAGATGGTCTTCTATGCCGAGGTGGCAACAGACGCACCTACGAACCACTTCGAAGCGTTCTACTCAGTGAAAGAGAACGACAACCCCGCATTGGCAGACGATATGGAACTGGAGTCTTACGTAACGGACCGTATCGAATACTGCTATGACGATGTTTACGTTCATGTAGACGCCAACGCGCAAGGCGAGGGCGACGGCACTGCCGAAGCACCCTTCGCGTCCTTTAATGACGGTTGGGAAAAGGCAAAAGAGCTGATGCTCTCCCTGACAAAGCCCACATATCTCTACCTGCAGACGGCAGACGGTGTATACGGTCTTTACGGTACACTCTCGCTCTCCGCAGAAGAGAAACCTTACGCATATTGTAACTTTATCATCATTTCCGAAAACGGCAACTCCATTTTGACTACGAACATTGATATCAATTCCGGCGACTTTGTATACGAAGGCGACAACATTTATACCTATCAGTTCGAGCCGAATGCGGACGGTGAATATCCTGAGTTCCGTTATCTCTATGTAAACGACAGAATGGCGAACCTCTCCGTTTCCAGTGCTACCCGCGCGGTTGACGTTGACGGTATCTACAGAACCGCTGTAGAGCGTGAATTCGATGCTGTTTACTACAATGCACAAATGCTGAGCGAATATGATGGCTTGCTTACGGTCGACTTTATGCCCGAGTCCTATGTAGGCCGTAGCGACCTTGAAACTTCCTTCGCTTATTATGCGGCTTATTTCGTCGCATTGAAGGATGTGGAAAAATTATTCAATGAGAAGCAACTGACCGAAATGACCATTCCCGATCAGAGCAAGGTGGCTCTCAATGGCGTTTACAGTGCTGCTTTTGAATATTACAAGCAGGCATATTTGGCATACGGTGTGTTGCAGCCTGTGGCTGTGATAGAAGGTCCTACTTCCGATGCATTCGCAGCGATGAAAGCACCTACCGATGCTAACGCTACCTATCGCACTTGGTTTGCAAAGATACAGACCTTCATGATCGATAATAAGACCTATAACTATACGTTTACCGTTGATCAAACAACGGATATGAAGACCATCGGTAAGGTATATCTCGATATGGAGATGGTCGGCGATCTTTCTCACATGGTCGAAGAGGGCAGAGAGAGAATGCTCGCGTATGCGGAGCAGTTGCAGCTTGAGATCGATGCAGCACTTGAAGAAGCAAAGGCACTTTCGGAATATGCTAATGCCGAGGTTTCTTACGCAATTGAGCTTTGCAACTACTTCGCGAGCATCACCCAGAAATATCTGGATGAAAAGATGGAAGGTGTTTATAAGGCGGCTAAGGAAGCTTATATGAGTGCAGAGGCTGACCTGAATGCAGCACTTAAAGCTTACTTGGCAGCGGAAGAAGCTTATGCTATCGCTGAAGCTGCATATGAAGCAGCACTTGCCGCATTCGAAGCAGCTGAAGAATCCGAGAAGGAAGCTTTGGCAGCCGATCTTGCCGAAAAGCTTGCCGCTTATGAAAATGCCGCTATCGCGCTTGAGGAAACAAACGCAACCGGTGAGGCAGCCGCAGAAACGTATTCTACTGCATTTGCTAACTATGTCAAAGTAGGCATGGCTTATGAAGCTGCTACCGCGCTTGACGAAGAAGACAATCCTCTCGGTATGGACGGTATCAAGGCTTTGCTGGAAGCAACCAACGAGGTGAGAGCCGAGGCAGAAACTGCCGCACTCCAAGCAACCAGCAATCTCGCCAGCGTACAGAAGGATTATGATGAAAAGAGCAAGTATATCTCTGAGATCAAGGACGAAGATCTTTGGGTACGCCATGCGCTCACGCAGTACATGATCGAGATGCACGTTGCTGCTCAGTGGGACTACAATATCATCCACATAACCGGTATTGACTACAACGATATCTTTGATTATGAGTACTTGGGTGAGCAGACAACACAGGTAGCCGTTTACCTCGAAATGTCTGAGTATTCGAGGTTCAACATTCCTGCTAACTACACCTTTGTCGGTAGATACGTATTCCTTAAGAATATTCTTGAATATGTAGATGCTGAGAACGAGTACTTCTACGATGAGGAAATCGGTAAGCTTTACTACTACACCGAAGAGGATATCAACGACCTTAAGTTTGCATATCCTACCTCCGATTACATGTTTAAGTTCTATGACCTTAAGAATGTAACCATCGAGGGCATGCAGTTCACCGGTGTTGACGATAACTTCCTTTCGGATAACGGTCACTGCGGCGGTCAGTCTGCTAGCGACTCTCGCTTCGGCGGATTCCCCGAAAGAAGTGCGATCTACATCAAGGGCTGCTATGGCATGGAAATCGTTTACAACCAGTTCTATGACCTCGGCGTTGAGGGTATCACCTGCCGTGGTTGGATCCAAGATCTCACCATCGAAGGCAATACCTTTGAAAACATCGGTGCGGCTGCGATCCGTGTCGGCGATAACACTGCTGACTGGACGCCCGGCGTGGCCGGTAACTTGCGTGTTTCCATCATCGACAACTATGTAAACAACGCAGCTACCGAGTATCACCAGTCCTCCACCATTCAGATCCAATCCAACAAGGATTGCGTGATCCAGAACAACACCGTTATGAACACCTCCTACACGGCATTCTCGCTCGGTTGGAGATGGAGCACGGTTTCTTGGCAGAGAGGCGACGCTATCAACCAGGATAATATGGATATCTCCGGTAACTATATTACCCACTTTATGACAGAGCTTGCCGACGGCGGTGCTATCTACATGCTTGGCGGTAACGCTGATATTTCGGATACCTCTTACTTCAACTTTATCTATGAGAACTACATCCTGTTCTCCAACATTTCGGGTAACGGTCTTGGCGGTATGATCTGCGGTATCTACTTTGACGGATCTTGCACCAACTGGCATTGCTACTCCAATGTTGTTGTTGAGCAGTCTTACGGTGCTCACACGAGCGAGAACGATCACGATTACAGCGATGTATACGTGGAACAGCTCCGCAAACGCCGTAACGGTTCTACCTTCATTTACATCCAGCACATTTCTTCTCAGCTGACGTATAATATTTTGGTTGAAAACAACATCATTATTAACGTCAGAAGCAAGGATGACGATCAGGCATTGAAAGAAGTTTACAAGACCTACGTTGTTGCATCCCGTAATATCAAGGAAAGCGGCACTCGCTATATCCGCGATATTGACAGAATTCCTTCGATGGCTGAAAACATCATGTATGCCGCGGGTGCATTTGATTATCCCGGAGATCCTTCCGAACTTTACGGTAACGATTATTAATCGAAACCAAACGCAAATTCTCACGGGGCTGTCGCATAAGCGACAGCCCCTCTTTTTACGCAAATTTGCATTTATTTTTGAAAAAGCCTTGCTTTTTTCAAAAGAGTGTGATATAATAAGTAAAAATGATGATAGGATGATGGAAGAGTGAAGCAAAGCACTCTTCCTTTTCTTTGGCAAACGTAAAACATTTGGCGCAGAAAGGTATGGTTGAATCAATGAGCAAAAAAAGTGTTGCCGAAATCGTGGAAGAACTTCTTCGCCCCACGGTGGAGGAGCTTGGCTATTTTCTTTGGGATGTTGAATATTCCAAGATCGGAACGGAATATCATCTCGAACTGACGATTGATTCGGATGAAGGCATCAATATCGAAGATTGCGAGAAGGTGCACCGTGCCATTGATCCCATTTTGGATGAGGCTGATCCGATTGAAAATGCGTATCGCCTCTCGGTTTCCTCTCCCGGCGTGGAACGTGAGCTTCGCACCGATAAGCATTTGGAGCTTTCCATCGGGGAGGTCGTGGAGCTTCGTTTTTTCAAACCGCAAAACGGTGTGAAAAGTCTTGTGGGCGCACTTTCCTCTTATGAAGGCGGCGTGCTCACCGTGGTGACTCCCGCGGATGAAACCTTGCGCTTTGAACGTCGCGATATCTCCCGTATCCGTACGGTATTTTTTCAGGAATAATTTCGAAAGGATAATATAAATGAATACTGAACTTTTTAATGCACTCGATCTGTTGGAAAAAGAAAAAGGCATTTCCAAGGAGTACATGCTCGAAAAACTCGAAGCGGCACTCACCAATGCTTATAAGCGTGAGCACGGCGGTGCAACAAATGTGCGCGTGCTTCTCAATCCCGATAAAAAGGATATGAAGCTTTATCAGCAGAAAACCGTTGTAGAAGAGGTGGTAGACGCTGAAACCGAAATCACCTTGGAAGATGCTCGTGCCATCAGCAAGAGACATAAGTTGGGCGGTATTGTTGAATTTGAAATCAAAACCGCATCTTTCAGCCGCCTTGCCGCACAAGCAGGCAAACAGGTTTTGATCCAAGCTATCCGCGAGGCAGAGCGCATGCTCGTCACCAAGGAATACGAGAATAAGAAGGAAGAAATCATCACCGCTGTGGTCTATAAAGTGGACGATACCGACGGAAGCCTTGTGTTGGATACCGGCACTTCCAAAGCGGTGCTCACCAAGGCAGAGCAGATTCCCGGTGATCACTTCAATGTCGGCGATCGCCTTAAGGTTTTTGTAACCGAGGTTCGTAGCGGAGAAAGCCGCGGTCCCATCGTTCAGCTCTCCCGTGTTCATCCCGGTTTGGTTAGACGTCTTTTTGAGCTCCAGATTCCCGAGATTGCGGACGGAACGGTTGTCATTAAAAATATCTCCCGTGACGCAGGCTCCCGCACCAAGATTTCCGTTGCCTCCACCAAGGAGGATGTGGATGCTGTCGGTGCTTGTATCGGTAATCACGGTATGCGTATTTCCGCAATCCTCTCCGAGCTTGGCAACGAAAAGATTGATATTATCCGCTACAGTGAGGATGTGCCCACCTATGTGAAGGAGGCACTCTCTCCCGCTACCGTACTTTCTGTGGACTTTGACGGTGAGCGTTGCTGCAACGTCAAGGTAGCCCCCGATCAGCTTTCTCTTGCCATCGGTAAGGAAGGTCAGAACGCTAAGCTCGCCGCAAAGCTTACCGGTTGTAAGATCGATATCAAGGCTTAAAAGGCAATTTTAGCAGAAAGGACCGATAACCATGGCAAACCAATCAAAAGCGCAAAAAAAACTTCCCACGCGCCGTTGTGTCGGTTGCGGTGAGCATTTCCCCAAAAATACGCTTATTCGCGTTGTCCGTTCTCCCGAGGGTGTTGTATCGCTCGATTTTGTGGGAAAGGCATCGGGCAGAGGCGCATATATTTGTAAAAGTGTGGAGTGCTTAGCCAAAGCACACAAAGCACACCGATTGGAAGCCGCATTCTCAATGCGTATTGAGGATGATGTATACAGCGCATTGGAGGAAAGACTCTCGCGTGAAACATGAAAAAAATCAAGTTCCCACGGACGCTGTTTCTGTGGAAATGCGTTTTCTGCGATTTTTAGGGCTTTGTCGCCGAGCCGCAAAGACGGTCCACGGCACACCGCTTGTCTGCACGGCACTCGCTAAGAAAAAGCCGCCGTGCTTGGTTGTGATGTCAAGCCATGCATCCGCCGCCACGCAGAAAAAACTCATCAATAAATGCAATTTTTACAAGGTTCCTCTTCTTTCCGTCTCTGTCGAAACCGAAGCGCTCGCCCGCGCCGTCGGCAAGACTTGTGAGCTTGCCGCCATCGGCATTACGGACGAAAGCTTTGCGAAGGAACTAAGCAAAATATATGCTGAAAGAAAGGAATCTCCTTCGGGAGATTAAGGGTAAGCAATATGCCGAATATTAAACGCGCCGCACTTATGAAATCTCTTTCTATGAAGAAAAAAGATTTTGAAACGATGCTTGCCGAGCTGGATATCAAAAAAACGGGTACCGATCTTGAAGTGGAGGAGTTTGAGGTCATCATGCAGACCTTGACGCTCCAAAACCAGATCGAAAACCTTGCCGATTATTTGAGTGGAAAGGCAACTTTAATTCCCGAACGTGAGGAAGCTCTCCAAAAGGAAAGTGCGCCCAAGGCGGAGGAAAAGCCTGCCGAGCCTGCCAAAACGGAAGCAAAGGCACCCGAAGCTCCTACCGAGACACCCAAGAAGGCACCCGAAAAGCCCGAAGAGCCTGTAGTTCTTGAGAAAAAGGCACCGGAAGCTCCCAAGCCCATGCCTCCCAAGGCGGAAGAAAAGGCAGCACCGGCTCCCATCCCCCAAAAGAAAGAAGAGCCCAAAAAGCAGCCTGAAAAGAAGGCGCAAAAGCAAACGCTCCGCACCATTGAACTGAAGCCTACCAATATCGGTGAAGGCGGCGGCGAGACGGTTGTCGTTAAAAATAAAAATCGTGTGGTCGATACCCGCACCACCTATGTTGACGACCTTTCCAAATATGACGATACCACAACCGACCGCTATGCTCCCTATGCGCAAGGCAAGGGTGCCAAGGGCGGAGACGGCGGAAAGCAAAAATTAAAAAAGCAAAACAATAATCAGCAAAATAACCAAAACATGCCCCAAGGCAAAAACGCCATCCGTAATCAAAAGGATAAGGCGCGCATGGAAAAAGAGCGTCAACGCCGTCTTGAGGCAGAGGCTGCTCGCAAAAAGCAGCTTGAGATCACCATTCCCGATGAAATTTCCGTCGGAGAGCTCGCAAGCCGTATGAAGAAAACTTCGGCTGAGGTAATCAAAAAGCTCTTCATGATGGGCGTTATGGCGAATGTCAACCAAACGGTAGACTACGATACGGCATATCTCATTTGCGATGAGATGGGGATTAAGGTCACGCGTGAGGTTGTGGTGACCATTGAAGAAAAGCTGTTTGACGACAGTGAGGACAAAACCGAAGATCTCGTGGAACGCGCTCCCGTCGTTTGTGTGATGGGCCATGTTGACCATGGTAAAACTTCGCTTCTCGACTATATTCGTCACGCACATGTCACTTCCGGCGAGGCAGGCGGTATCACCCAGCACATCGGTGCGTACCGTGCCAGCGTCAACGGCAAAGACATTACCTTCCTTGATACCCCCGGACATGAAGCGTTTACCGCTATGCGTGCCAGAGGTGCTATGGCAACCGATATTGCCATCCTCGTTGTTGCCGCAGATGACGGTATCATGCCCCAGACCGTGGAGGCAATCAACCACGCCAAGGCAGCAGGGATTGATATCATTGTTGCTAACAATAAGATGGATAAACCCGAGGCAAACCCCGAGCAGATCAAGCAGGAGCTCACCAAGTATGAGCTCGTTCCCGAGGAATGGGGCGGTGATGTCATCTGCGTTCCCGTATCGGCGCATACAGGTTTCGGTATTGAAGACTTGCTCGAAAATGTTCTTCTCGTTGCCGAGGTCAAGGAGCTTCGCGCCAATCCCGACCGCCGCGCCAAAGGTCTTATCATTGAGTCCCGTTTGGATAAGGGGCGCGGTCCTGTGGCTACCGTTCTTGTACAAAACGGTACGCTGAATGTCGGAGACATCGTGATCGCGGGCACTTCCGTCGGCAGAGTCCGTGCCATGGTTGCCGATAACGGTAAAAACTTGAAAAAGGCAGGTCCCGGCGTTCCTGTTGAGATCATCGGTCTTGCCGAAGTTCCCTCTGCGGGCGATGAATTTAACGCCGTTGAGGATGAAAAAATGGCTCGTACCCTTGCTGAGCAACGCCGTGAAAAGGCAAAAGCGGAAGCCAACAGCATGAAGGCAAGTGCTAATCTCGATGACTTGTTCGCACAAATGAATGAGGGCGTCAAGAAGCTCGATATCATCGTGAAGGCTGACGTTGCCGGCTCTGCGGAAGCGGTAAAAGCCAACCTTTTGAAGCTCTCCAATGAAGAGGTTCGCGTCAGCGTAATCCATGCCGGTGTCGGCGGTATCACTGAAGGTGACGTCATGCTCGCGCATGCGTCTAACGCGATCATCGTCGGCTTCAACGTCCGTCCCGATAAGGGCGCTACCGATTCCGCTGAAAGAAGCGGTGTCGAGATCCGCACCTATCGCGTTATTTATGAATGCATCGATGAGATCACCGCTGCCATGAAAGGTATGCTCGCTCCCACATATAAAGAGACAGCACAAGGCAGAGTGGAAGTCCGTCAGGTCATCCATGTTCCCGGTGTCGGCAATGTTGCCGGATGCTATGTGCTTGACGGCAAGGTGACACGTCAGTCCCTTGTCCGTGTGGTTCGTGACGGTATCGTCGTTCTTGACAGACGTCCCGAAGAAACCGAAAACTATTCCAATAAGATCGGCTCGCTGCAACGCTTCAAGGATGCGGTCCGTGAGGTTGCCGCAGGCTATGAGTGCGGTATCGTGCTCGAACGCTTCAACGATTTGAAGGTCGGAGATATCCTCGAGGTTTACACCATGGAAGAGGTTGCTCGCTGATCAAAATTTTTCACCGTACGGTGCGTGTTTTTCATATTTTTCGCTCGTACGGTGATTGTTTTAATAAATTAGTTTTAGTTCCGAACTAATTCGGAGAAAGGACAACCTATGCGTGAAATTCATTTGATCTGTAATGCCCATTTGGATCCTATGTGGCTTTGGGAATGGGAAGAGGGAGCAGCCGAAACGCTGTCTACCTATCGCACTGCCGCGCGGCTTTGCGAAGAGTTTGACGGATTCGTGTTCTGCCACAATGAAGCACTGTTATATGAGTGGATCGAGGAATATGAACCCTCGCTTTTTGAAAAAATTCGAACGCTCGTTGCCGCGGGTAAATGGAATATCATGGGCGGCTGGTATTTGCAACCCGATTGCAATATGCCTTCCGGAGAAGGATTTCTCCGTCAAATCGGAAAGGGCAATGAGTATTTCAAGGAAAAATTCGGTGTTTCTTTTGACACAGCTGTTAATTTTGATTCTTTCGGTCACAACCGCGGTTTGGTTCAGATCATGGCGAAGTGCGGTTATAAAAACTATATCCTCCACCGTCCCAATCGCGGTTTCCGTGATTATCCCCAAGAATATATTTGGGAAGGCTTTGATGGTTCCGAGGTCATGGTGAATCACCACTACAGAGGCTATAACTCTCCCCTTGGCAAGTCCGCCGAGTTGATCTCTCAACTGGTGGAAACCAGAAGCGAAGCCCCCCTTTGCATTCTTTGGGGTGTCGGCAATCACGGCGGCGGTCCCAGCCGTAAGGACCTTACGGATATTCGCGCGCTGAAAGAAGAGCTTGCCGCAAAGGACATCAAGCTCATTCATTCTACGCCCGAGCAGTACTTTGCCGCCGCAAGAAAGGCGCGTCCGGTGCAGACGCTTCCGCGTATGTTGACCTCCTTGAACCCCTCGCAACCCGGTTGCTATACCTCACAAAGCGAGATCAAGCGGCTTTATCGCAAGTTGGAGAAAGAGCTTTTCTTAACAGAAAAAGTGGCATCCGCCGCTTGCGCCAAAGGGCTCATGAAATGGCCCGAGGAAATCAGTCAGGCGGAACGCGATCTTTGCTTTATGCAATTCCATGATATTCTCCCAGGCTCTTCCATCAAACGGGTAGAGGAAGCGGGGATTCGTGTGGCGTATCACGGCTTGGAAATTCTTTCACGTCTGCGCACGCGCGCTTATTTTGCGTTATCCTCCGAAGTGGGCTACACTCCCGACGGTTCTTATCCCATTTTGGTATACAATCCTCTGCCTTATGACGTTGAGCGTATCGTTGAGGTGGAATTCAATCTTGCTGACCAAAACTGGGGCGATGACGTAACATTTATGACGATTGAGGACAAAGAAGGTAATTCCTATCCCATCCAGATTGAGCATGAATACAGCAATATTCCTCTCGATTGGCGTAAGCATCTTACCTTCCGCGTACCGTTGAAGGCATCGTCGATGAATGTGTTCTGCGCGAAGCCCTATCGTGTGCCGCAAAAACTTGTGCCTCTGCCGATGAACGGTGTGATGCGTTTTGCCTGCGGCGAGCTTAAGGTGGATGTGGATTCTTCCAAAGGGCTCATCACCCGTATTGAGAAAAACGGCAAAGTTTATCTGGATGGCGAAGGTATGAAGATCACCCTCTTTACGGATACCGAGGACGCTTGGGCGCAACGCATGTTCCAACATGAAAAGATCGGAGATAAGATGGGGGAGTTCAAGCTCCTGTCTGCCGAAGAGGGAAGCGTTCTTTCGGGCGTTCATACCACATTGCCCTCCTGCCGTATCATTGAAGACGGAGACGTTCGTACTGTGGTAGAGGCGGTATTTGGGTACGGTCTTTCCCGTGCCGTTGTGCGCTACACCTTCCCCAAGACGGAAAGCAGATTCTCGGTTTCTTACACCGTGATGTGTGCCGAAAAGGATAAATGTCTGAAAATCGAGCTCCCTACGGGTGACGGTGATTTTATCGGACAAAAGGCATTCGGCAGAGAAGCTCTCTCCAAAGAAGGTTGTGAGGATGTTTTCAACGACTGGTGCGGCATTTTTCATGGCAAAGAAGGTCTCTTTGCCGTCACGGGCGGAACCTATGCCGCGTCCTTCACCAACAACTGCCTTTATTTGAATCTCTTGCGTACCGCCGCTTATACGGGGCATCCGATCTATGATCGCCCCTTGGTGCCGCAAGATCGCTATACCGATCGCTTTGATCTTGGCGAACGCTCTTTCACCTTTACCTTTGCGGTGGATACGTGTGAAGAGGCGGATAAGATCGCTATGATGGAAAGAGATGTTCCCATTTCTTTCTCCTTCTTCCCGAAAAACACGGCGGATATTCCCCTCGAAAGTAAACCTTTCATTACAATTTCAGATGATAAAGTTCAGCTTTCCGCCATGTTCCGTCGTAAGGAAGGCAAATATTTGGTTCGCCTTTATAATGCAAGCGAGAACGAAACGGAGGCTACTCTTGAAATTCCTGCGTTCGGCATCCGCCAAACGCTCACCTTCACGCCTTTTGTATTCCGCACCTTTGAAGCGGAACAAGGGGAATGGCGTGAAATCGAGGCATCCGCAAGATAAAAAACAGGTGGGGCTGAGTCGTTCACTCAGCCCCACGCTCTTTTTGAGACATTCGCCTCTTTTTTGTGTTGACAATCGGGCACTTTTGCGGTAAAATAAAAGTAGTATTGATAGAAGGAGTGAGATCATGAAAAGACTGCTTACCTTTTGCATGGCATGGATCTTATTGCTCGGCGCGTTGCCGTTCGCTGTCGGTGCAAAGGAGGATACCGGAACCCTTTTGACCGATGCCCGTTCGCTTTATGTTACGGACGGCTTGACGGTGCAATGCCAAGCTTATGACAACACCGCGCTCTCTGTGTCCTCTACCTGGCAGGGCGACACGGGGCATGTTGACTTGATTGGCAACTGGGAGAAAAACGAGAACGGAAAAGGTCTTTCTTACGTTAAGAAAAACGTGAATTTTTGCGGTATTGGAATTCCCGCCGATTTGATCGGCGGCGGTGATTATACCATAGAAACGGTCATCACGCCTTTGGGTGTTATAGATAGCGAAACGGGGGATAGAAAGCAAGGTGCCTCCTCGCGCGATCTTGCGCTTCAAGTCGGACCTTTCAAGGCGTACGGCTATCCGAGCATGGATGGCGTAGATACCTCTCTCGCTTTGCGCTATTATTATGCCGCAAACGGCGGTTTTGCCGCAAACGGAAGCCACTATAGCACATGGAACAGCTTTTTGGCATACGGAACATCGGATGCGCTGACCTATACGATCCGTCACACCACGGACGGCAAAAGCTCTTGTTATCAAGTCCTTCATGACGGAACGGTAGCCAATGTTTTGAACATAGGGGAAGAGGAATACGTTCCCTTTGAACTGTCGGACGGAAGAGCACAGCTTTTCTGCTATTTTCCCATCAATGTGTATGCGGTGCGTGTTTATAATCGCGCTTTGAGCGCGGAAGAACGTGCGCAAAACCATTTCGCGGACCTGTTGCTTTATCACGGCATTGATCTGTCTTTGTTCTGGAATGATTTGACGGAAGAGGAAAAAACGTCTTTGATGCTTTCCGCCGCCGATATTTCCTTTAACGATGGTGCACAAGTGCTTGGCGCACATATTTCTGCTTATCTTTACGATAAAGAGGTGATCGGAGAAGAAAGCTTCCGTGCGATCGTAAAGCAGTATTCCTTGGATCTTATGCCCTATCTTGCCGCACCGAACCGCGCATATGTGCGTGAGGCTCTTGCCTTTGTACCCTTGCGGGGGCATGCCGCAGGTGCGGTGCAAACTTTGCTTAACACGCTTTGCGCGGGTGAAGATGTAAAGCAAAAATTGCTGGCTTTTTCGCATTTTGATGCCATCTCGAGGGAAGAGCCGGAGATCAATGCTATCTTTACGGTCGATGCGGATTTGTTGGCTCTGCTCTCGGAGCTCTATACCGTTTCCTATGGAGCTCTTGTCGGTTCTGCCGATGTATATGGGAGTTTTGATGCACTCACTCTGACCGAAGAGGGGAGAGCACCGCAAAGCGCCGCTGTTTACTATGCAAAGGAAGGCGATGAAGAGGGTTTTTCATATACCGTATATTGGAATGAGGATCACCAAAACAAGAAAGATTACAAACAAAAGGTTCGCTTCCGCGGATTTTTGATCTTGACGGATTCCGAAGGCATGAAAGAGATCATTTATGTGAATGCGGAAGAAAAATATGACTATTACGGTAACGAAAAGTTGCTTTCCGATCCTTCAATCTATACCGCCGCGCGTTACTTTGTCAGCGATTATACGGGTGAATATATGCAGGCATACCGCTTTTACCATCATCCCGTTTTGCGTGAGGTACTCTTTTCATGCGGTGCTACTATTCCCACGCGAGATGAGGAATTTGCCGATGCCGACCGCTTGACCGAGCTTCGCGATGCCCTCAAATCAGGGCTCGAAGAAGCAAAAACGGTGGAAAACGTGCTTTATACCGCATCCTCCTCCGCTATCTTGGGCGAAAAGAGTATTTGGGTGGAATATCTTGCCGATTCCGTGGCTTCGGATAAGCGCATTCGCCCCGCTTACATCTATTTTCCCACCGAGTATAATCCTACAAGAAAAACGCAGACCGAGCTAAAAAATGCCGGTGTTTATCGCGTGTTCTGCTATATCGGCATGCCGACAGGCACAGAGACCGTTCCGGGCTTAATGTGCGTACACGGCGGCGGTGGGCAAGCTTATATCCGCTATGTACAAGAGGCGGTCAACCACGGTTATGCGGCGATTGCCATTGATTGCGACGGCGAAACCAGACCGGATCCTACCGCAGCCGACGGAGGCAGTTACACCTTGGATTATCTCGGCAAAGCCAAAGACAGTCTTGCAGATTCTCAGCGCGATATCGACGAACAATGGATGTATTATGTCCAAAGAGCGTTGATCTACGCCAATACCGTCTTGCGTTCTTTTGATCGGGTAGACGAGGATGCTGTCGGCATTACAGGCATTTCTTGGGGTGGGTTGACAACCACCATCGCCATCGGCTACGATGACAGATACGCGTTTGCCGTTCCCGTTTATCTTTCGGGCAATATGGATGAGAGTGTGGGCTCTTGGAGTGGCGATTTCTATCAAAAAGGGCTTTGGTATAACGATGCGCTTCTTTACGAAGTGGACACTCCCGTGCTGATCATCAACAGCGACGGCGACAAATATGCCTCGCTCAATACCAATGCGCTCACCTATTTTGATCTTCCTAACGCCGAGATGTGCATCATTCACGGCTATGCTCACTCGCAACAGCGTGGCGCATCTTTGTCGGAAATCTATATGTTTGGCAACAGTGTGACCGGTTATGGGGTGGATGCTATGCCCATGTTGAACCAAACACCCACCGAAGAGGACGGCAGAGACTATATCCTCTCCTTTCTCTCAAACAGCTTGCTCTCGGATCATACTGCAACGCTTTACTATTTGACCGAGCCGATTTCGTACTTAGACGGCAAAATGCGTGTGGAGTGGAAATCGCAAGAGCTTACGGTTTCGGACGGCGATATCCATGTGACCGTTCCCGATGAGGCTTGCGTTTACTATATTTCTTTCACGGCGTATAACAAGACCGAGGATAGAATGCCCACCGTTTATTTTGAATATGACGGCATCATCTACGGTTCAACGCCTTTGGTTACGATAGGTTCTAAAGGACTTTATTCTTAAAGGGGCTGCTTCACTTGTTGCGAAGCACCGAAAAACAACCTAAAGCAGTTGTTTTTCTGCCCCCGTTGGTTGCATTTTGCAAATACAGCACAACCTACAAATTTTCTGCGAAAATTTCGGCAATTTGCGCCGCCCATGGCACAAATTGCAGCGGGGCTGAGTCAAAGACTCAGCCCCTTGATTATTATACTTCTTTCTTTTTCCAAAGTCCTGTGAAATAGAAAACAATACCGATAAAGAAGGGCGTGAAGCCGGCAAGCGCGTCTCCGAGCCAAAAACCATAGTGCGCCATGCCGAGTGCCAGACCAAAGAGCAGAGAAAGCCCAATTCGTAACACGATACCGTCTAAAATAGCAGTGACAAAATTGATCTTGTAATTGCCGCTTCCGTTGATGAGAGCGTTCATGATGGCACGCAATGCGCTGGCGAGGAAGAGCAAAATAGCAATCGGAACAAAGCCCGGTGCCAATGCCAAAACATCTGCGTCCTCTTCGTCTGTAAAAAGACCGAAGATTTCGGTGGGGAAGAGCGTAATCAAAAGGGAAAAGATCAGTGCGGTGGTTAAGGTGATAAGGGCAAGCCAAAGCAAGATCTTTTTCACACGGTCGTATTTTTTTGCCGCAATGTTTTGGCTGACCATGGTAGAACCTGCCGTGTTCATGGCGTTGGAAATCAAGATCGCGAAGCTGGCAAGTTTGTTGGCAATGCCGGAGAATGCCGAAATGGCAACGCCGTAGCCGTTGATCCATGCGTTCACGAACAGCTTGGAAAATTGAATAGCCGCCATTTTGATCGCCATCGGTGTGCCAAGCTTGACAAGATCGAGAAGCATCTCTTTGTTGGGGCGGATAAAATCACTTTTGCACGCTTGCAAAGAAAATGCCGCGCGTCGTTTGATCAAAAACGCGGTGCACAAAAGAAAACTGACCGCTTGGCTGAATACCGTAGCAATCGCCGCACCGGCACAGCCTAATTCAAGCCCCATAACGAGAACGATGTCTAAGATAAGGTTCAAAATTGCCGCGATTCCGATGAAAAGAAACGGATGCTTGGAATCGCCCATGCCGCGCAAAATGGCACTGACGGTGTTGTAGCCGTAAATAAATACGAGCCCTATCATAGAGATCATGGAATAAGCCAACGCACCGTCGTATGCTTCGCCGGGGGTGTTCATTAAGGTCAGCAACTGATGCCTGAAAAGAATCCCCAAAACACTCATGACAACAGAGCTGACAAACAAAAAGAAGGTCATCGTTCCAACAAATTTGCCGAGCTTGTCACGCCTGCCTTCACCTATGTACTTGGCAATCAAAACCTGTCCCGCGCTTGAAAATCCCATTGCGATAAAGGTCAAAAGATGGCTGACGTCTCCGCCCACCGAAACGGCAGAGATCCCCGCCTTTCCAAGCACCTGCCCCACGATAACCATGTCTACCATGCTGTAGAGCACTTGCAAAAGATTGGCTAAGAAAAGTGGGGAAGCGAACACAACCAACTGCTTGGCTACGTTTCCCTCGGTAAAATCTTTGATTTGGGTTCTGTTCATGTTAAGCCTCTGTGTGGTACATCATTTTCATCTTATTTTAACACACTTTTAAGCTAAAATCAAGTGAAAATTTTGATTCAAAAATTCTAAACTCTTGACAATCCCATGGAAAATAGTGTATAATAAAATGTAAAACTATTGCATACGAAAGGAAAGTACCATGCGAATACTCGGTATCGATCCCGGCCTTGCCATTGTCGGCTGGGGAGTTGTGGAAGCGGTGGGCGGCCGTTTTTTTCCGGTTGCCTGCGGCTCGGTTACCACGCCGGCGCATACCGACGTTGATTTGCGCCTTTCCATGATATATGACGATATCGGTGCTTTGATGGATAAATATAAGCCGGACGCTTTGGCGATCGAAGAGCTGTTTTTCAACACCAACCGTACAACGGGCATCACGGTTGCCGAGGCGCGCGGCGTGGTTTTGCTTGCCGCAAGGCAACACCGTATTCCCATCAGCGAGTATACGCCTTTGCAAGTAAAGCAGGCGGTCGTGGGATACGGCAAGGCGGAGAAAAGGCAGGTCATAGCGATGGTCACATCGCTTTTGAAACTTCCTGCGCCTCCCAAGCCCGACGATACCGCCGATGCGCTTGCCATCGCTCTTTGCCACGGGCAGAATGCGGCATCTGCGCTTAATCGCTATTCCTTATTGAAACAGAAGAGAGGATAACTCCATGTGGTTCAGTGAAAACTGGAAAGACTATCAACTTTTAGACGCTTCCGACGGGGAGAGACTGGAAATGTGGGGGAAATATTCCCTGATCCGTCCCGATCCGCAGGTTATTTGGAAAAACGAGAGAAAGCATCCGCTTTGGAAAAAAGCAGATGCCGGCTATCACCGTTCGCGCGGCGGAGGCGGCGCATGGGGAGAAAACAAGCTCCCTGAAAAATGGACTGTTTCGTACGGTTCTCTCCGTTTTGCCATCAAACCGATGGGCTTTAAGCACACCGGTCTTTTTCCCGAGCAGGCAACCAACTGGGATTGGTTTTCCGAGCTGATTCGCGAAGCAAACAGACCGATAAAGGTTTTGAATCTGTTTGCCTATACCGGCGGCGCAACCATGGCTGCCGCCGCCGCGGGAGCCTCTGTTTGCCATGTGGATGCGGCTAAGGGAATGGTGGCTACCGCAAAAGAGAACGCTTCGCTTTCGGGGCTTTCCGAGGCACCCATCCGCTATATTGTGGATGATTGCCGTAAATTTATGGAAAGAGAGCTTCGCCGCGGTAACCGCTATGACGGTATCATTATGGATCCGCCCTCCTATGGCAGAGGTCCCACGGGGGAAGTTTGGAAGATTGAGGAGAGCATTGATTCTTTTGTAGCACTTGCTTCCGAGCTTTTATCGGATGAACCTCTTTTCTTTCTTCTCAATTCTTATACGACCGGACTCTCGGCATCCGCTATGCGTTATATCACCGATTTGCGCGTTGCGCGCGGCAGAGGCGGTGTATGCGAAGCCGATGAGATCGGCTTATATGTGCATCAAACCGGGCTCACGCTCCCTGCGGGCAGCAGTGTCAGATGCACTTTTGCGCAAAAGCCTGCTTTGCGCGGAAAGGAATAATCTCATCGATGAACGAATTTATTCGTGCTGAAAATGTCACCTTCAGCTATGAAAACGACGATAAAAAGATCCCTGCGCTCAAGGGTATCACTTTGTCTGTTGCCAAGGGCGAATACGTGGCGATTCTTGGGCATAACGGATCGGGTAAATCTACCTTTGCCAAGCTTTTAAATATGATATTGACACCTTCCTCGGGAAGACTTTTTGTGGCAGATGAGGAACTGACTTCTCCCGATTTTGATGAAGAAGCACTTTTTCGCTTGCGCCGCAAGATCGGTATGGTTTTTCAAAATCCCGACAACCAGCTTGTTGCAAGCGTAGTAGAGGAGGACGTGGCATTTGGTCCTGAAAACCTCGGTGTGCCTTATGAAGAAATGCATCAAAGAGTCAAAGAGGTGCTTGCAAAGGTCGGTATGAGCGAATACGCCAAGCATTCTCCCGCCCGTCTTTCGGGAGGACAAAAGCAGAGAGTTGCCATCGCTGGTGTGCTTGCCATGCAACCCGAATGCATGGTGCTTGACGAATCCACCGCTATGCTCGATCCCATCGGCAGACGTGAGGTTCTCGATACTGTTGAAAAGCTTCACCGCGAAGAGGGATTGACGCTTTTGCATATCACGCATTATATGGAAGAGGCGGCAAGAGCCGACCGTATTGTGGTGATTCACGACGGTGCCATCCTTTTGGACGGCACCCCAAAGGAAGTTTTTGCCAAGGTGCACCTGCTTCACAGCATTGGACTTGAAGCACCGCAAACAGGCGAGCTGATTCATAAGCTTTCAAAGGAAGGGATCGCGCTTCCCGCCGATGCGATCGGTATCGACGAATGTGCCGAGGCGATCCTCGCTTGGTATCACGCAAAGAAGGAAAATTAAAATGGAAATACTGAAACTTGAACATGTTTCTTGTATATACGGTGCCAAAACGCCCTTTGAGATCAAAGCTTTGGACGATGTTTCCGTCGGCTTTGAAAAGGGAAAGGTTACGGGTGTGATCGGTCATACGGGTTCGGGAAAGTCTACTCTTGTGCAAATGCTCAACGGGCTTTTGAAACCCACCGAAGGAACCGTATTGCTCGATGGCAAAGATATATGGGAAAAGCCCAAGGAAATCGGCAAGGTGCGCCACCGTGTCGGCCTTGTGATGCAATACCCCGAATATCAGCTTTTCGATGAAACCGTTCGCGCTGATATCGGCTATGCCCCGCGCAACATGAAGCTTTCCGAGGATGTGATCGCGGAACGCGTCAAAGAAGCGGCGGCGTTTGTCGGTCTTGAGGAATCGTTGTTAGATAAATCTCCGCTTGAGCTCTCGGGCGGTCAAAAACGCCGCGCGGCACTTGCCGGCATCATTGCCATGCGCCCCGAGGTTCTCGTTTTGGATGAGCCTGCCGCAGGGTTGGACCCGCGCGGAAAGGCAGAAATCTTTGACGGACTTTTGAAGTACCGCGATGCTTATGACGCAACCGTTATTTTGGTCAGCCACAGCATGGAGGATATGGCGAAATACGCCGAAAACATCGTCATGATGCGCGGTGCCCGTGTGTTAAAGCAAGGGAGCGTCGAAGAAATTTTCTCCGAGCCTTCTTTGTTGCTTGAAGCAGGGCTTGGCGTGCCTGCCGTCTTTCGCTTGGCAGAAAAGCTTGTAGAGGGCGGCATACCGCTTTCGGGCAATCTTTATACGGTAGATGGGTTAAAAGAAGCTCTTTTGCCCCTTTTGAAAAAAACGAACTAAAGGAAAGGAAGGTCTCGTATGCTCAAAGATATGACGCTCGGACAGTTCTTTCCGGGGAATTCCGTCATTCATAAATTGGATCCGCGCGTGAAGCTTTTGCTCACGATTCTCTATATCGTTACCATCTTTTTGGCGAAAAACGAATGGTGCTATTTGGCGTTGGTGCTTTCCTCCGTTTTGCTCATCGCGTTTTCGCGCCTCTCGCTTCGCGTTGTTTTAAAGGGGTTGAAGCCCGTGATCTTCGTGCTTGTGTTTACGGCACTTATCAATATTTTTGTCACCAAGGGTACGGTTCAGCTCGTTGATTTTTATTTCATTGATATCTATTACGAAGGGATTGTGCGCGCTGTCAAAATGGCAATCCGTGTTGTGGTGTTGGTGATTGGCACCAGTGTGTTGCTTTCCTATACCACCTCTCCCATCGTGCTGACAGACGCCATTGAATCTTTGCTGTCGCCTTTGAAGGTCATCCGTGTCCCGGTGCACGATTTTGCCATGATGATGACCATCGCTTTGCGCTTTATTCCCACTTTGGTGGAGGAAACCGAAAAAATCATGAATGCGCAAAAGGCGCGCGGTGCCGATTTTGAATCGGGAGGACTTTTACACCGTGCCAAAGCGTTGATCCCCGTTTTGATCCCACTCTTTGTTTCCTCCTTTAATCGCGCGGATGAGCTTGCCGTCGCTATGGAGTGCCGCTGTTATCGCGGTGACAAAGGCAGAACGCGTTTTGTGCGCATGCATTTGCATGTTTCCGATTTCTTGATTTTTGCTCTTTTTGCGCTGTTTTGCGCGGCTATTGTATGTGGCAATATTTATTTGCCCTATCACATTCCCGTATAAAAGGAACGGTATGAAATATTTATGTAAAATTCGATATGTCGGTACCCATTTTTGCGGTTTTCAAGTGCAACCCGGCAAGCGTACGGTGCAAGGCGTGTTGACAGATGCGGTGCGAACCGTTTTTGAAACGGATGTCCGTGTAACGGGGTGCAGCCGTACCGACAGCGGTGTACATGCCGACGGCTTTTGTCTGACACTGGAACCTGCCGACGGTGTTCTTCGTATTCCTTGCGAAAAATTGGGCGTTGCTTTGCAACCGCACCTGCCGCCCGATTTGTCGCTCTATGAGGCGCGCCTTGTGGGAGACGGATTCCACCCGCGATATGATGCAATCAGCAAGGAATATAAGTATCTCATTTTTCATGAAAAGGTGATGAATCCTTTTTTGAAAAACCGTGTTTGGCAAGCACCTCATTCCTTTGTTCCCGATGCGCTTTCCCGCATGAACGAAGGGCTTTCTCACCTGATCGGTACCCATGATTTTTCCGCTTTCCGATCGGAAGGCTCCCCCACGCTCTCCCCTGTAAGAACGGTGCATTCTTGCGCCGTGAAGCAAGAGGGAAGCCTTTATACCCTCTCGGTTTCTGCCGACGGATTTCTTTATAACATGGTGCGTATTATCACGGGAACGGCGGTTGCCATTGCCGCAGGGCGAATCATGCCCGATGACGTTTCGCGTATTCTCGCACGCGGTGTGCGTTCCTCCGCCGGGGCAACCGCACCTGCCGACGGGCTTTATCTTTCGCGCGTGATTTATCGGGAAGAAGATTTTAACAAAGAAACACGCTAATTTTTTGGAATCTTGGAAATAAAATAGCAGTTTGCTCCTTTTTGTTTGTCGCACACTAAATGTGATAACAAAAAGGAGTTTTTTTATGAAAAAACAAAGGCGCGAGAAAAAAAGATCACCTATTTTGAAAGGTATTTTTCTATCTGCCGCGGTGCTTTTTTTGCTCGGTGTTGTGACGCTTTCCATTCTCTCGGCGCGTGTGGTCGACGAGGAATACGACGAAGCACTTTTTTCTGCCGTGGGAGAAGAGCACGATACGCGTTTTTATTATCACGCCGAAGGCGGAACTCCTATAGAAGGGATAGAGGATTACCGTGCTTTGGAATGGGAGAGTGAGCGCATCGCGGACGGTGCCGAGTGCATATATACCCCTTTGGATGAAATACCGCAAGCACTGAAAAATGCCTTCGTTGCCATTGAAGATATCCGCTTTTACCGCCACCACGGTGTGGATGTTTTGCGAACGGGCAAGGCAGTTCTCAATTCCGTTTTTCATTTTTCGCCGCGCTTTGGCGGATCGACCATAACACAGCAGTTGATTAAAAATATCGGCGGCGAAAAGGATGTTACCGCCGTGCGGAAAGGCAAAGAAATGCTGCGCGCGCTCTCGCTCGAAAGACGGCACAGTAAAAACGAGATTTTGGAGGCTTATCTCAACATCGTTCCCATGTCGCAAAATCGCATCGGTGTCGGCGCGGGTGCCGCGCTCTATTTCGGTAAGACACCCATGGAGCTGACGCTTGCCGAATGTGCGGGCATTGCGGCGGTCACGCGTGCTCCCTCTTTGTATGCGCCTGAGCGCAATATGGAAAACTATTTGGCAAGGCGCAACACCGTGCTTGCCGTGATGCGGCAGGAGGGAATGATCACGGAGGCGGAATACCGCCAAGCCGTGAAGGAAGAGGTCTCTCTTGCCGAACAAAAAACAACCTCCTCGCGGACGCGTTCGTGGTATACGGAAACCGTCTTGAAAGACTTAAAAAACGCGCTTTTGGAAAAAGGATATACGGAAAGCGCGGCGAAGGCACTCATGTATCGCGGAGGATTACGCATATATACCGCCGTGAATATCGAAGCGCAACGCCTTGCCGAGGAATATTTTGAAAAAGAAGGTCGTTTTTCGGAATACGGTGACGGCTTTGCCGCCTCTTTTGTGTTGCTTTCGCCCCAAAGCGGCAATCTTGCCGCCGTCATAGGCAATGCGGGGAAAAAACAAGGAAATCTTCTTTTGAACCATGCCACCGAGTCCTTGCATGCACCGGGTTCAGCCCTCAAGCCGATCGCGCTTTATGCCCCAGCCGTGGAAGAGGGAAGGATCACCGAAGCAACGGTTTTTGATGACGTGCCTTGCGAGTTTCATGCCGACGGCAGTTTTTGGCCGCACAATGCCGACGGCACCTTTTCGGGGCTTATCGGGTGCGCGGATGCGTTGGCGCACTCTAAAAACACCGTTGCCGTTTCTCTTTACCGCATGCTGGGGGCGGAGCATATTTATGCGCATTTAAATAAGCTTGGTATCCGCACGCTTGTGAGAGGGAAGAGTATGTCCGACGGCAGGCGTCTTAGTGACTTATCTGCCGCGCCGCTTGCGCTCGGTGAGTTGACCGACGGCGTTTCCTTGCTCGCTCTTGCTCGCGCTTATTTACCTTTTGCCGATCACGGAAAAATGCATGGAGTGCGCTCGTTTTTATTGGTTACGGATGCAAAAGGAAATGTGATCTTGTCGCCGAAGAAAGAGAGCGAACAGGTCTATAGCGATACCACAGCATCGGTTATGACACACATGCTGAGGCAGGTGGTGGAAGAGGGGAGTGCCTCCGCGCTCACCATCGCGGAAACCCTCGACACCGCAGGCAAAACCGGAACATCAAGCGGTGCGCGCAACCGTTTTTTTATAGGCTATACTCCGTATTATCTTGCCGGGGTATGGTGCGGATATGAAAACGGTACAAAAGCACTTGGCGGCAATGCGCATCTTATGGCTTTCGATCATATCATGCGAGAGATTCACAGTGCCATACCCGCCAACGAAAACGCTCCCACTTTTACCATGGCAAAAGGCTTACGCGCTGTCCGCGTTTGCGCGGATTCGGGACTGTGCGCCTCTGCACTGTGTGCACTTGATCCGCGCGGCGCACGGACAAGAACGGTTTGGCTGAAGGAAGAAGAAATCCCTCATGCCCTTTGCACCGTGCATACCCTTTACCGCCGATCCCAAAAAGCGGGAGGTATTCTTCTTGAAAGCGATGCACCCGTGTCCGATGAGAAAAAGGTTGCTCTCATTCGCGTGGAAAACCGAGATTTTCCCGTCAATATCCCCATCGCGGATGCCGAGTATACCTGCAGGGATTTGCATGGCACGATGCCTTCGGAAAAGAATGAAGCTTTTTATGCTACTTTGCTTGAAAAAGACCGTTACGCCGGCAAACCACCACATGGAGAAAGACCGTATAATGCTTGGGGCGGAAAAATAAGCGAAAAAAAAGAAGAGGTGCCCTCGTCACCGCCTTCTCCTTCCGCGCCTGTTCCGAAAACGGAAAAAAAGAAGCAAAATAAAAAAGCACCTCGCCGCTTTTGGGATGGATGGAAAAATTTTTGGTCAAAAAAATAAAAATCGGGGGCTGCCGTTTGCGACAGCCCCACCGTATGAAGGTCAAGACTCATAATCGCCCTCTGCCAAATGCAAGGCGATGACATACCAGAAAGCAGGATATACATGGAAAAGATGCTCGTCCGTCAAGCTGACAAGCACGAGTGCCGCCGCCGAGAGAAGCAGGAAAAGGCAGATGGGAGAACGGCGTTTTTGAATTGCCAGACGAACCGTTCCCACGCGGTGAAGAAGATAAAAGATAAAACCGTATATACCGCAAGAGCCTAACATTTGCAAAAGTGTGTTGTGATACAAATAAGGCATAATCGGAGGAAAACCGCCGAGCACAATACCCGAATTGAAAAATCCTACGCCGAAAAGCGGTGCGGCTTTGAATGCCGCGATTGCGCTTTTCCAAATTTCGAAACGGCCGTTATCACTAAAGCCGACCTGCATGAAAGCAGATAGCGCGGTTAAAAGCTTGTCGAGCAAAAGGAGCGAGCAAAGAAGCACCAGCCCCAACAGCACAAAGCAGAGAATACGTGTTTTTTTCTTGTTTTCCCCTTTGAAGCAGAGATAAATCAGCGCGATAAGCAAGATGGTACCGCCATAAAGCCATGCGCCGCGGCTTATGGTTAAAATAATGCCGAGAAAGATCGCGCCGCCGCTTAGCATCGAGAAAAGCCATCTCTTCGGCTTCAGCGCGAAATAGAGTGCGCAAGGCAACGTTACGGTCAAAAGCGCACCGATTTGTGTCCATGTGCCCCAGCCGATCATAATGGTGTTTTTGATGGGAATAAAACCGTCAAAGCTCACGTGCGTAAAATAGAGAACCAAAAGCTCAGCTGTTACGGTAATCCCCAAGGCGGCAAGCGTAAACAAAAAATGCTCGGCGTTTTCTTTGGTGCGCGGATGAAACAGCGCGAAAAGAAGATAGATCGCAACAAAAACAGCCGCCATGCCAATGCCGTATCCAAAGTTTTTCCATCCGTTTTGAGGATAAAAAAGACCGTTTAACATCAGCGCGAGCGCAAAAGCGCACAATCCGCCGAAGATGAAACTGCGCGGCAAACGGAGTTTTTCCTTCTTGCGCAGAACAAAGATCACAATGGAGGCGGCGAGAAAGACAGAGCCTATCGCAATAATCACGGGGATAGCCCCAGTTGTATAGAAATCGCTTTCGGTCGGAAGATAGGGCGTGTGCGAAATAGGGATGATGGCAATAAAACCGCAAAGGGGCGGAATCAAAAAACGCAAATCATCGCAAAAGAGAAATCCCAAAACGGCGAGCACGGCAAGGAGAATCGCGCATGGAACGTCAAGCGTAAGCGTGTTGGCTGAAAAAATAAGCAGCATGACAGTCAAAACATACATTTTTCCGCCTAAAAATGCTTTTATTGCGTTTTGAAATGTTTTCATAAATCCCGATTCCTTTCGGCAGTGGTGTAAAAAGGAGCCATCGTTGATCGACAGCCCCTTTGGGATTATTTTTCGCTGTCCTTACGGTAAGCGTCTCGCGGTTCCTCACCCGAGTGCACATGCCGCTTTTTGGCGATGGGAGCCTTCTCTTGCTTGTTGATGGCTTTGAAGGGGGTAAGGAAAATAATTTTGATATCTTCAAACCAAGTCCAGTGTTCGATGTAGTAAATATCCTCTTCGATACGGCGTTCGATTGAGGTGTCGCCTCTCAAGCCATGGATCTGCGCAAGGCCCGTGATGCCCGGGCGCACCGAGTGCTTGAGCATGTAAAGCGGAACCGTTTTGCGGAATTCTTCCACAAACTTTGTCATTTCGGGACGGGGCCCTACAATGCTCATGTCGCCCTTTAGGACATTGAAAAACTGGGGCAGTTCATCGAGGGAATACTTGCGGATAAAGTTGCCGAATTTTGTTTTTCTGGCGTCATGCGGTGTTGTCCAACCGGCGGCTTCGTCTTTGTTGACCACCATAGAACGGAATTTATAAATGGTGAAAACACGGTTGTTCTTTCCTACACGCTCTTGTTTAAAGAGAATGGGACCGGGGGAAGAAAGACGGACACCTATGGCGGTGAAGAGCATGAGGGGGGATGTGAGGATGATCAAAAGAAGCGAAATGACGATATCTGTCACGCGCTTGGTGAAACGGTTCAGCGAACTGTCTAAGGGTGTGGAACGGATATCCACCATGGGGAGCATGCCGAGCATTTTGACCTGCCTTTGCGATTTGAAAATGCCGCATGTGGCAGGAACAACCCAAACTTTGATGCAGTTGTCGTCACAAATGGAAACATATTTTACGATCGTTGCGCGGCGCACAGTGGCAAACGCCATGACTACCTCATCGGGGTGATGAGTGCGTAAAACGATATCAAGGTCAGGCGTTGAACCCAAATGCTTAAGACCGTCAATGGCGCAGTTGCCGACATATCCGATCACGTCATATCCGTAGTCGGGGTGCAGATGTAGCTCGCGCATGTATTCGTCAGCCATTTCCTGGTCGTCTGTCAAAAGGAGAATGTGCTTGATGTTGTGCTTGTTGCCGCGAATGATGTGCAAAATAGCCATCACGGAGGATTTCTTGATGATCAAGAGAACCGTGCTGCTGAGGAATGTGGTCAGTGCCCAGTAAAGATAAAAATCATATTCTACAAAGAAAATGGCGGCATAGAGCAAGTAAATGCAGAACATGAAGAAGTTGGTGGTGATAATCCTACCAATATAATATCCCTCTTTTTCCGAACGCATCGGGCGGTAGATATTGGCATAGCTGTAGCAAAGAATCGAGAATAGTGCGATAAGAAGAGCAGCCAAAAGCTGTTTGAATCCGTCCATCGGGGAACGGTCCGCCCAGTGAATGGAGGCGGCAAGATAGCCGACATAGCAAGAGAGAAGATTGATAAAAAAATCAAGACCTTTTTCCGCCAAGCGGAAAAAAGAAGAACGTTCTTTCATAATACGGATCCCTTCCCCTTGCGCAAGGCAAGGTTTAAGAATTTGGTATAAGGTGTAGAGTATGGGGAAAAATATATATCACTTTACAAGGAAAGATAAAAGTCACCGAATGATTTTGGGTAGGTTCGCCGACATGCGGCTCCTCGGGTATTATAACACAAAAAAAGAAAAATGTCAATTCTTTTATGCTTTTCGGTGAAATTTGGGAAAATGTAAATAAAACAATTCAAAAAAGGATAAAAATGAAAGAGAAAAACAGCACTGAAAAAGAGACATCATTTTGTCAAATAGGCTCCTTGGTCTATCGGGATATCGGTGTTCATGAGGCGGCGGAATATATCCGAAAAGCGGCGAAAGAACAACGTTTTCTTGCCGTGTTTACCCCCGGTGCCGTTGCCGCCGCAAAAGCAGAGCGCGAAAAAGAAACACACCACATTCTTTCTCGAGGGGATCTCATTTTGCCGGACGGTGTGGGATGCCGCATCGCGGCAAGACTTTCGGGAAAAAAACTTCGCCATGTAACGCCCGGTATTGAAGTCGGCGAGGCACTTATGCGTTTGGGCAATCGGGATGGGATGCGCGTTTTTCTTTACGGAGGCAGAGAAGGGGTGGCTCGTGATGCGGCAAAACGTCTTTCCGAACGGTTCCCCCGTCTTGTATTGGCAACGGCAAACGGATACGGATCTTCCCCTTTGGAAGAGATATTGCGTTTTCGTCCGCATTTTCTTTTGGTTTGCTTGGGCTTTCCGAAGCAGGAAAACTGGATTTTGGCACACAAAGAACGTCTGTCCTTCCCCTGTTTGGCACTCGGAGGCAGTCTTGATGTCTATGCGGGGCGATTGCGCCGCGCCCCCCTTTTTTTCAGACGCATGGGATTGGAGTGGGTTTGGCGGACGGCACGAGAGCCCAAGCGTATCGGTCGGCTTTTACCGCTTCCGCGCTATTTCTTGGGTTGCGCGCGGGATGGTATCAGACATCTTTTACAAAATTTCCAAAAAAGCATGAAAAAAAGAGTTTGAAGCATAAAAATGTGACAAATTTGATAAAATTTTCTCAATCCTATTGCAAAACAGAAATAATTGTGATACAATACTATCTTGGTAAGGAATGTTTCTTTGCCATAAAGATGTTCTCAAAAAATATTATATATCGGAGGAATTTATCATGTCTGTTAAAGTTGCCATTAACGGCTTCGGCCGTATCGGTCGTCTGGCTTTCCGTCAGATGTTCGGTGCTGAGGGCTATGATGTTGTTGCTATCAACGACCTCACCGAGCCCGCTATGCTCGCTCACCTTCTGAAGTATGACACTGCTCAGCGTCCCTACTGCGGAATGCTTGGTGAGAATCTCCACACTGTTTCCTCTACCGAGGATTCCATCATCGTTGACGGTAAGGAAATCAAGATCTACAAAGAGAAGGACGCTAACAACTGCCCTTGGGGTGCTCTTGGTGTAGACGTTGTTCTTGAGTGCACCGGTTTCTACTGCTCCAAGGAGAAGTCCATGGCTCACATCAACGCAGGTGCTAAGAAGGTTGTTATCTCTGCTCCCGCTGATAAAGAGACCAAGACCATCGTATTCTCTGTTAACGAGAACACCTTGACTAAGGATGACCAGATCATTTCCGCTGCATCCTGCACCACCAACTGCCTCGCTCCCATGGCTAAGGCTCTCAACGACTATGCTCCCATCCAGTCCGGTATCATGACCACCGTTCATGCATACACCGGTGACCAGATGATTCTTGACGGTCCTCACAGAAAGGGTGACCTCCGCCGCGCTCGCGCAGGTGCTCAGAACATCGTTCCTAACTCCACCGGCGCCGCTAAGGCTATCGGTCTCGTTATCCCCGAGCTCAACGGCAAGCTCATCGGTTCCGCACAGCGTGTTCCTACCTGCACCGGTTCCACCACCATCCTTGTCGCTGTTGTTAAGGGCACCGACGTTACCAAGGAAGGCATCAACGCTGCAATGAAGGCTGCTGCTTCCGCATCTTACGGCTACAACGAGCATGCAATCGTTTCCTCCGATGTTATCGGTATGCGTTACGGTTCTCTCTTCGATGCTACCCAGACCATGGTTGCAAAGATCGATGACGATACCTATCAGGTACAGGTTGTTTCTTGGTATGATAACGAGAACTCCTACACCTCTCAGATGGTTCGTACCATTAAGTACTTCGCAGAGCTTTAATTCTTAAAATTAAATTTCTCGCCGTCCTCGGCGCGGGCACGCTTGCGCCCGGCGCCGAGGACGCTTTTTGTAAAGGCGGAAGAATTCCGCCATAAAACGAAAGATGTCTTTTAAAGGCAACCTTGCACAGAAAGGAATGGTTATAATAATGAAACGAATTTACGGTTTTTCCACTTGCGGCGCAAAGCCCCTCAACCCCAGTGCTCTTGAAGAGTATAAAGCCGCGGGCATTGAGGCACTTGAATATGTGATAAACGGTTGCAGAATGGATCCGTTTTACTTTGAAATAGACTATAAGAGGCTTGTGCTGGAAGCTATTTCCGCGGGCATTGTTCCTTGGTCTGTTCATTTGCCTTTCCTTCCTTTCGAAACGCTCAACATCGCAACGGTTGACAGTGATGTTTTAAAGAGTTCCGTTCATGATTTCAGCGAGATTTTGCGCCGTATCGGCGATGCGGGAATTCCCACCGCTGTTATCCATCCTTCGGGCGAACCCAATGCACCGGAAATTCGCGCCGAGATCATGAAAAATGCCAAGGAAGGGCTTGCTGCACTTGCCTCTGTTGCCGCGGAAAGCGGTGTTATACTTGCGGTAGAGGATCTGCCGCGCACTTGTCTCGGTAATTCTTCCGCTGAGATTTTGGATCTCATTTCCGCGGACGACAGGCTCCGCGTTTGCTTCGACACCAACCACCTGCTTGGCGAGGATATTCCTACCTTCATGCGCGCCGTAGGTGATAAAATACATACTGTACATATTTCGGATTATGACTTTATCGATGAACGCCATTGGCTTCCCGGAGAAGGAAAGATCGATTGGGCGACTGTCATGAAAGTCTTTGACGAGATCGGCTATGAAAATCCTTTTATTTACGAGGTTTCTTTTCAAGCCCCCAAAACCATCGAGCGTCCTCGGATTCTTACCGCTGCCGATTTTGGACGCAATGCGAGAGAATTGCATAACGGTGAGCCTTTGACTGTAATCGGAAAGCCTTTGCTTTGAGATGCGTGAGGAATGATATTGATGGAACATTTGGAAAGAGGAACTCTCTATAATTTACCCGAACGGAACGAATATGTAGAGAGTACCAAAAAGTTTATTGAGAAATCGCTGAAAGCAGCGAAAACGCGCAGACGGGAATATACGCTTACACATACAGAAGACGAACGCCGTGCCGATTTTCGCCGCATGCTCGGGTTTCCTTTGGATCCTTCTCCCGAAAAAAATGAAATTCGGGTGAAGAAAAAGCTTCTTATGAAAAACGAACGCTTTTCCGCTTTTTCTATGCAGTTTGAGATCATAGAGGACGTTTGGTTTTACGGCGTGCTTTTGGAACCCACTGTGAAATACGATAAAAATGCGTTGGTTATTTTTCAGCATGGCGGCCTTGGAATTTCCGAGATGATCAGCGGTTTGATCCCTCCCACCAATTATCATGATTTTGCGCAAAATGTACTTGATGACGGTGTTTATATCTTTTGTCCTCAGCTGTTCCATTGGAGTGTTGCCGATTGGGGCAGTGCTTACGAAGGCGGACATTTGGACGGCATATTCCGTGCTCTCGGCGGCTCCAAAACAGCGTTCGGTGTATACGGTATAGAACGCGTGCTCGATTACTTTTCGGCGTGCCCCGAAATCGATTCTTCCCGTATCGGCATGGCGGGCTTGTCCTATGGCGGTATGTATACGCTTGTGACAGCAGCCTTAGACACCCGCATTCGCTTTGCCGTCTCTTCTTGCTTTATCAATGAAAGAGAACGCTATCCTTGGAGCGACTGGTGCTATTTTTCACAAGCGGATCGATTTTTTGATGCCGAGCTTTTGACGCTTATCGCCCCCCGTCCCTTTATGGGCGAGGTTGCTACGCGAGATAATCTCTTTCATCCGGACGGCTTTCGCGCGGTGGAAAAGGATTATGCCTTTTACCGCGAAAAGCTTGCTTTGCCCGACAGTGCGGTCTTTCACATCTTTGAGGGCACCCACGAATTTGGTACGGACGGAGAAAATTTGAATTTTTTAAAAAAACAGTTAAGTGAGGATTGAGTATGTTTAAAAAAGCATTATGGGTATTTTTGATCTCCATGATTCCGATCATCGAGCTTCGCGGTGCCATTCCGGTCGGTGCTGTGATGGGGGTGCCCTTTTGGTTGAATTATATCCTTTGCGTTGTCGGCAACTTTTTGCCCGTTCCTTTTATTCTTCTGTTCATTCGAAAAATTCTCGCTTGGATGAAAACCGTTAAGAGATTGGATAAGATCGCGCTTTGGCTGGAAGCAAAAGCGCAAAAGCATTCCAATAAAGTTATGAAGGGCGTTGCCGCAGGTCTTTTTTTGTTTGTTGCCATCCCGCTTCCCGGCACGGGCGCATGGACGGGTTCGCTCGTAGCGGCTCTCTTTGATATGCGTATGCGCTATGCTTTGCCTGCCATTTTCCTCGGTGTCTGTGTTGCAGGTCTTATTATGACGCTCGGCAGTTACGGTTTGGTCGGACTTTTCCAGATTTTCGCGAAATAATTTGCAAGGAGCTCGTTTATGCACGACGTATTTATATCTTACTCGCATAAGGACAGTCAAACGGCGACTATGGTTTTAAATATTTTGGAGCAAAACGGCATTAAATGTTGGATCGACTACCGAGATGCTATGCCGGGGGAGAGCTTCGCCGCCTCCATTGTACGCGCTATCAAGCAAAGCAAGTTTTTCGTATTGCTTTTATCGGGTGCCAGCGGCAGTTCACAGCACGTTTTGAACGAGATCAACTCTGCCGTAAATGCTTGCGTCACCATCATCCCTTTTAAGATCGACGGTGCCGAAATATCGGAGGGCATGGAGTATTATTTGGGAAAAACGCATTGGTTGGATGCGCTGACACCGCCCATTGAGGCGCACATCAAGTCTTTGCTCGAGGTGATTCAGCGTTATTCTGTGCCGCATGCGGTGGGAAAAGAAGAAAAAAGCCCTGTTTTTTCTCCCGTGCATCCGCAAGCCCCTGTTGTGCATAAGCAAGAATGCCGCATGGTTAAATACGAAGAGCTGATCGAGCTTGGCTATACCGCGTCATCCATTGCTTTGCAATTGGTAGAAAACGATTATATCAATTGCAACGGCATCGGCCAGGAAAATGAGGGAACGGCAGAGCAGTGGGAAATGTATTTGCAGGATAACAGCGATACCTTCCAATATTTGATCAACGGTAAAAATGAGATCGTCGGAGACTGGTCCATCGTTGCTTTGAATGATGAGATTTACGAACAAGCCGAAAAAGGCGAGCTTTTAGAAGCCGATATCGATGTGGATAAAACCGAAATGATTTGTTTCCCCGGTATTTATAACGGATATGTGCTCACCATTTCTGCCTTGCCCAATTACAGAAACACCAAGAACTATAATTTGCTCGTGGATTCCTTCGTGCGTCAGATTGAAGAGTTTTCGAACAACGGTATTTTCTTTCGCTCTTGGTGCATGAATGTGTTCAGCAAAGAGGTGGAGATGCTCGTTCGCGGCATGGGCTTCCGCTATGTCTGCGACAATAGGGTGTTTGGCAAAATATATACCTGCCCCTTCATCCCTTTGCCCAAGGTTCCGCTTTTGAAAAAATATCCCGATTTGGTGAAAAATTATGATGACATTTGATACCGTTACCGTTCGTCCCGCACAAGCAGGGGACGATATCACAAAAATTGCCCGTTACATTCATCTGACGGATCCTTATATTTATCCTACCGTGACGGAGTCTGCGGAGGATCCCTCTTGGATCTCTCTTGTCGCCGCATGTTTTTCGGATGAAAAAAACATCTATTTCCGAGACAGAATCTGGGTTGCTGAGAAAAATAACGCAGAGATCGTCGGTGTTCTGTGCGCCATTGAGTGCGGTGACGGCGATTTGACCTTTTCGGCAAACAAACCGATCCCGCCCACCTTGCGTGAGGGGGTTTTGCGCGTGGAGGAGGGATACTATCGGCCCTTAATAGCAGAGAGCCGCGATTTCGAGGGCTATAACATCGTCAATCTTTGCACAGAACCCGAAACGCGCGGAAGCGGTGTCGGAACCAAGCTTTTAACGGCTTTTCTCAATCGCGTAGCGGGAGAAACGGTTCATTTAGACGTTATTCAAAACAACGTTCACGCTATTCATCTTTACGAAAAACTTGGCTTTCGCATTACCTCTTCTTATAACGGTTTTGGCAAGGACGGCGTGGATGTCCCTTGCTTTCATATGGTTCGCTCGGTATGAAAAGCCTTCCTTTTGGTTAAGATAGCCAAGAGGAGAAGCCGGAATGCGAGAATTAAAATCATGTAAAAATGCTCCGGACGTTTTTATGTCGGGGCATTCTTTTTTTGCGTGCTTGTTTCACAGTCACGCCTTTCGTACGTTGGTAAGTCTTTATATCGGAACTTTTTTTCAAGCGGGATATGCTATATTCAATTTAATCGGTACTCTTTTTTACGGTTCGCCTTGGTTGTATGCGGCAACTTTTTACTCTGTTGTGCTGGTTTTTGCCCGCATTTATCTGATCTATACCTATCGTCACACCGATAAGAGAAATTGCAGTGAGGCGAAGCGGTTTAAACGTTCCGCAGGGCTTTTTATGATATTGCTTGCTTTTGGACTCTTGTTTATGATATCCTTGCCGTTTTACCGTAGCAAAAGAGAGGGATACAATGTTCTTTTTACGCTCGTATATGCCATCTATGCCGTATTGAGTGTGCTGTTTTCTGCGATAGGTATTATTCGCTTGCGCCATGTGGGTACACCGGTTCTTTCTGCTGCCAAAGTCATCAGCTTTGCCGGTGCATCGGCATCGGTTCTCAATCTGCAAAACTCATTGCTTCCTGTTTTTCAAAAAAACGGTCAATTTTATCGCTTTTGTCATGTCGCGCTCGGTAGCAGTGCTGTGTTGCTTCTCGGGGTATTTGGGATTTTCTTTCTTCGAAAAAAGCATGTGTATAAAAACTATTTTTCAGAATAATGTAAATATCTATTTGCATTTTGTTGGCAATATCTTTTGCTTGACATTTTGGAAAAAAATGCTATAATAAAGATGAAAGATTATGACAAAGGAGAGGCGTTATGTACTATACCGACATTCATTCTCATATGCTTTGCGCCACAGATGACGGCGCATCATCTGAAGAAGAAATGTTTGCTATGTTAGACGAGGCGTATCGAACCGGAACACGTCGTATTTGCGTAACCCCACATGCGAACCCTTCGATGTTCGGGCATAATGCTGAGCGAGCAAATGCGGCTTTTGCGGCATTTTCTTCGTATGCGGCGGAAAAATATCCCGATCTTTCCTGCACACTTGGAAGTGAGCTTGGATATCATTCGGAATGGATGAAGCTTTTGAAATCGGGAGAATGCCGTCTTTTGGGCGATAAGTATCTTTTGGTAGATTTTTTGGCGGGCGTGACGCTTTTTGAAATCCGTTATGCCTTAGACGATCTGCTTTCTTCCGGTATCACTCCCATTTTGGCGCACACCGAGCGATATGACTCTTTGCTTGGCGAATATGATATGTTGAGAGATTTTTGCCGCCGAGGTCTTGCTTTGCAACTCAATGCCTCTGCCTTTGTAGAAAAGCATTCGCTTAAACAGCGTTCTCATATTAAAAAGCTGATGGCGAGATGCCCGATTGCCGCTGTGGCAAGTGATGGGCATAATTTAACCACCCGTCCGCCCGTATTAAGGGAAGCGGAGAGTGTTTTGTCGGCTCGTTACGGGGAGGATATGGCGAAATTTTGGCTTTCTTATGCGCCGAGCCGCATTTTAGACGGTAAAAATTTGTGATCAAGATTCAGATAAACTGTACCGTTTTTGCTAAAAATAGAGATTTTGCGCTTTATTTTATATATTACTAACAAAAAGGTTGACAAAATAGGATAATTGTGCTATAATTGCTTTGTTGACGCGTCAACATCTTTGCTTTGATTCATTGGTATCTTAAAGCTGTATGATGATAGCGTGTGTTTTTGCATATAATTGAGATTCGTTTAGCAGAGTTTCTGTCTGCTTTAAAGGAGAATGATAATGAAGTTAACCGGACAACTTTATAGGGAACTGGCTGTTTCAGCCAACCATATGCTGACCAACAAGAAAACAGAAGCAAATAATATGAATGTTTTCCCGGTGCCCGACGGTGATACAGGTATCAATATGAGCCTCACCATGAGTACTGTGAAGAATGTGGAAACAGATCTTCCCTTGGGCGAAACTGCCGCGAGGGTTGCAGATCAGATGCTTCGATCCGCCAGAGGCAACTCCGGTGCGATCCTGTCGCTTTTCTTCCGCGGCATTGCCAAAGCGTTTGCCGGTATGGATGAGGCAGACAGCGAAGGCGTTGTAGCAGCCTTTGAGCGCGGCACCAAGGAAGCGTATCGCGCTGTTATGAAGCCTGCCGAAGGCACCATCCTTACGGTTATGCGCGTGGCATCCGAAAAGGCGCGCCAGGCCATTGATGCGAACAAAGACCTTTCTTTGGCGGAAATTCTTTCCGTGATTTTGGCGGGGGCGAAGGAAACTTTGGATAAAACCCCCGAAATGCTCCCCGTTTTGAAGGAAGCAGGTGTGGTAGACGCGGGTGGCTTTGGTTTTGTCTGCTGTCTCGAAGGTATGATGGCGGCCGTGGAAGGGCATCCCGTTGCCTTGGAAGAAGCCGAAGAAGAAGGGCCTGCTGCCGCTAATTTCTCGGATTTTGATACCGAGGATATCCATTTTGCTTATTGCACCGAGTGTATCGTAGAAAAGAACGAGGAATTTTTGGGCGAAGATACCGCAAGCGATTTTTGCGCCTTCATCAAGAGCATTGGTGACAGTGCCGTCTTTATTGATGATGAAAGCTTGATCAAGCTTCATGTGCATACCAATGATCCGGGTGCTGTGCTTAGCCATGCCGTTACCTATGGCAGTTTGCTTTCGGTTAAAATTGAGAACATGCGTAACCAGCATACCGCTTTGACCTCGGGTGCGGAAGAAGAGGCTCCCAAGGCGCAGGACTCTGCTGTAGAGGCTGTTCCGGTAGAAAAGAAATATGGTTTTGTGAGCGTTTGCATGGGTGAAGGCATTAAGAATGCTTTCCTTGATGTGGGTGTAGACCAGATCATTACGGGCGGTCAAACCATGAACCCCAGTACGCAAAATATCATTGACGCAGTTTTGAAAACGCCTGCTGAGTGCGTGTTTATTCTTCCCAATAATAAAAATATTTGCATGGTAGCGCGCCAAGCGGCAGAGATCGTTAAAGAGCGTCGCGTTATCGTAATCCCCACCGAGTCGGTGCCGCAGGGTATTTCGGCTATGCTTGCGTTTGATTGCGAAGCTGACTGTGAGCCGGAAGCGATAGCCAATTCTTTGAAGGAAGCTTATTACGGTGTAACCACCATGTCCGTTACTTATGCGGTGCGCGATACCAATGTCGGCAGATTCCGCATCGAAAAGGGGCAGTACCTCGGGCTTGTTGAAAATACCATCGCATGCGTTGCCAGAAGCAATCGCGATTGTATGGAACAACTGATGCGCGGTATGACGGGTGCTTCCGTTGTTACTGTGTTCTACGGCGAAAACATCACCGAAGAAGAAGCGGAGTATATCGGTGCTCAAATTTCCGAACGTATCGGCACGATGTGCGACGTTACAGTGCTTCCCGGCGGTCAGCCGATCTATGATTATATCGTTTCTGTCGAGCAATAATTTAAAGAGACCGGCAGGGAAGAGGCGTATTCAATCGCTCTTTGCAACGATGTCATTTTTAAATCCTATAAAAACAGCACTTATGGCTTGCGCAGAATAGCGTTCACCATAAGTGCTGTTTTTTGCTTTATGACGTAGGATCAAAACCGATCTAAAATCGACAGCATTTCTGCCGCAACGGCAGTACCGTCTGCCGAAAGTGTTGCTAAGGGAATGTCCTTGTTTTTGCCGTGATAATCGCTCCCTCCGCTGATCAGAAGACCGTTTTCTTTCGCCGCACGCAAAAGAAGCGAGCTTTCCTCTGCCGTATAGCGCGAGTAGAAGCATTCAAGCCCCTGAATGCCTGCGGCTTTTAGATCGGACAGACGGGCGAGAAATTCATTTTCGTCTATATGCTTTTCTCCCTCACCCCCCAAAGGGTGTGCCCATACGGCAATGCCGCCCGACTCTCGGATTGCCTTGATGGCATAAGCGGCAGCAAGTCGGTCTTCCGCATATACTTTCCCTTTGCTCATGTATTTTTCAATGGCATCTCTCACATTGTCCGCCATGCCTCTTTTTACCAAAATAGCAGCGATGTGAGGTTTACCCACCGTTTTAAGCGCATAAAGAGAGGAAAGCTCCTCTTCTGTGAAGGTGATGCCGAAAGTATCTTTTAGATAGATCAATCGGCGGTCGAGCTTTTGCCGTCTGCGCCTTTTTCCTTCTTCGATTGCCTCGCGGAAAAGAGGATGGTTTCCGTCAAACCCATAGCCTAAAATATGGCAACGCCCTCGCGGCATGATGCAAGTAAACTCAATGCCCGGGATAAAACGGATGTGGGAGGGCAAAATGTTTTTTAAAAGCGCATTTCCCTCGTCGGTATCGTGATCGGTGAGCGCGGCGGCAGAAAGCCCTTCTGCGAGAATGGCGGAAGCCAGTTGTTCAACACTGTCCGAACCGTCGGAAAAACGGCTGTGTATATGCAGATCGGCTCTCATGCGTCCAAAGAACGGTTGGCGCGCTCTTCAATCAAGAAGGTCGCTTCCATGTCCGCAACATAGTTTGCCATGGCGAGAGGATACATCTCAAAAGCGGCAGAGACATTTCTCGCTTCCTCATCCTTCGAGAAGCCCATGTGGTAACGGATGGCAAATGCCTCTTCGCGGCTCAGTCTCATATAGCCGTTGATGATGTATACCGATTTTTCCCCGTGTCCGTAGGGCATTTTATCCTCAAATTCATAATAAGGGACCGTTTGCCATACGCCGTCTTTTTTAACGTTGCGCGAGGAAACTTTATATACGTTCACCTTGCAAAGATCGTGCAAAAGAGAAACAATGGCAACTGTTTCCTCGGAATAGGAAAGTCCGTATTCGTTTTTAAAACGTGGGCTGTTGACATAGGCGTGAAGGGCTTCATACACATTGACGCTGTGCTCACACAAACCGCCTTCGTAAGCACCGTGAAATTTGGTAGACGCGGGGGCGGTAAAAAAGTCCGAATGTTCCGAACAAATGTAATCAAGCAGTTCCTTGGCACCGGGACGTGTGATGTGTGTCGTATAATAGTTCAAAAATTTTTCTTTTGCGGTCATTGTAATCACCATGCCTAAAAAGGCTTCCTTATTTTATTGCATCATTTATATTGTTATTGTAACACAAAAGCAGCCTTTCGTCAATGGCAAAATATAAAAACGGAAACCGTAAAGCGATACGGAGGAAAGAGAAAAAATTCATAAAAAAGATATTGACTTTAAAAATATAATCTGCTATAATGAACACAGAAAGATTCGGTTACTGACGGATAAATAGGGTTCACCTATAGGAAGCCGAGTTGTTAAATGCCGACCGTCTGGGCAGTTTTGTGGTGAGCAAGACTGCCTTTTTGTTTTGCCCCCCGCGAGATCAATGACAGGAGGATTTTAAAATGAAAATGTTCAAAGAATGGGAAGGATTTATCGCAGGCGATTGGTGCGAAGGCATCAATGTGCGTGAATTTATCCAGAAAAACTATACGCCTTACCTCGGAGATGAAAGCTTTCTTTCGCCTGCCAGCGACAGAACCAACCGTCTCATGGGAAAACTGAATGAAAAATTAACCGAGGAAAAAGAAAAAGGCGGTGTAATCGGAATTGATACCGAAACCGTTACCTCGCTTCTCAACTATCCCGCCGCCTATCTTTCGAAGGAAGACGAGCTCATCGTCGGCTTGCAAACGGGTGCGCCCCTCGTGCGCGCCGTCAATCCCTTCGGCGGTATTCGTATGGCAAGAAGTGCTTGCAAGGCTTACGGATATGAGCTTTCCGATCAGATTGAGCGCGAATTTCATTACCGCACTACTCATAACGACGGTGTGTTCCGCGTTTACACCGAAAGCATGCGTGCCATGCGCCATACCGGTATTCTGACCGGGCTTCCCGATGCTTACGGCAGAGGGCGTATCATCGGCGACTATCGCCGTATCGCGCTTTACGGTATTGATTATTTGATTGAGGAAAAGAAAAAGGATAAAGAGCGTCTCGGTGCGCGCCGTATGACAGAGGATGTTATTCGTCTTTCCGAGGAACTCTATAAGCAGATCTCTTTCCTCGAAAAGCTTCGCGATATGGGCAAGCTTTACGGATGCGATATCTCGCGCCCTGCCGCCGATGCGCGTGAGGCGGTGCAATGGACCTACTTTGGTTATCTTGCTGCCAACAAGGAGCAAAACGGCGCCGCTATGTCGCTTGGCAGAGTGGGAACCTTCTTTGATATCTATTTTGAAAGAGATATCCGCTGCGGCATGCTCGATGAGACGGGTGCCCAAGAGCTGATCGATCAGTTCGTGATGAAGCTTCGCATGATCCGTCATTTGCGCACTCCCGAATATAACGAGCTTTTCGGCGGCGATCCCATGTGGATCACCGAAGCGGTCGGCGGTATGGGTGAAGACGGAAGAACCCTGGTTACCAAGACTGCCTTCCGTTTCTTGCATACGCTTTATAATTTGTGCACGGCTCCCGAACCCAACCTGACGGTGCTTTGGTCGGAAGCACTTCCCGAAAACTTCAAACGCTATTGCGCACGTGTCTCCATTGAAACGGATTCCATCCAGTATGAGAACGATGATATTATGCGCCCGGCGTACGGTGACGATTATGCCATCGCGTGTTGCGTCAGTGCCATGAAGGTCGGCAAACAAATGCAGTTCTTCGGTGCCAGATGCAATCTGCCCAAGCTTCTTTTGCTCGCGCTTAACGGCGGCAGAGAAGAAAAATATGATATTAAGATCGGCCCCTCCATGGAACCCGTCGGCAATGGCGTTTTGGACTATGATGAGGTGCGCCGTCGCTTGGACTACTATATCTCTTGGCTCGCCGGGGAATATGTAGATACCATGAACGTGATTCACTTTATGCACGACAAGTATGCCTATGAAAAGGTTCAGCTTGCTCTCCACGATACCGATGTGGAGCGTTTGATGGCATTCGGCGTGGCAGGCCTTTCGGTCATTGCCGACAGCCTTTCCGCTATCAAATACGCCAAGGTGACTCCTATCTTTAGCGAAAACGGGCTTATTGAGGACTTCAAGACCGAAGGCGACTTCCCCAAGTTCGGCAATGATGATGACAGAGTTGACAGCATTGCCAAAGAACTTTTGGAACGCTTTATCACCGAGCTCCGCAAGAATCCCACCTATCGCGGTGCGAAGCATACCCTTTCTGTCTTGACTATCACCAGTAATGTCGTGTATGGTAAAAAGACAGGCTCTACGCCCGATGGCAGACAAGCGGGTGAACCTTTTGCACCCGGTGCCAACCCCATGCACAACCGTGAAAAGAACGGCGCGTTGGCATCTCTTAATTCGGTTGCCAAGTTGTCGTATGAGGATTGCCGCGACGGTATTTCCAACACCTTCTCTATTGTTCCTGCCGCACTCGGCAAGGATATGGAGGAAAGAAAAAACAATCTCGTTTCCATCCTCGGCGGATACTTCGCGCAAAACGCGCATCACATCAATGTCAATGTTCTTGATCGCCAAAAGCTGGTGGATGCTATGGAAAATCCTTCGCTTTACCCCAATTTGACCATCCGTGTTTCGGGTTACGCCGTCAACTTCCATAAGCTTTCCCCTGCACAGCAGAAGGAAGTCATCAGCCGTACCTTCCACGAAAACATCTGATGAAAGGCTTCGTTCACAGCATTCAGTCATTGGGAACGGTAGACGGACCGGGTGTGCGCACCGTTGTATTCACGGAAGGATGTCCTCTTCGCTGTGCCTATTGCCATAATCCCGATACTTGGGAAAGAAGAGAAGAGGATTTGACCGAGGCGAAGGATCTCGCAGAAAAGATCCTTCGGTTTTACCCTTACATTAAGGATGGCGGTGTTACCTTCTCGGGCGGAGAGCCCTGTCTTGAGGCTCCGTTTCTTTGCGAACTTGCGCGCTATCTGAAAGAGAAGGGGTTGCACATCGCTCTTGACACCTCAGGCTCCGTTTCGGGGCAGTCGGTCGATGAGTTGTTATCTCTTTGCGATCTTGTGTTACTTGATCTCAAAATGACACGGGAAGAGGATCATCTTAAGTATATCGGTGCCCCTCTTTCTCCCGTTTTAAAATTCCTTGATAGATTGCAAACTTTCGGTAAGCCTGTGTGGATTCGGCATGTGGTCGTGCCCGGGATCAATGATACGGAAGAGGATATCCTTCGGCTGAAAAATATGCTCAATCCTTACACTTGCGTTCGGAAAATTGAGCTTTTGCCTTTCAAAACGCTTTGTCTTGAAAAATATAAAAATCTCGGTATCCCGTTCCCTTTGGAAGGCACACCTCCTCTTTCCGCACAAAAGCTTGAGATGCTCAAAGCACTTCTTTAAAAACTCAAAAACGTATCCCCCTTAGTGAGCCTTGAACAAGCGTCAAGACTGTGCTGAGGGGGATTTTGTAAACTTTGATTTTATTTTAGACGGTATTATACACCGCTGAGCGTCAAGAAGCCGCCATCAACAGGAACGGTGATGCCTGTTACAAAGGAAGATGCCTCCTCATTCAAAAGCCATTTGACACAGCCGACAAGATCGCTCGCTTCTCCGAAACGCCCCATCGGGGTGTGAGAGATGACCTGCTCGCCGCGACGCGTCAAACCGTCCTCTACCGTGCCGAGATACGATTTACTTCTTTCATTGACCATAAAGCCGGGTGCAATGGCGTTGATGCGAATGTGTGCGGGCGCAAAATAAGCAGCCAAAGATTGGGTAAGATTGCTTACCGCAGCCTTGCTCATCGCATAGGCAAAGCAACGTGTTAAAGGACAGTAGGTGTTCATCGAAGCAAAGTTGATGATGCTGCCGCATCCTTTTTTAGCCATCTGCTTGGCAAATGCCATCGTGGGAATAACGGTGCCCATGGTGTTGATCAAAAGTACGCTTTCAAACGCATTCATATCAATATCGTAGAGTCCCTTTTCGCCTTCGGGCATTTCGTGCGACAGTTCGCGGGGATCAAATTTGGTTACGGTAGGCATTGCCGCCTTGTTGTTGCCGCCGGCACCGTTGATGAGATAATCACAACCGCCTGCTTTTTCAACGGCTTCGGCAAGTGCCTCGACTTCTTCGCGATTGGTTACGTCTGCCGCGTATATGGAACAAACGCCGCCTGCCGCGGTGATCTTTTCGGCAGTCTTTTCCAACTTCTCTTTGGTTCTTCCAACGAGGAAGACATGTACGCCTTCCTCTGCCAAACGAATGGCAATTTCCGAGCAGAGCGTGCCGCCTGCTCCCGTTACAACAGCAATCTTGTTCTTAAACATGTGTAGCATCTCCTATTTTTCTTTTAGCATTTTGATAAGATATACGAACGGCGATATCCGCCAAGGCTGCATTCGAAAGTCCCCATTCTCCTTTTTCGTTCTCCTCGTCCAAGAAAGAACAGAGCAAACGGCGGAAATAATCGTGGCGGACAAAAGAAAGAATACTGCGGGAATCGGTCGTCATACCGATGAATTCCGCCAAAACACCGAAGGAAGCGATGGAGGAAAGGGTATTCCTAATGCCGAGGGCGTGGTCGCACCACCACCATGCGGGGCCGAGCCCTACTTTAGACGGCACACCGTCCTCGGAAAAGGATCCTTGCATAACGGCAAGCGCGGGTACATCGGTCATGTTGAGAGGGAACAGCACTGTCTCGGGAAGTTTTCCTTCGCTCTCCATTCCCTTCAAAAGCGAAATAAGAGCGCATATATCAAGCTTGCCGCCCACCGCGGCATAACCGCCGGCAGGGCCTGCCAAAGCTCTGAGTCTGTCGCTTGTGTCGCGCTTGGCGTCCATGTGTAAAAGCAAAGTCATGCCGCGCTTGGCATATTCCATGCCGAGGCGTTTCAGCATCTCGCTTTTTTGAGCATCTTCGAAAAAACCCGCATCAAGCGCGTGATCGGCGAATCGACAGCCTTTTGCCTTGAAATCGTCCAGAACCTTTCCTACGGCGGAAACATAATCGCTTTCGCCCGTTTTTCTTGTCAGCTTTTCTTTCAGCTCTTGTGAAGGAGCCAAAAGATCGTCGCCTCTGAGGGAGGGAGCTGTCTCTTTGCCGTCAAAGCATGAGATATCCTCCAAAAGGCTACACACGGGGGATTGGTATTCCACACCGAAACGCGCAAGCATGGCTTTGGCGCGGTATTCGGGAGAAGAAAGTTTTTCATTGGCGGCATCGTAAATGTAGCGCGCGTTCTCACGGCACAAAGGGGTGTCTATTCCCAAAACACGCGAAAGCTCCATGCGCGACCAATCATAAACGGGATTTCCAACCAAGCGCGGAAAAATTTCACAGTATTTTTCAAAGCGTTCAAAGGGATCTTTGCTTTGTGTGATGTAATATTCCGGCACACCGCAAATACGCATCAGCCTATGCTTATAAGGATCGGGTGCTAACCATAGCTCCGTGAGATTTTCAAAGCTTCGGTTGGCGGCAATGTCTGCTACCGCGATATGGTTGTGATAGTCAATGATGGGGAGGGAAGCGACGTTTTCGTAAAGCGTTTGCGCCCCCTTGGTTTTCAATAAATAATTTTCTTTCATTTTGTTTCCTCTGTATATGCTTCTTCGGTACGCGCGATGATAGCAAGTATGCCATATTTTTCATTTTCTTGGTGCGGTGTGCAATAGCAATTCTCTCCAAAGATCTCTTTGAAGATCTTGTGTCGCCAAGTATACCGCCTCCGCCTCGGCGTTTTCAATAACGATGGAAATGTCGTTCTTCTGATCAAAAAGTTTCATGGCGAACATCCTATCGTGCTTTCACTTTTGAGTATAGCATCTTGTGTTGATTTTTGCAATAACCGATACGATCTTTTTTGACACGATTTGATCACGCCTCTTGACAAATTTTTGTTATGTGTTACAATGATACTATCAAAGAAAGGAGATCGCTAAAGCGAAAAATGTTATGAGATATGCGTATAATCCCAATGAGCCTTTTTTTACGGTGGGAAATCTCGATATCCTCAATGTATCGCGAGGCAAGGGCTTCAAGCACTCCTATCGCAACGGCAGAAATAAGCATGGGTTGATCTTTACGGTAAAAGGGCAAATGAAATATACCTTTCTTTCGGATGAAAAAACTATGATCTTTGGGGTGGGAACATTGCTTTTCGTGCCCAAAGGGTGCGCTTATCATGCCGTTTACTTGGAAGAGGGAAGTGAGCTTAAGATCATTCAGTTTGATCTTGCAAGCGGCACACTGCCAGAGTATTTTACCGAACCGAGAGTAATCGATCTCCCTTCGGCGCGCGAATCAGTGGAAAGTTTTTTCTCTGAGCAAAAGAGCAGGGCATCAAGTCATCCTTTCTATTTTCTCTCGCGCCTTTATCATCTTCTTTGGCAGATCGATGATTTTTATACCCATCTGCCCGCGAAATATAAAAAGTTAAAAGCTGCTCTTGATGAGATTTCGGTCCGTTTTGATCAAAGCAAAAGCGTTGCGTTTTACGCCGATCTTTGCGATATGAGCGAGGTGAGCTTTCGCCGTCTTTTTCATGAATATACAGGGCTCTCTCCTATCGATTATCGCAATACTATTCGTCTCGCTTGTGCCCAAAAACGTTTGGCAACGGGGGAATACAATGTTACCGAAGCGGCGCAGAGTGTTGGTTTCTCGAATCTTTCCTTTTTCATTCGCCTTTATAAGAAAAAATACGGTTACACGCCTAAAAAGGAATAACGTGTCTTTTTCATGTACTTAAAACAGCAAAAGAGCCATCCAAAATTGGATCGGCTCTTTTGCTTGCAATTATCCGATTAAAACAAAGGAGATGTAAAGTGCCGTGTGCCTGCCGGGGGAAGTTACTTCCAAAACCAATCGGTTCTCCGCTTGCACGCATTCGCCTGCCTTTACGGTGTATGAAAGATGTGCCTTGCCGCCGTTATGGCTGTCGTGGTGCGGAAGTAGGATGTTTTTCTTGCCTTCGGCGGAGAAACCGTCCGGCAAAATCCACCGCATGGTAAGAGGGTGGGGCATGTTATCGTATACGCGATCATTGCGGAACATGACATCAACCTTGATTTCTCCCAAAGGCGCAATCTCGGAGGCGGAAAGCACCACGTCCGCATCAAGAAAGGCAGCTTTGAAATGCATGGAATGCGGCACCAGAGCTTTGACAGACGGCTGTACTTTTGCTTCCGTGCGGGCTTTCATTTGGGTAAATACGTTCTCGGGAATATCCTCTTTTCCAAAGAGGACACAAACTTTTTCGTAGCGGCGGTGTAAAAAGTAATAGCTGTAATAGTGAAGCACAACGGAGGCTTCGGCGGCGATGCGATCGGCAAGCTCGGTGCAAGTAGAGGGGAAGCTTTTGCCCACGCCTCCCTGTGCCAAGGAGACCGTAACGATCTTGTCACCGATGTATTGCGCCCAATCTTCGGGAATGCCCGCCGTGCCGTAAAGAATACCCATCGTTGCACCTACGGTTGCCGCGGTGCAGTCGGTATCGTCACCGCAGTTGATGGCGGTCAGCATGCTTTTTTTAAAATCGCCTTCGCCGTAAACAAGGCCGATGATGGCAAACGCTACGTTGGAGGGGGCTTCAAACCAACCGTTGCCAATGTCGGCGTTTTGGGAAAGCACGAGATTTCGGGTTTCTATCCAGCTTTTCCCTTGCTTGTAACTTTCAAGAACCAACCGCACGCTTTTTGCCGTGCGGGATTCTTCGGGAATGGCGGCAAGTCCGATTTCGATGCACTCCGAAAGAGCCGAGAGCGCGAACGCCGCGGATTGCATGGCGGCAACGAAGGCGGCGGCGACCGTTCCTTCTCCGCAACCGTGATCTACCTTAGCGTCCTCCATCGCAAATTTCGCAGCCACTTCCGGAATGGCAGGAGCTGTGGTTGCCCAAACCTCGGTGCGAATCCAAGCTCCGTTGGAGTGGCACCAATTGTTATCTAAATCTCCGCTGACAGAGGGCAAAATACCGCGCATCATATTGGCTTTGCCAATGCCGTACTCGTTCCAACCGGGATGAATGTAGCTGAGCCAGAATTCGCCGAGTGCCGAAGCGGAAATGCCTTGCGGACCGAGATGCTCAAGCGCATGAAGCCATACAAGCTGAAGATCCAAATCGTCATTGGGAAGCGGTTCGCCGGGAGGCGTGATAAAGCCTTTTACGTCTAACAGTTCGCGTTTCCCTTCGTAAGGTGTACCCATCGTTCCGCCGATGTTCTTGCCGATGAAGCAAGCTTTTACTTTGTCCTTATAGGTGTTGAAATCCAAAAACATACGAAAGCCTCCTTTTGTTGATACTTCTATCGTAGCAAAAGAAGGCTTTTTTGGCAATGCGAATTTTTGACTTCGGTTGTAGGTGTATTTTACTTTTTCATTTTGGCGCGGTATTCGGATGGTGTCATGCCTGTTTCGGCGGAAAAAGCATGGTAAAAGGAGCCTCTGTCGGAAAAGCCGACGCGATGCAAAATATTCTCCACGGACGTCTCCTCCTCGCGTAAAAGCGTCTTGGCATGCGCAATACGCCGCAGGCGGATGTATTCGGTGGGAGACAAGCCAAACTTCTTTTTGAACATGCGGCTGAAATAGGAGGGGTTATAAAAGCATTTGGATGCCAAAGCGGATAGCGTCAAGTCCTCCTCGGGGTGTTCATCGATATATGATTTGAGACTTTGCCAAATATCTTCAATGATGTTTTCTCCGCCCTCCTCTTCGCTCGCACGGCGCATTTTGGTCAGAAGAATATTAAGATAATGCTCTAAGACCGTGCCGGCGTCGCTCTTTTGGCTCTCGTATTCTTTTTGCATCGCCGCAAGAATAAATTCCACTTCTTTGCGTTCTTCGCCGTGAAAGGAAATTTTACCGCCGCCTTGCTCCTTGCGCATCTCGTTGAAGAGAGAAAGAGAAAGCAGAGATAACGCGTTTTGCTCGGTGATGACGCCTTCTTCGACCAGTATCGGTGAGAAAAAGATTTCCACATGGGTAAAACCCGATTCGGTTGTGAAGGCATGGGTGCTTCCGCAGTTGATAAAAACGGAGTCTCCGCGTTTTACGTGATAGCTCTGTCCGTCGATCGTCTCGATAGCTTCGCCTTCGGCGATATAGCAGATCTCAATAAAATCATGGTTGTGCAAAGCCTGATTGGGCTTGCCCACCATGCGATGCATGCCGATGGTTTTTCCTTTGCCGATGTAACAGTCCGAAGTGTATGTATGCATGTTTTTTGTCTCCGTTCTTTTTCAAGAGGGCTTCTATCTCATCATAGTTATATTATATCGTTTTTTCAGAGAAAATCAATCTTTTAATCATGAATTTTGTGTATGCTTAATTGACTTTTTTTCCCTCGTGTGGTAGAATTGGATAAATAAGCAAGAGAGGACATCTTTATGTATAAGCAGAATTTGCATATTCATACCACGTATGACGACGGCAAGGATACGCCCGAACAGATCATCGCCGCCGCTAGGGAGCAAGGCTTTGATTCCGTTGGCTTTTCCGTGCATTCATATATGCATTTCGCGCCCGAAAGATCGGTTTCGCTTGAAGGCTGTGAGCAATATAAGGAGCATATTTTTCGGTTAAAAAAGGAGCACGCCTCTCATTTTCCCATCTTTTGCGGTATTGAGTTCGAGGTTTTGTCCGAAGTGGATCTTTCCGGATATGACTATATTATTGCCTCCACGCATTATATGAAAATCGGGGATAAATTTGTGGGTTTTGACCGTTCCGCGGATGAGGTTGGACATGTGATTGATACCTATTTCGGCGGAGACGGTATGGCGTACGCGCGCCGCTTTTACGAAGGTGTCGCCGACATTCCCAAGTATGGAAAATTCGATATTCTCGGGCATTTTGATATCGTAACCAAGCATTCGGAAAAGAGAAACTTTTTCGATGCGGACAGCAAGGAGTATCGCCGCCTGGCAATCGAAGCGCTGGAATCTTTAAAAGGGAAGATCCCCTTTTTCGAGGTCAATACGGGTGCCATTGCGCGCACTTATCGAACCACTCCGTATCCCGCCCCCTTTTTAATCAAAGAAATGAAGCGCATGGGCTTTGGTGCGATGATCTCCTCTGATTGCCACGATCGCCGTTATCTCGATTGCGCTTACACGGACGCCGCAGAATTGCTTCGAGAGGGCGGATTCAAAGAGATCTATATTTTGACAGAGAAAGGCTTTGTGCCCACGGCACTTTGAAAGAAATCATGAATTTTGTTTCGCTCTTTATGCTTGTTTTCGCCATTCTCGGCGGCCTCGACCGTATCTTTGGCAACCGTTTGGGGCTTGGCAAACAGTTCGAACGCGGTTTTATGCTGTTTGGCACCATGGCACTTTCCATGATCGGTATGATCATTCTTTCGCCTGCCATTGCCGATTTGCTCTCTCCCGCACTTTCTTTTTTCTCAAATACGCTTCATATTGAGCCATCTATCATTCCCGCCACTTTCTTTGCCAATGATATGGGCGGAGCTCCGCTTGCCGAAAGCCTTTCGGTGAATAAAGAGCTTGGTATGTTCAACGCCCTTGTCGTTTCTTCCATGATGGGTGCTACCATATCGTTTACATTGCCTTTCGCGCTTGGTGCCGTATCGTCCGATCGATATCGGCATGTTCTTCTCGGCTTTCTTTACGGTATCGTTACCATTCCGATCGGTTGCTTTGCGGCAGGCTTGGTGTGCGGATTGTCCGTTGGCGTTCTTTTGCTTGATCTTTTGCCCTTGATCCTCTTTTCTGCGGTGATCTCGGTCGGGCTCGTGTTCCGTCCAAATCTTTGCGTTAAAATTTTCAACATACTCGGCATCGGAATCAAAGTGCTTATTACACTGGGGCTTTTGCTTGGTATCGTTCGCTTTTTAACCGGATTTTCACCGATCTCGGGGCTGGCACCCTTGGAAGAAGGTGCTGCTGTTTGCCTCAACGCGAGTGTGGTCATGTCGGGCGCATTTCCTTTTCTCTACATCCTTTCCAAGCTTTTGTCCAAGCCAATGCGAAAGCTTGGGGAGAAGCTTTCGGTCAATGAGACTTCCGCGCTCGGTTTTGTTTCCACCCTTGCCACCAATGTCACTACCTTCGAGATGATGAATGAAATGGACGAAAAAGGAACGGTGCTCAACGCCGCTTTCGCAGTCTCTGCCGCCTTCACCTTTGCAGGGCATCTTGCTTTTACCCTCGCGTATGACGCTTCTTATATCTTTCCCATGATTCTCGGTAAGCTTGTCGCCGGTGTTTCGGCGCTCATTCTTGCTGTGTTTTTGGAAAAAAAGAAAAGCGTGAAAGCAGAAAAAACACCCTCTTAATGTTTGGAACGAATATTTTGAATATGCTACGTCTTTGGCGGCGTAAAAACATCGGGGCCGGCTCATTAAGAGCTAGGCCCCGTTTAGTATTAAGATCTTCAATTACTGCCATAATGGCGTTTAAAGTCTTTTGTTTCTTCTCGTCCTCAATAACCCACTGCGAATCCAAACAAAAGAATCAAACAAGTAAGACACAGATTCAATGCTTGGAATTTCCAACTCCACTTAAACCAAGTGCTGTAGCCTGTGTCTGCCAGTCCCAAGCTGATCAAAAGCGCGGGATTGGTCGGGTAAAATACGTTGGAAAAACCGTCGCCAAAGGCAAATGCCACAATACAAAGCTGTGTGGAAATGCCGAAGATCTGCGCGATGGGAACAATGAGGGGGATCAGCATAAATGCTTTTGCCGATCCGGAGGGAATGAAAAAATTGGCAATTAAAACGATCAAATAGAGAAACAAAATAACCGTGAATTTCGGCAAATGGGCAGTGAGACCAACCGCGCCGTGCAAAACGGTATCTAACGTGTGTGCCTCTTCCAGCGTGTATTTGATGGAGGATGCCATCAAAATCATCAGCACCGCAGGCAAAACGCTCAGCATGCCGGAAAGGGAAGTGGAACCGAGATTCTTTAAAGACATGCCGGAAACTAGTGTCGAAACGATGCCCGCAATCAGAAACATCACCGCAACGATGATCATGGTGTAATCCTGCAAAACGGGGAAAAAGGGAGAGGTAAGAATGGCAATGATCCCTGCGCCGACAATCACAGCAAAGCAAACAAGCGCACGGTTCATTTTTTCGTTTTGCACGAAACCGGATGCGTCCGAACTCTCTTCCACCGGTTTTTCAATCTTTTTGGCATATAAGAAAGTAAATAGCAGAAGTAATGCGTAGATCAAGAAAAAGGAAAGCAATCTTAACCAAATGCCCGAGAACATGGGAAGCCCCGCAAGTTGTTGTGCCACACCTACCGTAAAAGGATTACAAACCCCTGCCGCAAAGCCGCAACCAACCGCAAGAAGGCTCATGCCGATGCCGGTCAAAGCATCCCATCCAAGGCGGATTGCGAGTGCGACAACGATGGGAACCAAAGGCACGCATTCTTCAAAGGATCCGATCAGGGAACCGAGTGTCATGAAGAATAAGATCAAAAGCGCCATCAAGCGATAGCGCGTCGCACCGAAACGATGGGTGATCTTGTCTAACATATATTTGATCAGTCCGCATTTGTCAAGACTGTTGAAAACGCCGCCGATCACAAGCAAAAAAGCAATGACAGCGATCAAAGCTCCGCTGCCCGAGGCACCGAGCACCAAAATCGGAGAGAGAAGCCATTTCCAAAACGGAATGCCGCCCTCGATATAGGAAAAGCCGCCTTCGGTGTCTACGATCATATTGCCGTCTGCGTCTTCGATGCGTTCATATGCGCCGCCGGGGATAAAAACGGTCATAAGATATGTGGCAACCATCAATATGAAAATAACGATAATCGCTGTGATAAAGGATTTTATGCCGATATTAGAACTTGTTTTGGAAGAGCTGTTTTGCATGGATGTCGATTCCTTTCCGAATGTCTTGTTCTTAATTTTTCGATATGCCTTATCAACAAAATAATTATACCGAAAAAAAGTGAAAAAGTCAATCTTTTTTTGATATACCGCATCCTCAAACAGCTGTGGAGATCATTCGTTTTTGATGTTGCCTTTTTTCACGTTTTCGCAGATGAGCTCTTGGGTGTATTCCCAAATTTCTTTGGAGCCGAGAGCCGTGTTTTTTTGCCTTTTGATAACCTTTGATTTCTCAACCTGATGTTCGCGCCAATCTGCGCCGCCGTTGGAGTGGTTGAGTAAAAGGGGTTGAAAATTGTCCATCGCTTTGGCAAAGCGAGCTTCCGGCGATTCGCAGGCCTCAAATTCTTCAAACAGTGCCCGAAGCTCGTCGCGTTGATCGTGAGGAAGAATGCCGAAGATGCGATCTGCGGCAAGCTTTTCCCGTTCTTTTTGGGTTTCCAGTCCCTTCGCGTCATACGCATAGGTATCGCCCGCGTCGATCTCAACGATGTCATGAATGAGAGCCATCATCATAGCCTTGGCAATATCGATTTTTTCGTTGGCATACTCCTTTAAAAGATAGATCATCATTGCCATATGCCAAGCGTGCTCTGCGTCATTTTCACGCCTGCCGTGACCGCTTAAATGCGTTTGGCGAAGAATGTTTTTTTCCTTGTCCGATTCCAGAATAAAAGCCAGTTGCTTTTCAAATCTTTCTTTGTTCACTTAAGATATCCTCTGTCATATTTCGGGAACGATATAGTCCTTGTCGCGCAGTGTTTCTTCGATCCGATTGAGAATTTCCTCGTTTTCGGCTCGAACGGTGTGATAGTGATAGCCACCGGTTATATGCATAAGCTCGGTGGACTGCCCGGTTCTTACCCCCTCCAAGAACTGCTTAATATGCATTTGAGAAAAAATGTTAAGGGCGGCTTCTATTTTGCCGTACACCTTATGCCATACGAATACGTCAACCACCGTACCGCCGAGGTTTACAATGCAAGAGAGCTCATCTTCTGTCTGTTCGGTTGTATGACGCACTTTAAAAACTCTTTCCGAAAGAGGAGATTTCTGCATAACATAACCTTGGCTTGTGGAAAGTATTTCATATCCCGAACCTTTCAAAACCGTAATATCTTGCACAATAATCTGACGTGAAATATCGAACATGCGAGCAAGCTCGCCACCTGCAATCGGTTCTTTGGCGGAAAGGAGAAGATTGACGATCGCTTTTCTTCTTTCGGCTACCTTCATAATGCCTCCTTATACTGCGTGAAGATTTTTCAATGAGAGATCAAGAATAGGGGAAGAATGTGTCAAAGCACCGCTTGAAATGTAGTCCACGCCGATATCGATGAGTCTCGCTACGTTTTCCTTGGTGACATTGCCGCTGCATTCCGTTTCGGCTTTTCCGCGGCAAAGCGCAACGGCGGTTTTCATGTCCTCAACACTCATGTTGTCAAGCATGATGATATCTGCTCCCGCCTCAAGGGCTTCTTTCAGCATATCAATGCTTTCCACCTCGATTTCGATTTTGCGGACAAAAGGAGCGTATTCTTTTGCCATTTTAACTGCTTCTTTGACACCGCCTGCGGCACCGATGTGGTTGTCTTTCAAAAGAATACCGTCGCTGAGGTTGTATCTGTGATTGTAGCCGCCGCCTACCTTGACGGCGTATTTTTCAAAAATACGCATATTGGGCGTGGTTTTTCTTGTGTCAAGAAGCTTTGTTTGGGTTCCTTTTAAGAGATCAGCGATCGCTTTTGTATAAGTTGCAATACCACTCATTCTTTGCAAATAATTGAGTGCCGTCCGTTCGCCGGAAAGCAGCACACGGATGTCGCCGCGTACATGACCGATCTTCTCGCCTTTTTTAACAATGTCACCGTCCTTGCAGTAAAAGACCGTTTCGGTCGTTTCGTCAAGAAGCTCAAATACTCTTTTGAAAACAGCCAACCCCGCAATGACACCGTCTTGCTTGCAAATAAGATCAACCTCTCCGGCTTGGTAGTGAGGCATAACGGAATTGGTGGTAATGTCTTCACTTGTGATGTCCTCTTTCAGTGCTTGCAAAATCAGATCGTCGGCGTTCATTTTCATGGTGATATTATTCATGGCTTAATCTCTCCTTTTCAATGGCAGCAAGAACGGCTGCTTTATATTCTTCTTTGTAATTTTTGTATTTGGTTTCGTCTATTGTAATTCTCACATCGCATGTCGGTGCATGGTATTCTTCAATTATGTGGCGTGCGGCTCTTTTGGCGAACACAAGACTTTCCAAAAGAGAATTGCTTGCCAGACGGTTTTTACCGTGAACGCCGTTGCAAGCGGTTTCCCCTGCCGCATACAGTCGCTCCATCGAGGTTTTGCTGTATCTGTCCACAGCAATGCCGCCCATAAAGTAATGCTGTGAAGGAACAACGGGGATCGGTTCCTTCGTTACGTCATATCCCTCATCCAAACAGTGCTGATAGATGTTGGGAAAGTGGGTTTTGATTTCTTCTTCGCGAATCGGTAACATGGAGAGCCAAACATGCTTGCTTCCTTCTTTTTTCATTTCCGCAAAGATGGCGTTTGCCACCACATCCCGAGGCAACAGCTCGTTGATAAAACGCTCACCTTTCGCATTTAAAAGGATCGCGCCCTCTCCTCGAACCGATTCGGAGATCAAAAACTCTCTGCCCTCTTTTTCGGTGTAAAGTGTGGTAGGATGAATTTGAATATAATCGATATGCTGAAGTTTAATGCCGTATTTTAAGGCAAGAGCGATCGCATCTCCCGTGAGGTGCTTATAGTTTGTTGAGTGCTCAAAGATGCCTCCGATGCCTCCCGTTGCCAAAACGGTGTAGTCTGCACAGATCGCGGAATAGATGCCGTTTTCATCGTGACCGATGATGCCGCGGCATTCTTCGTTTTGGCAAATTAAGTCAACCATCGTATAGTTTTCAATGATGGTAATGTTTTCTCTGCTCCTTGCCGTTTCAAGAAGGTGGGAGGTGATTTCCTTTCCCGTTTCATCCTCGTGAAAAAGGATACGAGGATGGGAATGCGCCCCTTCTCTTGTGTATGTAAATTCTTCTCCGTTTTTCTCAAAACGAACACCAAAGGCGATAAGGTCGGAAATGACCTCTTGAGAAGAATGAATCATGATATGAACGGAATCGGGGTTGTTTTCGTAATGCCCCGCCTTCATCGTATCCTCATAAAAGGAATCGTAATCTTCCTCATCGCGTAAAACGCAAATGCCTCCTTGGGCAAGATAAGAGTCGCTTCTTCGCGCCTTGTTCTTGGATACAACAATGATACTTTTGTCTTTGGGGAGGTTCAAAGCACAGTAAAGACCGGCAACGCCGCTTCCCACAATTAAAATATCCGTTTTCATTCTGTCACCTCGCAAGCTCCAACATTTTTTCTAACGGAGCTAATGCCGCCTTTCTTTGCTCATCGCTTACCGAAAGCTCGTTTTCCTCTGTTTTTAAAACGTGAAGAAGCTTTTCGAGTGTATTGAGCTTCATATCCGTACAGCAAGGACGTGTTTTCGGAAAATAAAACTTTTTCTCGGGGTTGTCGACCATAAGTCGGTACGCAACACCGTCCTCGGTGCAAACGATAAATTCTTCGCACCGGCTTTCTTTTGCATAGCGAATCATGTCCGCCGTGCTTCCGATATAATCGGAAAGTGTCAAGATTTCCGATTCGCATTCGGGATGCGCAAGCACGAGAGCGTTCGGATGGTTTTGCTTTTCGCACATGACTTCCTTTGCGGTAATTGCCGCATGGATAGGGCAGTACCCATCGTTTAAAATAATATTTTTCTCGGGAACGCTTTTTGCCACAAAGCTGCCGAGATTTTTGTCCGGAATGAAAAATATATTTTTGTTGGGCAAGGACTTGACAATGGAAATGGCGTTGGAGGATGTTACACAAACATCACTTTGGGCTTTGAGTTCAGCGGTAGAATTGATGTAACATACAACGGCAAGGTCTTCGTATTCGGCTCTCATTTTTGCGATCTTTCCCATAGCAACCATGTGTGCCATCGGGCAGTCAGCCGCAAGGTCGGGCATCAGCACCTTTTTGTCGGGGTTCAGAATCTTCGCACTTTCTCCCATAAAATAGACACCGCAAAAAACAATGATGTCGGCTTGGCTTTTCTTGGCAATCTTGGCGAGATAAAAGGAATCCCCTACATAATCGGCAATGCTTTGTATTTCATCCGGCGCATAGTAGTGCGCGAGAATGACAGCCTTCTTTTCTTCTTTTAATTTTAAAATTTCATTCTTTACTTGATCGTTCATAACTGCCTCATAAAAATTGATGGTATCCGCCTGCGTGGCGCATGTTTGCGCATAGTATAACACAAAAATTGTCAGCTGTCAAGTTTTATGTAAAGTTTTTGCGGTTGCAATAAAAGCAATAGCACTGAGAATGCCGAATGTAAATAAAAAAGCCATTCTCTTCGGTCTGCACTTATTTGGGAAATATTCCGTTTCCGCTTGCGGAACGCAGTTGTTTCAACTGCGAGGAATATTTCGGAACGGCGTAAATTGAATTTCAATTTACCGCTAACTGCGCACGCCGTTGTGCGAATGACTTTTTATTGGCAGGGAAAGACAGGTTCATCGTCGTCAACTCTCTGAGAAAAACAAAGAAACCGATACGAAAGTGTCGGTTTCTTTGCTTTTGTGAAAGGCAGATAAAAAAGATATTTCGAGGAGTTTTCGTATAGACTTGAACCCTTGTGCGTTATAATTCTTTGAACCGCGCTTCCGACATTACGTTTATATAATTCTCATCATACTTATGAATCGAACGAAAATTACCTTCATCAAGACCGGTGATGCTGTTCGGTTTGCCAAGAATAACGATGATTCTAACGCATTCTTTTGTTGGAGCAATACTTATAATCGGCTTTCGTATTCCATACCCTCTGCCCGCTATACGAGGCAAAACGGGAAATTGTTCCCACTCGATCGTGTTGTTTTTGCAATGAATGATGGAATATTTGTTAGCGCGCTTTCTTGTAAAAAATACCTCGTATTTTTTGTTTTCATTTTCAAATTTTACAAGTCCTATTTTATCCATAAAACAATCTTTAGGACTTTGATTTTTTAATTCCACAAAACGAGAATAAATTTTACCCATTGTTATTCTCCTTGGCTGTATTGATATGCTTTTTAGCCGTTGTAATAGACTTTGACGGCAGAAATCTTATCGTCGAACACTTACGGTCAAGTGCTTCATATCTTGATTCATCAATATATACGTTAAATAATGATACTCGCAAGAAATAACTGTTATTTTTTGCAGTTATCTTATATATGTCATTTAATCCGGATTTGAAGAATATGCATGAGGAATCTGTTGGTAAATTATAATGATGCTTTAATTCTTCTAAAAGCGCACCAGGCGAAAATTGTGAATAGTT
>JAZNND010000060.1:0-19450 GCA_045580085.1 Eubacteriales bacterium
CTACGCAAAATGTGATATTGAAACCTACGGTTTCAGTGATATTATATTCGCCTACAAAACTGCCCGTAGGGCAATATCACTCGGTGCAAGCCGAATATCACTGCTAAGCAATATAACTCGCCGTTAGGCGAATATAACTGAAAAAGCACTTCTTTCGAAGTGCTTTTTTCTGGTGGGGGAAGGTGGATTCGAACCACCGAAGTCAGTGACAACAGATTTACAGTCTGCCCCCTTTGGCCGCTCGGGAATTCCCCCATATGAAATTCGGTTGAATTGGAGCTGGTGGACGGATTCGAACCCCCGACCTGCTGATTACAAATCAGCTGCTCTACCAGCTGAGCTACACCAGCATGCTTTCCTCAACAACATGAAAGATTATAGCATGAAAAAAGCAAGTTGTCAAGGGGTTTTTGAAAAAAAGTTTGAGTTTTTTCAGAGTTTTTTCTTTTCGAAAAAGAGATGCCGCCGCTTGCGCGGCGGCTTTTTGAAAAATCATTTTTTTCGCGCTGTTTTTTTGCTCAAATAATCGGCAAAACGCGTGAAGTGCGGAAAGGTAAGCGGCCATAATCCGCCTGCGATGGCAAAGAGCAAGAAATAGCGCACGGCATCGGCTGCATGGTGGTCATGAAAAAGAATGTTCAGCGGTGCCTTCAAGAGTGACTTAATCAAAACAACGAGCACAGCACCCAAAATGAGCTTTAATGCTTGGGCAAAAAGCGGAGCTTTGGTTTCATAATGATAATAACGGATATCCAAAAAATAAATCAAGGAAAAGCCAACGAGCGAACCGAGCAAGGTATAAGCACCTTTGACGGCGGAATCGAGATTGTGCGCGTCTACATCCGCGGGGAATGCCGCAAGCTCTACATAGAGCACAAAAAGAACCGAAAGAACAAGAAGCGCGCCCAAAAGCCAGAACAGACGGTATGGATGCTGTTCCAAGGATTTAAAAAAGGGATAAAGAACAAAGATGAGAAATACGGCAAAAAGAATACTGACGCCGACATCTAACGGTGTGTGCACACCAAGATACATGCGTGAGAGTGCAACCAAGAAACACAAACTTACAAGAAGAATGCGAAGCCATGTTTTTTTCTCCCAACGCGCTACCGCGCCGTACGCGCCAACGGCGGTTTGGGTGTGACCGCTGGGAAATGAATATCCCGTAGCTGCCATTGCGGAGCCTTTTACGATAGTAAAATTAGGATCTTTTACCCAAGGGCGCGGAATACGGCACAAAATTTTCAAAAACTGATTGAACAAAAGCCCGCAAAAACCAACCGCAAGCAAATAATACCCTTCCCGTTTATCGATGCACCAAAGAAACAAAAGCGCGATCACGATAAAGAGTGCTTCTTCGCCAAACCTTGTGATGTTCGACATGAGAAAATCTCCGACGGGGGTGCGGATGCTTTCCAAGAAATATAAAAAGGACATGTGCCTCTCCTCTCGCCTGTTTTTCTTTATTATACCCCTCTTTTTCCGTTCTGTCAAGTTTTTGAAAAAAGATTGATTTTCCTCTTAAAATATGCTAAACTATAGTTTGAATACGATGAACCGAACACAGTGGGGGAACGATCGGTATGAATCTATGGAACAGCTATCCGAGGTCGCGTTTGAAACGCGCATCCTTTTTTTCGCTTGTGGGGGAATGGGATTTTTCTGTTTCGGCAAGCGATGAACCTCGCATATATGAAAAACGCATTCAAGTGCCTTTTCCGCCCGAATCGCGGCTTTCGGGAATTGAAGAAGGTCATAAAAAAGGGGAATATCTATTTTATCGCAAGGTCTTTTCACTACCCGAAAACTTCGCGCTTACAGAGGGAGAGGTATTTCTTCATTTGGACGCGATCGACCAAGAATGCGATATCACGCTCAACACTCATCCCATAGGCAGCATCAAGGGCGGATATTTACCGTTTTCTTTTGCTGTTCGCCAATATTTAAAAGAAGAGAACGTGCTGACACTCCGCATCAAGGATGACATTGACACAAGCTATCCTTACGGCAAGCAAACGCACCGTCCCGGAGGGATGTGGTACACCCCCTTCTCGGGAGTGATCCAACCGATTTGGATGGAGTTTATACCGCGAAACGGCATTCAAGACATCTCGGTTCTAGCAAGCGACACCGAAGCAAAAATCAAGGTACAAAGCACCGCCGAGCGTTTAACCATCTCCTATTTTGACGGTGAAGAAAAGGTGGAGCTTCCCTTTTGCGGCGAAATTACGGTAAAACCGAAGCATATAAAACTTTGGTCTCCCGAAAACCCTTATCTGTACGCTTTCACGGTCAAGAGCGAAAGCGATTCCGCCGAGTCTTATTTCGCGCTTCGCCGCTTTGAAATCAAAACCGTGAACGGACGCGCACGCTTTTTTCTCAACGGAAAGCCCTATTTGTTACACGGTGTTCTTGACCAAGGATATTTCAAGGATGGCATCTGCTTGCCGCAAAGTCCTTCGGACTATGAAAATGACATTCTAAACATGAAGGCTTTGGGATTTAACATGCTGCGCAAGCATATCAAACTTGAACCGGCTTGCTTTTACGAGGCATGTGACCGACTTGGTATGATCGTGTTTCAAGATGCGATCCAAAACGGGCATTATTCTTTCCTTTGGCAAACAGCCCTTCCTACCGTAGGGCTCAAGCGCGTACCGCGCTTTTTGCAAAGAAAAGGAAAAACAGCAAAAGAGAATTTCCGTCTTCTCACGCATAAGCTTTTGGACGAGGTTGCGTTTCACCCCTGTGTGCTGCTGTTTACCATCTTCAACGAGGGATGGGGGCAAGCGGACGCGGATGCTCTTTATCAAGAATACAAAGCTAAATATCCTTCTCTGCTCTTTGATACCGCATCGGGGTGGTTCAAAACAGACAAAACGGACATGAGAAGCGATCATGTATATTTTAAAAAGATCAAGCCAAATTACAAGAAAGAAAAAAAGCCGGTCATTTTATCTGAGTTTGGCGGCTACTCTTACCCGGTAGAAGGTCACACCTTCACCGTCAAGCGCAACTACGGCTATGGCACATGCCAAGATCAAGAAAGCTTCATGACGCGTTTGGAAGAGCTTTATTATCAAGAAGTTCTCCCGGCGGTGAAAGAAGGCGTATGTGCGCTGGTGTACACACAGCTTTCTGACATTGAGGACGAAACCAACGGCTTATACACATACGACCGCGAAATTTTGAAAGCAGACAAAGAAAGGATGCAAGAGATCGCAAAGGCGCTTTACGATGCCTACAACGCCTCTTGTTTGGAAAAATAATGCATACCATAGAAGAAAAGAAAAAAGAATACGCCGCGCTTTTGATTCAAGTGGGCATTCACATCAAAAAAGGACAGCACTTGGTAATCCACGCCCCTGTATCGGCGGCTGAATTCGCCCGTTTTTGCATGGACGAGGCATATCGTGCCGAAGCCGCAGAGGTAGAGATCGTTTGGTCGGATGATGCTGTTACGAGAGCACATTTTTTGCACGCCGACGACAAGTATATCGATCGCACACCCGAATGGCGCAAGGTTTTAATGAACGGATATGCCAAAGAAGGCGTATCGCGCCTTTTCATTGAGGCGACGGATCCGATGAATCTTGCCGGTGTTGATCCGGACAGACTTTTACGCAGTGCCAGAAGCAAAGGCAAAGATTTTGCCGAATTTTACCGTTTGGAAACCACGAACGGCTTCCCTTGGTGCATTGCGGCAATTCCCTCCAAGGAATGGGCAAAGCAGGTTTTTCCCGAACGGAATGATGCGGAAGAGGCACTTTGGGATGCGATTTTGGAAACCGTACGCGTAAAGGGCGACGGAAATGCAATCAAGTCTTGGAAAGAGCATCTTGCCATGCTGAAAGCACGCACCGAAAAGCTTAATTCTTACCGTTTTGTTTCTCTGCATTATAAGAACAGTCTCGGCACAGATCTCACAGTTGCCCTGCCCGAAGGGCATATTTGGCAATCGGGAGAAGACACAACACCCGAAGGGCACAGCTTTGTTGCTAATATGCCGACCGAAGAAATTTTCACAGCCCCCCTAAAAACAGGTGTCAACGGCACGGTTTATGCGGCAATGCCCTTGATTGAAGACGGAAATCTTATTGACGGCTTCCACATGGTTCTCAAGGACGGCAAGATCGTTGAGGTGCATGCACGCACGGGAGAGGAAATCTTAAAAAATGCAACGCTCGTAGACGAGGGAGCTTGCTATCTCGGCGAAGTGGCACTGATTCCTTACAATTCTCCCATTTCCAATCAAAACATTCTGTATTACAACACTCTCTTCGATGAAAATGCTTCTTGCCATCTGGCATTCGGTGCGGCATATCCTTGCATTGAGGGCGGTAACGCAATGAGCGACGAAGAACTTGCCTCTCACGGGCTCAACATTTCCGCGCAACACACCGATTTCATGATCGGGACTCCCGACCTTTCCATCATCGGTACCATGCATGACGGAACAAAGGTCGAGGTATTCCGTAACGGCAATTTCTGTTTTTAAAATAGCAGGCGGGGCTGTCTCACTTGGAGACAGCCCCGCTGAAATCTATATAAGATCGGAAAGAGCAAGCGTTTGAAGCGGATACTCGCCTGTAACGGGATCTTTTTCGGTATAATCGACAAGCGCAATTTCCTTTCGGCTTTCGAAAAGCATTATAGCGCGGCGCACGCCTTTGCTAAGAGGGCAAAGCCGCGCGGTCTCATTTTTGACTCTGCCGTAAAGAGGATTTTCTCTGCGCAAGGCAGAGGGAACAAAGCGCGAAGAATTAACAGAAAGAAAATCAAGGAGCATCGCATCGCGAAGTTCATTCGCGGGCAAGCCCATTTGCAAGAAAAAGCTGTAAAGAGCTCCGATTTCATCGTTCAAGGTATAACGGGTAGGAAGCATATTCAAAGCTATGCCCAGTTCAAAAAAGAGACGAAAAGGCGAATGTGCGCTTCCCTTTTGGGAACAAAGAGAAAGTGTGCGGCGGTATCTGCCGCTGTTATACACACGATCAAGCCCTTTTTCCACCGTGTGGATGTACCCAAGATCATTCTCCGTTAAAACCGGAGTGGATATGATTTCATACGGCGGGTTCGCCCTATAGCGACAGGGGAATTTCTCTTTTTCTTCCCGCATGGGAGCACCGTGCAAAAGCTTTAAAAAACCGAGCTGAAGCATGTGAGGGGAAAGTGCATAGGCAAGATTAAAGCTGTTTTCAAACGCAGAAAGCGATTCTTCCGGCAATCCTGCGATCAAATCAATATGCACATGAACATTACCATTTTGCAAAAGGCGCGCAATATTTGCCGAAAGGCGTTCCGTTTTGTCGGAACGGCGGATGGCTCGCAAAGTGGGTGCGTGAAAGGATTGCACACCGATTTCTGCCTGAAAAAGTCCGCGCGGCGCTTTTTCCAAAAGTGACATAATGTCATCCGTCAAAAGCTCTCCCGCAAGCTCAAAATGAAAGCAGGTTCCTTCGGGAATCTCTTTTTTATAATGCTCGAGAATGAAAAGAATGATTTCTCGACAATGCGCGCACTTAGCATTGAAGGTTCGGTCTACAAATTTAACGGTGCGGCTTTCGCGCGACAAAAGCAGGATATCTCTTTTGGTCTGCTCCATATCAAAAAAGCGCACGCCGCCGCATCTGCCCGAGAGACAAAAGGCACAGGAAAAAGGGCATCCGCGCGAGGATTCGATGTAAGCGATCCTCCCCTTTAAGGCTTCGGCATAGCCTGCATCCAAAGGGCTTTTAGGCGTTCCTTTTCCTATATAAGGCGTGCCGAGAACAATACTTCCCTTTTCTCTGTACGAAATGCCGGGCACCGCCGAAAGCTCTGTTTTTTGGCATACCGCATCACAGCACATTCGAAAGGGGATCTCCCCTTCGCCCGAAAGAACGGCATCACACGCGGATAGCTTTTCCAATATCTCTTGCGCGCAATAAGAAACCTCGGGACCGCCAAGGACAATAAATACATGTGGGAGCGCATTTTTTACCATGGGAAGAAGTTCTTTCAGGTATACGATATTCCAAATATACGCCGAGAATCCAATCACATCGGGCGCGGAAGAAATTATATCCGCAAGAACGGTTTCTTTGGATTCGTTGACGCTATGATCAAGAATTTCCACTGTGTAAGGGGTGTCCGATAGTTCTGCCGCTAAATAAAACGGTGCGGGAGATAGATGGATATATTTTGCTCCAAGTGCCAAAAGTGTGACTTTCATCGAAAAATCACCCTACCTTTAATTTGTTTACTCAAAAAGGGAAAACTTCCGCTGAAGCTTTCCCTTATGGCTTATTTCAAAAATCCGTTGACGATCTGCTCTTCCGCCTCCGCCTCGGAAAGCCCAAGAGACATCAGCTTAATGAGCTGCTCACCCGCGATTTTACCGATTGCCGCCTCGTGAATCAAGGAAGCATCGATGGAATTTGCGGTGATTTCGGGAATAGCACTGACCGAGGCGTTATCCATGATAATGGCATCGCATTCGGTGTGCCCCGAGCATTTATGATTGCCGTTGATACGGGAGAGAAAGAGCTGGCGCGAATTTTCTTTGGCAACCGAACGGGAAACGACATTGGCAGAGGAATCCTCTCCGTCAAGGTCAACCGTAAATTCCGTTCTGGCATATTGCGTACCGTGCGTCATCAGTTTTTCGTGAACGACCAGTGTCGCCCCTTTGGCAAGCTTTGCCTTGGTTACGCGGTCGGTGGAGTCCACACCTTTGATCTGGACGGTCTCCATCTCCATGCTGCCGCCCTCATCGATCTCAACAACGGTTGTGGGATTCATCACGTTTTTTCCGTTTCCATCCCCGGCACCGTAATGCTTTTCCACATACTTAAGCTTGGCATTTTTGCCGATATGGAAGGTATGAATACCGTCGTGCTTGGTTTCTTTGTCACCGCCGTTATGAATACCGCATCCCGCAACGATCACAATATCGGCATCTTCTCCGATATAAAAATCGTTATACACGGTTTCGGTAAGCCCCGATTCACTGAGAAGCACGGGGATATGAACACTCTCTTTTTTAGTTCCCGGTGCTATGATGATGTCAATGCCGTCCGCACCCTCTTTGGAAACGATCTCGATATTAGCGGAAGAATTTCTGCCGAGAGATTTACCGTTGGCACGGATATTATACGCTCCGCTTGGAACTTCATGGAGATCGGCGACGGCTTCTAAAAGCGTTTTCTGTATAGCGTCCATTCCGATACCTCCTTAGGATAATTTTTTGAGCAAGGTTTGGCAAGCCCCGCCTGCGGCATTCAGAAGGGACGGCAAAATCTCTTCTTTGGTGCCGCTGTTTTGCACCTGCCCGCCTGCGATAACGACAATACGGTCCGCGATATTCAAGATACGCTCTTGGTGAGAAATGATGAGAATCGTTCCCTTGAGGCGTTCATGCATTTTTTCAAACACCGAAATCAAATTATTAAAGCTCCAAAGGTCGATACCCGCTTCGGGTTCATCAAAAACAGAAAAGGCAGTTCCGCGCGCAAGGACGGTAGCGATCTCGATACGCTTTAACTCACCGCCCGAAAGGCTGGCGTTGACTTCTCTGCCGATATAATCACGGGCGCAAAGCCCTACCTCGGAAAGATACGAACAAGCTTCCGTAACGGAAAGCTTTCTGCCTGCCGCAAGGGTAATCAAATCATTTACCGTGATTCCTTTAAAACGGACGGGCTGTTGAAAAGCATAACTGATGCCCAAGCGTGCACGGTCGGTGACCGACATATGCGTAATATCGGTGCCGTTGAAAATGATTTTTCCGGATGTAGGAATATAAATACCCGCGATCAACTTTGCCAAGGTGGATTTACCGCCGCCGTTAGGACCTGTCAGTGCCACAAAGCGATCGTCTATGGTAAGGTTTAAATTTTTAACGATCTCCTTTTGATTTTCGCCGTCAGAGACGGTGTAGGAGACATCAATGAGTTCGAGCATGAGTCCTCCAATTGCATAATTTTTATCTTAAATAGTATAGCACATATTTTTCCCTTTTACAAGAGCTTTTGCCATTTTAAAAGGATATTTTTCAAAGATAAAAATCCTTTATTTATTCAAAAAGCGGATTGACAAAACGCCGTCCAAGTGATATACTCAACCTGTAGGAACTTTTACTATTTTTTGTGAGGTATGAATCATGAAACTCGGATACAACTGTGACACCTTTACCGATCTGTACGACATGGCCGTGGAGGCGGGTTTTGACTATCTTGAATGCCCTTTTTGCATTCTTGCCGAAAAATCGGATGAAGAGGTCGATCAGCTGCGTGCAAAAACGGATGCTACGGGCATCCCCGTGCTCTCCGCCAACTGCCTTTTTTGGGGTGAGGTAAAGCTTCTTGGTGAGGGGGCAACCTCCCGTGAGACGCTCGTAGAATATTTGGAACGCGGTTTTACCAAGGCGGAGCGTTTGGGTATGAAAAAAGTGGTTTGCGGTTCCGGCAAGGGCAGATCGCTTCCCGATGGCTACGATACCGAAAAGGGACTTTCGGAGCTTGCCGAAATTTTCCGCATGACGGCAGACATCGCCGCTAAGCACGGATGCATCATCGTTATTGAACCTTTGAACGCAAAAGAGACCAACGTTTGCAAAACGGTAAAAGAAGGGGCGGATTTTGTAAAGCTGATCCATCATCCCTCTGTGATGCTTCTTGCCGACAGCTATCATATGCGCGCGGAGAGAGAATCCTTCGACACCCTGAAAAACTATAAAGGATTACTTATGCATGCCCATATTGCCGAAGGCATCGAAGGCGAAACCGAGCTTCGCGCCTGCCCGAATATGAAGGACGAAAACAATATCAAATCCTTTGTTTACGCTTTGAAAGAGATGGGCTATGACGATACGCTCACCGTGGAGGCCAACAAGCCTAACGGAAATATTGGTGCCGTTATTGCGGAATCGGTACAAGCGATTCGCACTTGGCTGGCATAAAAAAGCAATACAGGGCTGTTGCTAACTGATGTGCCCCCTGTCAAGTAGACAGTGAAAAAACAAAAAGAATTTACAATTGAAAAAGATTCTTTCATCTCCCCCTGCTGCGCAGCAGGGGGAGATTTTCGTCACGCCGCGGCGCGATGAAACTCCATCGGAGTCATACGGTTCAATTTAATTTGGTATCGCTTGTTGTTGTAAAAATATATGTAATTCTCAATTGCTGTCGCAAGCTCGTCGTAAGAACGGTATTTTTTCAAATAATACATCTCGGATTTTAAGATGCCCCAATATCCTTCCATGGGACCGTTGTCAATACATCGACCAATACGAGACATGCTTTGGCGCATTCCTGCTCGCATCAGCTTGTTGTGAAAGAATTTGTTGGTATACTGAAATCCTCTGTCACTATGAAAAAGTGGGTGCGCTTTCGGGTTAATTTTAACGGCTTCGTCAAAGGTTTCAAATACTAACTCATTGTTGTTGCTGTGACCGATCTTGTACGCAACAATTCTTCTGTCGTACAGATCTAAAATTGCGCTCAAATACAGCTTTCTTATCTCTGCTCCCACATAATACTTAAATTCCGTAACGTCGGTCAACCACTTTTCGTTAGGCGCGTCAGCGTAAAACTCTCTGTTCAATACGTTTTCTGCGGTAACTTCCGGTGTGGATTTTATGTAACTGTATTTCTTTTTACGGCATACGGACTTTAAGTGTAAAATTTGCATTAGTCTGCGTATACGCTTTTTATTGTAGCAAACGTTGTGCTCTCTGTTTACCGTTACTGTCATTTGTCTGTATCCGAGAATACCGTTCTGAGCTTCATATAATTCCTTTATCCACTCTATGAGTTGTTCGTTTGTCCTTTGGCTTGTGCTTGGTGTTCTTTTCAGCCATTTGTAGTATGCGGAACGGTTAATATGTATTTTAGAGCATAGTTTGTCTATGGGATAACCCTCTGTTTCGTGCAAATATTTTATGGCTATGTAGCTATCCTCATGTCTTACTCCGCTTAAACATCGCCTCCTCTCAACTCCCTCAATTTTTTTAACAATGCTATCTCCATTTCCTGATCCTTAATTTTTGCTTGGAGTATTTTGTTCTCTTGACGAAGATATTCGGCTTCGCTCATTTGCTCGGAAGGCTTGGTTTTACCACGACGATCGGCAAGTCCTTCTATGCCAGAGGTTTCGTATTTTTTTACCCACGAGTATATTTGTTGGTAAGACACTCCGTGTGTTTCAACAGTAAGTGCGTAATTCTTGCCGTTAGCAATACAGAATGCTACGATCTCAACTCTTTCCTCTTGTGTTGTCTTTCTTCCCTTAGTCATATAGATATCTCCCTCTGAGCTCTTGTGAGTTCTGAATTCTTTATGACCATTATACACCCTTAACCACTTATTGAAAAGGCTTGAATCGTAAATTCCGTATTTTTTGCACAATTCTTTCTTATCTATGCCACCGCTTAAATACTCTTGAATAATGCCTAACTTGGTTTCCTTATCCCATTGTTCGTGCTTTCGTTTGTCAGATAACCCTTCGTCTCCGTATAGTTCGTATAATCTGAACCAAAATTTTAGAGTTGAGGTTGCTATACCATATTCTCGACTTAACACACAACAACCTTTCCCGGTTCGTTTGTGTATCTCTACTATTTTCTTCTTGAATGCATAATCGTATTTATACATAAAAAATCCCCTTAAAGTATTCTCGAAAACTTTTTTGTTTTTTCGAGTGTATACTCTAAGGGGATTATATCAAACTGCGACAGCCCTGTTCTTTTTATGCAAAAAAGTTAATCGTCGTTGCCTTCGTTTATCTTTTTGAAGAAAGATACCTCATGCATCGGCTCATCATAGTTCTCAATATAATCGAGAACCTCCTTCGGATCTTCCAAAACTGCGTAAAGATCCATGGTAGACTCATTCATAAAATCTTCTTTCGCCGTTTGACGAAGCATGGCGAGCATCAGATCATAATAACCGTCCACGTTGTAAATAACGATGGGTTTGTTATGCCTGCCCAGCTGTTTCAAGGTGAGAATCTCAAAAAATTCATCAAAGGTCCCAACGCCGCCGGGAGCAACAACAAAGGCATCCGAACGGTCTTCTAAAATCTGCTTGCGCTCGCGCATGGTTGTGGTGTGGATCATTTCGGTGCATTCCTCAAAAAGAACACCGTCCACACGGAAGAAACTCGGCGCGACGCCAAGAATGGAGGGCGCGTTTCCCTTTTGACAACCTCTTGCCGAGGCACCCATAGCACCGGAAGCTCCGCCTCCGAACACAAGCCCGTGCCCACGCTTGCCCATTTCTTCGCCGAGATTTTCAACGGCTTTGATATACTTCGGTGAAATGGCGTTGCTGGAAGCACCGTATACACAAATATTCATACTGTTTTCCTTTCTTATTTTTTATTCATAGCATATGCAACAAGGAGTTTTTTTAGTGATTGCATCAATTCTCTTTTTCATCGCGGTAAAAGGAAGGATCGACATGCGCATATTCCTTGCATTTTGCACGCAAAACCGGATAGTATTCTTTTTCATTGACAACGAAATGCTCAAGAAAACCAATCCCCACACCCTCGAAAATTCGATATGCATTGGATGTAACCGCAGTATCCGCCGAAGAAGGCGTAGAATTGCCAAGCGGATGATTATGCGCCAATGCCACATATTTAGCACCGACACGGACGGCTTCTTGCAAAAGATTGCGTTGCACAAAAAGATTAACGTTTACCGTACCTTTGCCGCTTAAATAAATATCGATCAAATGCTTTTTCTCATCAAACATGGCAAGTGCCAGTGCCTCTTCGGAGCGCGTGCCAAGGTATTTTGAAAAAAGCGTACCAAGCGCATGCACTGAGCAAAAGCCTGACTTTTGGGCGATTGCCTTGCTAAGCATCGCACGGGAATAGGAAGCAGGCAATATTTTCAAAAGCAAGGCTAAAGAAGCCGATATTTTCTCTTCCGTCAATGTATCGTAGGAAATAGAAAGCAAAGTCAGAAAAGAAGGATAGCTGTTTAAAAGCACATCGACGCTTGCCTCCACCTCATCTTCCTTCATAACGGTGGAAAGAAATCGTGAAAGCTGCTCGCGCATCGGCATTTGATCCAGCGTAGGCAAAGGAAGAAACGCATTTCCGTCTCTCACCAACCGATCGCTTCCCACGCGGCATAAAGAGCCCGACATAAAGCGAAGCAACAAATTGTATTGCGTATCCACAACGCAAACGACTTCCGCAAGCGTGATGCCGGCATTGACGAGCTGTTGTTCAATCGAACGGATATTCTCAAGCACCGTCGGAGACGGAAAAGGGATGCCGTCTCTTTTGCGGTATGCGATAACAACCTCGGGCGCATTGGTTTGAAAAACGGCAGCAATAAGAGAAGGCGTATTGATCGAAGACGTTTCAAAGTCTGTAGAACCTTCCGCAAACGTAAGAAGACGAATGGGTGCGCGGCGATTGTTCAAAAACATAACCGCGATAGAAACGTTCGGATTTTTACGAAAGAAATCCACCAAATAGACACCGATCTCATCATCCTCACCAAAGGATGCGGGTTGCTTTTCTTTCTGCGTTACATATTCCATAAAAGGAACGATGGCACGCAAAAACGATGCAGTCCGCGTGCCAATTCCGGGCACACGGCAAAGCTCCTCTTCGGATGCATGAAAAACACCGTACAAAGAAGAAAACCTATCGATCAAAGCATGCGCCATACCTTTGGTATCACGGCGCGGCACCGCAAAGAACAAAAGAAGCTCTAAAATCTCATATTCCGCAAAAGCATCCAAGCCCTCACGCAAAAAACGGTCCTTGACTCTGCCGCGGTGCCCAAGTCTATAGTTTACCTCGTTGTCCATTCTCGATTACTTTTTCTTTTTCTTGCTCTTCTTTTTCTTGCAAATATGCTTCAAAACGGAAAATGCCGTGCGAAGCGCAAGAACTGCAGCCAAAAAGGCTACGATATCAAGCTTAAAATCGCCTGAAGCGGTGCGCTCTTGCAAGGGCTCTTCATCCTTTTTGGATGCATACAAAGCCGTAGAAACATCATACTTCAAAGCAATGGCGGGACGCTTTTTCACGGTCTTCACCACATCATTCAAAAAATCATTCATTTTCTTCTTTTCCTTTTCGTTTTACTTCGGACAAAACGGGAATAACCTCGGGACGTGTCAAGATCAGCATATGAATGGGATATCCTTGCGATGAAAAATTCTTTTCATATTCGGTCATCACATTTCCTTCGTTCAAAGGCGAGTGATGCAGATCTCTCGTTACGGCATCGGGAACGATACCGAGATCTGAAAGCTCACTCAAAGTGAACTCAAACAAACCGACGTTGTCGGTTTTAAAACGGAGCTTTCCACCCTTTTTCAACAACTTAAAATAGCGAATCAAATTTTGGCGATAGGTTAGTCTTCGCTTAGCGTGACGCTCTTTGGGCCAAGGATCGCTGAAATTCAAATAGACGGTATCTAAAGATTCCTCCGCGAACCATTCCTCAAGATCCTCCGCGTTTCCGATGATAAAACGCAAATTATCCGCGGTGCGGTTAGCTCGTTCCGCCTCGGCGCGCTCCAATGCATTGATCATGACATTGGGAATCCGTTCCATGGCATAAAAACAAACATCGGGGTGATTCGCCGCCATGCCGCAAGCGAAACCGCCTTTGCCGCATCCAATCTCCAAATGCAATTCGCATTTTCTTCCAAAGTCTTCCTCGGAGGAAGCAATACTTTTTTCTTTTTTATCGCACAGCAATGCCGAGCAAGCGGCAAGCCTCTCTTCGCTGTGCTTTTTTTTCCTCATTCTCATATCGCACTCATCAAATTTTATTCCGGAAGGCAAAAAGCGCGACTTGCGTGCCGCGCTTTCCGCAACTACCCATACTTATCATAACACATTTTCTGCTGTTTGACAAGTATCAAGAAGAATTTTTTATCAAAAATCAATCAAGAAGAAGCTTATTCTCTTCTTCTTCATAGAGAGGAAGCTCAAACCAGAATGTGCTTCCCATCCCAAGTTTGCTTTGCACACCGTAACGAGCTCCGTGCAAATCTAAAATCTCACGGACGATGGAAAGCCCAAGTCCGCTTCCCGAAGAACTTCTGCGATGAATTTTATCAACTTTATAGTACCTTTGCCAAATATTTTCAAGGTCTTCCGCCGCGATGCCGACGCCGTAATCGACCACGTCAAAATGCATTTTGGCACCGATCGAATAAAGCCTGATATGCACCTTACGGCTTTCCATCGAATAATTGATCGCATTGTTGATGAGATTATAAACAACTTGCAAAATTTTACTTTTATCCGCTTTCACAACAATGTGATCCTCGATGGCATCGGTGAACACAAACCCGCTGTTTTCCTTTAAGCGGCGGTAACGCTCTACGGTTTCGTGCATCAAAGCCGAAAAATCAAAAACTTCATCATGGCGTTCAATGTCGCCGCCTTGAATGCGGGATATTTCCAAAAGGTCATTAACCAGAGACGAAAGGCGGGTTGCCTCGTCGATGATCACTTGTACATTTTCCGGTGTATTTTCTCCTTCAATATCGCGCATAACTTCGCCATAGCCGATGATCATCGTCAAAGGCGTTCTCAGGTCGTGCGATATATTGGCGATCAGCTCTTTTTGCAAGCGATCAACCTTGGAAATTTCATCTGCCGCATGGCTGAGGGTTTCCGAAAGCTCTTCGATCTCTCGGTAGGATCGGACATTGGCATCCATTTGATATTCACCGCGCGGTAGTTTTTTGGATTTTTCGGTGATATGCTCAATAGGAGAGGCGATATAACTCGAAAGAATAAAGGAAAGAATGGTCGCCACCAAAAACAGCGCAATGGAAATATAAATGAGCTGATAACGAAGGGTGCCGACGGTGGATTCCACGGGGAACAGCGCAGCATCAAGGAAAAGCATGTATTGCCCGTCCGTACCGGAGACAACGAGCACGGTGAGGAGTCTGTCCGTGGACGGCTTTTTGACGGGGGTGCCGCCGTCTTTTTCCCATTCCTTGATTAAATCGCTGAGCCTTATTTGCAAAAGTCCGCCGTCGCCGCTTGCGTTTTCACTGATATCCTTGACAACGGCACTGTCCAACCGATGCACCATGCAAGAAGGCGATTCCTCGTAATTGTAAATGACAGAAACCGTTTCTTCTTCAATGCGGTAAACAACCACACAAGCTTCCCCGTTTTCCGCAATATCTTCGATGGTTTTTTCAAAGTCTGCGTCGCCCACATCCATCGCCAATCGATATGCGTTTTCCGCCATGCGGTTTTTGATATTCCAATAATGGAAATTACCAAGAAGAACGATCTGCGCAAACCAAAGCCCGACCAGTATGAACACCGTAAAAGCGATCATAACCGAAAAAACGGACCATTTCAAATACCTTGCTTTTTTATTACGGCGCATCAAAACGGTACCCCACGCCGCGAAGCGTCACGATGAGCTCGCTGTAAGCACCGATGCTTTTACGCAAAAGTTTCACATGGGTGTCAAGCGTTCTGTCACTGCCATAAAAGTCATAACCCCAAACTTCACAAATCAATTTTTCGCGAGAGAGCGCAATGTTGCGATTGCGCACAAAATAGAAAAGAAGATCGTATTCCTTGGGAGAAAGCGGTGCTATCTTTCCGTCTATGGTCACAATGCGCGCAGTAAAATCAACATTCAGCCCTCGGTAAGTATAAACATCGCTTTTGCTTTCTTCTTTGGGCTCCTCTTCCGTGGGGGCACGGCTCACACGCTTCAATATAGCATCCACGCGAAGCATGAGTTCGCGCGGTGAGAAGGGTTTGACAACATAATCATCCGCACCGCATTCGAAACCGTTGATTTTATCGTACTCTTCCCCTCTGGCACTTAAGAGCAAAATGGGAACAGCGGATTTTTTCCTGATCTCACGGCAGGCGGAAAAACCGTCGAGCTCCGGCATCATGATATCCATGATGACCGCGTCAAAGTTCTCTTTTCTGCATATGGCAACCGCTTCCATGCCGTCCTTCGCTTCTGCCACTTCGTAACCACCGAATTCAGCATATTTCCGCACCAATTTGCGGATGTGTTCTTCGTCATCCACAATCAAAAGTCTATGCATTTTTCTCATCCTTTCTTTTCAAAAGAGGCTGTTGCGTTTTCCTGAAACACGGGAAGAGACAACAGCCTTTATCTTAATTGGGCAAATATTCGTGAACCTTGAGTGTTACGGTTATACTCTTATACTGCGTATAAATACCGTATCTTTCTGGTTTTCCGATAACCGCTTGAACGGTGCTTCCGACGGTAAGAGAAGAAAGAACTCCTCGATAATCCTCCACGGATGTGATCGTGACGGTTTGTTCTCCTACCGTTACGGAATGGAGAACATATCCCGCTTCAATCGCAGTGGAGCTTTCATCGTTATAGGCATAGCTGTAAATCGAAAGCCCTGCCATGGTGACACCGTCAAAAACGAATCCAAGATCGGCTCTGCCACTTACATATCCTTTTTCAATCAGCTGAGAGACCATATCCTTTGCGGTTTGCGCAGGAATGGCGAAGCCGATATTATCCACATCTTCTCCCACCGATTTTGCATTGACGATACCAATAAGATTACCGTTCATATCAAAAAGACCGCCGCCGGAGTTACCCGGGTTGATTGCAGCATTGGTTTGAAGGAGTGTCATGGGAATGCCTTCGATGGAGATGGTACGGGAAAGTCCGCTGATGATACCGTCCGTTACCGAGCCGCCGAGAGATCCTAACGGATTACCGATCGCCACAACCTCTTGCCCCAAAACCAAGGCATCGCTATTCGCAAAAACGGCGAGCGTTAAGCCTTTGGCATCGATGCGCAAGACGGCGATATCGCTCTGCCAATCGGTGCCGATCACGGTTGCGGCATATTCGGTTCCGTCCGTGGTGCGCACCCGAATGGTATCATATCCTTCCACAACATGATTGTTTGTTACAATATAGGTGAAATCATGATCCTTGCTTTCGGCAATAATAACACCGCTGCCCGCGCCGCTGACGGTGCGGTTGGGATAATAATTCGAGGTAGCTTCCGTCATGATCTCAACGACAGAGGCGGCACTCTTCGCCGCGACGGAAGCAACGGAACCATCGGTTGTTACGCCGCTTTGATCGGTTACAAGCAAAACAACATTGTCGCCAATCTGCCCCGGAATGATGTTGGGAGAACCGATATCGGAGATGGATGTGTTACCGTCCGCCATCATCCGTCCGAGCAAAACGCCGCCCGCACCGAAAAAGAACGAAACGAGAACACCAATGGCAACGATGACGGCAATCACACGGCGATTGGTTCTATACTCTGCCGCCGCGAAGGTTTGATATGCCGCACCGTCAAAGCGCGGACCGTATTCAATCGAAGCACCGTCTTCATTCTGTTCAAAGCGGATGTGCTCGGCGGAACCGTTCTCGGAATCGCCGCTTGGATCATTGCGATTATATTCATCGGTCATAGTAATAAGCATCCTTTCTTTACAAAACCGCTATCGAAAATTTCCGTTTTAACATTCTCAGTATAGCGTTTATATGTGACGGACACATGAAAATGACACGATTTTTTACTGAAAAAAGAGTCATTTTTTTGTATCGAGATAGCTTTGCAAAATAATTTCGGCAGAAAGCGTATCGATCACTGCCTTACGTTTCTTTCCGCCCGTTTCAGTCAAATTCAGGATTTGATGAGCGCATGCGGTTGAAAGTCGCTCATCACTGAACACATACGGAATATCGGTGTACTCACCGAGAAGTGCCGCGAAGGCGCGCACCGCCTCGGCACGAAAGCCTTCACTGCCGTCCATGTTTTTCGGCAGTCCGATGACGATAAGAACCGCGTTCTGTTTTTTGGCTTCGGCGGCGACTACTTCGGCGGTATTCCGCATTCCGCCCGGTTTCACGGTACCGATACCGGATGCCAAAAAGCCGCCGGGATCCGAAACGGCAAGACCGGTACGCACGTCGCCATAATCTACACCTAAAATTCTACCCCTAAGAGATGTGTTTGTATTCATATTTTTGATCCTTTCTTCACGCATGCACAAAAATGACTTTTGTATTACTCACAAAAATCACTTTTTTCGGTAAACGAACAGTTCAAATTCCGTTTCCGTTTTCAAACGTGTCAACCCTGCCAAGCGTTCATGTCCTTCTTTGGAAGTTTTATAATAATAAGGAGTCATAGAAAAGAGGGCATTGATACTTGCCTGTCCTTCTACTGTAATTTCATTGGTAAGATGTTGGTGCGAAAGCAAAGAAAAACCTTCTATCTCTGCGCTTTCCGGTACGTTTGGATACGGCACATCATACAAGACTTTCTTCAACCCGAACAAATGTTTTTCTCCCGGCACCGCCATAATGAAAATGCCGTCCTTCTTCAAAAGACGCAAAATTTCCTCGCGGCAAAAGGGAGAAAAAAGAAGTGTGAGTGTGTCGACACTGTTGTCGCCCATCGGCACGGCATAAGTGCTTCCCACAAAAAAATGCCCGCATTTTCTCTTAGCACAGAGCTTGACAGCTTCTCGCGAGATATCAAAGCCGTAAAGAACAGCAGAAGGAAGCGCATACGCCATGCCCTCTGTATAATATCCTTCGCCGCACCCTTCATCCAACAAAACACCGTCCGACTTCGCATAAGTACGCAAAGCATCACAAACGGCATCTTTTAAATTTCGGTAATAGTCGCTTTCTAAAAAAAGCCTTCTGCCGTTTAGCATCAGCTTATTATCGCCGTGCTGACCTTTACCGGCAGGCAAAAGATTCACATAGCCTTCTTTGGCTATATCAAAGCTGTGCCCTCTTTCGCATTTCAAGCAACGGTTTTGCTCGAAAAGAGGATTTTGACAAATCGGACAGGATAGAAGCTCCATAAATACCGCCTTTAGCTGTTTAAAATGATCGTCTGACGTGTTCGGGGGTAACTTTCAATCAACCGCTTCGAAAAAGTCTGAAAATGCGGCGCTGTATTACGCCGCTTATTGGATGAACATACAATCCGCGATGTGTACGGGAAGTAAGAAGTAAAAGTGAATAGTGAATAAGTTCGGTTGATTTTCGCCTCTGGCGAAAATCTTCATTACCTCTTCACTTTTCACTCTTACCTTTTACCTGCTGATACGATAAATCTTTTATCGTATCAGCATCGCGTCTACGATGTTAACACTATATAAAATTTTACCAATTAGCGTTGTTGCACAAAGCAATCAGTAATTATGCCCTTTTGTGACCGTTTCCGTATTCCCTCTTCATTGCATCAACAGACACAACCCATTGTTTGCCGAATTTACAAACATCAACACCATTAACAAGTTTTCCGTAGGTAATTGCTTTACGCAGTGTGCTTTCGTTGAGTCCCCAAAGTTCGGTGGCATCGCTGAAAGCCATCAGTCCGTCAAAGGGCGTATCAACTTGCACACCGTTTTCCCAAAGCTCGTCGCAAGAAAGGTCAAGATCATCATTCCAAACGATACCGTA
>JAZNND010000061.1:0-38188 GCA_045580085.1 Eubacteriales bacterium
AAAATCTTCGATTTTGTTCACGGAAGCATAACTTCCGTCTTGCGCACTGCGCAAGCGGCATATTTTCGATGGTATCCGCGCACGCGCTTCGCGCGAGTCGTCGCACAAAGTGCGACTATGGCGGCAATGCCGCCTGCGGGTATTATATCATAAACATGCCGCAAAATCTTCGATTTTGTTCACGGAAGCATAACTTCCGTCTTGCGCACTGCGCAAGCGGCATATTTTCGATGGTATCCGCGCACGCGCTTCGCGCGAGTCGTCGCACAAAGTGCGACTTTGGCGGCTTTGCCGCCTGCGGGTATTATATCATATATAAAGCAACAATTCAATATGTTTTGCGATTATTATAATGAAACATAAAAACATTAACTTCCTCCATCGGTTGACAGAACACCTATTTTGTGCTATAATTGGACAGAACGATAGTAACGGAAGGAATTGTATAATGAAAAAAACAAGCATTCTTTTATTTATTATGCTTTTTTGTTTATCCCTGATCTTTACCGCGTGCAACGGAGAAACTCCCACAAGCACCACTCCTACAACCGATGAAAGCAACGGCACCGTGGACGGTGATACTCAGGGCGGTGACAATACGCCGGGCGACGACAATCCCGCAGGCGGTGACGACGCCGCAGGCGATGATAAGCCCGAAGGCACTGTTCCCGAGAAAAAGGTATGTCAAACTCCTGTGCTTACCTGGAGTGCGGCAACCGAAACACTTTCTTGGCAAGCTGTGGAAGGTGCCGCCGCATATGAAGTGACCTCAAACGGACAAGTGCTTGGGACCACAGATAAAACCTCCCTTCCGATTCAAAAAGAAGGCACCTATCGCATCACGGTGAAAGCAATTGCCGCCGAAGGTTACACCGACAGTGCGGCATCCGCCGTCAAAACAGTAACAGTTGGTTGGTCCGGCACGGTAAAATAAACAGTAAGGAGCTGTCGCATTAAGCAACAGCTCCTTCATTTTACATTAATATACAAATTCAAATTCAAAGTCGTACATGTTGACGGTATCGCCGTCGTGAATGCCTGCCTCACGAAGCTTTTCGAAAACACCTTGCTTTTTGAGAACACGCTGGAAGAAATTCATGGACTCGTAATCACCGAAATTGATCTGCCCCATCAGGTTATAAATCCATTCGCCCTCCACAAAGTAAACATCGTCTTCCTTACGGATGATCGTTTCACGCTCTCCGACGGAGGCATCGAGCACGCTCTCCTCCTCCGAAATCTCGGGCTCATAGACGGTAATAGGAGGAAGCTCTTGCAAATACTTCTCGGTCAGCTTCACCATTTCATCCAAGCCCTCACCCGTAACGGCTGAAACATAAACCGGCGGTGCGCCGAATTTTTCTTTTACATACTTCTCAAAGTTTTTGACATAATCCTCGTATTCGAGAAGCACCATATCGCTTTTGTTTGCCACCACGATCTGCGGACGGGAGGCAAGGGAGGGACTGTATTTTTCAAGCTCGGCATTGATCTTTTCGATATCCTCAATGGGATCTCTTCCCTCTTCGGCGGAAATGTCCACCACATGCAAAAGAAGCCGACAGCGATCCACATGGCGCAAAAAGTCGTGTCCAAGTCCAAGACCGTCTGCCGCCCCTTCAATCAGCCCCGGAATATCGGCGGCAACAAATCCTCTGCTCTCTCCGAGCGAAACTACGCCGAGATTGGGGGAAAGCGTGGTAAAATGATATGCCGCAATTTTGGGCTTTGCCGAAGAAATGCGGGACAGAATAGAAGATTTTCCAACACTCGGGAAACCGACAAGCCCAACGTCTGCCAGCATTTTCAGCTCCAGTGTCAAGCGCATAGCCTCCCCTTGCGTTCCGTTTTTGGCGAAACGGGGGATTTGTCGGGTTGGCGTTGCAAAATGGCGATTGCCCCAACCGCCTCTTCCGCCGTGGGCGGCGATATACTCGCGGTCACGCGACATATCAAAGATGATCTTTCCGGTGTCGGCATTTTTGAGAAGTGTTCCCGGGGGCACGGAGATGATCACATCCTCACCGTTTTTTCCATGCATCTTGCAAGCTTTGCCGTTGCCGCCGTTTTCGGCAACAAATTTTCTTTTATAACGGAAAGCAAGGAGAGTGTTTGAGCCCTCATCTACGCGAAAAACAATATTTCCGCCTCGGCCGCCGTCGCCGCCGTCAGGGCCGCCTGCCGCTACATATTTTTCTCGGCGGAAAGAAATGGCACCGTTGCCGCCATCTCCCGCTTTGATATCAATGGTCACCTGATCGATAAACATTACGAGCTCTCCTCCCCTCTCTGCTTGACTACAATACGAATGGGCGTACCGCGGAAACCGAACGCCTCGCGGATACAGTTTTCAAGATATCTTTGATATGAAAAATGGAACAACTCAATGTTGTTGCAGAAAAAGATAAAGGTCGGCGGCGCAACCGAAGCTTGCGTCATATAATAAATCTTAAGACGTTTGCCTTTATCGGAAGGAGGTTGGCATTTTTCCATAGCGGAATTGAGAAGCTCATTAAGCATACCCGTGGTGATACGCGTTTTGGATTGATTATTCACATAAACAATCTGCTCAAAAATGTTTTTTAATCTCTGTCCCGTCAAAGCAGAAACAAACACCAAGGGAGCATAACTCATATAAGCGAGAGCGTGCTCAATCTTTTTCGTGTATTCACCCGTGGTGGAATTATCCTTTTCAATGGCATCCCATTTGTTCACAACAATGATAGATGCCTTTCCTGCCTCATGCGCGATACCTGCGATCTTTTCATCCTGCTCGGTGATTCCTTCCTTGGCATCGATCATGATAAGACAGACATCCGCGCGTTCCACCGCCATTTTGGCACGCAAAACGCTGTATTTTTCGATGCGGTCCTCGATTTTTGCCGAGCGACGGATGCCCGCTGTATCAATCAAATTGAATTTGCCGTATTCATTTTCAAGGCGCGAATCCACCGCGTCACGCGTGGTTCCCGCAATAGAAGAAACGATCAAGCGGTTGGTTCCGAGCATCTTATTGATGATGGAGGATTTTCCCGCATTGGGCTTACCGATGACTGCCACATGGATGACATCGTCTTCCATCTCTTCTCGGGTTTCCTCGGGAAGATACGAAAGCACCTCATCCAATACATCGCCGCTTCCGCTGCCATGGAGGGAAGAAAGCGCGATAGGATCATGGTCGAAGCCAAGCTCGTAAAACTCATAAAATTCATACGGAACATCTCCCACCTTATCCGCCTTATTGATGGCAAGAACAATGGGCTTTCCGCTTTTTTTCAGCATCACGGCAATATCGCGGTCATCGGCAAGAAGCCCTGCGCGAATATCGCACATAAAAATAATGACATCTGCCGTATCAATGGCAATTTCCGCTTGCAAACGCATTTGTGCCAAGATTACATCATCGCTTTTAGGCTCAATACCGCCGGTATCGACCACGATAAAGTTTCTGCCGCGCCATTCGCATTCGCCGTAAATACGGTCGCGCGTGACACCGGGCGTATCTTCAACGATGCTTCGTCTTTCACCGATGAGTTTATTAAAAAGTGTACTTTTACCAACGTTCGGTCTGCCGACGATGGCTACAACAGGTTTTGACATATATGATAACCATTCCTTTCTCTAAAGCTTGAGAAATTTTTCTCATTCCTCATCGCCGAGAAGCGCATGAAGAAAGTCCATGCCGTTGTTTTCAATCGGCAAAACAGGGGTACCGAGGTACTGTGCCAGCGTTTCCTTCGACATACCGCAAAGGAAAAGATCGCCCTCAGCGCGCAATGACGAACGGGAAATGAAAAGAGTATTGCCAAGTATTTTACCCTTCAACTGCTCGGCATAATCTTCACCGGTCAACAATCCCGATACGGTAATTTCAGGTCCGAAAAACCGATTTTCAATGGGATAAACGTGAACGCGTAACCCCTTCACCGTGTCACAAAGTTTTTGTACAAGAGAAGAGATCATGGGATAAGAAGCAAATCCCGTTGCCACCGATACCTCTCTTTCGACAGCCGAAATACCGTCTTCCGCAAGGAAAGAAAGCTCTCGCAAAAACTCCGTTTCAAAAGAGGTGAGCATCCCCACTCCGTTTTCGATCTGCGGATACTCCTCATACCTTTCTTCCTTCGGCAAGGGACGACCTGCTTTCAAATAAAACTCATCTCCGAGGTGGAAAAGATAAGAACCGTGCTCTTGGTAAAAATCCTCCGCAAAATGCTCCACCGCATCAATGATGGCGGAACATTCCGACGGTGTATAGGGGGAAAGCGGATAGAGCCCTTCTCTAAAACGCGTCAACCCTGCAGGCACGACCGAGACACTGCTAAGACTCGGATAAAGAGCCGAAAGATCTTTCATAGAGCGCAAAAGCTCGTCCCCATCGTTGATACCGCGGCAAAGCACGATCTGCGCGCGAAGCTCAAGACCTGCCTCGGCAATACGGTTCAAATACCGAAGAACATCTCCCGCGCGCTTGTTTTTCATCATTTGAACGCGCAACGCGGGATTCGTGGTGTGCACGGAAACATGAATGGGTGACAAGCGCATTTTGATAATACGGTCAATATCCGCATCGGTCATATTGGTTAAGGTAACGTAACTGCCGTGCAAAAAAGACAGGCGGGAATCATCGTCTTTAAAATAGAGCGTTTCCCGATATCCCTTCGGCATTTGATCGATAAAACAAAAGATGCATCCGTTTTTACACGTATGTTTTTGATCCATCAAGGGTGTTTCAAAACCCAGCCCAATGTCGTCATATTCGCCTTTCCGAATGACGACCTCGAAGGTTTTCTCCGCGCGCGAAAAGGAAAGCTTTACCCGGCACTCGGTGAGGTAAAAACGGTAATCCAATACATCTCGGATCTCATTGCCGTTGATGCTTAAAAGAATATCACCGCTTTGCATCCCTACCCGTGCGGCACGGGAATTCGGACAAACTTCCGTTATTCTGACCATTGTTTTGAGCATTCCTTTCTATGCAAAGCATCCTTTTTCCGTTTACATGAGTATAGCCGTCGGAAAGCACCGACGGCTATAAAATGGCAGTTTCCGTTTACTTTTTCTTGTCGTTCTTTTGCGGTACGGGAGTGGAATCAGGCTTCGGTTCACTCTCATCTGCCGCTTTTTCATATCGATGATAATACTTGCCGTAATATCCCGTATGGTTATAAGACAAGATGCTTCGATCGGTATCATTGAGAACAAAGCCCAAAATCTTTCCCTCTACATGGGTGATGGAATCTATGGCACTTTGCACAAGATGTTTATCGCTTCTGCCTGCGCGAACAACGAAGACGTACCCATCGAGCACGGGTGCAACGATGGCGGCATCGGAAATAACATTCATGGGAGGCAAGTCGATGAAGACACAGTCGTACTCCGTTTTGGCTCTTTCGACCAAACTCGTAAAGCGATCGCCGTAAAGAAGCTCGGCAGGATTGGGAGGACATCTTCCCGCGGTAAGCAAGAAGAGATTTTCATATTCGGTTGTTACAACATCCTCTTTTTCGGTTACGCCCGCCAGATATTCCGAAAGCCCCGAGGATGAAATCACGTCAAAAGCAGTGCCTTGCGTGGGGCGATGCATATCACAGTCAATAAGCAAAACTCGTTTGCCCGACATGGCGAACGAGATCGCCAAATTGGCGGTTGTCAGCGATTTACCGTCATGCGGGGAAGCACCCGTTACACCGAACACACGGCAACCGCTTCCTTTTGCGGCATAAAGAAGATTGGTGCGCGCCATACGGTAAGCTTCCAAAACTCTGATCGAGGTATCCTTATGGATCAGGTGATCGGCGTGCCCCATAGAATCGGTATCATTTGTTTTTTTATCGGAAAGACGAAGAATTTGAGCCGCCTTTGACAAAAAACGATCTAACCAAGCTATTTTCATCATGTATACTCCTTTTCAGCGACTCAAAAATGCGGAATCTGACCAAGAAGCGGATAGGGGAAGGTATTCTTCAAATCTTCATCTTCTTTGATACGAGTGTCGAGAAGCGTTACGATCAGCACCGCAAGATAAGGCAAGACAGCTCCGATCAAGCCGGCAATGATCATATTTCTGCCAAGATGAGGAGAGGTCAAAGAACCTTCCTTCGGAGGATCGCAAGGTTCAATATAAAACACTTGATCCAAAAGATTGACTGCGCGCTCATTGACTACTTCGCCGAACGCATTGAGCAAAACGAAGGAATCGTGAGCAGAATAAGCACGGCAAGAAACACCGAACACCAAATCCGTCTCCTCCTTGGGCAAACGGAAGCTGAACGCCGATTTCAAGCCCGATTCGGTATAAGTATGATCCAAAATATAATCGGTATTTTCAGGCTCTATGGCGTGCATTTCATCCACATAGCGCAACACGCTTTCCATTACAGTTTCAGTAATCAAATAGCTGGCAAGCGTGGGAATCGCCTTTGCACCGACCACAAGCGCGTTGTTGAGGCTCTCGACCGATGTTTTATCTATATCGGTGATCGTAGCATTTTGTGTTAAAAGCACATAGTCGGTAGAAGAGGTATAAACCTTCTGTACACCTTTTGCCGTGTATATACCGACGACCGCCGCGAGCAAAAGCGCACAAATCAGCATCAAAAGAAACGCTCTTTTCAGCACATTCCAGAGGTCACTCAATGTAATTTCCATATAAAAATCCTTTCGGGAAAGCTTTGCTTTGAGCAAAACTTCATTTATACACTATAATTCTAATTATGATTATAACACAGAGAATTCAAATTGTCAATCTAAATTCGCATTTTACTGTTTTTTTCAAAAAAGTTTGACAAAATGCGCCCCAAAAACAACTTATTTTCTGCCGGTAGAGCCAAACCCGCCTTCCGAACGCATCGTATCCGTCAGCGTATCGACCTCGCAAAATTCAGCCCGAAGAACCGGCGCGACCACAAGTTGCGCAACCCTTTCGCCTTTTTCAACCGTCTGCGTCAAAGAACTTTGGTTATACAGTGCCACCATGATTTCGCCGCGATAATCGGCATCGATCACACCCACCTTGTTGGCAGGTGCCAGACCTCTTTTTGTGGCAAGACCGCTGCGCGCATAAACAAACCCCGCATACCCTTCCGGGATCTCGAGTGCGATATCGGTATGAATGAGCACCGTTTCGCCCGGTGCCACCGCAACCTCATGCGCCGCATACAAATCGGCACCTGCCGAAAAAGGCGTTCCGTAGGTAGGAACCGTTGCCTGTTCCGACAGCTTTTTTATTCTAATTTCCATTTTGTGACCATTCCTTTCCGTGCAAAGTTACCACTTATTTTTATCTCGGCATACCCAATTTTTCACGCAAATACAGCCCCGTATAAGAGCCCTCCGTCAAAGCGACCTGTTCGGGGGTACCTTGCGCCACAAGAGTGCCGCCCTCGTCGCCCCCTTCGGGGCCGAGATCGATGATATGATCGGCACACTTGATCAAATCGAGATTGTGTTCGATCACGATTACACTGTTGCCGCCATCGCACAAACGCTGCAATATCTCAATAAGCTTTGCCACATCATCGGTATGAAGGCCCGTTGTAGGTTCATCCAAAATATACACCGTCTTACCCGTACTTCTTTTGGCAAGCTCCGTGGCAAGTTTTACACGTTGCGCTTCACCGCCCGACATGGTGGTAGACGGCTGACCGATCTTGATATAACCAAGTCCCACATCAAAAAGCGTTTGCAATTTACGAGTGAGTCTCGGAAGTCCGTCAAAGAAAGCAAGCCCTTCCTCAACCGTCATATCCAATACATCACTGATGTTTTTCCCTTTATAGTGCACCTCGAGCGTTTCGCGGTTGTAGCGTTTACCCTTGCAAACGTCACATTTGACATACACATCGGGCAAAAAGTGCATTTCAATACGTTTTACACCGTCCCCTTCGCACGCCTCACACCTTCCCCCACGCACATTGAAGGAAAAGCGCCCTGCGCTGTAGCCGCGCGCCTTGGCTTCGGGCGTGATGGAAAACAGTTCGCGGATATCATTGAACAAACCGGTGTAGGTTGCAGGGTTGGAGCGCGGTGTGCGTCCAATGGGAGATTGGTCAATCGCAATCGCCTTATCAAGTGCCTCAAGCCCCGTGACACCGCCCGATTTTCCGGGATGCGTCCCCGCACGATTCAGTTCACGCAAAAGAGTGCGTAAAAGCACCGCGTTGATGAGAGAAGATTTTCCCGAACCCGAAACGCCCGTCACGGCAACGAACATGCCAAGCGGAATATCCACCGAAAGCTTTTTTAAATTGTTTTCCTCTGCATCCTTGATATGCAAAAAACGACCGTTTCCTTTGCGTCGCTCGCTCGGCACGGCGATCGACCGCCTGCCCGAAAGATAATCCGCCGTAACGGACGCGGTATTTTTTGCCACTTCCGCCGGGGTACCAATGGCTACAACTTTGCCGCCGTGGATACCCGCGCCCGGGCCGATATCCACCAAGAAATCCGCTTCACGCATAGTCTCCTCGTCATGCTCCACCACGATCACGGTATTACCGAGATCGCGCAGCTTTTTGAGGGTAGCGATAAGCTTGCTGTTATCGCGCTGGTGCAAACCGATGCTGGGCTCATCCAGAATATAAAGCACACCGACAAGCGAAGAACCGATCTGCGTTGCCAAGCGAATGCGCTGTGCTTCACCTCCCGAAAGAGTACCCGCGCTTCGCGCGAGCGTCAGGTAGCCAAGCCCTACGCTTGAAAGAAAGCGGAGTCTTGCCCGAATTTCTTTCAAGACCTCCTTGGCGATCTTTGCCTCTGTTTCACTTAAAACAAGCGCATCCGCAAACTCGATCAGCTTATCCACCGGCATGCGGCAAAACTCATCGATGTTGATCCCACCGACGGTAACCGACAAGACATTGGCGGAAAGGCGCGCGCCTTGGCAAAGCGGACAAGGAGCCTCTTCGATAAATTCATCGTAATAGTCCTGCCCGAACATGCCCGCACGGCGTTCGATGGCATGCAAAACCCCCTCAAACGGAACGGTTTGCTCTCTTTGAATTTTTTCAAAAGTGCGGACTACATGGTAGGTTTCTTTTCCCGTTCCGTGCATCAAGGCATGAAACGCCTCGGGAGAGAAATCTTTGATCGGAGTATCAAGCGTAAAGCCGTATTTCGCGCCGACGGCGGCATAGAGAGGTCCGCCCCAGCCGTCCTCTTCCATGGTTTTAAAGCCGTTGACGGCAATCGCTCCTTCTCGCAAAGAAAGAGAAGGATCGGGAATGATCTTTTCGGGCGATAAAATTCTCTCCGAGCCCAGCCCCGCGCATTTGGGGCACGCGCCAAAGGGGTTGTTGAAGGAAAACATGCGCGGCTCAAGCTCGCCGAAAGAAACACCGTGTTCCTCGCAAGCATATTTCTGCGAGAACTCCAAAATCTCGCCCTCGCCCTCTCGTGGCACGGTCATGATATTGACTCTGCCGTCCGAAAGCCGCAAAGCGGTTTCCACCGAATCGGTCAAACGCGAACGGATATCGGGGCGTAAAACAAGACGGTCAAGCACAATATCCACATCATGCTTGATGTTTTTCTCAAGCTTAATCTCTTCAGAAAGATCGTAAAGATTGCCATCGATCATCACGCGCACATAACCCGAACGGCGGGCATCGGCAAGCACTTTTTCTTGGGTACCTTTCTGCCCTCGTACAACCGGGGAAAGAACTTGAAAGCGCGTGCCCTCGGGAAGTGCCAAAATACGGTCCAAGATCTGATCAATGGATTGTTGGCGAATTTCTTTGCCGCAAACCGGGCAATGCGGAATACCGATACGGGCATAGAGCAGACGCAAATAATCGTATATCTCCGTAACCGTTCCCACCGTGGAACGGGGGTTTTTGGAGGTGGTTTTCTGATCAATGGAAATGGCGGGAGAAAGACCTTCTATGAAATCCACGTCCGGCTTATCCATCTGGCCGAGAAACATACGGGCATACGAAGAAAGCGACTCCACGAACCGACGGTGTCCCTCGGCATAGATGGTATCAAAAGCAAGCGAGGATTTGCCCGATCCCGAAAGCCCAGTCAGCACCACGAGTGCATCTCTCGGAATCGTAACATCAATATTTTTCAAATTATGTGTCCGCGCACCGCGGATCACAAGATCATTTTTCATAACGGTACCTTTATACTTCAATTTCTTTTTTAACTCGAAGCTCTTTAATCTTATCGCGCAAATAAGCGGCACGCTCAAATTCAAGATGAGAGGCGGCGCGCTTCATCTCGGCAGTAAGCTCGGCAAGATACTTTTCTTTTGCCTCGCCCGAAAGCTTACGTGTTTTGGGCTTTGCATCCGCCTTGTCCGCCTTTTTGCCGATCTCAATGAGATCGCGGACCGCCTTGCGTATGGTCGTGGGCGTGATGCCGTTCTTTTGGTTATACGCCATTTGAATCGCGCGGCGGCGCGCCGTTTCGTCTATCGCAATCTGCATGGATTTTGTAACGGAGTCGGCGTACATAATCACTCTGCCGTCAGCGTTTCGCGCTGCCCTTCCCACCGTTTGAATGAGTGAGGATGCGGAACGGAGAAAACCTTCCTTATCGGCATCCAAAATCGCCACAAGCGAAACCTCGGGAATATCAAGCCCTTCGCGGAGCAAATTGATGCCGACCAGCACGTCAAAAACACCGAGGCGAAGATCGCGGATAATCTCTTGGCGTTCCATGGTTTCAACGGTATGATGAATATATTTGACTTTAATCCCGTGCGAGGACAGATAATCGGTCAAATCTTCCGCCATCTTGACGGTCAGCGTGGTAACCAACACCTTCTCTTCCCTCTCCACCGTAGCGCGAATCTCGCCGATCAGGTCATCAATCTGCCCCTCAATGGGGCGCACCGAAATCTCGGGATCAAGAAGCCCTGTCGGGCGAATGATCTGCTCGGCAACGCGGGAAGAATGCTCCCTTTCGTAATCGGCAGGGGTTGCGCTGACGAAAATCGCTTGATGAATCCTCTCTTCAAATTCATCAAAGAAAAGCGGGCGGTTATCCGCCGCAGAGGGCAAACGGAAGCCAAACTCTATAAGATTTTGTTTGCGAGCCCGATCGCCGCCACTCATACCGCGCACTTGCGGCAAGGTGACATGAGACTCATCTACGATCAAAAGATAGTCATCGGGCAAATAGTCTAAAAGCGTATAAGGCGTAGAGCCCTTGGGGCGGCGAGCAAGCACACGGGAATAGTTTTCAATACCGGAGCAAAAGCCCACCTCTCGCAGCATTTCAAGATCGTATCTGGTTCTCTCCTCAATGCGCTGTGCCTCAAGAAGCTTGTTTTCAGCTCGGAAAAAGGCTGCCCTCTCGCGCATCTCCTCTTCGATTTCAAGGAGTGCCGCTTCTCTCTTTTCGTCCGAAACCGCATAGTGCGTTGCGGGAAAGATGGCGGCATAGGAAAGCACTTCCGTGACCTCGCCCGTCAAGACCTTAACGGAGGAAACACGGTCGATCTCATCCCCGAAAAACTCCACGCGAATGGCGGTATCGGTGGAAGATGCGGGAAAAATCTCCACTACATCTCCTCTGACGCGGAATTTATCACGCACAAAATTAAGATCATTTCTCTCATAACTGATAGCAACAAGCTTTTTAACCAACTCGTCTCTGGACATTTCCATGCCCGGGCGTACCGCAACGAGCAAGCTCTCATATTCCGCGGGATCGCCGAGAGAATAGATACAAGAAACGCTGGAAACGATGATCACATCGCGCCGTTCAAACAGTGCCGAGGTAGCGGAATGGCGCAATTTATCAATCTCGTCATTGACAAGCGCATCCTTTTCGATATACATATCCTTGCCGGGAATATATGCCTCGGGTTGATAGTAATCATAGTAAGAAACAAAATATTCCACCGCGTTATCGGGAAAAAACTCACGAAATTCGGAGCAAAGCTGTGCCGCCAAAGTTTTGTTGTGCGCTAAAATCAAGGTAGGGCGGTTGACGGCGGCAATGACATTTGCCATGGTAAAGGTTTTACCCGAGCCCGTAACGCCAAGCAATGTTTGCATCCGTTCTCCGGCATTGATCCCTTCCACCAAGGAAGCGATCGCCTCGGGCTGATCACCCGTGGGAACATATTCGCTTTTGAGCACAAAACGATCCATACAAAGCTCCTTTCTCCGTTCGGCACGATACTTTATTAGTATACCATAAATTCAACCGATTGTAAATAGCGGAAGAAACTTTTTTGAGAAATCCTGTTATCAAAAAAATATTTCGCCTTTTCAAAAAACAAAGAGGAAAAAATGATATAAAAAAAACAATATAAAAATGTATAAAAAGTATAGACAAATCAAAAAACATCTGCTATAATAAGGGCGTATGGGCGTTTTGTGCCCTTGACAAAGTATTTTATTTTTACCATATGGAGGAAAATCATTATGGCAGTAAAAACCGACCTTAATGCGTTCGAAAAGAACCAGGACGTTGCCGTGATCGACACCAGCAGAAAAATGCGTGTCGCTATCATCGGTTGCGGTTGGATCGCAGACGCACACATGGGTGCTTATCTCAAGCAGCCCGACGTTGAGATCGTTGCAGGTTGCGACCTCATCCCCGGCAAGGCAAAGGCATTCTTTGAAAAGCACGGCGTAGAAGGCGTAAAAACCGACTACAAGGATGATGTTGAAATGCTCGCAGACAAGTCCCTTAAGCTCGACTGTGTCAGCATTTGCACCTACAACCGTCAGCATGCTCCCTGCGCTATCCATGCACTCGAGGCAGGCGTAAACGTTCTTCTTGAAAAGCCTATGTGCGTTACCACCGAAGAGGCTATTGAGATCATCAAGGCTGAAAAGAAGAGTGGCAAGGTTCTTTCCATCGGCTTCCAACCCCGTTTCAACAAGAACATGCAGAAGATCAAAAAGATCGTCGAAAGCGGCGAGCTTGGCGATATCTACTACATCCAAACCGGTGGCGGACGTCGCCGCGGTATTCCTACCCCCTTCGGCACCACCTTTATCGAGGATGAGACCGCAGGTCTCGGCGCACTCGGCGATATCGGTTGCTACTCTCTCGACCTCGTTCTCAACGCCATCGGCTATCCGAAGCCTCTGACCGTTTCCGGTATCAAGGCTGCTGTATTCGGCAAGGATCCCAACTGCGTTTGCTACCACGGTCACAGCGAGTATGCCGCTAAGTTCGGTGTTGATGACTGGGCAGCTGCATTCATTCGCCTTGAGGGCGGTATCATTGTTGACTTCCGTATCGGCTGGGCAATGAATATCGACACCCCCGGTGACACCATCATTCTCGGTACCAAGGGCGGTTTGCGCGTTCCTTCTACCGACTGCTGGAACGGCACTCTCAACAAGCCCCTCGTAATCTATCATGAGGTTGCAGGCACGCAGGTTGAGACTGTTATTCCTCTTGAGAAGGATGATGACCTCTGGCATCTCAAGATCCGTTCTTTCCTCGACGCTTCCAAGAATGGCGGCAAGGCTCCCGTTCCTTCCGCACAGATCCTGTACAACCAGGCAATCCTCGACGGTATTGCTAAGTCCAATGCCGCAGGTAAGGAAATCGAGCTGAACATTCCCTCCTTCGACGAAATCTAATCAAACCACAGAAAAGGGCAAGAAGAATACATTCGATTCTTCTTGCTCTTTTTAAAAGTAAAAAAGCAAAAAAGATATATTTTTTTCGCAATTTTGGTATAGCAATTTTCACCCTGTAATTCTATACTAAACGCAGAAGGTCCTATCAAAGACCAATTCATGATGCAAACGCGAAAGGAAATCATCATTATGGCAGTACAAGCAGATTTGAATGCATTTGAAAAAAATCAGGACGTTGCCGTGATCGACACCAACAAGAAGATGCGTGTCGCTATCATCGGTTGCGGCTGGATCGCTGAGGCTCACCTCGGCGCATATCTCAAGCAGCCCGACGTTGAAATCGTTGCGGGCTGCGATCTCATTCCCGGCAAAGCGGAAGCTTTCTTTAAGAAGCACGGTGTCGAGGGTGTCAAGACCGACTACAAAGATGACGTAGAAATGCTTGCCGACAAATCGCTGAAGCTCGACTGTGTCAGCGTATGCACCTACAACCGTCAGCATGCGCCTTGTGCTATTCATGCTCTTGAAGCCGGCATCAATGTTCTTCTTGAAAAGCCCATGTGTGTCACGACCGAAGAGGCTATCGAGATCATCAAAGCCGAAAAGAAGAGTGGCAAGGTTCTTTCCATCGGCTTCCAACCCCGTTTCAATCCCAACGTACAAAAGCTGAAACAAATCGTGGAATCGGGTGAGCTTGGTGATGTTTATTACGTACAAACCGGCGGTGGACGTCGTCGCGGCATCCCCACCCCCTTCGGCACTACCTTCATTGAAGATGAGACCGCGGGTATCGGTGCTCTCGGCGACATCGGGTGCTACTCCCTCGACCTCGTTCTCAACGCCATCGGCTATCCGAAGCCTCTCACGGTTACGGGTGTTAAGATGGGTGTGTTCGGCAAGGATCCGAACTGTGTATGCTACCACGGTCACAGCGAGTACGCCGCGAAGTTCAATGTAGATGACTGGGCAGCCGCTTTCGTTCGCCTTGAGGGCGGTATCATCCTTGACTTCCGCATTGCGTGGGCTATGAACATCGACTCTCCCGGTGACACCATTATTCTCGGTACCAAGGGCGGTCTTCGCATTCCCGAAAGCGGAAACAGACCTTATGTGATTTACCATGAAGTAGCAGGCACACAAGTGGAAACCGAAATTCCCAAGGTTCCCGAAGGTGACGTATGGTATCTTAAGATCCGTTCCTTCCTTGATGCCTCCAAAAACGGCACCAAGTCTCCCGTTCCCACTTCCGAAATCCTTTACAATCAGGCAATCATCGACGGAATTGCACGTTCCGATGCTATGGGCAAGGAGATCGTGCTTGATATTCCGAATTTTGATGACATCTAATTATTCTTTGAAAGAAAGGTAAAACAACTCATGGCAGTAGATCTTAATGCTTTTGAAAAGAACCAAGACGTTGCTGTTATCGATACCACAAAAACCCTTCGTGTTGCTATCATCGGTTGTGGCAATATCGCAAACAGCCACGCGCAAACATACGTAAAACAGCCCGATGCCAAAATCGTGGCAGTATGCGATCTTTTGGAAGACAGAGCGCGTGCATTTGCCGCTAAATACGAGCTTGCCGACTGTGCCATCTATACCGATTACAAGGAAATGCTCGCCAAGGAGCAGTTAGACTGTGTCAGTGTTTGCACCTACAACCGCGAACATGCGCCTTGTGCCATCGCGGCACTCGACGCAGGCATCAACGTTATCGTTGAAAAGCCTCTTTGCGTTACCTTGGAAGAGGGTATTGAAATGATGAAGGCGGAACGCCGTTCGGGCAAGATCCTCTCCATCGGCTTCCAACCTCGCTTCAACGACAATATGAAAGAGATCAAAAAGATCGTTGAATCGGGCGAGCTTGGCGATATTTACTATATTCAAACGGGCGGCGGACGCCGCCGCGGTATTCCGATCGGACACGAGTGCTCCTTTATCCGTGATGAGACCGCAGGTCTCGGTGCGCTCGGCGATATCGGTTGCTATTCTCTTGATATGGTTCTCAATGCCATCGGCTATCCGAAGCCTCTCACCGTTACGGGCTACAAATCCGCTTTCTTCGGTCAGAGCCCCGAGCACTATGCTTCTCATAAGCTCTCCTATGGCGGCGTATATTACGACGAAAGCCTTGCCGATGTCTTCACTGTAGATGACTTTGCGGCTGCTTTTGTTCGCCTTGAAGGCGGTATCATTCTCGACTTCCGTATTGCTTGGGCAATGAACATCGACTCCCCCTGTGACACCATCATTCTCGGCACCAAGGGCGGTTTGCGCATTCCCGCAACGAATTGCTGGAACGGCTCTATCGGCGGTCCTATGACCGTTTACAAAGAAGTTGCCGGCACACAAGTCGAGACCACCATCCCCATGTTCCCCGACGGAGATCTCTGGCAGGGCAAAATCCGTTCTTTCCTTGACGCAGTTAAGACGGGCGGCAAAGCTCCCATTTCAATTGATCAAATCATCTACAACCAAGCTATTCTCGACGGTATTGTTCGCTCCAGCAAGGAAGGACGTGAGGTTACCATCGAAATTCCCGAAGTTTAATTTTTGATAAGGAGAACTATCATGGCAAAAGTTGAATACGGCTTGCAGCTTTACAGCGTGCGCGACATCACCAAAGATGATTTCAAAGGCGCGCTTCAAAAAGTTGCGGAACTCGGTTATAAATATGTAGAACCCGCAGGCTTCTTTAATCAGTCTGCCGAAGATGTTAAAGCATGGCTTGATGAATACGGACTCATCTGCTCCGGCACCCACACCGGCATGGACGCCCTCAAGCCCGAAAATATTGACGCGACCATCGCTTATCACAAGACCATCGGCTGTAAAAACCTCATCGTTCCCGGTGCCGATTGGAGCACATTAGAAAAAATGGATGCCAACATTGAGCTTTTGAACAATGCGCAAAAGAAGCTTGCCGAAAACGGCATCGCACTCGGGTATCACAACCACTCCAGAGAATTCTTCACCACCGATTACGGCAAGGTCATTGAAGATGAAATCATCGCTCGCACAAATGTAGAACTTGAGATTGACACCTTCTGGGCGTTCAACGCTGCTGTTGATCCCATTGCATACTGCGAAAAACTGAAGGATCGTATCCGCGTGATCCACCTGAAGGACGGCTTCCCCTCCGCCGATGATTGCAAGAATTACTTGCATGTTCATGACAATGTAAAAGGCAAGGCAATAGGCGAAGGCAAAGCCCCCGTCAAGGCAGTCCGCGAATGGGCACTCAAAAACGGTGTGCTGATGGTAATCGAATCCGAAGGCTTGGATCCCACAGGTCCCGAAGAGGTTGCGCGTTGCATTAGCTTCCTCCGTTCCTTAGACTGATACTCCATTCTCCATCCTTTTAAAGAACTCGCTTTCTTAAAAGCAAACTTAGATGGGGCTGAGTTACGGCTCAGTCCCGTCTTTTTTTGTTTTTATAAAGTCCTGAACACAAACATTTTTCCATATTTCAAAAAACAATTTCTTACTCTCTACTTTTGAAAAAAAGATTTTACTCTGATAATTTATTATTGTCTTTTCTCACAGTTTAACATTTTATTCATGCATAGCTATTGACAAAAAAAAGGTTTTTTTGTATAATGAATTTGTATGTAATTACAACACTTCATGCGAAAGGAATTTTACTTATGAAAAAGAATTGGCTCTTGATGCTCATTCTCGGCGTACTCCTTGCCTCTCTTATGCTTGGCATGGTAGCATGCAATAAGGATGATGCACCTTCCGGCAGTGATACTCCCGGTGACGATACTCCCGGTGACGATACTCCCGGTGACGATACTCCCGGTGACGAACCCGGCGAAGGCGGCGGTGACGAACCCGGCGAAGGCGGCGGCGACGAACCCGGCGAAGGCGGCGGCGACGAACCCGGCGAAGGCGGCGGCGACGAACCCGGCGAAGGCGGCGGTGACGAACCCGGCGAAGGCGGCGGTGACGAACCCGGCGAAGGCGGCGGCGACGAACCCGGCGAAGGCGGCGGTGACGAACCCGAAAGTGATTTCACCTACACCTTGGTTGGCAACAGCTATATCATCACCGGCGTGAATGCAGGCGTGACCGAAGCAATTATTCCTGCTACTTACAAAGGCGTTGCTATCACCGGCATTGATGCCAAGGCTCTTGCCGGCAACACCATTACCGCTTTCAAGTTGGATTCTGAAAACAAGAACACCAACTTCAAGGTAACGGACGGCATTCTTTATTCTGCAGACGGCAAGACTCTTCTTGCGTATCCCGGCGGCAAAACTGCTACCTCTTTGACAGTAAACAAGAATGTAACCTCCATCGCAAGCGGTGCTTTCTCAGGTAACACTGTGCTCGCTACCATTGATCTTAAGAATACCAAGAACATCGGCGATGAGGCTTTCAAAGATTGCACCAGCCTTGCCACCATCAAGTGCGGTCAAAACATCTACACCTGCGGTAAAGATGCTTTCTTGAATTCTGCTTTCTACTCGAACGCCGACAACTGGAAAGACGGTATTCTTCTTTTGAAGGGTGTTACTTTCCAATTTGTTACCCGTTATCTCCTTGTTGCCGCAGATCCTACCCTTTCGGGTGAGATCACGCTCGGCAACACCATTTACAGCATTGCGGATTACGCTTTTTACGGCAACAAGAATTTGACTGTTGTCAATGTAGACAAAACTCTCACCTCCATCGGCGCATACGCTTTTGCCGGCTGTGAGAAAATGACTGCATTCAATTTCAGTGCCTACGCGCCCAAAGATCTGAATGCTTCTTACTTTGGAGAAGGCGCGTTCAAGGATTGCAAGTCTCTTACGATCTTTACCGTTCCCTTCAACCTTACCACAATCTATGCTTATACCTTTGCCGGTTGTGATAGCATGCATCACATGGTGCTTCATCCCAACCAGAACACCATCGATCCCACTGCACTCACCGGTACTCCCATCACCGACATGTATTACTGTGCCGAAGAGAACAACACAACTGAGGTCGATCCCATCAAGGGGCCTGTTCCCGAGTTGAACAAGTTGACCTCCAGCCACGAGTGGTTCTATGATGAGGATGGCAAAGTCAATGATACCAGACACAAATACTGGCATTTTGTAGACGGTGTTCCCACCCTTTGGAACGCTGAATAATGGATCCTTTTCGGAGCTGAGTCCTGTGGCTCAGCTCCGCTTTTTCCAAGTAAGGAGGCTCTATGTTTAACACAATCATCGATCATATCAATACCGCGCTCTACAGTTATATCTTAATCATTCTGCTGATTGCAGGCGGTATCTATTTTTCCATTCGCACCAAATGTGGACAGATCCGTTTGCTCGGTGCGCAATTCAAGGCACTGACTGAAAAACCCAAGGACGGCAAAAGTGTGTCTTCTTTCCAAGCCCTCATGGTTTCAACCGCATCCCGCGTTGGCACAGGAAACATCATCGGTGTATCGACGGCACTTTGTATCGGCGGCTTCGGCTCGGTCTTTTGGATGTGGCTGATCGCGCTGGTAGGCGCTGCAACCGCCATGATCGAAAGCACCTTAGCGCAAATCTATAAAAAACGCGGTGAAAACGGTTCCTACGGCGGTCCCGCTTACTATATCGAAGCAGCTCTTGGCAGCCGCCCTCTTGCTGTCGTCTTTTTGGTCATTCTCATTTTAACCTATGCCATTGGCTTCAATATGCTTGCTTCCTATAATCTGCAATCCACCTTTTCGGGCTATTCCTTCTATCATGAATCCTATACCCCTTGGATCATCGGTGCCATTCTCGCACTGCTCGTCGGATATTGCATTCTCGGCGGCGGCAAGCGCATCATGCGAGTTACCACTTTTCTTGTTCCCATTATGGGTGTTGCTTATATTGCCGTCGCGCTTCTCGCCGTTATTTTAAACATCACTTCTTTGCCCTCGGTTCTCGTGACTATTTTCCGCGAGGCCTTTGACATCAAGGCGATTTTCGGCGGTTTCGGCGGTTCTTGCGTCATGTACGGTGTCAAAAGAGGTCTCTTTTCCAACGAAGCGGGCGTAGGCTCAGCACCCAATGCGGCAGCAGCGGCAGAGGTCTCTCACCCCGTAAAACAAGGTCTTGTGCAAATGTTCTCCGTCTTTTTGGATACTTTGGTCATCTGCTCCGCAACAGCCTTCATGTGCATGATGTCGGGCATTGAACCGAGTGAAAGTATGGCAGGCGCACCTTATGTACAAGCATCCCTTTTCTCCATTTTCGGCGCCTTCGGACCTATTTTTATCACGGTTGCCATGATTCTTTTTGCTTTTACAACCCTACTTGGCAATCTCTACTATGTGGATCATGCTTTGGTCTATATTCTCAAAAAAGAACCAAGCAAGCTTTTTAAAAACATCTATCACATTATTTGCGCTCTGATCGTTTTTGTGGGTGCGGGACTTTCGGCAAGTCTCCTTTGGAACATTTCCGACATTTTGATGGGTGCCATGACCGTCATCAACATTCCCGTGATCATTTGTCTTGGCAAATATGCCTTCCGCGCCATTAAAAATTTCGAAGAGCAAAGAAAAAAAGGGCTCGATCCCGTCTTTTACGCCGAAGACATCGATCTTCCCCAAAAAACCGATTATTGGAACAAATAAACACACTGCCTCAAATGCAGATTGAAAGCATTTGAGGCAGTCCTTTTTGAAAGCAAAAAATATTGTATTTTTATTCTTTTGAATTAAATCATATCCTCGGGATGAAAAATCTCGTCAAATCTTTCTTCCGTCAAATAACCAAGGCAAAGGCACGCTTGCTTCAAAGAAATGTTTTTCTCATGCGCGGTCTTTGCCACACGCGCGGCATTTTCATATCCGATATGTGGGCTGAGTGCCGTTACGAGCATCAAGGAACGCTCTACATTTTCTTTCATTTTCTCACGGTTGGGGCGAATTCCCGCCACACATCTTTCACGGAAAGAATCCATCCCCTCGGCAAGCAAGCGCGCCGATTGCAAGAAATTATACGCGCACACGGGCATAAAAACATTTAATTCAAAGTTTCCGGAAGCAGCGGCAATTCCAACCGCCGTATCATTGCCCATGACTTGCACGGCGATCATGGTGATCGCTTCACACTGTGTGGGATTGACCTTGCCGGGCATGATGGAAGAGCCCGGCTCATTTTCGGGAATGAAAATCTCGCCAAGGCCAAGTCTCGGTCCCGAGGCAAGCCAGCGAATATCGTTGGCAATCTTCATCAAATCGGCGGCAAGCGCTTTTAAAGCACCGTGAGCAAACACCAGTGCGTCTCTGCCCGTCAAGGCATAGAACTTATTTTCAGCCGTGCGGAACGGCAAGGAAAGTCTTTTCGCAATGCAAGCCGCGGAGAGCTCGTCAAACCCTTTCGGGGCGTTGATGCCCGTGCCGACAGCAGTTCCGCCGAGTGCCAATGCGTAAAGCGGTTCAAGAGCTTGCGTCAAAAGCTCCGTATCTTTTTCAATACCGTATCTCCATCCCGAAATCTCTTGAGAGAAGGAGATGGGAGTCGCATCCTGTAAATGTGTTCTTCCGCACTTGATGATGCCTTCGTTTTCTTTTTCCAAGTGCAAAAAACATTCACTTAACCTTTTTGCCGCGGGAATCACGCCGTTTGCTATGCTCAAAGCGGCGGCAATGTGCATAGCGGTCGGAAAGGTATCGTTGGAGGATTGGCTCATATTAACATCATCGTTGGGATGTAAAAGTTTTTTTCCAAGAATCGCGTTCGCCCGATAAGAGATCACCTCATTGACATTCATGTTGGACTGCGTACCGCTTCCCGTTTGCCATACCACAAGCGGAAAATGCTCCCAAAGCTTCCCCTCTTCGATCTCGGCACAAACGGCAAGAATAGCATTCTTTTTCTCCTCCGTCATGCGATGCGGGACAAGAACGGCATTGGCTTCTGCCGCCGCCGCTTTGAGTACGGCAAACGCGCGAATGATTTCCTTCGGCATGGTCTCATATTCAACACCGATAGGAAAATTTTGACGGCTGCGCTCGGTCTGTGCACCGTAGTATTTGTCGGCAGGCACACGCACCTCCCCCATGGAGTCATGTTCAATTCTGTATTCCATAAAAACCCTTTCTAAAACGAACTTGTTTTCTCCCCTTGCATTCAGAGAAAAAGTATGATAAACTAAAGATAGCAAAAATTAAAACGCACCACAAATTTCGCATGAAAAGGACGGTATTCATATGAAATTCGGTATCATCGGCACCAATTTTATCAGCGACAGATTTCTTGCCGCGCTCACAGCAACAGATGCCGCAGCTGTTGCCGTATATTCCCGCAAAAAAGAAACGGGAGAGGCGTTTGCTCAAAAGCACGGGCTCTCTCTTGTATTCACCGAGCTTGAAGCGTTTCTTTCTTCGGATGCCTTCGAGGCAGTTTATGTGGCTTCGCCCAACATGTGTCACAAAGAACAAACACTCGCGGCACTTCGCCATGGCAAACACGTATTTTGCGAAAAACCCATTGCTCCCTCTTTGAAAGATTATGAGGAAATGAAACGCGAAGCTGAAAACCGCCGTCTCGTGCTTTGCGAAGCTATGCGCCCGATATTCGACCGCGCGTGGCGCGTAATTAAAGATAAGCTCACCGCGCTCGGACCGATTCGCACCGCGCATCTTGATTACTGTCAATACTCCTCGCGCTATGACCGTTTCAAAGCGGGTGAGATTTTGAATGCATTCGATCCTTCTCTCTCCAATGCCGCCCTTTTAGACATCGGTGTATATCCTATTGCGGTAGCGGCGTATTTGTTCGGTGCGCCGAACAGCATTTCGAGTGCCGTTACACGTCTTTCGGGCAATTTCGAAGGCGGTGGCAATATCCTTCTCGGCTATGACGGTTTTTCTGCCGTTATCAGTTATTCCAAAATCGCCGATTCTGTTCTTCCCTCTGCCATCATCGGAGAAAACGGCGGCATCACCGTTGACCGCGCAGCCAATCCCCGCGAAGTCTTTTTCTGTCCGCGCAAGGGCGAAAATTCGCCCATCACGTGGGAGTCAAGACCGCAAGAAGATAATATGTCAGAAGAAATAAATGCCTTTTGCCGCATGGTGCAAAACGGCGACATCCGAAATACCGATGAAATTTCCCGCATCACACTGTCTGTCATGGATGAGGTACGGCGGCAGAACGGTATTCTTTTTCCCTCCGATAACGGGAAAATTTAATGGGAAAGAACCTGCTTGGTTTCACCCGCGCGCACGCAAACTACATCCTTCTCACGCACATCGAGCGCAAGCCAAATGTCATAAGAGGTGGGGTTATAAACCACACTCGAATCCATACTGAAAACCAACGAACGGTAAGCATTCACATATTCAAAAAATTCTTGCATTCCCGCATACCAGACATCCTCATGTCCGCCGATTTTCGCAGCAAACGCCTCAATTTTATCCCAGTTGTTTTGATTGACAAATTCATACGAGTGCCCCCAAAGGCAGAACAGCCTCGGACTTGTCTGATAAGTTCCCTTTGCCATAAACTTTTCAAAAACGGCATCGAGATTTGCATTGTGATGGCATGTGGGATCATAGCGGAGAAAATTTTCGGGAATTTCAAAGCCACCCGTAGAAGGTGTCGTTCTGGCATAAAGAATGCCCGCCATGCGGAATGCTTCCATAGTTTCGGCGGTAAAAGCGCCGTTGGGATATGCATGACCGCGAATGATACGACCGAACATTTTTTCTAATTCTTCTCTGTCTTTTACAATATCGTACACCGCGGCAGACACGGGCAGATCCTTATAAAAAGGATGAGTATAACCGTGGGTAGCAACCTCAAAATCCCGATAGTATTCCTTCACTTGATTGGCAGAGAGCCGCCCTGTAGGGTTCGCCTCTATATCAATGTCCTTTTCCGCCAAGAAACCCGCATTGATATTAAAAGTGCCCTTGAGCCCGTTTTTGCGCATAATATCCATAAGGCGGATATCCGATGCAACACCGTCATCATAACTCATGGTAAAAGCGCGCATTTTTCCACCGGGAAAACGAAGAAAATGGTAGTTTCTCATGCTGTGTCCTCCTCAAAATTTGATCAAATCCGCAAAGGTAATATCGGCAAACGCGGCAAGAACGGCAGGATCGATAACAAGCTGTGCTCCTCTTGCGCCCGCACTGACATAGATGGGAGAAAAAAGTGTGGCGGTTTCATCCATATATGTGGGATATTTCTTTTTCATCCCAACGGGAGAACACCCTCCCCGAATATATCCCGTCAACCCGAGCAGTTCTTTCACGTGCACCATCTCGATCTTTTTTTCATTCACTAAAACGGCGCATTTTTTCAAATCCAACTCGCTTGCCGACGGAATGCAAAAGACATAAATATTTCCGCTGTCCGCGCGAGCGACAAGCGTTTTAAACATGCAATCGGGGGAAATGCCCAAGCTCTCAGCGATATGAACCCCCGAAAGATCGTTTTCATCCACCTCGTATTCGCGCACCTCAAACGGAACGCGCGCCGCTTTCAGTTGGCGCATAGCATTGGTTGTGATCATTTTGGTTTCCTATTCTTTTAAAACTTTCAAACATATTATAACACGCAAGAGTACGCTTTGCAAGCAGAAATGAGGATTTTTATGACGCAAAACGAAAAAGATGCGACGTTTATGCAAGAGGCTCTTCGATGTGCCGCCGATGCCGCCGCCATGGATGAGGTTCCCATCGGTGCCGTTCTCGTATACCGCGATGAAATCATCGCCCGTGCCAAGAACGAAAGGGAGAGTGCCAAATGCGCCACACGCCATGCCGAGCTCATCGCAATCGAGGAAGGATGCCGCCGTTTGGGCGGTTGGCGTTTGCCGGAAACGACGCTTTACGTCACCCTTGAACCCTGTGCCATGTGTGCAGGTGCCATTGTCAATGCGCGCGTCAAGCGCGTGGTGTTTGGCGCATCCGATGCCAAAGCGGGAGCGTTCGGCAGTGTATTCAATCTGAAATCTTTACCGCTAAACCATCATCCCGAATTAACGCGCGGTATACTTGAAGAACCGTGCAGACAAATTTTAACAGAATACTTTAAAAACAAGCGGTTAAAATAAAACCATGCCTCTTGTTTATCATGTGCTTTCCGACAAGAGCGTGGGTGGGGCGGAAAAAGTGGTTCTTTCCTTGGCAAAACACAGTGCCCAAAGCCGCTTTCGATCGCACGTGCTTTTGCCCGAGAAAAGCATGCTCATCCCACTTTTAAAGAAAGCTCGGATTTCCTATACCGAATACAAGGAGGCGAAAGCCTCCTTTTCTTTATTCCGATTCTTTTTCCGTTTTCTGAAAAAGCATCCCTGCGATTTTTTGGTCAGCCACGGTTTAGGCATCGCAAGAGCCGCGGGCAGATGCGCAGGCATCTCTCATCTCATTTCTTTTAAGCATTGCGCTTTGCCGATCGCGCATCCGATTCTGTACCGTTTTTTTACGGACGCAACCGTTTCCGTTTCCGAAAATGCAAACCTTTATTTGCAAAACATCAAAATCCCATCTAAAAAGAGAATGGTGCTCCCCAATGGGTTTCATGCTGTCGGTGTACCGAACGCCCTTACTCGCGCCCAAGCCAGAGCTTCCCTCGGCATTCCCGAAAATAGCATTGCCATCGGTATATCCGCGAGACTCGCGCCCGTGAAAGGGCACAGAACAGCTTTGCATGCATTAGCACTGCTCCCGTCATACTTCTCTCTTTATTTGCTTGGTGATGGCGAAGAAAGGCAACACCTCGCAGCACTTGCCCATACACTCGGCATAGAAAAGCGCGTTCATTTTCTCGGGTTTAAGCAAGAAACGAAAGACTTTTACCACGCCATGGATGCGCATCTTTCCTGCTCGCTCGACAGTGAAACCGCCTCTCTTGCCTTAGCAGAAGGCATGAGTGCGGGCTGTCCCACCTTTGCGACAAGCATCGCAGGAAATCTTGCACGTGTAAAAGAAGGAGGCGCCTTTTTTTCTCCCGGAAGCGAAAAGGAGCTTGCTATCCTTCTTTCACGCCTAAATGACGCTTCTTACCGCCAAAAAATGCGCTGTGCCGCGCTTAAAAGGGCGGAAGAGTTGCCGGGCGAGGAAGCGGCAAGGGGATGTTTTGAAGCCTTTTTATCTTCCTTTTATGCGTAAAACCTTGCTTTTTCAAAAAAAGTATGCTAAAATGCTTTATATGAAACAACCTTATCTTGAATGCGGAAAAATTATCAATACGCATGGCGTACGCGGCACACTCAAAATAGAATCTTATTGCGATTCTCCCAAAATTCTCTCCAAACTCACCCGTGTTTTTTTAAAAACAGCGAACGGAAACTACACGGAGCGTAAGGTGCGCTCCGCTACGGTCGCAAAAGGCGCGGTTTTGGCGAACTGGGAAGGCATCGAAAGTCTCGATGACGCCATGCCCTACAAAGGCAAGGTCATTTATGCCTTGCGAGAAGATATTCCTTTGAAAGAAGGGGCATATTTCGTTGCCGATTTGATCGGGCTTTCACTCATTGATGCCGAAAACGGCAAGATCTACGGCACCGTCAAGGAAGTCGAAAGCATGCCCTCCTCCGACATGTATACCGTATCTCTCCCTTCGGGTAAAGAGGTTCTTTTTCCCGCCGTAAAGGAATTCGTGAAAGAGATCCGTCCCGAGGAAGGTATCTTTATCACTCCCATCGAAGGCTTCTTCGAGGACTGAGGTGACACATGAAGTTTGACATTTTAACCCTCTTTCCCGACATGGTACAAACCGTGCTCGGTGAGAGTATTATGGGCAGAGCGCAAAAGAACGGCATCATCGAAGTTCGTACGCACAACATCCGTGACTATTCAGAGGATAAGCACCGCCGTGTTGACGATACTCCTTTCGGCGGAGGAATGGGCATGGTAATGGCTGCCCCTCCCATCGGTAACTGTTTCGAGGCACTTGCCCAAACATACACCGAAGGGGAACGGCGCCGAGTGATCTATCTTTCTCCCAAAGGGACCGTATTGACACAAAGCGTTGCATCCCGCCTCTGCGCCTTTGATCGCTTGGTGCTTCTCTGCGGTCATTACGAAGGTATTGATCAAAGAGTGCTTGACGAATATGTAGATGAGGAAATCTCCATCGGTGATTATGTACTGACGGGCGGTGAATTGCCCGCTTGCATTCTGGTGGACGCGGTCGCAAGAATGTTAGAGGGCGTTTTGGCATCTCCGGAATGTTTTGAAGAGGAAAGCATCGCGGGCGGACTTCTCGAATATCCTCAATACACCCGTCCCGTTGAATACCATGGACGCACCGTTCCCGATATTCTTTTTTCGGGGCACCATGCCAATATCGCGGCTTGGCGTCTTGAAGAATCTTTGAAGCTCACCCAAGAGCGTCGTCCGGATTTATATGAGGCTTATCAAAAAGCACATCCGCCAAAGCCACCCAAACGCCGCAAAAAAACCTCTGAACCTAAAGACGGTTCAGAGCCATGATAAAGGAATCATATGCCTTTTTTTCATCAAAAACAGCTTTATTTTGACAATAATTCTTTGCATTATAGCAAGCAGGACATTTATTTTGATTTCCTGCTTGCTTTTTTTATCCTCGCTCTGCCCTTCAGTGCTTTGTCGGAGCACGGCAGACTCTTGCTCTTTTTCGCACTCTCTTTTCTTTTCCTTAAAGCCATTTTTATTAAAAAAGCACGCATCTCGTTTTCCAAAGCACATTTTTTTCTTCTCTGTTTTTTTACCACGGCTATCGCGGGGCTCTTTAAAAACCCGGACCTATTATCTCTGCTTTCGGTTCTCCTTTGGATGCTTGCCGCCTTTTTTCTCCGGAACAACAGGGCGAAAAATATCCTTTTTCCACGCATGCTCGCCATCACGGGCGGATGCCTCGGTCTTTTCGCGATAGGGGAGATTTTCGGCGGCGCGGCACTCTCTCTTTGGTCCGATACGGCGCGCTTCGGCATACTTGCGCGCGCTTCCTTTCCCTTTGGAAATCCCAATTTGCTCGGTGCTTTTTTAGCTCCGTCCGCCATTTTTGCTTTGTCGGAAGGATTGCACACTTCTCAAAAGAGACGATTTTTTTATTTGATTCTTTTTTCGCTTTCCGTTATGGGATTACTGCTCACCTATTGCCGCGGTGCTTGGTTGGGGTGCTTGGGCGGAGTTGCTCTTCTGCTGTGGAAGAAAAGAAAGCCAAGCGAATCAAAGCTCGCCTGTGCCGTTCCCGCGCTTCCGTTTTTAAAGCGTTTTCTTTCCTGCTTTTCTCCCGACTCTTCCGTCTCTTACCGTTTTTCGCTTTGGCGTTCGATCGCAAAAGTTCCGCTGCGAAAGCTTTTTTTCGGCGTGGGAGAAGGAAAAAAAGCACTCTACGCGCTTCTCTCTCCCTACATGGCGGCAGGCCTTGAGCATGTGGAGCACACGCATTCTCTCTATTTTCATCTTGTGACGGCAGAGGGACTTTTGGGACTTTTTCTTTTCTTCGCCTTTCTCTTTTTTCGATACAAAAGACCTTCTCCCCATGCGCATCACTGCGCACTTTTATCCTTGCTGATCTACGGCATATTTGATGATCCGCTTTATAGCGGTCAGATTGGAGTTCTATTTTGGTTGCTCGTAAATGCAAATTAAAGTTTATATTTTTAGATGTTTTTATTCTTGTTCTTTTGATATCTGCCTTTTTTCTTTACAAAAGTCGTGAAAAAGGAAGAGAGGTTTTCTTGGAATACACACTGCTTTTTACCGTGGAAGAGCCACTTTCGGCGGCTTTTGCGCCGGGAGAAGCTATGTTAGACGGTGTTGGAAAAGGCACATGCGGACGCATCAGCACCGTCCGAAAAGAACCCTCCTACGGGGAAAATGCAAACGGTATTTTTCTCGAAACCGACAAAACCAGACTGTTCGTGACAGTAAAGGGACAAGGCAGAGAGAAAAACGGTGTTTTTCTCATCGGAAGCATTTCACCGCAAAAAGGGCGCAGTTTCTTTTTTCATGCTCCCTGCGTAGCGGAGGGCATCTGTCTTTCGGTACAAACACTATGAAAAGAAAAGCTCTCTTCGTTCTTTTTTTACTGCTCTTGTTTGCGCTCTCCCTTTTGGGATATTTTTTCACCAAGGAAGAACGTATTCTCTTGCCGCTAAAGCTGACGGCAGTGGGAAAAGATTGCGACAACAGTCTTTGCGAACAACTGCCAAGCGTCCCCTTTGAAGCTGTCTTGGATGGGATTCCCTGCACCGTTCTGAACTATGAAATCTCTCCTCACCAAAAGCGCGACAGCATAACCGGAGTTTTATATTCTTCCCGGCTTTCGTCCGACATTGTTTTTCATGTTATTCTCTTGGGAGAAAAACGGGAAGGCGTATTTTATGCCGACGGCAAGTACCTGGCTGCCGGAAAAAAAGCGATATTTACTTCTCAAGAGTGGGAGCAAACTGTGGTTTTTTTGTCGATAAAGCAAGAGAAATGAGTGAAAAAGCTTCCTTATTTACAAAAAAATGCGTAAAAAAGTAATTTTTTTCAAAAACCTATTGATTTTATCAGCTCGATTTGCTATACTGTAATTACTATTAGTTGGACTGTACCAATAACGATCTTCACCAGAGGAGTGTGTATATGAAATCTCTTAACGTCGTCATTCAAAACAGTGTTGGCTTGCATGCAAGACCTGCAACCTTCTTTATTCAAAAAGCCAACAGCTATAAGAGCACCTTGTGGGTAGAAAAAGGTGATCGCAGAGTCAATGCCAAAAGCTTGCTCGGCGTGCTTTCGCTCGGCATCGTAAAGGGTGCGGAGATTACCTTGATCGCCGATGGCGCGGATGAAGACGAGGCACTTAGCGGACTCGCAAAGCTGATTGAGAACGGTTGCGAGCTTTAATCGGATTATGAAGGGATGGCGGCAGGCGCATTGGCTTGCCGCCTTTTTATTCTATGAAAAAAACGAAAATAGAAGAATTGCGGGAAAAAGCCTCCTCTCTGCCGCTATCCCCCGGTGTATATCTTATGAAAAATCGGGACGGTACGGTGATATACGTAGGCAAGTCCCGCCGCCTGCGCGCCAGAGTTCTCACCTATTTTACAGGGAACGAGCATCCGGTAAAAACCGCACGCATGGTTGCGGCAGTGCATGATTTTGATTATATCGTTTGCGACAGTGAAATCGAAGCTTTGGGGCTCGAAAACACGCTAATCAAAAAATACGCTCCTCGCTATAACATCAAGTTAAAGGATGCAAAATCTTATCCGTATATTAAGATTTCTTCCGGATCTTATCCAAGTCTGAGCGTCACACGTGAGCGAAAGGATGACGGAGGGCGATATTTTGGTCCCTATTCGGGAACTGCCGACGCCTATGCCAATTTGGATACAGTGCGACGCGTATTCCGATTGCCGAGCTGCAAACGAAAGTTTCCCGAAGAAATCGGCAAAGGGCGGCCTTGCATATACCGTCAAATGCATCGGTGCTTAGCCCCCTGCGCTTCGGACGTCACGGCAAAAGAATACCGCCTCGCGGTAGAATCGGCAGCGGCGGTACTCGAAGGCAATATCAAAGAAACCGAAGCCATGCTCCACACAGAAATGCTTTTACGTGCGGAAGAGGAGCAATTCGAAGCGGCGGCAAGACTGCGTGATGCCATCACCGCCCTTGGCAAATTGGGCGAAACCCAAAAGGTGCTCGCCGATGCCTCCGTCTCTCTTGACGTTTGGGCACTGTATGCGGACGAACTTTGCGGCGCGCTGTCCGTTTTATCCGTTCGCGGCGGTGTACTCAATCGCAAAAACGAGTTTTCCTTCTCTTCTACCGAAATTCTTTCGGAAGAGTCGGCAACCGAATTTATCGCCGCCTATTACGAAAAGCACGGCGATATCCCCAAGGAAATTCTCTTTGCTTTTGCCGCGGAAGAGGAAACGCTCTCTGCCCTTTCCGCCTTTTTAACCAACATACGAAAGAAAAAAACAACAGTTCTCTCCCCCAAACGCGGCGAAAAGCGCGCAATGTGCGAAATGGCAAAGAAAAACGCCGCCGAATGTGCCGCCAAATACAAGGAAGGTGCCGTTCGCGAAGAAAGCACCCTCCTATCGCTGGCGCACTTGCTTAAGCTGGAAGTCTTACCCGAACGAATAGAGGTATACGACATCTCAAATATCGGCGATGAATACACCACGGCGGGTATGATTGTATACGAAGACGGCAAACTCCGCAAAAATCAATACCGTACCTTCCGCATCGAAAGCACCTACCGAGACGATTACGGTGCCATGCGTGAGGCTCTTCGCCGCCGTTTTGCCCATCTTTCGGATGCCGCATTCGGCGCCGTTCCCGATTTAATCCTGCTTGACGGAGGAAAAACGCATGTCGCCGTCGGCCACGAAGTCATGGAGGAAATGGGGCTTACCATCCCTCTTTTCGGCATGGTAAAGGATGAATATCATAAAACGCGTGCCCTATGCGACAGAGAGCATGATATCGGAATTGCCAAAGAACAAGCGGTTTTCGTCTTTCTCTATAAGCTACAAGAAGAGGTGCACCGTCACGCCGTCGGCGCAACGATGGGTGCCAAAACACGCAGCTTGAAACACTCTACTTTAGAGAATATCCCGAACATCGGAAAAGAACGGGCGAAACTTTTGCTTGCCTATTTCGGCAATATGAAACGCATTAAAGAAGCAAGTGTCGAAGAGCTTGCCTCCGTCAAAGGGATGACACTTCCCGCCGCTGATGCGGTATATGCCCATTACCATCAAGAAAAAGAAAAGGATAAAAAGAAAAAATGAGAATCATCACGGGACATGCGCGCGGTATCGCGCTTAAAACTCTGGAAGGAGAAGCCACAAGACCGACCTCCGAAAAGGTCAAAGAAGCCGTTTTCTCCGCCATTCAGTTTGATATTGAAGGACGAAGCTTCTTAGATCTTTTTGCCGGAAGCGGTCAGATGGGCTTGGAAGCACTTTCGAGAGGAGCTTCGCACTGCACCTTCATCGATGCTTCCAACGAGGCAATCTCCATTGTAAAGGAAAATGCCAAGAAAACAGGTCTCTTTGAAAGCTCCCACTTTCTGACCAGCGATTACAGAAATTATATCCGCAAAGCGGCAGACCGCGACAGCTTCGACATTGTGTTCATAGATCCCCCCTACGCAGAGCGCATTGCGGCAGACGCGATTGAACGTCTTTTCAAGGCGCACCTATTAAAACCGTTTGCGCTTGTTATCGCGGAAAGCGAAGAAGAAAACATTTTCGAGAACAAAGAAGCCTTGCAAAATCTCTTCGAGATCGTCAAAAAGAAAAAATACGGGCGTGCTTGGATCCACATTCTGCGTTTGCGTTCCGAGGATGCAGAGGCAACCGAAGGTTAAAAAGACTTTAATGAAAGGATAGACATCAAAATGAAAAGAAAAGCCTTGTTTTCGGGCAGTTTCGATCCTCCCACCTGTGGACATGACGATCTTCTCAAACGTGTCTCGCCCCTCTTCGATGAGGTGTATATTGTTATTTTCATCAACGATCAGAAAAAAGGCTTTTTTCCCTTAGATAAAAGACGCGAATGGCTCTCACGCCTTGCCGCCAAATATCCGAATGTAAAGGTGGATGTGGACCGCGGTTTTGTGGCGGATTACGTCAAAAGAAACGAAATTCCGGTTATCATACGCGGGGTAAGAAACGAAGAGGATCTGCGTTATGAGATCCCCATGGCGGAATACAACTTAGCGCACGGCGGAGCTGAAACGCTGATGCTTCACCCACGCAAAGACTTTGCCAATATTTCCTCCTCTCGCGTCAGACGCGCTTTGATCGAAAAGGCAGAGGATGCCGCCCCCCTTCTTTCTTCGGAAATTCGGGAAGAAATTTGTAAAAATTGGGAGATTTTTCATCAAGAGTGTCAATAACCGATTGACAAATTTTAATTTTGTATTATAATAATAAGGTAATGCTATTTTAATAGGCAAAGCATGAGTTTGAATTTTTAAAATTCCCTTCTCGGCATCCGCTTGCCAAGAAAGGTCACTTTGCTCGGAAAGGAATAATGAGAAAATGAAAGATAAATTGGACGCGCTGCTCCGCGAAGGAGCCGAGAAGATTCAAAATGCGCAAAGCGAAGCTGAACTGCAAGAGGTCAAAAGCCTTCTGCTCGGCAAGCAAGGCAGTATTACCGAACTGCTCAAGGAAATACCCAAGCTTGACGTTGCTCTTCGTCCCGAAATGGGCAAGGCGGTGAACCAAGTCAAGAACCTTCTCAGCGAGCAGTTAGAGGGGCGCAGAGAAGAACTTAAGCTGAAAGCCTCCGAGATCTCCCCCGACTTTGACTGCACCATCCCCGGGCTTGAGCCTAAGATCGGCGGTTTGCATCCCATCACGCAGATGTGCTACGACTTGAACGATGCTTTCCGTTCCATGGGCTTTGAGGTATTCAGCGGTCCCGAGATCACGAGCGAGTATTATGCTTTCGATAACTTGAACTTTCCTCCCAACCATCCTGCCCGCGAGAGCATGGATACCTATTGGCTCGAAAATCACGATTCGGGAGACGCCAGCGACAAGCTTTGCCTGCGTCCCCACCTAACCGGCGACAGTGTGCGTTACATGCAAACGCACAAGCCCCCCTATCGCTTTGTTTATCCCGGCAGAGTATACAGAAATGAAACGACCGACGCCCGCCACGAGCGCGCGTTCTTCCAATATGAAGCTTTGATCGTAGATAAGGACTTTACTTATACCGCAGGAAAAGTTATGATCAAGAGCATCCTTTCCAAGGTCTTCGGACAAGACGTTCCCGTCAGAATGCGTGCCGGTTTCTTCCCGTTCGTAGAACCCGGATTTGAAATCGATATGGGTTGTCTCGTTTGCGGCGGCAAGGGGTGCAGTGTTTGCAAGCACGTCGGCTGGATCGAGATCATGCCCGGCGGCACTCCTCATCCCAATGTCCTTCGCGCAGCGGGCCTTGATCCCGACGAATACACCGGCTTCTATGTCAACATCGGTCTTGACAGACTGGTTATGATGCGTTACGGGGTAGACGATGTTCGTCTCTTCCATAGCACCGATTTGCGTTTCTTGAAGCAATTCCACTAAGCACTTCCCTCACACATTTCAAAATAAAGATGCCTTTAGGGGCAAAGGATTGGTAATTATATGAAACTGTCATTAAACTGGATCAAAGATTATGTAAAACTGCCCGATGATATGGATCTTTCGCGCTTGGCTTACGACCTTACGATGTCCACCGTTGAAGTGGAAGGCGCGGAAAGCCTTGCCGAACGTTTTAGCAAGATCATCGTGGGTGAGATCAAAGAGGTTCTTCCCCACCCCAACGCGGACAAACTCCGTGTTTGCAAAGTGGATATCGGTGAAGAGGAAATCAAGGATATCGTATGCGGCGGCTCCAACCTTGAAGCAGGCATGAAGGTCGTTGTTGCCTGCCCCGGTGCCATGGTGCGTTGGCACGGCGAGGGCGAACCTGTTGAAATCAAGAACGCAAAGCTCCGCGGTGTACCGAGCTTCGGTATGATCTGCGCGGCTGTGGAGGTCGGTCTTGCCGATCTTTTCCCGACCGAAGACGATCACGCCATTATGGATCTCACTGCTTTCGATGTCAAAGCGGGCACCCCCCTTGCGGTAGCACTCGACCTTGACGATATCATTCTTGAGATCGACAATAAATCCATGACCAACCGCCCCGACCTTTGGGGACATTACGGCATTGCAAGAGAGCTTGCTGCTCTTTACGATCTGCCTCTCATTCCTTTTGAGCCTTTCAAGCCGGATTGCCGTGAAAGCTACGATGTCAGAATTGCCGACACCGACCGTTGCCCGAGATATATCGGCGCAAAAATTGAGGGCCTTGGTGTAAAACCCTCTCCCTTCTTGATGCAGAGCCGTATTTGGCGCGTCGGCATGCGCCCCATCAACGCACTCGTAGACGTCACCAACTATGTCATGCTTGCAACCGGTCAGCCCACCCACGTATTTGACTCCAATCACATCATCGATCATATTGAAGTTCGCCGCGCTTGCGAAGGCGAAAAGCTTCAGCTTCTGAACGATAAAGAGCTTTCTCTTTGCTCCGATGACCTCGTAATCGCCGATGCGGAAGGTGCTGTAGCACTTGCCGGTGTTATGGGCGGCGCGAAAGATTCGGTGCTCCCCGAAACCCAAAGCGTTATTCTTGAAGTGGCAAACTTCGAGTCTCGCGGTGTGCGCAGAACCGCGCTCCGTTATGACAACCGTACCGAAGCTTCCTCCCGCTATGAAAAAGCGGTAGATCCCGAACGTTGCGATCAAGCACTCTCTCTTGCCATGAAACTCTTTGCCGAGCTTTATCCCGAAATGAAGGTCACATCCTTCAGCGACTCCTATCCCAAAAAGCTCGAGAGAAAAGAGATTGATGTCTCCTTCGAATGGCTTGACAGACGTCTCGGCAAGCGTATCCCTCAAGAGATCGTAGCCAAAAAGCTTGGCACGATGGGTTACGATGTCACCTTCACCGAGGATGGTATGCACATTGTTGTTCCCACATGGCGTTCGACCGGTGATGTTTCCATCAAAGCGGATATCATGGAAGAGGTTGCCCGTATGTACGGCTACGAAAACTTCGAAGCCACCACCATCACGACCTCTTTTGACGGTGCGATCAATCAGCTGAATGTGGATCTCGTGCGTAAGATCAAAGAGTATCTCGCTTTCCGTTGCAACATGCAAGAGATCTTCACCTATCCTTGGATGAGCGACGAATTTGTTCATGCGCTGATGCCGAGCACCGAAGGTATGCTTGCTTTGGCAACACCTCCCGCCCCCGATGAAAAATATGTGCGTTCTTCGCTCTTGCCCAACATTTGCAAAGCCATCGTCAAGAACGAACGCAATTTTGATGCATTTGACATTTTCGAGGAAGCGCAAATCTTCCTTGATACCGATTACACCGCCGAATACAAAGGCGAAAAACTTCCCTTGCAAAAGAAACATTTGGGTTGCGCCTTTGTCGGAAGCTCCGACAAGATCGCCGAGCTCTTCCGCCGCGCCAAGGGCGTGATCGGCATGATGCCGCGTTATACCCACATGGAAGGCTTCACCTTCAGCAAGAGCGAAAAGCCCTATTGGGCGGACGAAACCGTTTGGCTCAACATCTATCTTGGTGACAAGAAGATCGGCGACTTGGCTTTACTCTCCAAAAAAGCGGCACTGGCATGCGGCATCAAGGTTTTGTCGGCTGTGCTCGTAGAATTGGACATGGACGAACTGGTTCCCTTTAAATCGAGAACCAACCGCTTCGCCCATATGCCCGAATTCCCCGTGAACGATTATGATTTATCCTTCCTCGTGGATTCCATGGTCAAGTGGGATGATATTTATTCTTGCATCATGAGCAAGAAAAATGAGCTCCTTAAGGATGTTTTCTTTGTCGATGAGTACAAGGGCAAACAGATCCCCGCGGGTAAAAAATCGGTGACCATTCGCCTCTCTATCGGTTCCGATGAAAAAACCTTGACAGGTACCGAAATCGAAGCCGTAGCAAACAGCGCGGTCAAAAAGCTGACCAAAACGCTCGGCGCCGATATCCGCACCGCTTAAAACCTTATAAAACGAAAACGGACTGTCTGAGTGAGACGGTCCGTTTTTGGATAGTAAATTATTACGGGCTGTCTCACGAGACAGCCCGTAAATGTTAATTGGCGGATTTTTTCTTTGTAAGCATACGAATGCCGAAGAGCGTGCCAACCGTAAGAACAATACCCACAGGTAAGCATACCCAGATCACGGGGACAAAACCGGCAAGAATGAAGCAAACGAATGAGATCACCGCAACGGTCACAGCGTAAGGCAACTGTGTCGAAACGTGGTCAACATGGTTGCAGTTTGCGCCCGCCGAAGCCATGATAGTGGTATCGGAGATGGGGGAGCAATGGTCGCCGCAAACAGCGCCTGCAAGGCAGGCGGAGATGCCGACGAAGAGCAAAGGATTATCGATGGCAAACATGCTGGTAACGATCGGAATAAGAATGCCGAACGTGCCCCAAGAGGTACCCGTTGCAAAAGCGAGGATGCAAGCAACCAAGAAGATAACGGCGGGAAGGAATTTTGCCGCGGTTTCGGGGAAGCTTGTCATAAGCGTTTCCACATACACATCCGCACCGAGAAGCCCGGTTACGTTCTTCAACGCGGTAGCAAAGGTAAGGATCATGATAGCGGGCACCATGGCAATAAAGCCCTTCGGCACGCAATCCATGGCTTCCTTGAAGGAAACAAGGCGGCGGCAAAGCAGATAAGCAATGGTGAGAATCAAGGTGATCAGCGCGCCCCAAGGCAAGCCGATGGTTGCATCGGTATTACCGAACGCTCCGACAAAGTCGCCCTTATAATCCGTATAAGTAAAATCGGGATCTTCGAGCTCCATCGCTACGTTGTACCAAGGATTTTCACCGAAGAAGCCACCGACGTAGAGAAGCGCGATGACACAAACGATAACAAGCACGATAACGGGAAGCAAAAGGTCAAGCACTCTGCCGCGAGGATTTGTCTCCTCATCATTCTTTTGATTGCCGAGAATGCCAAGATCGCCGCTTTGCGCTTTGATCTCAAACTCGGACATCTTACCGTAATCAAACGCCATAACACCGAGTGCTACAACGAAAACAAGAGTAAGAAGCGAATAGAAGTTAAAGGGAATGGCACGGACGAAAAGTTCAATACCCGATCCGGGGAAATCCGAGGGAACGGAACCCGAAACAGCTGCTGCCCAAGAAGAAATGGGTGCGATCATACAAATAGGAGCCGCCGTTGCGTCGATCAAATACGCAAGCTTCACGCGAGAAATCTTGCGCGCATCAGTCACAGGACTCATAACGGAGCCAACGGTAAGGCAGTTAAAATAGTCGTCGATAAAAATCAAAATACCGAGAACAAAGGTAGCAAGATATGCCCCGAACTTGGTCTTGATGTTTTTCTGTGCCCATCTGCCGAATGCGGCAGAAGCACCGGTCTTATTAACCAGAGCAACCAAAGCACCGAGAATCACAAGAAAAATAAAGATACCCGCAGTTCCGGAAGCGGCGGAAATCAATCCGTCGTCAACGACGGTATTCACGGTAGTGGCAAAATCAAATTTTGCATGCATCAATGCGCCAACGAGCACACCCGCAAAGAGAGAGGAATACACCTCTTTGGTAATCAAGGCGAGTCCAATCGCGACAACAGGAGGCAAAAGTGCCCAAAGTGTTTCCGCAAAGGTAAAATCGTCCCCCATGGCAAGAACAACGATCCCCAATGCGACGATCACGGCAGCGGCAACGCCGAGCGCAATCAAATTGGAATACTTACGTAAAGCTTGCATAAAGTCATCTCTTTCTGCACAAAAGTGCGTTTGATATACCTATTATAATAAAAATAGAAAGTTTTGTCAAGCGTTGCCACAGTATTCTTGCGTTTTTCGTTTCTCAAAAGTTGTTTTTTTCTTAACATTCCGACTTTTTCTCAATTTCTTGCCTTAAAAAACAAAAATATTTTAAAAAACCCTTGCAAACAAAAAGAAAGTATGCTATAATAGCAAAGGTCGTCTGAGGACGCTCCAAAACTCCATACGGACAGGTATCTCGCGCAAGCGCGAGGGCTACGAAGTGGATTCGGCTTCGCCGAGCCATTCGATACCGTCGCCCGCATGTCGTAAAACTCCCTACGGACAAGTATATCGCGCCAACCCCGGGGGGACCAAG
>JAZNND010000062.1:0-26936 GCA_045580085.1 Eubacteriales bacterium
TCGTTTGTGTATCTCTACTATTTTCTTCTTGAATGCATAATCGTATTTATACATAAAAAATCCCCTTAAAGTATTCTCGAAAACTTTTTTGTTTTTTCGAGTGTATACTCTAAGGGGATTATATCATAATGAGCTAGCCCCAATTTATTCTCAAATCACTTCTTGTCACGGTAAGACAAAATCGTTTCCTCTGCCAACGCAATCAGTTGTTCTCTGACCGAGAGAGGGGAAAGAATACGCATGTTTTTTCCAAACCCAAGCACCCACGAAAGAAAGGTGGGACTGACAGAAATGCGCACATGAACGGTAAAAAAGCCATCCTCCGCGGGAAAGAGGGTAACACCCGTACCGAAACGGTCGATAATCACACCGGCAAGACTGTTGGCAACAAGGAGCGTGACGTCTTCCCTTTTACCACCATACATACCAAACACGGAATAGGTATAATCGGCGAGATCAAAATTTTGGAAAGAGCTTTTTCCGTCTCGCTCGTCGGAAGCAACAGAAAGACGGAGCATTTTATCTACACGGTAATGCTTGATCTTTTTCGCCTCGGAATCATAAGCGATAAGATAATAGTTTTCATCGTCCCACGTCAGAGCAAAAGGGCTTACTTCGTAAAAAGCACCGTCGTGGCGAAGCACTTTTTCCTTTTTCTCGTTCCAGCCAAAATAAACAAAACGAATCTTTTTATCCTCACGAATGGCACTGTGGATCAAATCCACATTATAATAAATGCTCTCATTCATGGTCTTCACGCGCCCTGCAATATGCACCTCACGGCGAAGAGCGTGCGCATCGTACTCGCTGATCTCGGCAGATAGTTTTTCGATCAATTCATCGCTCTTTTTACGTGTGATAAAACGGGAGCTTTCCACCGCATCCGCAAGCAACTTAAGCTCGGCGAGTTCAAACAGACGCGAACCGAGATAATAGCCTGTGGTTTTGTTTTTGACCGAAATAATGTCGTACCCAAAGGCGCGAAGCGTTTCCATATCGTCGTAAAGACTCTTCCGTTCTGCGGAAATACCGTAGGCGGAAAGATGCGCTTGAATGTCAGCCACGGAAAGCGGATGCGCCTCATCGCTCTTCTGCTTAAAGATATGGAGCAAAGCCAAAAGCTTCGCCTTTTGATGTGCGCTTTTCGCCATTATTTCAGCAGGTGAGAAGCGGCGTCCAACCACGCCCGCGCAACAAGCTCATTTCCTGCGCAAGTGGGATGAATGCAATCCTGCGACCAATGCTCGGCAGGAGCGCGTTTGACTGCTTCCTCCATGACACCTCGCAACGGAACGAAAACGGCTTGGTACTTTTGCGCAAGCTTACGAACAATATCACCGCGCTCGGCAACCGCCGCATTCCAAACATCATAATTTTCATAAATGTCGGCACCGTATGCTTCCCAGACCTTGGGCATTTTCATAACAAACGGTTCGCAAAGAACCAAAGAGATGCCGGGCTTTCTTTCCATCGTTTCTTCCAAAAGCAAGTCATACATTTTTTCAAACTTGGCGGCGGAAGCACCCGAATGCAAGCGAAGTCCGAATCCGACATCATTGATGCCGTTGAAGATGCTGAGAATATCAAAATCCAAGAGCATCGCATCCTCTTCCCAGCGGGCATACATATCCATAATACGATTACCGCTGACACCGCGGTTGTAGATCTTCATTTCGGGATGATCGGCAAGAAGACGGGAGGCAATCAGATGAACGTAACCGCTGCCAAGGCCTGTGTTGGCTTCCTTTGCTTTTTTGTCTCTCCCAAAATCCGTGATACTGTCGCCTTGAAACAAAATACGAGTTTTCATTTTTAGCAATCCCTTTCTGTACGAAATAAACCGATTTTTATTTTCTGCCTGCCTTCTCGGCATCCGCGATCATGCCGACACGCAATTCGTGTCTGCCGCCGCCTTCAAAGTCGGTGGCAAGGAAAAGATCGGTGATATCCTTGCAAAGACCGAGACCGATTACGCGTGCACCCATGCAAAGGACATTGGCATCGTTATGCATTCTGGTCATTCTCGCGCTGAAGGTATCGCCGCAAACGGCGGCACGGATACCGTCGTATTTATTTGCGACCATGCTCATACCGATACCGGTACCGCAAACAAGAATGCCGAAAGAACCTTCGAGATCATCCTGCACACCTTTGGCTACCTTCATGGCGTATTCGGGGTAATGAGAACCCGAAAGACCGTTTTCAGCCCCCGTATCAATGACGGTATAGCCCTTCTCGGTCAAATAAGAGATCAACTCAACCTTGTATTCATAACCTGCGGAATCTGCGCCAATGTAAATTTTTCTCATGGGAAAACCTCTCTTTATTTATTTTCATTTTCTTTTTTGAGTCTGTCGCGTTCTGCCTGCGGCAGTCTTAAATAGACGGGAGACAGCGCACGGTCGCTGACGGTTTCGCCCTGACCGATTTTGCGGTAAGCGCAAAGAGCGACGGAAGCGGCGTTCTGCGTTCGCAACAGCACCGGTGTCGGTACAAGCGAAACTCCTTTTTCGCCAAGCGCACCGAAGGCAATGCCGTATCCGTCCCCCGCAAGCCGCACGGGGGTGTTGGGATAGAGTGAAAGAAGCTCTTCGGCGAGGTCGTTTAAAGAAATGGCTCTATCGGGTGTCAAGCGGACAAGCGTACCGTTTTCGGCGCGAAAAAGCGCATTATAGACCTCAGAGCGTCTGGCATCCATAACGGGTGCATAGATACCGTCCAGCGGAAAAAGATTTTCCGCCAACGCTTCCAGCGTTGAAACGGCAACGCAGTTGTTTTTTTCGCTTTCGGGCATGCGAAAGGCAAGCCCCTTGACGGCGGCAACGCCGATGCGAACTCCGGTAAAAGAACCGGGACCGACGGTGACGGCGTAATAATCGACATCGGCAAGCGAAGTTTGAGCACGAGCGCATACATTTTCCGCCATGGGCAACAGTATTTCGCTGTGCGTGAGCCCATTGTCTGCCGTAAAGACCGTCAGTATTTTATCATCCTCCGTTAAAGCGGCAGAGGCGGCTTTTGCGGTGGAATCGAGTGCGAGAATTTTCAAAGCAACCCTTTCTGCCGTCAGTCGGCGGTCACGATTTTGATCTGTCTGCCATTTTCACCGTTGGAACGCAAAATGGTGACACGAACGGCGTCTATCGGAAGCTCATTTTCGATGTTTTCGCTCCACTCGCAAAGTGCATATCCGTCTTTTGCCAAATAATCATCAAAGCCAATGGATAATAAGTCATCTTCGCTTTCGATGCGATACATATCAAAATGAAAGACCGGCACCTTCCCGCTTTTATATTCATTGACAACGGAATAGGTGGGGCTATGGATATTCTTGATTCCGAGCGCACCGCAAAATCCGCGTGAAAAAGCGGTTTTTCCGACACCCATTTCACCAAACAATGCCACGAATATGCGGCGGCGCCCTGCGTTCAAAAGTGAGAGGGCTAAATTGGCACCGATCACTTCGGTGTCATGCACGTCATATGAGTTATAAAGCTTTTCGCGCATGGCATAGCTCCTTGATCATTATGTTTCTTATCATATGTCTGCGGGATAATCCGCGACGGGAGAACCGAGAACGAAACGAAGTGCCGCCTCGTATTCTTCCCTTGCGCGTGCCCTCGCCGCATCCGAAAAGCTTTTGCGCAAGATGGCGCGCAAAAGTGTGTTTTTGGGCGTGTCATCGGGATCCGTCAGCTCCAGTGCCGCCGTATCATACCCCTGCGCACGTAAGCGCGCAAGACGGAGCGCATCGGTCAAGGCTTCGCAAAGCTTGCCCGATAGCTTAGGGTGATCGGTGACAAAGGACAAAGCGGGAACATTCACCTTTTTCAAAAGGTCGTGCTGACAGCAGGGCGTAGAAAGAATGACACCCGCGCGCACGGAAGCGGCAAAATGAAGTACGATATCGGTTGCGATATCGCAAGCATGAAGCGAGAGCACCAAATGCGGTGCACGCTCTTTTGAGATATGGCGAATATCGCCTGTTTTAAAGGTCATGCCGTCAAAACCGAGTGTCTTGGCAACGGAATCGCAAAATGCCATGCAGTCGGCTTTGAGATCCATACCGAGCATTTCTACCTTCCGCCCTTTCAAAACGGTAAAATAGTGATATGCGGCAAAGCTTAAATAGCTTTTTCCGCAACAAAGATCGTAAATGAGAAGCGTTCCTTCTTTCGGAAGCTTGTCCTCAATATCGCGGATATGCTCCAAAAAGCGATTGATCTGGCGGAATTTTGCCTGTTTCTTATCATGGATTCTGCCGTTTTTATCGGAGATTGCGAGCTCTTTTAAAAAAGGCTCATCTCCCGACAAAATATAGTTTTTATTTCTGTCAAGATTTTCGGCAAGTGCATCCGAAAAGGAGGGGGCGGCATTTTCGAGTTTGCGGGAAAGTTCCTTCCCCCCTAGGAGAACTTCATTTCCTTTTTTGTTTCTGCGGTATTCGGCATCTCCGAGAGATGTCAAAAGATTGACCTGCCCGTAGGGCGGCAAGAGAGAGGAAAGTGTTTCTTCCGCATCCTCAAGCACAACGTTTTTATGCAGTGCCTTTCCGTCAGGCATCAGGGTTTCAAAAGCAAGGATCGTCTCGCCCTTGTGCCGGCATAGCCGCGCGGAAAGCTTGGTTTTACCGCCGTCTTCATGCTTAGAGCAAACGAGCTTGCGCAAAGCTCCCGTGTAAACGGCAGAAAGGATCAAGGCGCGAAGTTGTTCCATCATGATCATTTATCCTTTTTTCCAAAAGAAATCTTATTTTCACAATGGTCTAACAAGCGTTTGATATTGGCGCGATGGCAATAAAAGATAAATATGCCGAGAAAAACCACACAAAGAACCGACAAAAGGTCGTGTTTCAAGCCAAAAAGAGCCGACACACGGTCAAGAAGCAAGGGATAAAAGAAGGCGATGGAAAGAGACGACAAAGAAACGTATTTGGTGCCAAAGAGCACAATCAAAAAGATCACAAGACCGATCGCGAAAATCAGTGGGCTGAGCACAAGCGCGATAGTAGCCGTGCAAAGGACACCTTTGCCGCCTTTAAAGCGGAAAAAAACGGGATATGCGTGACCGAGCACACAAGCAACCCCCGAAATATACATGATTGGATTGACGGAAATGGCATGGGCGTAATGAAAGCCGACGACGCAGGCGGAAAGAAGGAGCGCGAGAGCCGTTTTGATCATATCTCCGAGCAGAGTGAAGATCGCGGCTTTTCTACCATAGACACGCCCCGCATTGGTAAAGCCTCCGTTTTTGCTTCCCTTATCACGCACGTCCTCATGAAAGAAGAGCTTAGAAACGATAACAGCACTGTTGATGCTACCCAAAAGGTAAGAGATCACAATGCAAAGAAGGACAGCGGGAACCATAGGATTAAAGGGAAAAACAACTCCTTCGGTAAAAATGAAACCGTTTTGAAGAGTTGAACCTATCGCTGCAAAAATACGCACGGCACAATTCCTTTCTATGTTAGATAAAATATCTATCTCTAATCTAACGTATTATAACATATTATTTTGATAAAAGCAATTCTTTTTGCAAAGGTTTTACGGATTTTTTGCAAAAGCTCTTGCTTTTTCTCCAATCTTTTGTATAATATTCTCAAAGCGGAAAGGAACGGTCATAAAAATGCAAGACACTCTAAAAGCCTTATTCAAAGATGAATACATCGAAAAAATTGCACATTTGCCATTTTCCGTTTGCCGTGTTTCCTTACCGCGGCTTTTGGAAAACCTATCCTTTGCGCCCCGTTCGGTGCTTTTGTTTTTGATGCCCTATTACGTAGACACCCCCAAAAATTTCTCGGCATATGCCGCGGCGGAGGATTACCACATTTACATCCAAGAGCTCTCAAAACGGCTTCTGCCGCGTTTGGAAAAGCTCTTTCCTTCCTATTCTTTCGCCCTTTTTACCGATCACTCCCCCATCGATGAAAGGCACGCCGCCGTTCTCGCAGGGCTCGGTGTATTCGGCAAAAACGGGCTCTTGCTTACCAAGGAATATTCTTCCTTTTTGTTTATCGGAGAGATTTTAACCGATATTCCCGCAGAGCTTTTAGGTAATTATCGGTTATATCCGCTTACCTCTTGCGAAGATTGCGGCGCATGCCGCCGCGCCTGTCCGACGGGTATTTTAAGGGGAGAAGGCCAATACTGCCTTTCTGCCGTAACGCAAAAGAAGGGAGAGCTTTCACAAGAGGAACAAGAGCTCATGCGCCGCTGTCAAACGGCATGGGGATGCGATATCTGCCAAAACGTATGCCCATACACGGCAAAAGCCAAAGCATGTGGCAGCATCTACACCCCTATTCCCTTTTTTAAAGAAAACCGTATCACGGAGTTTTCAAGCGAAATGCTTGCCGCTTTAGACAAAGCAAGCTTTGCGCGCCGTGCCTTTGGCTGGCGCGGCAGACACGTGGCAGAACGCAACGCTAAAATTTTGGAAAGAAAAAAGGATGGCTGATTGCAGTGCTTCAGCCATCCTTTTTATTAAAAATCGATTCTGTAAAGATTGCCGGGATTGTCGCTGTAATAGCAAATATCGCCTGCAAAATCAATGAATTCCGGTTCTTGCTTCAAACCAAGATCGGCAAAACGCGTATAGCTTTCCTCGCGCTTCGCGGCAAGATCGATCACGCGAATTGCGGGGGGCATAGCGGGATCATGCCCAAAGCCTTCCAAAGAATAAATTTTACTGTTTTTCAAGGTTGCGCCTTGTATGAAATAATGGTAAGGGCAATCAAACTGCGTCAAAATATCCTTTGCACCGAGGACCACGCGGTTTACGCCATACTTGGGATCGCTCTCCCCGTCTGCCAAAAGAGGTAAAGAAAAAGCAAAATAGCGCGTACCAAGTGTTTCGTTGCGCATAACAAAAGCGTAATACATCCCATTTTCGACATCAACAGCGCAGTTACCGTAAGGGCGAGGTCCGTCCGCGCTTTCGCTTGCTTTCCAAAGAGAAGAATCCTCCGCAAACCCGATCTCAATCAGCTGAAGAAGTGACGCGGAAAATTTTTCACCTTCTTTTAGAATACGATATACGCAAGTAACACCCTTCATGGGGTTATCGGTACTAGCATAATTGTTATAAACATTAACATAAAGCGCGGGAAATTCATCATCACTTTCGGCACGCTCCGCGCCAAACATCACGGAATTGGCATGCGGCACAAGCGTACCTGTTTGATCTAACAAGAAACTGCCGACAGCTTTGCTTTCTTCTCCGATCTTATCGATCTCGTAAACCGCACATCTTCCCTTTTCGTCAAAACGAAAAAGATAGTTCCCGTAGATAGCACCATCTTGCCCGCCTATTATTTTACCGATAGGGGTAATTTTCATTGGAATATACTCCTCTTTTAAAATGCGATTTTGGTTTAAAGTATTCCGAATGTGCCGCTTTGAAGTGCACGAATATAATCCTTTGCACACAAAATCTTTTTCTGCGTGAGAATACCCGTTCCGCCGACATCCTCCGTGCGATGCGCATGCGCGCCGTCGTTCGAGTTTATTGATACGAACCGGTGATATCCATAAAGCTTTCATAACCCGCGGGTGGCGTAATGGAAACGGCATCACCGCGGTTTTTATAGGTTGCAGACATATTCACATCGGTGCTTACGGCTTGAGAATCAATGGTCATATCCATTTTAAAGCTCAGCTTGTAAACGGAAATATAGTCATCTTTAACAGTAACAACGATTTTAGCATCCTTCAAAGAAATGTCATAGGAATCATCAACAGCAGAGGTCTCTTTTACGGAATCAACGACTTCTTTATAGAGATCGGCAAAGTCCTCACCCGAAAGATCAAGCGTGATAGTCTGACTGCCATCGGCATTTTGGACCGGCTCGACATCTTTGAAAAACTTGTCCGGAATACTCTTCATGATGTCTTCTCTGTCTTGGGAGAAATCATAGTCATCACCTGCCACCTCAGCGTTCACCTTATATCCTGTGCCCGCTTGGAGCATATAAATCCATCCGTCTGCCATATAAACCTGCATTACCATTGACTGCCCCGGCATAGAGATGCTGTAATCGGCAAACATGGTGGGATTGGCACTGCTTGCATCCTTGATCTTCATATCGACAATCATGGGGATATCAAAAGTTTGTCCATTCATAGTCATGCTGATGTTCATATCGAGCGTGGTTTCGAGAGAATCAAGAGCTTCGGTGTTTTTGTATGCCTTAGAAAAGAGTGCTACTGTTTCATTTACCTCACTAGATACATCGTTGTCATCATCATCGGCATTCTCTTTATCGCAAGAAGCCAAGAAGCAACCGGTGAAAACCAAGCAGAGAGCGAGCAAAAGCGAAAACAATTTCTTTTTCATTTTTCATTTTTTCCTTTCTATGTAAAAAAATTAATATTGACCGAAAAAAACGATCAAACTACATTTTCATTATAGCACCGAAATCAAAAAAGTCAAGATTTACTCACACTTTTCGTTTTTATTGCAAAAGCAAAACGCATCACTCCCGATGCAAATATTCCTTCGGAGAACATCCGAATTCCGCCGTAAAAGCGCGGTAAAAGGTGCGCAAGGAGCCAAAGCCGCTTTCCATGGCACTTTCCGTAATATTTTTCTTTCTTTCTCTGATCAGCATAACGGCATTTTTAAGGCGCAAGGTATTGATATAACTGCCGATGCTGATACGAAAGCAAGCTCGGAAGGAATCTGAAAGGTAATGAGTGCTGTATCCAAACTCTTGCGCAAGCTTTTCTGCCGAAATATCCTCTTTATAATGTTCGTTGATATAGAAAAGAAGCCGGCTCGGCAAGGACGTTTCGTGCGGCATTTCCGCCTTCTCAAGCTCAATCCGCTTTAGCACGGTTCCGAGTATTACATGCAAATAGCCTTTTTCCTCAATGGCATTCAGTTCTCCACCCGAGAGCATATCCAAAGCATCGCGAATCCGTTCCACAGATCCCTTATCTCGAATCACAGGATAATGCGCCTTTTTGTGGCTGACCTCTTCCACAAACTCGGGACAAAGAATGGTGGGAATAAAGATACCGGTATATACGCCATTCTCAAGAGAATGAAACTGATGCGCTTCGTTACAAAGGATCACGGCAATCTCATGATCGGAAATCGTCATCTCGGCATCCCCGATCCAAGCTTGCACTTTGCCCTTGCGCACCAGCACAAGCTCAATGGTGGAATGAAAAGCAAAGGTATTATTCATACGGGAGTATGTCTCAATCTTAAAATTGCGAAGCCTTTCCCTGTGTGCATAAAGAGTTGCTTTCATAAGAATTCCATTTCCTTTCTGCGCAGCAAGCGCAAAGGGATAAGACCACTTCCAAACACATTCGAAAATGGCACAAAATAAGTCTTTTTTGGCAAGAATTTGCCAAACAAAAGTGTTATACTGATTATAAATCAAGCGAAGGCAAATGTCAATATCATTTTCAAAAAAGGAGTTTTCGGCATGGAAGAACGCAAGCCAATGCTTTTTTCCCGAAAGGATTTAGCCAAAATCATCATTCCCTTGATTTTGCAAAACATTCTCTCCGTCACCATCGGTATGGCAGACTCTATGATGATCGCAAACAAGGGAGAGGCGGCATTCGCGGGAGTATCTCTCGTGGGTTCTCTCGATACTCTTTTAATCACACTTTTCACCGCACTTACGGCAGGCGGATCGGTTGTCCTTGCCCAATCCATGGGTAGAGGAAACCAAAAAAACACTTGCGAAGCCGCAAAACAGCTTCTTTATTCCGCTTCGATCGTCGCCGCAGTTGTGGCGGCGACGGTGCTTCTTTTGCGCATACCGCTTCTTCATTTACTGTTTGGCGAAGCGGAAGAAAGTGTGATGAAAAACGCACTAAGCTACTTCTCTTTTATCGCGCTCTCCTTTCCTTTTTTGGCTATGGAGTACAGTATGGGAGCAATGTTCCGCGTGCAAGGCGACAGCATGATCGCGCTAAAGATATCGATCATCATGAACCTTTTGAACATCGGCGGAAACGCACTTCTCATATACGGCTTGGATATGGGTGCGGCAGGTGCTGCCATTGCCACGCTTTCCTCACGTTTTGTGGGTGCCGCTACCATGATCGTCATTGGGCACAACCGCCGCCGTTTTATACATATTGAAAAGCTCTTTCACTACAAACCCGATTTTGCGATCATCAAATCCATTTTGCGCATCGGTGTCCCGAACGGCATTGAAAACAGCATGTTCCAGTTCGGAAGACTCCTTACCTCAAGCCTTGTTTCTTCTCTCGGCACCGCGGTTATCGCCGCCAACGCCGCGACGCTTCAGCTTGCAAACTTCCAATACACCGCAGGCGGAGCAATACAAAGCTCCACCGTCGTTGTGGTCGGCAGATGCATCGGCGCGGAAGAGAAAAAGCAGGCAAAGCATTACGCTTGGCTTTTGCTCGGTATTGCGTATATCTTGATCTTCGGCGTAGTTTCGATCACCTGTCTTGCCTCCCATCCTTTACTTTCGCTCTTCGGTCTTACGGGCGAAACATTTAAGCTCGCACGCAAGCTTTTACTTTATCATGGACTTTTCTCCATTATTCTTTGGCCCGCCGCTTTCTGTCTGCCGCCCGTTTTCCGTGCGGCAAGCGATGTGCGATTTACCATGATCATTTCTATCTTTTCGATGTGGGCATTTCGCGTTTTTCTCGCCTATCTTTTGGCACCCGAAACAGTCTCTCTGTTCGGCGTCCTAACCTTCCCGGGGGGCGGTATGAGCATCATGGGTGTTTGGGTTGGCATGGCAGTAGACTGGTTCTTCCGCGCCGTGATTTTCGTAATCCATTGCGTACGCGGAAAATGGTTAAATAAGTATTTATCTGTCTAAAAAAAGGTGGGGCTGAGTCAATGACTCAGCCCCGCGGCAATTTGTGCCATGGACGGCGCAAATTGCCGAAATTTTCGCAGAAAATTGGTAGGTTGTGTTGCATTTTTTGCAAAATGCAACCAAAGAGGGCAGAAAAACAACTGCTTTAGGTTATTTTTCGGTGCTTCACGACAAGTGAAGCGGCCCCACTATCCTTTCTTTTTCCGGAATCATTTACGAAACCTCAAACGCCGCAAAGCTGTAAGCGGTGATGGGAGAAGAGAGCGTTACCGTATCTCCCTCAAGCACTCCGTCGCAATTCAAAAAACGAATGTTTTTGTAGGTGCGCGAAAGTCGAATAACAGGCTCATCCACGCAATCGGCAAAAAAGTTAAAGAGTGCAACCGACATGCCCGCATCATTTCCCTTACACATCATGTAAAGATCGGGGCAATGACCGATATAGGCAGGCAACTCTTCTCCCGCGATCCATTCGATTCCCTGCTTTAAAAGCTTTTGCTGCATGTAGCCGCGGTACATACCCGTGTTTTCGGGCAAAGCCATGGAATCAAAGCAGAAAACAACATATTTGGCACCGTCGGCATTTTCATATGCGTAGGAAAACGGCGTTTTTTCTTCCTCTATCACGGCATAACAAAGCGTTTGTGCTTTTTCATTCAGAGCAAGTTTGGCATAGCGAAGCTCGGGGGGCCTGACAAGGGCAGTCTCCCCATCGGGTGTCTTCAAAAACGTCACCTTGGCATTTTCAAAGTGCAAGTCTCGGCAGATACCGACATCCACCCCTCTCTCTTTTAAAATCTGCGCGGCGACGGCATCGAGCACCGCGCCTTTTTTAATTTCATCAAGAGAAACATGCCGCGCCTCTTCTCCAAACACGGCATGGCAAATTCCGCCCGAACCGTATACGGTGGGGATGGTATTCAAGGAGAGCATAGCCCCCGCCAAAGGGCGAGGATAGTAGGTGGCGATACCCATCGAAAAATCGGCATCCTTGAAAAGCTCTCTATGGCAAAAAACATTCACCCCGAGTTCTTTTTTACCCTCAAACATACTCGAAAGCGCATCAAACAGCGCAAGATCTTTGATATGCCGCCTGATGTAACCTGTCTCAAAATCGGGTGAAGCATTGTAGTCCACCATGTATTTCAATATGCCGTGATATCTGCCGTCGATCCGAATGGCGGCATCGTACATTTCCAAAATGGATGCGGGCACATTGTAACGTGGGCGGGGGTAGGTATCCCCCTCCGCAAGAAGCTCTGCACCGCAGTTTTCGCAATAGGATGCCAAAAGTCTCGCCATCTCAATGACGGTCGGCATCGGTCTTTGCGCCACAACCGACCAATACGGGGCGCCGTGCAAGCGCATAAAGGGCTTTGTGTTTTCACCGGCTAAAAGCCTCGAAAGCTCTGTGGGATCCGTTCCATCCACGCCCCAAACCGCATGCGCGGTGCAAAAGCCCACTCGGGTATCGGGTGAAACTCGGTCAAGTGCCGCACGGATATCGGATGCAAGCAAATGCAAGGCTTCTCTTTGTGCTTGGAGCCACGCCTCTCTATAACGGTTCGCCTTGCGCGAAAACGCAAGCTCTTTGAGATCGGTTCTGGACACTGCCTCACCGCAAAGCTCACCAATACGCGCCATATGGTTATCACACGCGCAGCAAAATTCGGGACCGTGCTGAGACATGCGAAAATCATCATCCAAAAGGATAAGCTCCGCGCCACATGCGGCAATCGCGGCAACATATTCTCCGATTCTGCGGCGAAAGCGTTCATCCAAGGGACAGAAAGCGGTGGGAACGGTCTGCCCGTTTAAATTTACCATAGGGGTATAGCTTGAGGGGGCAACCGCATGATCCGCGGCGAAGGAAAGCGGACCTCCGTGACCGATGGTTTGCCCGATCCAAACATCGGCCCTAATTCCGTTTTTTCTGAAATAATCCACATTTTCTTTCAAGCTTTCTGCCGTTTTTCGATCGGCATCAACATCCGCACCGTGCCCGAAAATAACAAGCAGAACCCGATCAGCTTTTGCGTTTTGCATCAAGTGGAGATACTTTTCGCGCGTTTGCGCGTTCAAAGAATGATTCATGATTGGCACATTTACCGTATACATATAGAAACCTTCCTTCTTTTTTTCATTCCATACCGTCAAAAACGGAATCCGTGAGAATGACCGCCGTGGCGTCCTCTTTACGGCAAAGCGTATAAAGCAGTTTTTTATTCAGCTTATAACTTTCAAAAAGAAAAATATTTTCTTTGGCGTTTTTCATCAAAATTTTGCGAATCATGGTTTGCCTGACATCAAAATCCGAAATAATTCCGTCGGCAGACAAAGCGGCAGTGGTAAAAAATGCAATATCCACGTTGAGATTCTTAACATACTCTTCGGCAATCGAACCGACCAAACACATATCCTGCTCGTAATATTCGCCGCCGATGAGGATGCAGGGAATGTGCATCTGTCCTGCGGTGAGCAAAGCCTTTACGGAATTGGTAATAACGGTCATGTTATTATGCTCACGGATATGCGGCAATAGGTATTGGCAGGTAGAAGAGCTGTCGATGAAAACGGTCATGCCGTCATGCAAAAAGGGGCGACATTTTTTACATAGCTCCTCTTTTTCGTCTTTATCCAACAAAAAACGCTGAGATATGGGCATCTCTCCACTGTTAATCTTCAATACGGCACCGCCGCGGTATCGGCGCAAATACCCCGCTTTCTCCATCTCGGAAAGGTCGCGCCGAACGGTCATTTCCGACACGTAAAGCGTATGGGAAAGCTCTTCCACCGATATTTTGCCTTTTGTGTACAAAAGCTCTAAAATATCCTTTTTTCTGCCCTCTAACAGCATAGATTTTGTTTCTCCTGTTCGAAAAAAAGTTCATTTACAAACAAAACGAACATATCTTGATTTTAAAATGTTCGTATGCTATAATGAAGTCAAGCGATATCATTATAGCAATATATAAAGAAAAAGTCAAGAATACCGCCGGAAAGTGAGAAACAAATATGTTAGTAACAATGAAAGAAATGTTAGCACATGCTAAAGCCAATCATTACGCCATTCCTGCCTTTGACGTCAGCAATTATGAAATGATGAAAGCGGTTTTGGATGTATGCGAGGAAGAAAGATCGCCCGCACTTTTGATGGGGCTGGGCGTGGATTTGGCAGGAAAAGGCTTGCCGCTGATCACATCGATGGTGCGTGCCGCTTCCGATTTTTATACGGTTCCCGTATGCTTCCATTTGGACCACGCCACCGATCTTGATTCCATCAAAGCTGCCGTAGAAGCGGGATTTAGCTCGGTTATGTATGACGGTTCTGTCCTTCCCTTCGAGGAAAACGCAAAGAAAACCGCTGAAGTTGTGGCGTTTGCGCATGCACACGGTGTCACCGTGGAAGCAGAACTTGGTCACGTCGGCAACGCGATGGTAGGAAACGAAAATGATTCCGTGGCAAACGAAGATCCCGAAACCTCCTTAACCCTGCCTGAAGAGGTGGTTCGATTCGTAGAAATTACCGATGTTGACGCACTTGCCGTTGCCATTGGAACGGCACACGGCGTTTATAAAAAAACGCCTTCGTTGCGCATCGACCGATTGGATGAGATTGTGGCGGTATGCGACAGGCCTCTTGTTTTGCATGGCGGCAGCGGAACACCCGACGCCCAGATGCAAACGGCAATCGAGCATGGCATCACCAAGATCAACATTTATTCCGATGTGGTCGGTGCCATGAACGCGGGACTGAAAAACAAGCTTTCTTCGATCACAAATCCTTCCACCTGGCCCGTCTTTGTATTCGAAGAGGCAAGAGCTAAAATGAAGGAAGCCATCCGCGAAAAGATCCGCGTGTTCGGAAGCTGCGGAAGAGTATAAACGAGAGGAGCATATAAGATGAAAACAAGAGCAGTCAGGCTGTACGGAGAAAAGGATCTCCGCTTGGAGGAATTTACCCTTCCCGAAATAAAATCCGGCGAAATTTTAATCAAAATCATTTCGGACAGCGTTTGCATGTCCACATACAAAACCGCGATGCAAGGGGCAAAGCATTTGCGCGTGCCAGACGATGTTGCAGAGCATCCCGTGATCATCGGCCATGAATTCTGCGGTGAGATCGTTCAAGTGGGAGAGGATTGGAAAAACGACTACGCCGTCGGTGAAAAGGTCATCATCCCTCCTGTTTTAAGCTATCTTGGCGGCAATCAAACGATTGGTTATTCCTTCGGAGAGATCGGCGGTGTTTCCACCTATTCCGTGGTATACGAACATATCATCCGCAACGGCTTTTTAATCAAGTTAAAAAGCGATGCCTTTTTCAAGGGTTCTTTGATTGAACCTGCTTCTTGTGTTTTGCGCGGCTACAAAGCCAACTACCATTTGGATGAAAACTTTTGCCCCATGACCAACATCAAAGAGGGCGGCAAAGTGGCAATCTTAGCCGGTTGCGGTCCTATGGGACTTGTGGCAATCGATTGTGCGCTTCACGGCGATATCAAGCCTTCCCTTGTTGTTGTTACCGATTTGGACAGCGCAAGACTCTCTCGCGCCAAAGAAATCTTTGATCCCGAACGGGCAAAAAAAGACGGCATCAAGCTGATCTTCACAAATGCCACGGCGAAAGAAGAACTGCTGGAACTTTGCGACGGAAGCGGTTACGATGATGTTTTTGTTTACGCTCCCGTGCCTGCGGTGGTTGAACTCGGCGACGCAATTCTCGCCTTTGACGGCTGCTTGAATTTCTTTGCCGGTCCCATGGATAAAAACTTCTGCTCTACGGTAAATTTCTACAATGTGCACTATGCACAACATCACTATGCGGGCACCAGCGGAAGCACGCCCGATGACATGAAGGACATCGTAAAACTCATCGGAGATGGCCGCATCAATCCCGCCGTGATGGTCACGCACATCGGAGGCATCGACGCTGCGATCGACACCACGCTGAATCTGCCTCATATAGCAGGCGGTAAAAAGCTGATCTATACCCATGTTGAAATGCCCCTGACCGCCATTGCGGATTTTGCCGAGCGCGGCAAGTCCGATGCACGTTTTGCGGCACTTGCCGAAATCGTTGCGCGCAACCAAGGACTTTGGTGCGCTGAAGCAGAAAACTATGTTTTGACAAATTTTTAAAATAAAAAATCCCTTCGCTTAAAAGCTCCGAAACCGTACGGAACCCCCAAGCGAAGGGATTTTTATTTTGAAAGACCGTTCTTATTACAGGTGCACCCATTCCCCGTGGGCAGGTGCCACAAAGCGTCCGTCCGGCACAAGGCGCAAGAAGGCTTCTCTGCTCCGTTCTATCACAGAGGGATCATCCACCCCTTTAAAATCATGATGGTGGGGGATAAAGACCTTGGCTCCGATTTGGGCGGCAAACTCTGCTCTTTTGGCAATGGCATCCGAATCTTTTCCTCTTTGCACGATGACGATATCGGGAGAGAGTGCCTTACCGATGGCAAACTGCTCTTCCGTCGGTTCTCCGCCCCACAAAAACAGCCGAACGCCTTCGGGAGTGGTAAAAAGATAATTGCGATACTCCATGCTGCCCACCTCTTGCAAGGCGGCAACGCCCGCATCACGGCGGCAAAGTTCTTCATCCGCAAGAGATTGGCAAAGATCTCTTAACCCTTTCCCCAAGGATTTATGTCTGCCATAGACGGCGCGGATTTTGACACCGCCCAAGGTCAGTTCTGTATCGGGATACATCGGATAGAGCAAAGCAGGATCATAATTCAGCCACCGCGCAAGCGGCGTTGCCGTTTGATCACCGCACAAAACTTTCGGCTTGAATTTTGCACCAAGCGCGGGCATATCGGTGATATGATCCCAGTGCGCATGGCTTAGAACGATGGCATCGCACTGTTCTATCGCTTGGTATGTAAGATCGGTTCCCACGCAATCCGTCACAAAAGGATCGCTTACAACCGTAAATCCGTCAAAGCGGATTTCAAAGCAAGTAACCGCCAACCATTTGATATCAATTCCGTATTTTCGTTCCATACGATGCCTCCGTTTTGACACGGTTCAAAACCGTCATATGCGAGTAGTATAGCATATATAAAAGATTTTTGCAAGATTCTTTTTCCGATTTTTATGTCAAGATCAACAAGCGATCCTCTGTGACAAGAGGATCGCCCTTGGCACCGTTTTAAAGGTTGTTTCCACGTATGCGAGAAGATCCTCTCCCTCGGTGCGGCAATCGGCGTAACAACGGTGATGCGGCTTTGCAACGCCGGATAACCGCAAGTTCTTTAGAATCCCTTTGATGCAAGAACTTCTATTGTCGTCTTCAAAGAGCAACAGGCAGTTACCATTAGACAGACATAACCGTTTTTACTTTCAGACCGACAGTTGCGATTCTAATTCTTTAACATTATAAGTGCATAAATGCGATTGATTCAAGTCAACATCGTACATATTGATTGATCTGATTTCAAGTTTATCGTAGGTCGTGTAATAATAAATCCCCCTATCAGCATTACAACAGCTGCTGTATCGCGTATATTCAAAGCCTTCGGCGGTACGAACACACCCCTTTGGCATTGCAACGGAATTCAGAATATGAAAAAACTGATTCACGTTCGAGTTCTCGGTATGCTCCGATACCGAGTTTTCCTTCACGAAAAGAGCCCTGATAAACCGGGACGTACTTGAATAATCTCCGGGCAAGCCCAATGCTCCTAACCCCAAACTATAGTTTTTCACAGGTATACTTTCCGTGAATTGAGAGATTGCGCGACCTGTGCTTAACCCCATATAGTTGCTTGCGTTTGTTTGGTGAAATTCAAACGGCGGATTGTTGGTCAGAACCTCAAAGGGGTTGTCGTATATTTTAATTTCATCCTTCAAGGGTTCTACTATGATACTGCATTTTTTATCGCTGATCATCCAATGTAGAGGCGACAACGGAAGCTGCTCACTAAAATCAATATTGACCAAATTGATTTTTTCAAGAAGAATTTTCACCTCGTCTATACATGAGCACTGAGCTAACACCCAAGGAATAAATTCAAAAGGAGTAATATTGTCCTTTCCCTCTGCAAAACTATCATAAACAGCGTTTTCGGGAAAATTCAAGCCTGCCATACTCAGACCTTTCTCGTTGGTAGCTTCATAGTATAGCGGAAAGCCACAAACAACGGTTGCCATACCGATCATCGCATAGTGTGATTTTATTGGCTTCTCACACCGCATATTTATTTCATAATTTCGCGGAGTGATCACCACGTTTTCGCCGTATCCGCGATGAAAATCCAGATTTCTGCCAAAATAGAAAGCGTTTCTTCTATAACAAACGGCCGTACACATAAATACCTCCACACCTCTGTTTTTATATACTCTCCGCTATTTTCCCCAAAGATAATCAATAAAATTCAGAAAAATTCTTGACATTGACAGCGTTAAGTCACAAAATGATAACCGTCTAAAACGCTCGTGCAAAGGGTGTGGCAAGCATCGCTTATTATCAAAATCTGATTTAAAAAGAGCATGCTTTATGGAGCACGGGTTAACATTGATTGTTTTACAAGAGTCATAGCTCTCGCCGCAGAAGAATAAAATTGGCGCACCTGTGATAAAGCAGGTGCGCCGAAGTTCTCCTTTTCGGATTGAAAAAGCAAAAATGGCATTATAACTGTGTTTTAGGAGATGTATTATCTTTAATTATACCGTATGAAATCCTTTTTTAGTTGACAGCCTTTACCTTTTGTTCGGGAAGCCGTATACTCCAACCGACTGCGGGCTCTGCCGTGGATATATGCTCACAAAGCTCAGTATAGGCACCGTGGGGCGCCATAGTACTCTTTTCGCCAAGGGGAAGCCTATAGGTTTCCTCAAAGCCAAAGACCTCAAAATCGGCAGGAATGAGGGCGCGTGCGGTTTGCATTCTGATACGGTCAAAGGCGCAAGGCGTCTCGAAGCGAGCTGAAATTTCATCCTTGTCAAAGAGATATTCCGCATAAAAGGGAATGTCGGTTTTCTGTGGGCGGTCAGGCCAGCGAGATGGACGTGCCATGTGTCCTCGTGCGGTGACTCGCACCTTGCCATCTTCCTCAAAAACCGAAATATCGGTATAGTATTGAATGGGGCGGTAAACTTTGCCGTCTTTTTCGTATTCCGGGACAAGATAGGGCGCATCGCTTTGCGGTGCCGCTTCCAGCACACCCGCTATGGCGGGGAAAGGAAGGTATGCCGGAAAATAGGAGAGCGATCCCGCACCGATCAGCGGAAGCATGCAAAGCGCGTCGCCGTATCGAAGGATAATAGCCGCCGCCTGTTTTTCTTTGGTGTCAAGGAAATGAAAAGAATGAGCGCGCCAAACGTTGGAAGACGGAAGTGCTACGCGAGGCGCACGACCCCATAAACCAAGCTCTGTGAGTGCATCTATTGTCGACAGCAGTGCCTCTCCGACACCAAGATTGACCTCCAATAGACGGTGAATCTCACGATAGCCGTCGGTGGCGCGACCGTCAAGCCAAATATTGAACATATCGCGCTTCTCGTCGTACCAAAAGCGGCGCATCTTATCGAAAATGGAAAGGATGTAGGCGTAAGCAAGCTCACGCTCCTCCTCCGACAACAAACCGTACTGCATGGCAGCCGTCAGAATACTGACAGGACTCATGTCGCCATGTACGGATAGGCTTCTTCCATAAATGAAGCCATCGCCGTGTGCATTTGCCATTTGCAGCATGGCGCGGGCGACACTTTTAAGGTTTTTGAGTGCGTAGTCGGGCACAGGGAGACCGACCTCTTCACATTGCATGGGCAATTCTTTGGTTACCATAAAGGTGTAGCTATCATAGCATCCCTCGTTCGGCTGATCGTCAAGATATCCCTCATTTTCCGCGCCGTCAATGGTGGCAAGCAATTGCTCGGCAATGCCGCGAGCTACCTCATACTCCTCCCAGCCGAGACGCACCCGTCTTGCAGCGCAGGTAGCGGCTACGTGAAGGTAATTGGCTGCCTTGCCGAGCAGTCGGTGCTCCTTCTTATCATAAAAATCACCGATATCGGTCTTTTCCCTTAATGCTTCCAAAACATCGACAGAAAGCTGCTCGATCTCGCCGCCTTCCTTCATCCTGCAAAGTGTTGCCAAAATACTCATCTTACCCCAAGTACCGCAGGGTGCATCCTTCGCCCAATCGAAAAAAGTGAAGAGCGCATCAAGGAGTATGCTTCTTTCCTCGCCTTCCGCAATAGTATAAAGGCGGTGCGTCGTGCGTATAAGAGTACCGAGAATAAAATCGTTGTCTTCGTTTAAAAGCCTGACCCCCTCGCGCTCTGCATTCTTTCCTTCCGTACAAATCTGAAGCACAAAGCGTAAAAGAAGCCCACGAGTCCATTTTTTCATATCTGTATGCACGGTTATCACTTCCTTATTGAGTCGATAAAAAAGAAAACACCATAATTATACACAAAAGGCAGCTTGCTGTCAACCCCACAAACGCATGTTTCTGACAAGTCCTTTTGGCATTCGATACACCAACTCCTCGAAAGGCAGAATAAAATAATTGGTGTCTACTCCTTTTGATATGTATCTCTTTGTGGCTACCTGACCATCAAATATCTTATTTTTTCTTTAAACAAAAAAGACCAACCCGATACCGGTTCGGATTGGTCTTTCGCGGTGTGATTTGAAGGATCGAAACAGAACTGTTTTTAAAAAAGAGACTCATTTTTCTACGATAAAAAGCTTTGTTTCATGAGGCGAGAACGAAACGTCCGTTCCGTTTTGGTCGACGCAATAACATTCCCCCGTGAAGCAATCGGTAAGCCGGGACGGAGCAGGTCGGTACAGTCTCACCCGTCCGCCGTCATGATTGTAAACGCATGCAAAGCCCGCACTTGTATACACCGGAATTGCCCGATCTGCATACATAAAGATATTTGCATATCTGTAAATTTCCCGCAATAGTTCTACGGGTATGGGAGCGCAGGCGGAAAACGCGTCAAATCCGCCGTCCTCTCGGAATTTGAGTCCACAAGCAGGCAGGCCGTTTTCTTCAAAACGTCCGAGAATGACATCAAGATTGGTTGGGGAAAAGATTGGTGTAATCGGCTCATCACCCTTGTGATGCCAGATATCACCCTTGAAGGAACGGTTGCTGAAATCATAGGTGACGTGTTCCGCACCCGCAAAGCAAAGCCTGACGGTGTTGTCTGTCAACTCACACCGTGCAAAGCGAATGCCCGTATGCTTCTCCATGGAAGCTATAGACAATTCTTTCTCTGACGCATAAAACGGAGCGTGAAAATAGAGCATATTCTTTCCCTTCGATCGAAGCTCAGAGATTTTTTGGCAAACGGATTCTGAGGGTGCAAACAAGGCGGGAAACAGAAACAGCTTATACTGATCCTCATGAAATTCTTCGCAGTCGAAATCAAAGGTCATATTCATATCCCACGGAGCTCCTGCAGAGTTCAGCGCGGCGGTTTGATGCTCAACCATGGGATAGTATGTATTGGTCTTTAAGTAATAATTGGATTCCCGATCCAGCATCTCGCACACCTCGCTGACGGAGCCGCTGTCGGTTTGCAAAACCCTTTCCTGTATCGCGTGCAGACGTTCGATCTCACGCATCAACTCGGGATCGTCGTAGTAGCCCGAGAACATATCAAACCACCAATAGCCCTGCCCTTTTGCAAGTATCATACCAACCTCACGCCGCATATACATCAGCGTGTCCGTGCTGCAGGTAAATGCCTCGTCACGTCCCTCCGCATGTGAGGCGGCGGCGGTCTCTTTACTGCTTTTCAGAAGATGCGTGGAGCTGTCGATCTCATGCGAAAAGAGCTTGCCGTGACAGCGAATGGAATCAACGGGAACGCGGATGCCGCTGGTGGAATCCAGCTTGCGGAACAAATAGGAGGCAGGACAGAACAGCATATCAATGTCGGGGCTGGATAGCAATCGGTCAAGGCTGTTATAGGAGGTTTGCACGGCAAAATCCAAATTTTGACCGTAGATATGTCCCGAAAAAAGCCCGACGATGCGGGAACGATTGGTATGCTCCTTTGCGACCTTCGCAAAATACAGAATGGTATCCGCCACGATTTCGTTCGTGAATTGCCAATAGCGCATGGCTTTTTCTTGGTGCTTGCGGCTGCGAATCACGCCGTCGGTTGCTCCGTGCAATTCCATCGGTGAGGGAATTTCTGCCGCATCGTCCTTGCAAAACGTACGGTACGCCGCCTTTTGCACCTCGGTCGGCGATTCGATTACCTTGTTTACGTGGTAAGAATACCACTCGGTCGTGCCGCCGCACATAAGAAAAATGGCGTAGATGCGTTCAGGATACCATTCGTCGAGCTTGTCAACCAAGGCGCATAGATACCTTGCGGCGGCTTTCTTCCAGGTCTCACTTCCCAAATTCTGTATCATCTGCTCCCAGTGGTCAACCAATTCGGGATGCGCATCTACAAACCACGGAGGCGGATCCAGATGGACGTTGACCGAAACAAAGGTACCGTCTCCAATGGAGCCGAAGATCTCGTTGCATTGCGCGCGCAAATTGTCCCAGTTATACTCATCCTCTCCTACCCAGACGGGACCGAACCTCGAATAAGGAACCGTCCGTTTTTCCAAAGCCGTCATAATTCCGCTTGGAAAAATGTTGAAGAATTTCAGTCCGTAATCCGAAAACGACTTTAAAATACGTCCCTCGGGACGAAAGGAACGGGTGGCGGCAAAGCTATATTTCTTTCCGTTGATATCGATGAACAAATTTCCGTTCTCACAACACGCTTTTGATTGCATACGGTTATCGTCTCCGTTCCTTCAATTTTTGACTTCAAATTCCACGTTGTCAAATATTACCCTATCACAATACGCAAGCTTCGGATATCCGCCGTGACTTTGCTTTATTCCTTGCGCGCCATGGTATTCTTTGTAGTTGAATGCCGCATAATCGGTAATCTCAAAGGTACAGTCAGAGAATCGAATATTGTCAAGATGGTTTTGCTCTCGCCCGGCAAGCTGAATGCCGCGCGGTCCTCTTGCGTGTATATGAGAAAAATACAAATTACGAATTGCCTCCACGCGCGTCTCCTCTTGGGGAGCAAGCTGAATCTTGACAGGCTCGCCGTAAACGTTATCCATAATGATATTGTTAAATGAGAGGTTTTCAATCAGAGTAGCCTCTCTGCCCATATCTGCCGTCCCAAGCTGTTCGGGATTAAATTCAAAATGCGGAAGAGTGATGTCAATACCGATTGACGTATCGATCATAACAATGTTCGAGAAGGTGCAGTTGCGAATGATGCCGTCATTCTTCCAGCCGATGCGAATACCGCCCGAATAGCTGGTCAAATTGCAGTTTGTGACCGTGACCTTCTCGCAGACCTTGTTTTCGGGAAGAGAGGCGTTATTGGCGCGAACGATGATGCTGTCATCACCGCAGGTGATATCGCAGTTGGATACGGTTACGTTTCTGGAGCTGTTGATATGAATGCCGTCATTGTTCGGATACTCGACCTCGGCGAAGATCTTCACACGGTCGAATGCGACGTAATCGCAATCGTGTATCCAATAAGACCAGCCCGCGGGCTGATTGATCATAGTGATATCGGTAATCTTTACATTTTTGCACCCCGCAAAGAATACGACTCTCGGCGGTGTCGGAGCTTTTATTCTGTGGTAGCACCAATATGTGGGATTCTCTACGGTTCTCACGAAGGCCTTGCCGTTGCAATCGATCTTACCCATACCGGTGATAGAAACGTTTTCGCTTTCCTCACAGTAAATATAGCAGGCATTTCTCCATCTCGGAAGTTTCGAGGACTCCACGTGTTTGACATCGGTGTGTTCGGGGTAATCCTCGCAGCGGGGCGAGCCGAGGAGAGTTGCGTTTGCCGCAATATGAAGCTCGACATTGGAGTGAAGAACGATCGTTCCAAACATATATGTGCCTCCCTCAATGAGCACCTGTCCGCCGCCGTTTTCAAAGCACGTATCAATTGCCTTTTGAATTGCGGCCGTATTCATCGTAACGCCGTCTGCCACAGCGCCAAAATCCTTGATATTAAAAACCATACCGTATCCTTTCTATTTTAAAAGTTTTAAAAATTATAGCATAATGAACATATTATTTCAATGTAATGGAATATTATTTTTTGTTCTATATTGAACTTAATGAAATATTGTGGTATAGTATATAAAAATGATGATTGTGAAAAGGACACCTTGCTTATGATATATAATCTTGATACTGCGGTCAGAGTCAGAATGTTTGGACACGTATCGCAAAAATGCGGAGGATGGCATAACGGAGCACGACCGTCCATAGATATTATGCTTTATTGCACAGACGGAGAAATCAACATGCAAATCGACGGTGCTGTTTTTCATGTCGAAACGGGAGATCTGCTGATCATTCCTCCGAATGCATTTTACAGACCGCTTGCAGGCGGAAGCTGTCAGTATTACTTCTTCCATTTCGAGGCAGAAAGGCTCTCCGATACTCACGATATACCCACACACATCATGATCTCTCCTCACGCAAATCTTACGGACGGCTTTGCCTACACCTGCGAAAGCCAATACCGCGCTGTAACAAGGGTTCAACAGCACACGAAGCACGCGCCGTACCTTGTTAAAAGCATTTTCGAAAGAGCAAAGGATCTGAAGCCCAACGTAAGCTTTTCCGACCAGCTTCGTCTCGATCTTCTTTTAAGGGAGCTTTTAATTTGTATGGGCGAGGAAAACTCTCCCAAACAAAATAAGCGTTTGACGGAAATAATCGCGTATATTGAAAAGCACTATTCCGACAATCTTTGCTTATCTGCGCTATCCAAACGCTTTTCTCTGTCTCAATCCTATATCGCCCGCCTTTTTCGGGAAGAAATGTCCTGTAAGCCATCGGAATACGTGAACAGAATCAGAATTTCGGTAGCCAAAGCTATTCTTTTGCAAACCAACATGACTGTATCGGAAATTGCGGAAAAGGTGGGATATTCCGACATATATTATTTTTCAAAAATCTTTAAAAGAATCGTCGGAACGTCTCCGCTAAAAGTGCGGCGATAAAATTGTTGATGTTTTTCACTGTCACTTCCACCTGTTCTATTCTTTATTATTTTTTATCTTCCCAAAAATCCTGCGCGAGGTGAAAAGTAAAAAAGCAAAAAATCCCGCACTTTCGTGCAGGATTTTTTGGTGCCTTTTCCGATGGTGCGGAAGACGGGAGCGTGAAGCGACTTTGCACCGACCTCTCGGTCAAGACTACTGCATGCCACGCAAAGTCAGTTCATTCCACAATGCGGAATGAACCACGATTCTCGTCAGGTGTCCCCAACACCAGCAAAAAGAGCAAGTCTTTCGACTTGCTCTTTTTGCTGGTGCGGAAGACGGGACTTGAACAAGTGTACTTGTCTATTGTAAAGCACCCAACAATTCGCAACTATCACAACATTCAACTGTATTCTACAAGTTTTAGTTTTAGTCAAAAAGTTTGCAATAGTTGGCTGAAATATTCTTTTACAACTTTTTTACAACTTTTTGTACTACCATTATATCACTCGTTCTCACTATTGTCAATCTCTTTATGGAGAGAAACGTTGTATTTTTCTTCAACCGCTCCAAGAAATATTTGCGTTATAGATAAGCCCGTCCTATTTAACAGTTCTTCAAATACGGGTTTGTACTCCATAGAAATCCGCACTTTGGGTTCATAGTTTATCCCTTTATATTTTTCGGGGTGTGCTTCCTTGTATTTCTTTTGCGCGGCGTATCCGTTGTTTTTATGGCGTTCATTTGCCTTTTTATTATGCTCTACACGTCGCCTTTCTCGTTCTTCTGGAGGCAATGATGGACGCCCACGCTTTTTGCTTGTATCATTCATATTATCACCTTGTATCTTTCTGTGTACGATACATTTATTTTACACCTTCCTTTCCCAAATGTCAATACGATTTTCGGGATTTCTCACCGTGAGAGTGAAAGAGGGCGACACATTTTGATTTTTATGGACGGTTATTCTATCGGGTGTAAAGTCTCCCCGTGTGTGTCATTAGGGTATACTCTATTGAAATACCGCAATAGTGTGTCAAATGAGTTTGGGAAATAATTTTGAAATATGTCAATTATTTTTGCAAACCCTATTGACACAAAATCAAAAGTGTGCTATAATGACATCATCAACCAAAACCGACACAAAAAATGATAGGAGAAAACAATAATGAAAATTGGTTATTGCAGAGTAAGCACTACTGAACAAAATACGGGGAGACAACTTGAAGCATTTGAAAATCTTGGTATAGAAAAAGTATATACTGACAAACAAAGCGGAAAGAACACTAACCGCCCACAACTTGCGGAAATGCTATCATATATTCGTGAGGGTGATACCGTAGTAGTAGAAAGCATCTCCCGTTTGGCGCGTAACACAAAAGACTTATTAGAGATAGTAGAAAAAATCAAGAGTAAAGGCGCGGACTTTGTTTCCTTAAAAGAAAACATTGATACTAATTCGGTAAGCGGAAAATTTATGCTCACGATATTCGCGGCTATGGCAGAATTAGAAAGAGGTTATATACTTGAACGTCAGGCAGAGGGAATTGAAATTGCAAAGCGCGAGGGAAAGTATAAAGGGCGTTCCGCTATTGCTATTGATGATACGGAATTTACCAAAGTGTGCCGTAGGTGGAGAAATGGAGAGATAACCGCCACAAAGGCTATGGAAATACTGAACTTAAAACCTAACACGTTCTACCGTAGAGTGAAGCAAATGGGGTTATAAACAAGGCAAAAAAGGAGAGGGCTAAAATGCCCTCTCAAATGCTCTATAAAGCGTTCTTTCGTGTCGATGTTAGTTTGACTTAATCATTCTCAAACGCGCTCTAATGGCTTTATTTTGCCCTCTGTGGGGCGTTTAGTGCGGTGTGTATCTTTTCCTTGAATATTGCAATATCTTGTGCAGGGTAAATATATACTGCTCTCTCCGTATCACTTGAAATAAAAATACGTTTGCTCACTTTTTCCCCCGTGAGAATATTGTATGTACCCGATATAATTTCATCACCTATTACCTCGAAATAAGCGGTGAGATTTTCAATATCTCTCCATACGGCTATAAAATCTCTTTTTAGCATATAAGTC
>JAZNND010000063.1:0-17799 GCA_045580085.1 Eubacteriales bacterium
ACCATTGCAATACTTATTTGCTCGGCACTTGCAACGATCCGTAATAAGAATAGCGCTACCCTGTTCGGTCGCCGTGTTTCTGAGGAATCGGTAAAAAAAGCGGTTGCCGTGGCGGTAACCTTTTTGACGATCTGCTCCGCGTCAACCGTGCTTTTGATGGCAACGAGCAATGCATCTGCCCTTGATGCAGTTTATGAAACGGTCAGCGCGACTGCAACTGTCGGGCTTTCAAGAAATCTGACGGCAACGCTGAACACCTTTGGAAAGCTTATTATCATTGTAACCATGTATTTTGGCAGAGTCGGCCCCATCTCACTTGCGGTGGCACTTGGCAGTAAAAACGAAAGTCAAAACGTCATTTCCGAGCCGACGGAAGATATCAGTATAGGATAAAGGAGAAGATTATGAAAGCAAAGAAAACATACGCAGTCTTTGGACTTGGAAGATACGGCACAGCCGTGGCAAGAGAACTTGTAGAGAACGGTATGGAGATCATTGCAGTCGATACAGAGGAAAGGATCGTCAACGATGCGGCGGCATATCTGCCTGTGTGCAAGTGCGCTGACGTGACCGATGCGGAGGTCATCTCACGCCTTGGAATTGGAAGTATTGATACGGTCATTGTATGTATGGCAAGCAACCTTGAAGCGAGTGTGATGGCAGTCACGCTTTGCAAGGAGGCAGGTGTTAAAACTGTAATCGCAAAATGTGCCAACGAAATGCACCAAAAGATATTGCTTCGCGTGGGCGCGGATCAGGTGGTATTTCCCGAGAATGAGTCGGGCATTCGCCTTGCCAAAAATCTGCTCAGTTCCGGCTTCATTGATATGATTTCTTTGTCAAAGGATGTGTCGATGGTGGAGATCGATGTAAAGGACGAGTGGTGCGGTAAGAATCTGATTGAGTTGAATCTCCGTAAAAAATACGGCTTCAACATTGTTGCTATCAAGAAAGGCGAGAAGGTCAACGTAAATATCAATCCCGAGCAGGTGCTTGATGCAGAAACAACCCTAATCGTTATTGCGAATACTACAAAGCTTGGAAAGTTGAAATAAGCTGTCAAAATTTAATTTGTCGGGCAGTTTTATCAAAGAAACAGTGGCATCTTTTTCGTAAAAATTTAGGTGGTAAACGGCATCTTTTTTGTCAACATGTCTCAGACAAAAGCGCACCTGCGGTGCATGAAAGATGAAGCAGAACTTTGTTCTGTAAAGCGAGCCTTCGGCTCACGGATAGGTTAGTGTGCGCTTCGCTCATGGCGGCAACGCCGCCGCTTCCTATAAGCCGCAAAGCTTCTGCTTCATATCGACAAAGTCGATGCATCATTTCCTCTTGCACCCCGCCGGGGAGTATGCTGTAATAAAACCGGAAAGGCTGTGGAAAATTGTACGATTTTTTACATAATCTTTTATCGGATAAAAAGGGCGGCGAAATTTTCACGCTGTTCAGCCCATGGCATTTTTTCTATATTGCGCTTGCTCTTTTATCGGTCATAACGATTCTTTTGCTTCTTAAGCGCAAAGAAAAGCAAATCAAACAAAAATTTGCTTCATGGATAATCAGCATCGCTTTTGCACTGTACATTTCAGATTTTTTCCTGATGCCTCTTGCGCATGGCGAGATTGATATAGAAAAGCTTCCGTTTCACGCTTGCACCGCCATGTGTGTCCTATGCTTTTTGAGTTACCGAGTGAATTTTTTGGAAAAATACCGCATCTCGTTCGTGATTCTTGGATTTCTTTCCAACTGTATTTATCTCATTTATCCCGCGGGGGTAATGTGGCACGCAGTTCATCCGCTTTCGTATCGGGTGATACAAACCTTAATATTCCATGCGGTCATGTCCGTTTACGGACTCATAACGCTTATATACGAATATGATAAAATCAATATCAAAAAGTGTTATCGGGATTTACTCGTGATCGTTTGTATGACAGTGTGGGCATTGCTTGGAAATTATGCATACAACGGAGCGTCCGAAGGATATTCTCACTTTTTTAATTGGTTTTTCGTTGTACGCGATCCGTTCTACGTCATTCCGAAGGCTATCGCACCGTTTGTTATGCCGATATTGAATATCGCGCTGTTTTTTGCCGCCGAAATGCTGTTCTATTTGACAATTTGGAGCATCAAGCGAATCAAAAAATCCTGAAAACGCTGTTTTCAGGATTTTTTCATTTGTGCCCCCGGGACAAAAATGAAAAAGCTTTCCCGCGGCATCGCAGACTTTATCTCAAAAAATAAGGCTTTGCATATTGAAAAAAAGCAAACGATATAGTATAATTAAAAAGAAATAAACAATTAACCGCGCAAAGCACCGCTTTGCGCAGAAAAAGAAGGAACAAGTTTGAAAATAAATTTTCAAACCCGCCTTTGCACAGAAAGGAATGGGCATAAAAATGGAATCTTACATCAATATTGATAAAAACATGATCGTCAATCGCACCATCGGCGACGTGCAAGCGGCTTGGTACGATGTAAAGACCGCACCTTTTTCGCTTTACGGTTTTTGTGAACCGTTTCGCCGCGTGCCCGCCCTTGTTGCCGACGCGACAAGCGAGAGCGTTTCCAAACTGAGTCAAGAATCCGCAGGCGGCCGTGTACGTTTTTCCACCGATTCTCCTTTCATCGCCATTCGGGCAACCTTTCGCGCGGTGGGGCGTTCGTCCCATCTGACGCTCATTTCCTCGGCGGGCTTTGACTTATACACCGAAAGCGAATACGGCAGCCGTTTTATCAAAGAATTCCGCATGCCGCTTGATATGACGGACTGTTACGAGCAAATCATTCCCGTCGAAGGCGGCAAAATGCGTTCTTACACCATCCATTTCCCCATTCATTCAGTGGTGGAAAGTTTGGAAATCGGCCTTGCACCGCAAGCCGCGCTGGGAGAAGCTCTTCCCTATCGCAATATCGATCCCATCGTGATTTACGGATCTTCCATCGTGCACGGAACAGCGGCAACACGTCCGGGGCTTGCTTATCCCGCGATCTTGGCTCGCGAACTGAATATTGACGTGCAAAACCTCGGCTTTTCGGGAAACGCCAAGGGAGAAACGGCGATCGCACGCTGGATGGCAGAGCTTCCCATGAGCATCTTTATCTCCGATTATGATCACAACGCCCCCACACCCGAGCATCTTTTGGAAACGCATCACCGCCTTTACGAGCTGATTCGCGAGAAAAAGCCGGATGTGCCCTATATCATGATCTCCCGCCCGAATTTTCTCACCAATCATCAAAGGAAGGAAGATATTTTCCGCCGCCGCGACATTGTCATGTCCTCTTACCTAAAAGCAAGAGAAAAAGGCGACAAAAACGTATATTTTATAGACGGCATGAGCTTTTTCGTTGCGCCGCACTCCTTCGACTTTACCGTGGACCACATCCACCCCGGCGACGCGGGCTTTATTCGTATGGCGGACAGCATCGGCACTATCATTCGTTTTATTTTGGAAAATCAATAACCGAAAAGGAGACTCGCATGGAAGCAGAAAAACATGGGGGATTTTCGGGCAATCAAGTCAAAATCATTGCCATGATTGCCATGTTTTCCGACCATTTCGGTAAAACCTTTTTCCCCGATGTGCTTCTTTTTCAAGCCATCGGACGGATCGCCTTTCCCATTTTTGCCTATATGATCGCGGAGGGTTGCCGCTACACCCGCAACCGCACAAGATACTTTCTCGGTATTTTTTTACTGGGGCTTGCTTGCGAGGCGGTCTATTTCGCGGTCACTCGTTCGCTATACCAAAATATCCTGCTCACCTTCTCGCTTTCCATCGCCTCTATCTACGCCATAGACGCTTTTGTGCGCACCAGGCGGCCGACTAAGCTCTTTGGTATCGCGGGGATGCTTTTTCTCACCCTCTTTCTCTGCCTTGTCGCGCCCTCCCTTCCCCCTCTTCGGGATTTTGAGATGGATTACGGCATCTACGGCGTTTTTTTGCCCATCGCGTTTTACTACGTAAAAGGCAGATATCAAAGGCTTGTGCCGTTTGTGATCTTGGTTTTCTTCCGTGCGCTTTTTTTGCGCGGTACTCACCCTTTCGCATTCTTGGCACTTCCTTTCCTTCTTCTATACAACGGAAAGCGCGGCAAATACAAATTAAAATATCTTTTTTACGTTTTTTATCCCGCCCATCTGGCTTTCATCCATATTCTTGATATGCTCATTTAAAAACGTAAAAAATGCGGCGTTAAATCGGTTATCAATCGTAGAAAGGAAGACAACAGCATGAAGATCATGTCATTCAACACACAGCATTGCTTGAATTTTGTGACTCGAGAAATTGATTTTGACATTATGGCAAAGGCCATCCGTGATCTCGATGCGGATATCGTAGGCCTGAATGAGATGCGCGACACCGGTAGCCATCCCGAATATACGGCGCAGCCGGCAAAGCTGTCCGAGCTTACGGGAATGCCATATTTTTATTTTGCCAAGGCCATTGATACGGAACATGGTCCGTACGGGAACGGCTTTTTGTCCAAACTTCCCATTTTGAAGGCAGAGACGGTTGCCATCCCCGATCCGAATCCCCACCGCTTTGATAGACATTATGAATCGCGGTGCATTCTCAAGGCGGAGCTTGCGGGCGGCATCACGGTGTTGGTCTCGCACTTTGGTCTCAATGCCGATGAAAAGGAAAACGCGGTGGAAACGGTGCTCTGCCACTTAAAAGATCAAAAGTGCATCCTGATGGGAGATTTTAACCTCAGACCCGAAGACTCCATTCTCGATCCCATTCGTGAGAGAATGCGCGATACGGCAGACACGTTTGATTCGCCCAAGCTGAGTTTCCCCTCGGACGAGCCCCACTGCAAGATCGACTATATTTTTGTCTCGCCCGACGTAGAGGTCATTGAGGCGGACATTCCGCCCATCATCGCGTCGGATCACCGTCCGCATATTGCCACGGTGCGGATATAACGGTATTTTTAGTGTTTTTGCCTTTACTCAGCAACTAAACCCGACAGTTTTATAACAGCTCAAAGTGATTTTTTCGAGAGCGTAAAATCCCTTCGGCGCGAAGCTTACTGATCTCAGCGGAAAGCCCCGAACGGTCTACCTCCAAATAGTCGGCAAGCTCTTGGCGGTCAAAGGGGATCGAAAAACGAGCCTCCCCCACCCTTTGTGCTTCCAAATACAGATAGGTCAAAAGTTTTTCGCGCGTGCTTCGCTTGGAGATAATCTCGGCGCGGCGATGGAAAAGGATATTCTTGACGGCAAGGTTTTTCATCAAATTAAAGATCATTTGACGGTGAAATTCGCAATTGCGCTCACAGGTATGCAAAATATGCCCACAATCGATAAGCATGATGAGCGACGGCTCGGCGGCAATCACCGAAACGGGCAATGCTCCCACCTCGGCGCAGGCAAAGGTCTCCGCAAACAGCTCCGCAGTACCCACACGGTTTAAAAGGCTGCGGTTGCCATAGTAATCGTCGCGCACCACGTGCACCTCGCCCGAAAGAACGATACCGATCAGCCTTGCAGGCGATCCTTCGGCAAAAACGGTATATTTTTTATCAAAATGCTCTACTTTGGCACGAAGGCACCCTAACATGCGCAACAGATCCTCGTCCCCAATTCCCGAAAAAAGCGGTGTCTGTTTGAGCACTTCCAAATATTCGCGCATCATTTTCTCCTAAAATTTTTTATTTTGTTGAAAATTCAACATACTTTGCCTTTTGATTATACTATAATGATCTCAGAAAAGCAAGCGTTTTTCAAATTCCTATCAAAAGGAAGAGATATTATGGTAAGAAAAATCATTACAATAGATCAAGAGAAATGCAACGGTTGCGGTGCGTGTGTAACCGCCTGCCACGAAGGCGCGATCGCCATGGCAAACGGAAAAGCCTACCTTGCCAAGGAAAACCACTGTGACGGGCTCGGGGATTGTCTCCCGGCTTGCCCGACGGGTGCAATCTGCTTTGAGGAACGGGAAGCCCCCGCTTACGACGAGGCGGCAGTGAAAGCGGCCAAAAAAAGCACTCCCTGTGCTTGCCCCGGTACGATGGCAAAAGCCATCAAGCGCGATGCGGCACCCGCACCCAAAAGCCCCTCTGCCATTACAAGCCAGCTGTTGCAATGGCCCTGCCAAATTAAGCTTGTGCCCGTGCACGCGCCCTATTTTGAAAATGCCAATCTTCTCATTGCCGCCGATTGTACGGCATACGCATACGGAGCCTTTCACCAGGATTTTATGCGCAACCACATCACGCTCATCGGCTGTCCGAAGCTTGATGACGGTGACTACGCCGACAAGCTGACCGAGATCATACGGCACAACGACATCAAAAGTGTCAAGGTTTTGCGCATGGAGGTGCCTTGCTGCGGCGGACTCGAAAACGCCGTTAAGCGCGCACTTATGGCAAGCGGCAAATTTATTCCATGGCAAGTGATTACGATCTCCACCGACGGCAAAATAATAGAATAAAAGTTTTTCATGCTCCAAAGCAGAAAGGAAAAGCGAAACATGTTTATCACAAATGACGTAAAATATATCGGCGTAAACGATCGAAAGATTGATTTATTCGAAGGTCAGTACAAGGTAAAAAACGGCATGGCGTACAACTCTTATCTCATTCTTGACGAAAAGGTTGCCGTACTTGACACCGTAGACGCCGCTTTTACGCACGAATGGTTGGATAATTTAGCAAACGCGCTCGAAAACCGCCGCCCCGATTATCTGATCGTACAGCACATGGAACCCGATCATTCCGCCAACATCGTACATTTTTTAAGAACCTATCCCGAAGCGACGGTCGTTTCCTCGGCGAAAGCCTTCGCCATGATGAAAAACTTCTTCGGCACCGAATTTACCGATAACCGCATCGTGGTGGGCGAGGGTGATACACTCGCCCTCGGACGGCATACGCTCACCTTCGTCACCGCCCCCATGGTGCACTGGCCCGAGGTCATTGTGACTTACGACGATGCCGATAAGATTCTTTTCTCCGCAGACGGGTTCGGCAAATTCGGCACGACCGACGCCAAAGAGGATTGGAAAGACGAAGCCAGACGCTATTACATCGGCATCGTCGGCAAATACGGCGCGCAGGTGCAAGCCTTACTCAAAAAAGCGTCGGCGCTCGATATTGCCATGATCTGCCCTCTGCACGGCCCTGTTCTCAAAGAAAATCTCGGCTATTACCTCGGACTTTACAACCTTTGGTCGAGCTACCAGCCCGAAGAGGACGGTATCGTGATCGCATACACCTCGGTATACGGCAACACCAAACGCGCCGTGCTTTCTCTTGCCGAAAAGCTCAAGGCATACGGTGCGCCCAAGCTTGTATTGCACGATTTGGCACGCGGCGACATGGCGGAAGCGGTAGCGGATGCCTTCCGTTTTGACAAACTTGTGCTCGCCACCACCACCTATAATGCCGACATTTTCCCCTTCATGCGTGAATTTATCGATCACCTGACCGAGCGCGGATTTAAAAACCGCACCGTCGGTCTCATCGAAAACGGAAGCTGGGCACCCCTCGCCGCCAAGGTGATGAAGGAGCGTCTCGCCGCCGCCAAAAACTTGACCTTCACCGAACAGACGGTGCGCATTCTCTCCGCGCCGAACGAGCAAAATGCGGCAGAAATCGACGCGCTTGCTAAGGAGCTTTGTAAAGAATACTTGGCATTAAGCGTTGAAAATGAAAACAAAAATGATGCTACCGCCCTTTTCCGCATCGGCTACGGTCTTTATGTTGTCACCTCAAACGACGGCAAAAAAGACAACGGACTCATCGTTAACACCGTCACCCAAGTGACGAACACACCCAATCGCGTTGCCGTCACCATCAACAAAGAAAACTATTCGCATCACATCATCAAACAAACAAAGAAAATGAACGTCAACTGCCTCACCACCGAAGCTCCCTTCAAAGTCTTTGAGCAATTCGGCTTTAAGAGTGGCAGAAACACCGATAAATTTAAGGATTGCGAACCTTTGCGCTCCGAGAACGGCTTGGTCGTTCTCCCGCGTTATATCAACGCATTTCTCTCGCTTAAGGTAGAAGATTACGTGGACCTCGACACCCACGGCATGTTTATCTGCTCGGTCAGCGAAGCCAGAGTAATTTCCGATAAAGAAACCATGACATACACCTACTATCAAGATCATGTCAAGCCCAAACCCGAAACAGAAGGCAAAAAGGGCTATGTTTGCAAGATATGCGGCTATATTTATGAAGGCGAACCGTTGCCCGACGATTTTATCTGCCCGCTTTGCAAGCACGGTGCTGCCGATTTTGAAAAAATTCAATAATATGTTTATATAAAGGAGAAAAAATCATGAAAAAATACGTTTGCGATCTTTGCGGTTGGGAATACGACGAGGAGGCGGGCATGCCCGACGAAGGCATTGCTCCCGGCACCAAATTTGAGGATCTTCCCGACGATTTTGTCTGCCCGCTTTGCGGTGCCGGCAAGGAAGATTTTTCCGAAGCTTAAAGTCTTCTTTCGGCACAGACTTTGGGAGGGGCGAGAAAACACGCTCTGCCCCTCCCCTTTTGTCTCATAGAAAAGTATGTTTGAAAGCCACTTTTTGGAGCGAAAAAAATTTTTTCGAAAAAAATAAAAAAAATTGCAAAAAGGGCTTGACAAATCGAAAAACATTTGCTATAATTACTACCGTCGTCAAGAGACAGAACATGGGAGCATAGCTCAGTTGGGAGAGCATCTGCCTTACAAGCAGAGGGTCATAGGTTCGAGCCCTGTTGTTCCCACCAGCACGAAAGTGCAACGTTGTAAAATGTGGCCCGGTAGCTCAGTTGGTTAGAGCGCCAGCCTGTCACGCTGGAGGTCGTGGGTTCGAGCCCCATCCGGGTCGCCATTTACACGCCTCTGTAGCTCAGTTGGTAGAGCAGAGGACTGAAAATCCTCGTGTCGTTGGTTCGATTCCGACCGGAGGCACCAGCGGCAACATCCCACCATGGAGCCGCTTTATGCGGATTTAGCTCATTTGGTAGAGCGCGACCTTGCCAAGGTCGAGGTGGCGGGTTCGAGCCCCGTAATCCGCTCCAAAGAAAAAACCACCCATTCGGGTGGTTTTTTCTTTGGAGCTCCTTCGGAGCTCTCGCGCGCCAAAACGCGCGGAGAGCCCCCGAGCTTTTTGCGCACCAAAGCCGCAAAAAGCGAGAAGAATGCGCTCTGCGCATTCTTGGCGAGTAAATGCGCACCAAGGCGCATTTACTCGTGGAATCACGCTCTTCCCTCGCACCCATTCGGGTGGTTTTTTCTTTGGAGTTCCTTCGGGGCTCTCGCGCCTTTTCTTTCTCCCCCTCTTTTTCTTGACAAAACGCTTTTTTTGCTTTATAATATATCTGTAAAACAGTATTCAAACTCCATTGCTTTGAGGTGCAAAATGGGATTTCAAGTCTTTTTATCTTTCAAAAATACCGACAACGGCGAAAAAACCGTCGACAGCCAGGTTGCTGAAAAATTATACGCTTATCTGCTCGGCAAGGGCGTTAACGTTTTTTTCAGCAATGTTTCCTTGCTTGAGTTTGGTGAAGCCGCCTATAAAGACGCGATCGACGATGCGCTCGACAGTGTTGAGCTTATGGTCGTTCTCGGCTCTAAAGCTGAATATTTGACCTCTCAATGGTGTAAATACGAATGGCAAAGCTACCAGCAAAATCTGCTTTCCGGCATTGTGGATGGTACCGTCGTTACCTATCTCGGAAACATGGAATTGCATGAGGTGCCGACCGCCATCCGCCACTATCAATCTTTTAATATGGATCGGGATCCCTTTGATAAGATCGGCGATTTTATCATCAAGGCACTGGAGAAAAAGCGCGGCGCACCCTCTCAGCCGAGCGAAAAAGAAAGCGAGCCGTCCCATTCCGCCATTACGGTTCTTGAAAATTCGATTTTCAAGGAAAAGAAGGCTTCCGCTTACAATCCGACGGACAAGGGCGAGAAAAAGCGTTTGCTTTTACAAGCACGCTTAACCAAGGATGCCGACCTGCCCGCATTGCAACTGATCAAAGAAAAATTCAAGGACAAGAAAAAGATTTTTATTTTGGACGTCGGTTGCCGCAACGGTATTGTTGCGAAAGACCGCTTTGCCGATTGGGATAATGTCTTTGTTTTGGGCATTGACAAAACCGAGCAAATCATCGAAAAAGCACGCGCATTAAACGAGGAAGAAAATTACGTTTATGAGTATGTGGATTTAGACGGCGAAGATTTTCCCGATCGCATGGAAGAGCTTATGGAAGAATACGACATTGACGCCTTCGACCTTATTTTCGGTCCGTACGTCTTGCAGCACATCAAGGATTCTACTAAATTTTTGAGACGCTGCCGTCCGCTTTTGAGCCCCAACGGATATGTTCTTTTCCGAAACACTGCGGACAAATCCACCATCTCGTTCGGAGATAACGGCTTGGTCAAAAAGATACAGGATAAAACGGAAGAAGCTCCCGGCAACGCCGAGCGAGACACCGGCATCGAACTGTACCACCGCTTGTTTGTTACGGGATATAAAAACATCCGCGTGTTCGGATATCTCAAGGAACTGGCAGGATTGGATTTCGATGAGCGCATGGAAATCTTTAAGGAACGCTTCTCATGGAGAAATATATATTTCAAGAAAGCACTGGAAGCCGATCCCACCAACGTGGCTTTAAAAAACAGCTACGAATGGATGAGTTATGCGCTCGATAAGCTGGAGGAGATTTTCGGTGACGAATCCTTTTGGTATGGCGAAACCATCATCACCGCGATCGCGAGCAAAAAATAACGGGAGAGAGCAAAGCTATGACAACCAATATCGAAAAAACAGAGGGTTCGGTATACAGTCCGCTGATGGAAGGTGAGCTTCAGCGATTATCCATCCAAGCCAAGCTCACAAGAGAAGCGGATATGGCACCGATCCGAGAGTTAAAGCGCATTTTCGAAAAAAAAGAACGCGTTTGCGTTCTGGATGTCGGTTGCGGCTACGGCGTTGTCGCCAAAGACCGCTTTTCCGATTGGGACAATCTTCTTGTCGTCGGCATTGATTTTCAAGAAGGTGCGCTTGAAATGGCGCGGGAAATCAACCGCGGATCGGATCGCTTTGTTTTTGAGCAAGTCAACATCGATGCGGAAAATTTAGAAGAACGCATGCAAACGATCATGCAAAAATACGGCATTGACGGATTCGATATCATCTTTGGTGCCTACATTATGCAACACATCGAAGATCCCATTGCCTTTTTCAAACGTTGCCGCGCCTTTTTGAAGGAGGACGGATATATTCTTTTGCGCAACACCGCGGACAGATCTACCATATCCTATGGCGATAACGGCTTGATCAAAGAAATCCAAGACCGCACCGAGCGTGCGCCGGGCAATGCCTCTCGCGATCTGGGATTACAGCTCCACCACCATCTTTACGTATCGGGATATCGGGACATTCGCATGTTCGGATGGATGAAGGACATCTCTTCCCTTTCCACCGAGCAACGCATGGAAATCTTTCAAGAGCGTTTCAGTTGGAGAAACATGTATTTCAAATTGGCGTCGGAAAAGAATCCCGAGGACGAATGGCTTCGTTCGGAATATGAGTGGATGGAAGACGCGCTGAACCGCTTAAAGGAAATATTCAAGGATCCTTCTTTTTGGTATGGCGAAACCATCATCAACGCACTGGCAAAAAAATAAATATAGTTAAAAAAATGCGGCGGGCCGGCTCTTCATGAGCCAGCCCGCTTTATCACTCAAATAAAAGCTCCAACACCCAAGGTGCGCTTTCAAATTTTTCATTGGCACGCTTTTCTTTCTTCTCATCGAAGCTGTAAACAGCAGCCATGATCTCTAACTCATCCTCTTCGCTTAAATCCCTTTTTCTTGTGAGCTCTTTGACGAGGAAGGAGTGTTTTTCCTTTCCGCACACAAGCGTCAGTGTATCTCCCTCATCTAAAAAAAGAAGGTCTTCGGAGTCGGCAAGCGTCACGCTTTTTTCTTTTTCCGCTTTCTCAAAAAGTTCTTGCGATACGGTATAGGTAAATTCTTCGTTTAAATTCTCTTCCGGCACAAAATCCTCGGGGCAAAAGCTTCTTTCAAAAGGCGGCATTTTTTTATCATCGTCATCTCCCCAGTCAAAGGCATACTGCGCATATCCCATGCGGGAAAAATTGCCGTGTGCGCGAGCCATCACGCCGCCAAAACCTCGTTGAGAAAAAAGGCGTTTTTTACCGTCGTTCAAAACGGGGGCACCGTTGATGCATTCTTGATGGTCGTAGCCCGTGAAAGTATACCCTTTCTCTTTAATATCCGCAATGATCGCCTGCAAAGCGGCTTCGGAGCAAGACTCAGCCTCCACCGAATCATTATCGTATTCCGTCCAACCTACTACCCTGTATTTCATGTCATTCTCCTTTCTCGCCATGCCGCATTTCGCATTTTTTGCGGCACAGCACTCTTTTCAATCTCTGTTTAAAATGGTATTTTTGTAAATTTTTGTTATATTTTACAGATAAAAACAAAACACGTTGTTTACATATTTTCTTTTTTGTTGCTTTAAGAAGGGGCTAGCTCATTAAGAGCTAGCCCGCCTGATTTTACGCCGCCAAAGGCAAAATGAGGAAATTTTCTTTGAAATATTTGCAGGGGGCAGAAAACGAGCATTTTTGTTCGTTTTTCGGTAGCTCATGACTAATGAGCTAGCCCCCACCACTAAGAGCGTAAGTTGAACCGAAAGGTTTGACTTGCGTTTTATATTTTTCATATCAAAAGGCGAGCTTTTTACGGCTCGCCTTAGCTTGTTTTAGGGTTAATTTATATGTAAAAGCACCTTTAAATCAAAAATCTTGACATAATCATCACCACTTTCAACAATACGATAAGCGTTGATAGCATTATCGATATCGACGAAGATAATCTATTCTATCGTTTATATCTTGTTGATTCCGTGCGATTTTTTCAAGCTGATCCAACGTCTCCTTGTGACGACGTTCCGCTTCTTGGCGTTCTTCCCATTTTTGTTCTGCTTCTGCCACTATGATATTATATTTTTTATAACTGTCCATCGCTTCTTGGATATCTTGCTTCGGAAGAAGGACAAAAAGACTATGAAGAATGGCAAAAACAAAAATTGAATAACAAACAACAGAATAAAGAAAAAGAACCCCATTGATACCAATGGGATTATGCTGTCGATGAACGAATGAACGGCAGATAAGGGGTTACCGTCAGCCCAAGAAAACGGTAGGCAGGTATAGCACAAACGGCTTTACTTGCCTAAAATTCAAATTATTTCTTCAAGCCATCAACTTTGTTCCTATTGTACAGCTCAAAAAACTGATTATTAATTTTTTCAATCTTCACAATCGTTTTTTTATGTTTATTAGATGTTTTTATACAGTCACATATTGATAAGAAATTTAATGCTAAAACCGCAACAGTAAGAGCAAATGTAAAAATTCGAGAAGCGTCAGTTATGCGACCTATCGTTTTGATGTACAAGGCCATAATTTGAAAACAAGAGCTTAAAATAAACAAGATGCAAATTATAATCAAATTAATAATAAATAGGATTTTAAGAAAGTCAAATTTTGAAATTTGTTTTTCGTTATCAGACTTTAACCCCAAGTCTAAAGGCTCATTTCTGTCAATAATTCCATTTAATAAATTTACGATTTCTTCATTATAATTATTGCTAATCATAATTGCAATTAATGAAATCAATATGGATACTGCAACAGATAAAATATTTCCTATATTTAGTAGAGCTTCTATTAGCATAACATTGTTAAAAAATACTGTTGATATTGATGTAGCTATGTATACAGTGAAAAATATAGCAAATATAATTTTTATACAAGTCAATCCCTTTTTTCTTTTTCTTTTGCTAAAGTCAAAAAGAGAAAATACTGTTATATAATTACTTTTTTTCATTCTCTTCGGCTTCCCAAAGGTTTGCAGTTAAATTCCAAATAGGGTGCAATGTATAACCCTCCAAAAAATGCTCAAGAACTTCTGGTGTTATGCATCTATAAGATATATGGTATCTAAGCTTGTCTATTACAGCATCACTTAATTCAGAAAAATCATTAAAGTAGAATTTACCATTGTTTTTAAATTTCTTTAATTCTGTGTTTCGACAAATTATATTTTTGCTATCAATCAAGAATATATAGCGTATCATAAAAGCAGATGCGATTATTTCATTGATATGTTTTATTTCCCAAATAGTAACAAGCCTTAACTCTTCGTTTTGTTGAATTTCATCTTTGAATTTTATCCTTGTCAAATCAAATTCTGTTTCCCATTGACAAAACATAACTGGCTTATGTCTGATGAACCAATAACCTAAATGCGAAGCTATTTTAAAAGGATTAGGTTCACTAACTTCATTGTTTTCACTTAATACAATTTTTCGTAATCCTATGATCGCATCATAAACCACCTCTCTTAACATAGTTGGATTTAATTGATAGTAAAATCCTTCTATATTTCCTAATGATTTTTTAAATGCGTTTAAAATACTTTGAGAGCATTCATATAAATCATTATACCACTTAGCAAATAATTCTTCGTTAAAAAAGCCTTCGTCTAAAACTGGTAAGTTTCTTGCTAATACGTTTTTCATTTGATTTTATTTTCCCTTTATTTTTCTCGACGACTTGAAATAATTTTATTTGCCACACCATCCCAAGCGTTTTCTTCAAAATTTACTTCTAAATAGTTGTTAGTGATACACAAAGTGACATTGTTTTTGCTAACATCATCTTTGGTTATCTTTTTTGCAACCAAGTCGTCTTGTAAATTAAAATCTTTCATCATATAACCTCAAACTATTATTTATTGCTCAACATTTGAACTATAATATTTACTCTTTCTCTACCAAGAATTTGTGTTAATGCTACAGACCAAGTTGAACTAATAGGTTCTCCTTCTTTCAATGGACGTTTATAAATTTTTTCTCGAAACTTATCTTCTGTGAAGATTTTTTTAATAGTTTCTTTTACCTCATTAGGCATTACTTTTCCCATATAAGGAGAGATTAATTCATTTTTTATAAACTTACCCAATCGGTTTACTGTTATATTTGCAGGTATATCGTTGTAGTTGACCATATTCCGATTCGCTCCATTTCTTTCTTTTCCATCATAGTTTATCATATTTTTTGCATTTTGTCAATATGTTTCATATATTCAATTATTTAATTTTTCTATATTTTTTATTTTTTTTGAATTTTTGGCATCAATATGCTCTAATGGTTCTTGGTGAACCTCTATTACACATTATGCGACTTGAAATCAAGAGTTAAGGTTTTCGCTTTAATAATTGCAAAATTCATTAAATTCTTCTATAAAACAAAATAGCCCGAACCCTTTACCAACGGTAAAAAAGTTCAAGCTATTAAGACTTGGTGCGGGTGGCAGGAACTTGCAGTGACTTTGCGCCGATTTTTTGCGTAAGATAGCCGCACATCACGCAAAGTCTGTTCATTCCGCAAAGCGGAATGAACGAGGTTCAAGTCGGCAAGTACGGCATAAAGAAAAGACAGACGGACGAACGTCCATCTGTCTTTTCTTGGTGCGGGTGGCAGGACTTGAACCTGTACAACCTTGCGGCCATAAGAACCTGAATCTTACGCGTCTACCAGTTCCGCCACACCCGCAGAGATGCTGTTGATTTTTACACGGAGCAGCTCTCCGAGGCGGTGCTTCGAAAGTCGGCACGATTGCGCCTATCCCGTTTTGCAGTCTCCGCATGACGATGGGCCATCCATCGACCTAATTATGATAGCACAAATTAACCCCTTTGTCAAGAGTTTTTGCGCAAAAAACGCGCGGCAAAAACAAGAAGCAAACACGGACACTTGGGCAATACACTTTTGACGCTCAAAATTCATAGGACATGCCGTCGTATGACATCAAAAAGCCGTGTTTGGAAGCCTCGGCTGTGAAATCGTCATATAATATATGTCCGCCGTTATGCGAAAAATGATTGGAGCAAAAGATGGTCCCGTCATCTGCCAAGCCTAAGGCATAAAAACGATCGCGCACGATGAGATTGCGCTCAAGGTTCATGTGCGAATCGTAGTTCATCGGGGCAATGCCACTCGTGCAATCAAGGGAAACATAATCGAATTTAATGCCGCTTTTTTCAAGATATTTCCAAGTTGCGTCCGGGAAAATACCTGTATCGTTGCCGTAAAGAAGCGTTTTGCCGTCTTTGGCGATAATGTAAATAAACGGTGCGGCATAAATATCATGATTGGCATGCAAGGGAATCACGGCATACCCGTTAATCTTATATGTTTCAAACGCCGACAGCTGATGGAATTCCACGCGCTTTTCTTGCGAAAAGCGGCAATACAGCTCACCTGCCATCGCGCGCTTTACCATTTCCGAGCCGTAAACATGGAGCGTTTCGGCACCCTCGGCAGTCACCGGTGCGAACCCTCTTCCGCGCATGGAGAAATCGTCTATATAAAGATGATCGCTGTGCGCATGGGTAATCAAGCAGTGTGCAATTTTGGTGAGTGGCAAACCACCGTACAGCATGTGCATATAGGTATCGGCGGGAAAATCAATCAAAAGCCCATCGTCAATCAAGGCTTGCGAACGGGTTCGGATATCCTTTCCGCCGTTTCTTTTGGCTGCTTTGCATGTTTCGCACTCACAAAAGAGGGCAGGAACACCTTCAGCGGCAGCAGTACCATAATACGTAATCTTCATAAAACGCTCCTCTCGGATGATATTTACCACCCCAATTATAGCATGTTTTTTTCAAAAAGCAATTCTTTTTGCTCATTTTGCTTGCGCCTTTTGCATACGAAGCCAACTCAAAAAGCCGTAAAGATCGCCTGCCAAAAAAGCGACAAAGCAGACGGTGACCGAAAGGTAAGAGACATCCGAAAAGCTGGCAAGCACCCAAAGCAGAATCAACACCACGTCATTCGCGGCATAGGCGAGGGCGTAGTAAGGGCTTCTTTTATAGGTCAAATAGGCGGCAAGATAGCTCGTGGCAACAGAGACGGTGCTTGGAATGAGATTTGCCGTACCCAGCCGTGCGAGCAAAAAACCGAAGGCAAGCGTGACGGCGAGACAGGAAAGAAGCATAAAAACAGCATCCGCGCGGCACAGCCTCGCAACTTTGACCTCGGCGTGCCCCTTTTGGTAAGGGTTTTTGAGCCATGCGGCGAGCGCAAAGACTGACATGGGAAGCGTCATCCCGAGATAGGTCATCATCTCGCCGTAATAAGAAAAAGAGAGAGAAATCGCGCCATAGAGCAGGCTGAATAAAATCATAAGCGCAGGGCCCAAGGGGTTGCCCTTGGCGGCAAAGAGAAGCGAAGTAACGCCAAGCAACGAAGCGATCAGTGTCAAAGGCGTGCCTCGGTCAAAAAGAAGAAAGGAAAGCGTGATTGCAAACACAGAAAGACTCCAAAGCATCTTCTCAAAAAGAGTAAATCGACATAAAAATTTTTTCATTTTCATATAAAACCTCAAAAAAGCATCCGCGGCGCATCTTCTAAGACCTAACGATGCGTGGCGAATGCTTTTGGCATTCCTACCCGGTGGCAGGTATTGATTTTTTACAGCTTGCATTATAGCACACCGTCAAGCAAAAGTCAAGAGCGCGATGGGATAAAAGTTGACACGGGTTTAGATTTATGATATAATATCCGCAGGCGGCAAAGCCGCCATAGTCGCACTTTGTGCGACGACTCGCGCGAAGCGCGTGCGCGGATACCATCGGAAATATGCCGCTTGCGCGGTGCGCAAGACGGAAGTTATGCTTCCGTGAACAAAATCGAAGATTTTGCGGCATGTTTATGATATAAT
>JAZNND010000064.1:0-2621 GCA_045580085.1 Eubacteriales bacterium
ATCGATTATTTACAGCAAAAGGACAGACCAAGTTCGAACCCAAGGGTCTACTTTCTTGAGAAAACTTCCGATAATGTCTGGACTTGTCAAACGAGTTGTGATATTGTTCGTGTTGGCAAAAATAAAAAAGGAGTGATAACAAATGGATGCCAAAACCACACTTGCAGCCAGCGTACAGGCTAAAAAGGGTCGCCTCTATGCCGTGATACAAGTTAAAGTAAACGGAAAAACAAAACCTGTATGGCGCGCCCTCGGTCTCCCCGAAGGCACAAACAAATCAAAGGTGAACAAAGCCTACCGAGAGGTAGTAAAAGCCTTTGAAAATGATTATGCCGAGCAGCTTGCCCGAAATGAAAAGCCCGCCTCGGACATTCCGATCTTCGATTATATGTGCGCCCACTATAGAAAGGTCGAAAAGAATATCCAAAAGAGTACCGCCGAAAGCTACCACGGAATGATCTACGGTAGAATTCGGCGGTATTTTACTGCCCGCAACAATCTGACGGTGGGCAACATCACCTCAACGGACATCGAAGATTTTTATGAGTGGATGTTCGAGTCGGGCGTCGTCGCCAACACCGTCATTCACTATCATACCGTCCTCCACAGCGCCTTCAAAAGAGCGTTCAAGGACGGACTGATCGATGCCAACCCCTTCGACCGAATCGACCGACCGAAGAAAAATAAGTTCACCGGCGAACACTATTCCGAAGACGAAATGATAACCATGTTCAGACTGTTTCGAGGTGACGTTATCTATCCTGCGGTAGTTCTGGCAGGCGGCTTGGGACTGCGCCGAAGCGAAGCCTTGGGTGCTCGGTGGTCAAGAGTCGATTGGGATAAGCGCACCATCCTGCTCGACACCAAGGTCATCGAGTACAAGGAAGACGGCAAGGTCATCGTAGAACCCATAGAGGAAATGAAAAATAAATCAAGCCGCCGAACACTTCCCATACCCGACCCCGTCTATGAAATGCTCTGTGAGGAAAGGGAGAAGCAAGACCTGTACCGCCAAATGTTCAAAGGCAGCTATAACCGCAAATTCGATGATTATATCTGCGTCGATCAGCTCGGCGAACTGCTAAGACCGAACAGAGTCACCCAACGCTTCTCCGACCTCATCGAGCGGTATGACCTGCGAAAGATACGCTTCCACGATCTGCGGCACACCTTCGCAAGCATCCTCATCAATCAGGACGTGCCTCTGCTGAACGTGTCCGCCTTTCTTGGTCACTCCGACCTCGCAACAACGGCAAATATTTATGCCCACCTTGATAAGTCCAAGAAACAGGAAAGCGCTGATATTATCAGCAATATCTTTAATAAAGCAAAGGAATGATGCGCCTCGGACTGAGGTGCATTTTTGCTAACTGAAAGGATGATCTAATATATGGCTGAAAAGAAATATATGAGCGGAGGTCAGCTCCGTCAATACCTTCACATTTCCACGCGAAAGATGAAATATCTGATGGATCATAACTATATCCCACACGAAAATACCGGACACGCAACCCATAAGTACCGTGTGCTGATAGAGGATGCGGAAATGTTCAAAATCCGTATGGATACCGAGGTAGGCTTCCTATCCGAGCTGAACGGTCTGTTCTCAAACCGAACCGAATGGCATCCGCGCCCGATGTTCGAAGCCACCGAGGAAAACTGCGAAGCTTTCAGGCTATGGTTGGAGGTGCTGTGGGCAGAGCTGCCCGAAGCTCTGCCCACACAGATGGCGGCGGAACTTGTCGGACATAACCCACAGCGCATACACGAACTGATAAGAGAACAAACCTTGCACGGTGTAAAAATCGGCAGTACCCAATACTGCGTGAAGGAAGAATTTATATGCTATATGGCATCACCGCAGAAACTCTCCAACCCACGCACAGAACGATATAAAGAACTCATCCGAGAATTTAAGTACATACAACGCAGAGAGCGCGAAAACGAACAGCGCCGATGCAAAAGAAGAATGAAAAGAGGTGAAAACATTGATTAAGAAGAAAGTTCTGACACAAGAACAGATAGCCGAAAAACTTGATTATCTCCGTAAACAGCGTGACGGTCTTATCGTAGGTGAATACAGAAATTATTTATATAAACTGTATATGTACCTCAAAGAGCGTTGCTCCGAAACTGAGGACGGTAGTTGCAACCCATACCCGTGGCAAATGCTCGTCGCCCTTGGGAGAGATGACCTGCACAAATCCTACCTTGGATACACCTACTGTGATGACCTCGAAGCACTTGGATATATCAAGATGCAAGGATATGGCAAGGATAAAAAGATTTTTATAATAAAAGAAATTGATTTTTAATTCCTTGTCGTAACAGAATGCCCCGCCGAAAAATCGGCGGGGCAGCTATTGTTGTTTCGCGATTAATGTTATAAATTTAAACGCAACTATTTAATAATATCAATAAATTCTAAAAGATTATAAAGAAGCAGAAATAATTTAAGATACGCTCGGCATATCTAAAAATAATCGTCCTTCATGGTACGCTCCAACCGCGGTAACACCGCCGGTAGAAGCGGAATTACTTAGGCGGTATTACGCGCCAAATGTTTTTTTAATTGTCTTTCAAGCTGACATTCGATTTCTGCTGCATTGCCATTATTCGAC
>JAZNND010000065.1:0-2418 GCA_045580085.1 Eubacteriales bacterium
AATGTGTTTTCTTAACGAGATTCCGTCTACACACACTTGTTTACACTTGCATGTTTTGTTCGAAATTCTGTTGTTCAATTTTCAAGGATCGATGCTTGTCTTCGAGATCTCTCTCGTGGACAGCTTGATTATTATAGCACAGCCTTTTCGGTTTGTCAAGAGGTTTTTGAAATTTTTTTCACTTTTTTTCAAAAGCTCACGCTGAAAAGCACCGGGCACTCAACCGAGTGCCCGATAAGTATACTATTAAAATCCGCATTTGTCAAGAGGTAAAATACACTTTCTGCTTTTTGACAAAAAGCGGCGAAAAATGCCCGGGCCAATTTGTCAGTTTTTACGCAAAGCCCTCGCAATCAAGGCATTAACAGCCTCACGCAAAGCAAGCATTTTGGCAGAATCACTGATACAAGCATCAAAAACAACTTTACCCGCATATTGATCAAGCACTGCCTTGACGGCTTCTCTTCCGACGAGCATTTCGGCAAGCTGCATGGCGCGCATATCCTCCAATCCCTCACGGAAGGAATTATAACGGATAGATTCCCAAGCTTCGCCGTTCGGTGCGGGATAAACGATGTAACAGTCGCCCGAAGGTGTAAATCCGTTACCGGTAGAATCAAGGAAAGGATTGACAGATTCGGTAGCAAAGCGGCTGAAATAGAAATTAAATCCCCATTGCAAAAAACCCTTTATATTATAATAGTAGAGTTGCGTGCCGATATAGCGTGTGCGAGCACTTGTCATAGCAAAGTAACGGTTGCTGGTGCCAACGCACTGACCGCAACAATAATAGGTCCATCTTTCATCGATATCCTTCTCAAGAAAAGGTGCAATATGGTTGGAACCTGGAATGGGAATGGCAACGAGCCCTTCTTCGTAATATTGGATGCGGGAGAGTGCGTCGATAATCTTACAGCCCGAAAGAAGCTCAACAACGCCATCACGAGCAACGCGGTAGGACTCAAGGTGCATTTCGTTCGGTTCATCGGAAATGTGGAAGTAACAAGCATCGTGAATACCAAGCTCGGTAAGATGTGCGCGAAGCGCGGGAATGAGAGCAGCAAGAAAAGCACGGTACTCTGCTCCGCCTGCCTCGGTTTCCCAACCGAAGATGCGCTCGTACCCGTTTTCGGTGGTTGCCATAACCTTGGGCGCATGCTCGGCTCCCCATTGGGTGAAGAGATGGTTGATTTCAAAGTATTTAAATCCAATGCGTTTTGCCAAGGAAATAAAACGATCGAAATTTTCAAAAGAGAAAGAATATTTTCCGTCTTTTCTTTCAATGTCAACCAACTGAACCGTGGGACGTTCGCCGCCAATCGCGGTATCGAGAGGAGGGGTGAGGACGGGGGTGAAGATCATGTTAACGCCCATGCCGTATGCGGAGCGCATGAAGTTTTCGGTGATACGCCAGTACTCATCCGAAAAGACGGGGACGCGATAGTAGGAAATGAGCGAATCGGTATGGAACCACTCGGTATGAATCAATGTCTGCTCGGGAAGTTCCGCATCAATGACCGTAACGGAAAGAGACGCAGACGCCGCCGTCTCTCCCTCATCATTCGTTAAAGTAAGCGTGACGGTATTTTCACCGACAGGAAGCGCGCCCGCTTCAATATCGATCCAAAGCGCGCTCGTTTTGAGGGGGAAAACAGGAAGCCCGTCAACACTTAAAGGCATAAGCAAGTCGGGAAAGGAACGGGGCGTAGTGGTAATATAATCCTCGTCGATTTGATTTAGATACGCGGGCATTGCCGAGGGAATCAGTTCAACGGTGCGGTAGGTCACAGCATCCGCGCCCGCGATGCCGGGCTTCAAAAAATAGCGGACGGGCTCGCCTTCCTCGCGGTAGACGAACTGGAAGGAGAGCTTTTGATTTTTCAAAACGGAAATTTCTTTTAAGGCAGGAAAACCCGCAGGGTTTTGTTCGGGAAAACATTTTTCGAGAGACGAGGTTATTTGATAGGTTAACATGGCGGTCTCCTTTTGTGTTTTTTATTCCATTGTATCATAGAAACATCAAATGTAAAGAGGATTTTTTATCTTTTTTCTTGTGTTTTTTTCTCTTTAAAAAGAAAGAGGGCTGCACAGCAGCCCTCGCGGTTACTCCACCGCACACAAATATTCACAAGAAAGCTTAGCTTTCTTTGCTTTTGCGGAAAAGAAGATTAAAAATCGATCAACCGTTTTTCTCTTCTTTTAATTGCGCCGAGCGCGAAAGAAATTACTTACCGGTCTTCATCGAGTTCTCATAGGACTCGATCATTTTCTTAACCATCTGACCGCCAACGGAACCGGCCTGACGGGAGGTGAGCTCGCCGTTGTAGCCGTCCTTAAGGTTTACGCCAACCTCAGATGCAGCCTGCATCTTGAAGTTCTTCATAGCCTCTTTGGCTTCGGGGACGATGACACTATTTC
>JAZNND010000066.1:0-2928 GCA_045580085.1 Eubacteriales bacterium
CTTTTGCGGAATCTGTCGTTAATTAACAACAGACCCCGCAAATGCTTAAATTATATTTCTGCTCAGGATTCTTGGAATTTAGAATTGCAAAATCTTTCCTAAAAGTGTTGCACTTCTATTGACAATTCACTATTTTTTTGCTTTAGGGAGCAATAAAGTAGACGAGCACGCCCGCGAAACTGCACAGCACGCCGAAAATTTGCCTTTTCGAGAGAGTCTCTTTGAAAAAGAGCAAGGGAAGCAGAGCACCGAGCAGAATACCGATACCCGTACCAAGGGGCGATGAGAGCGCGATGGGCACATAAATGGCGGCAATGAGTGACAGCACGTATGCCGAACCTGATATGGCAGAGGCGCAGACGGCGAGGTGAGAGGCTTTAAGGGGCTCTTGAAAGGATTTTTTGCCGCGCTTGCGAAGCACAAAGGGGATGACACAAGCGAAAATAACTGTACGGACAACACCGATCCATATGCTGAAGCTCAGCGTATCAACTGTTGCGTAATTGGTTTCCACTTGATGCTGTTTGGAAAGAAGCGAGGTTAGTGCGTTGCAGACTAGTGCCAATGCGCAAAAAATCCAAAAACGCTTGCCGGAACGCTGACCGTCCCGTTCGACCATGAGAAGGGCGGATAAAATCATCAGTGCAATGCCGATATAGCCGAACACCGAAAGCTGTTCTTTTAAAAAGAGGATGCCCCAAAGACAGTTGATCAAAATGCCGCCGACGGTGCTTATAATGCTGAATGTGGTGATGGAGCCGTTTTGATATGCCTTGAAGGTGACCACGAGGGCAGACGCGGCAGAAAGCACAATCACCGTTGCCATGAGAAAGGAATAGGGCGTAAAGGCAAAGGGTACACGCAAAGAGAGCAAGAAGATCAATGAAACCAAAGCAGAGACCGAACCGTTGATGATTAAAAAGACGGTGCTTGCCGAAAGAGATGTGCCGGCTTTTAACTGGTATTTTTTGTAGAGAAAAATGCTGTTAAAATGTGTTACGGCAGCTTGTAGGACAAATAAAAGCAGATAGGGAAGCATATAACCTCTTTTTGTATAGTCAAATTTGATATGGTCATTATAGCATGAAGATGTGAATAAATCGACATAAGGGGTTTACAAAAAAACGGAGATGTGCTAAAATATCCGCGTGAGCTTGCTTTTGCGGAAGCAAGATTTCAAAGGTGGCAAACGGATATTTTCAAGGAGAAAAGTTTGAAAATAAATCTTCAAACACGCCTTTTGTGTCTTCTGTGCCGTAGCGTATGGTACAGATTTACCGTAGGCAAATCATCGCAAAAGGCAACTTTGCACAGAAAGGAATGTTCAGAAAAATGAAAAAGACAGTAAAACTTATTTTGTTTGCGTGCTTTATGGTGCTTGCGTGTGCACTTATATTGGCTTCGTGTGACAAAAATAAAGAGACAGACGGCGATGGAGACGTTGCCGTAAATCCGGATTACGAAAAAGCAGTCTCACTGATCGACGAGGGCAATTATGAGGATGCTTACGCCTTGTTTAAGCAACTTGGAGATTATAAGGATTCTCAAAAGTATTTGGACAGATTTCATTTTATTCCGATCCGCGCTTGCTATCAATCCGAGGATGACTCGGAGACAACGGTGGTTTTTCTCGGCTCCAATAATCTTCCTTCCAAGGTTGCCTATATGGAAAATGGTGAAGAGGATGGTTTTGATGAGTATACCTATGACGCCAAGGGCAATATAATTCAATATGTTTATACTTCTCCCACTGACAATCGCACCGTTTGCGATTACTCCTATGATGAAAAAGGTAACTTGATTCAAAAGATTCATACATCCTCTTACGGTGAAACCACTTATGATTATATGTACGACACCAATGGCAATATGATCAAAGCGGTTGAGTCTTACGGCGAAGAGACAGAGGTAGTAGAAGTTCAGTACAAGTTGGTCTATATTCCTTTCGCGCTTTCGGAAGATGTACAGGATTTGTTGGAAGAACTCGGAGAATTTTAACCCGATTTTTCAAGAAAAGAATCACAAAAGGAATGAAAATGAATGAAAACCTATTTGTACGAAACGCATATGCATACCGCGCCCGTCAGTAAATGCGCCAAAGCCACTGTTAAGGAGAGCTTGCTGTTTTATAAGAGTCTCGGTTACGCGGGCGTTTTTATCACCAATCATTTTTTGGACGGCAACATTTCTTGCGATAAATCGCTCCCTTATGAGGAACAGGTCGAGTTTTATTTCTCCGATTACGAAGAGGGGGTGCGCATTGGGCGTGAGATAGGGCTTTCGGTCTTTCTCGGCGTTGAATGCTCCTATGGCGGAACGGATTTTCTCGTCTACGGACTCGAAAAGGCTTGGTTTCTTGCCCATCCCGAAAATTTAACACTTCGCACATCCGAACGCCTAAAACAGATGGCAGAGGCGGGGGCTTTGATCATTCAAGCGCATCCCTTTCGTGAGGCGGGATATATCGAATGCATTCGTCTGTTCCCGCGCCATGTGCACGGTGTTGAAATCTACAATGCTGCTCAACATGACCGAGCATTCAGAGACTCCATGGCGGAGATCTATGCCAAGCACTATGAATTGATTCCCTTTGCGGGTTCAGACAATCATTTAGCGGATGCGCAAAAACTGCTCGGCGGTATGGCGTCGGCAGTACCGATCGCCAATGAGCTTGACTTTGTTGCTCGGGTGAAAAAGGAAGAGCTGATGCCATTCTTGAAAGACGCGGCGGAAATCAAAGAATAAACTCTTGGTGAGAGATTCTTTTTGTCAAAGAACTGAAAAAGGCGGGCTAGCTCATTATGATATAATCCCCTTAGAGTATACACTCGAAAAAACAAAAAAGTTTTCGAGAATACTTTAAGGGGATTTTTTATGTATAAATACGATTATGCATTCAAGAAGAAAATAGTAGAGATACACAAACGA
>JAZNND010000067.1:0-2425 GCA_045580085.1 Eubacteriales bacterium
TAGGTTCAAATAAGAGCCTATCCCTTAAAACTTGCACAGAATGCGAAAAAATCCTTGCAATTTTACTATTTTGAGTTTTTATTGTTCTTTCCCAATGACCGAAAATCCCTTGCTACGTCTAGGTTTTTTGAGATGTGACCCTCTTCCAAACGAAGCCGTTTAAATGGAAGGGACATCAAAAAGACCTTAAATTCGCCCCGTGTGACAAATTAGGGCGCTCTAAGGCAAGTATCCCTCAAATAGTTTTCCAGGCGATTGTAGCGAGTTTTTGCCCCCGAAAACCCGCCTTTTTGCGTCAGTTTTTGAGAGGGATAGTGATTAAAAATTACGCAGCCTTAAACAAAGATTACCGACTTGTATTATCTCCGTTTCTGTGATATAATAAATTCATCGGAAATCAAGAATTTGATGAGGTGTTAGAATGAATAGACCATACATAATATGCCACATGGTGACAAGCATTGACGGTAAGGTCACGGGCGACTTTCTGTTTCAGCCGGAGTGTGCTGAAGCAACCGAAATCTATTACCGTTTGAATAGAGAATTGAAAGCAGACGGCTTTATCTGCGGCCGCGTTACGATGGAAGGTAGCTTTACGGGTGGCTGGTATCCCGATCTCTCTCAGTACAATCCCGTGCATCACGATATGGATAAAAAGATGGATTTCATTGCGGACGATCTCAGTGGATTCTATGCTATTGCATTTGATACCCACGGCAAGCTTGGTTGGAAATCGAAAAGAATCATTGATCCCGACGGAGATCCGGGATATGACGGAGCGCAGATTATCGAGGTGCTTTCGGAAGACGTCGATGAACGCTATCTCGGTTATCTTAAATCTATGGAGATTCCGTATATCTTCGCAGGCGAGAAATCTATTGACGTAGAGCTTGCTTTGTTCAAGCTGAAGAATATCCTCGGTTGCAACACTCTGCTCCTCGAGGGCGGCAGTATCATCAACGGAGCATTCGAGAGAGCAGGAGTAGTTGATGAATTAAGTCTTGTGGTTGCTCCTATTGTGGCAGACAAGGACAGCAAGCCGCTATTTATGGATGCAGACATTGCAAATTTTGAGCTTGTTAAATCGGAGAATGAAAACGGAAATCTTGTTTTGAATTATAAGAGGAAATGAAGATGAAAGACGAATGCTTAATCTGCGGTGCACCGCTGAAATATTCAGAGCATGACGAGCTGATGGAGTGTGCCATCTGCCACAAAAAAGAAAACAGCAAGACCGCTTGTGAAAACGGTCATTACATATGCAACGAATGCCATACGCAAGGAATGGACAGCATAATAGGTGTATGCCTTACGGAAACTTCAAAGAACCCGATAGATATCATTCAAAAACTGATGGCTCTGCCATTCTGTCATATGCACGGCCCCGAGCATCACGTTCTGGTTGGCTCGGCACTGCTTACCGCATATAAAAACGCAGGCGGTGATATTGACCTTGTGAAAGCACTTTCCGAGATGCAATCTCGCGGAAAAAAAGTTCCCGGCGGTGCATGCGGATTTTGGGGAGCTTGCGGTGCAGGCGTGAGCGCGGGAATGTTCGTGTCCATTGTGACCGGCTCAACACCTCTTGCAAACGAATCTTGGGGATTGTCGAATAAGATGACATCGTGTGCCCTCGGTGCAATCGGTGAGGTTGGCGGCCCCCGTTGCTGTAAGCGTGATTCGTATATTTCTATCATAAAAGCCGTAGAGTTTGCAAAAGAACACCTTGGCGTAGAAATGGAGACCTCCGAAATCAAGTGTGTGCACTCAAAGAAAAACAATCAGTGTATTAAAGAAAGATGTCCTTTTCACTAACGCTCGGAAAAGAGAGGAAACAAAAAATTGAAAAAGATAAAAAGACTTCTTCCCATAATACTATCTTCATTGCTTCTCACTGCATGTACTGCTCCCGGAAATTCTCAAGGATATAAGCAAATAACTATGTCGGAAGCCGTAAAGATGATGGAGACGGAAAAGAATTATATAATTCTCGACGTGCGAAGAGCTGACGAGTTTGCCGAAGGTCATATCCCAGGTGCAATCAACGTTGCGAATGAATCCATAGGCACGGCAGAGATTCCCGAGCTTCCCGACAAATCGCAGCTGATACTCGTATATTGCCGAAGCGGAAGACGAAGCAAGGAAGCGTCCGAAAAGCTCGTCAAGCTCGGATACACCAACATCGTTGAGTTTGGCGGTATCCTTGATTGGAAAGGCGAAATAGAAAAATAAGAAAATGCCGATGAGGAATCAAAAGAAACCTCATCGGCTCCTTTTACGTTCAGCGAACTACCGAAGAATGACTATAGATATAGAACTCCTCTTGGCTCGGCATCCACTTCTTTTCTTTTGGTGGGAAGGTGGTGTCAAAGGCTTCGACAGCAGCAGTGTCCTCACAGCAATCGGCAGCGGTTGAAGGAATGTA